>JARNMJ010000035.1 GCA_029432795.1 Pontiellaceae bacterium B12219
AACCCCATAAGAAGCCAAACTTCTTCACGCGTTGCATCTTCTTACAGTTCAGACCTAAACTCATTCATCCGTTTCATAGGATTTTTGACAGAACCAGTTGTTCGTCGGAAAGAATAGGGAAATTATTCCTGATTTCCAGTCTTTAGCAGGTCCGCTTTCGTTTGACTCATATTTCGATATGCTTATAGTCAGCGGCTTATTTTCGAATTCGTATAACCCTAAAGGAGTTAATTCATGAATAAACTGACGATCAAAGACCTCGATGTTCAGGGCAAGCGCGTCCTGATGCGAGTTGACTTTAATGTGCCGGTGAAAGACGGCGTTGTGGGCGACGACACCCGTATCACTGCCGCGCTTCCTTCCATTAACTATGTGCTCGAAAACGGCGGCTCCCTCGTGCTGATGAGCCACTGCGGACGCCCGAAAGGCGAAAAGAATATGGAGTTCACTCTCAAGCCGGCGGCCGACCGTTTGGCAGAGCTGGTTGACGCGAAGGTTACGCTTGCACCCGATGTGATCGGTCCTGAAGTGAAAGCGTTGGTTGACGGCCTGAAAGCCGGCGAAATCCTCGTTCTCGAAAATGTCCGTTTCTATAAAGAAGAAGAAGGAAAGGGCTGCACCGCTGAAGAGCAGGACGCCTTTGCAAAAGAACTCGCTTCGTTCGGCGATGTTTATGTTTCCGACGCCTTCGGCACTGCTCACCGCGCACACGCCTCAATGGCTGTTGTCACAAAATACATCGACCAGTGTGCTGCCGGTTTCCTGCTCGAAAAGGAAATTGAATATCTCGGTAAAGCCCTGGAAACACCGGTGAAACCGTTTGTCGCCATTATCGGCGGTGCAAAAATCTCCGGTAAAATTGATGTGGTTACCAATCTGATGGATAAGTGCGACGCGATTCTGATCGGCGGGGGTATGGCTTACACCTTCTATAAAGCGCAGGGCAAAGCCATCGGCGGTTCTTTGGTTGAAGACGACAAGGTTGAACTCGCAGGACAGATTCTGAAACAGGCGGAAGAAAAGGGCGTTCGTCTGCTTCTCCCGGTCGATAACACGGTTGCGGATGCATTTTCAGCGGATGCGAATGTCAAGGTGGTTGAAGGTGATATTGAAGATGGCTGGATGGCTCTCGATATCGGCCCGAAAACCATCGAGCTCTACTGCAACGAAGTGGCTTCTGCAAAAACCGTCGTTTGGAACGGTCCGATGGGCTGCTTTGAAATGGCTCCTTTTGCTGCAGGAACTTTCTCCGTATGCGAAGCGGTTGCCAAGTCCGACAGTATCAGCATTATTGGCGGCGGTGATTCTGTTGCGGCGGTGAATCAGTCCGGTGTGGCCGATCAGATGAGCCACGTTTCCACCGGCGGCGGTGCTTCCCTTGAATTCATGGAAGGCAAGCAGCTCCCCGGCATTGTGGCCCTGACCGATAAATAATCGGTTACGGTTCCAATGATTGGAAAGGCCTCTGCTGAAAGCAGGGGCTTTTTTTATTTGTTTCGAAGACTGCCCTCAAAGGTCAGGCGGGAAACGGAGGGGCTGAGTGCGGCATTTTCGAATAAAGGCATGCACGAAAAAAGGCGATCCGTGAAGACCGCCTTTTCGTTTCCAATGTCTGGAAGGGATTAGAACTGCAGGGAAACCTTGCCGCTGACAACCTGCTCAAAGTAGGTGTCGGAGATGAGGGCATCGTAATCCAGTTCCAGTTTGGTGCGCTGCCATTTCCAGCTCCACATATCCGTGCCGAATCCTAGACGGAACAGATTTTCATCGCGCGGACGTACAGCAAACTGAGTTGCCACACCACCGAGGGAGTAAGTGAAATCATCCGGATCGGCATTAAATTCATGAATGTAGAACGCACGAACTTCTGGGATAAATGCAATACCGCGGTTCAGCCAGTCAATCTGGTGCTGAGAGGCAAGGTTCACCCCAATGGAGCCCAGCGTGGAAGTTGTGTCGTAGTCTTCGATGGTTGCAGGTCCCAGAATGCTGGTTCGGGTATATTCATCCTGAGTATAGTAGGATCCCAGGATGGATGCTTCCGGTGTGATAGCCAGTTTTTCACCGATGTCGAAACGATATCCAGCACCCAGGTAGGCGCTAAAGAGAGAGGAGTCGAAGCTTCCCTTCATATCAATCGTCTGGTTGTTCTCATCGGTGTCGCTCATTCCGTAGGTCAGGGCCAGATCAATGAATAAGGATTCGCCGCCGTAGGTGGAGTAGACGGAACCATAATAGGTGTTGATATCGGCATCATAAGCTGAACCTTCGTCAAGATCAGCATGGGCATAGCCACCAGCCAAACCAACGAGCAGGTTGTTGAAGTTTTTATCTACACCGATGACCGTGCCCCAAGTCGTGGAATCATATGCTGCAAACTTACCGGTTGCATCTTTATCGCCAGTGGAGCCGTAAGCACGGATCCAGCCTTGCATCGTTCCGTTTTCTTTGGCTTGAGGACCGGCCACGCCTTCCGGAGTGTCGGAAAAGTTCGGTTTGGTGGATGCAAATCCATTCATAGAGCGGAATTCCGTTCCTCGGGCGGCAATCTGTCCGTTGACTTTCTGTGCAACTTGAATGCTCGATTCGGACGTATCCGGCATCTGAGAAAGGGAGTAGCGGAACATCTCCGAACCTTTTGATGCACCTAATGCATTGATTGCATAAAACTCAGTGTTCGTCATTCCGAGAACCACCGCATCGACATTCGTGAGTGCAGCGCCCAGGTCGCTCAGGGAAGAGTTGGTCAGTGAATTATATCCGTAGGTAACCGTAATTCCGCCAGTTAAATCCACATTGGTGACCTGTGTCAGCCAGCCAAAATCAACATCAACGATGTTGAGAGCATTGCTGCTGGTAATTCCGACCAGAGATCCCGCTGTGACGATTTTTTTGCTTCCGGATGCCACATCGGAGATGCCGGAGGCTCGGATTTTTGCATTCTGGTTGGTGGCAGACAGTGCGCCGCCTACCGTCAGGCTTCCGGAAAGTTTGTTCAGCGTGTCAAAATTATAATTGATGGCTGAGTTTTTTCCCATGTCAAGATCGCCGGCGGTGGTCACCTGATTGTAGCTCGCATCAATTGTTGCTCCGGATCCCAAGACGACTCCTGCAGCACCGAAATCGAGAGTGTTGCTGCTATTGTTCATGGTGAACTGGGCGTTGTCGGCCAGTGTAACTTTCGCACCGCTGAAAGTCATGTTTCCGGAATTGATGTTTACGTCGGAGAAATATTTACTTTCTGAGGTATCGCTCAGAACAACGTTTACCGCGCCTCCATACTGGTTGAAAGCCCCGCTGAATCCGGCACCTGAAACTGCCATGGTCGTGGTGCCGGCCCCGTATTTGTTGATGTCTCCCGTGATGGTTCCACCGGTGATGGTCAGGTTGTTCGCCGCGGCGTTGTTGAAGATAACATCGCCTTTGATCGTTGTATTACCGGAGGTCGAGGCAATAGTAAGATTTGCATCCTGAGCCCAGACACCGATTTTTCCGTCATCCAATCCGCTGTCCGCTGTCCCGGACCGACCGCCGGAGAAAGTACCTCCGTTAATGGTTAGTGAGCTGCCGGAAACGTAAGCGCCCGCACCGCCGTAAGCATATGTTGCTCCATCACCGCGCGCTGAGCCACCATCACCACCGGTAAATGTACCTCCGTTAATTGTGGTGGCGGTATTCAGCAGGTTGATACCGGCGCCGCCTGAGGCATTGGCAACTGAAGATGCTGATGCCGTTCCTCCACGTGTACCGGTTGCTGTGGCATTATTGATAGTGGTTGCACCACTGCCGCTGATTCGGATGCCGCTGCCGCCAATGGCATTCGCCGAACCGTTAGCATCGGTTCCGGAAGGAGCTGACTCTGTAATACCTGTCTGAACATAGGCCTCACCGGCACTGCCGGCGGTGAATTCACCGCCTTCGATTGTGATGGCGCCTTTGCCTTGAAGGTACAGACCGGAGCCGGCATTGGCCGTGACCGAAGCATTGGGGCCTCCGGCTGTTCCGGTGCCTGCACCGCCTCCGGTGAACTGACCGTCGTCGATTGTAACTGCTCCGCTACCGCTTACCATTGCTACACCATTGCCGCCGCTGACATTAATGCTGGCCGATGCAGTATAGTCTTCCGTTAGTTGTACGGCACGTGTGGTATAGCGTTCCTGCTGCGATGCAATGAAGGAACCTCCATAGATCCGGGTTGTTCCGGAGACAGAGCGAGCGGTCAGACCGTCACCGCCGATAATCCAGCGAAACGGTGTGCCGGTGGACTCGGTGATAGTAGGGTCATCCAGCGCAACACTTCCAATTGAGGAGCCTACAAAGCTGTCGTTTACTGCACCGGTTTTGTTGCTGATTGTGAGTGATGAAGCAGATTCAACATACAGACCGGATGCAGCGTAGCTCATCGCATAGGTGTTGGCGTTGTTATCATTGTAGCCGGCCGGGTTCCGCGTTGCGTAGTAGGTGATGTAGTCGCCTGCAGTGAAGGAAGTGCCCTGAATGTACAGTGCTCCGGAATTTTGAAGGTAACCGCCGTTATATCCGGATGCTCCGATAAAGTTACCTTCGTAAAAATTAAGCGCTCCCGCTGAACCTGATTTGAAAACAACGGCAGGAGTCGGGTTGTCGGAATAGACCGTTCCGAGTGAAAGGCCGGTGATGCTTGATTCAAGAGGACTGTCTTTGCCGACAATGTCGGTTGTGTTACCTGCAGCGGACGAACTGTGAGCATAGATCATTCCGCTGATGCTGCCGTTCATTTCAATGTAGGCGTATGGGATGTCATCGCCGCGCATAATCGCTGTAGAACCGCCGCCTAAATAGATGTTGGTTACCAGTCCGTCAATACCCCCGTTTGACCATCTGTTTTCTGAGGTGTTGATCAGAGGACCAGCGGCATTGGCCAGTAACCATATGTCTCTGTCTTGATCGTTGTCGGGAATCAAGGCTTGGTATGTTCTCTGATGGTCTTGAACGAGGCCATAGGTAGTGACGTTGACCGTTTGAGCCGGCAGTGTGTATTGCGCAATTGCTTCAACGGCCAGCAAAAGTGTCAAAGGCAGAGTTGATAGTTTATTCATGTTGTTCCCCTCGGTTGTTAGTCGAAAATTCTTCCTATAAAAAGATGCAACAATGTACCTTTGCATTGGATCTCAATCAAATAAAATCGCTGTCAAAGTAGATATTCCTTTTACGGCCCGCAGAAGCGGGTTTTCGGAAGTGCAGATCTTTAAATAAACCAAAGGCAGTCCTATATGTGCAAGGGACGCCCGGTGCGGAAATTGGCATGTCTGCTTTCTTGTCAATATAGAGGGCAATCGTTAGATTCTGCGCTTTTCTATCACGTAATACGTAATGAGTAATGTGTAATACGTGGCCAGTACTGCGGCCGATGGGCTGATTACGGGTTACGAATTTACGCCACTTGAAAGGGCAGCCATGTTTAAAGAAATTTCCAGTAAAGTCAGTTTTCCGGGTATGGAAGAAGAGGTCATCAAGCTCTGGAAGGAGCAGGATACATTCAAGAAGTCGCTGGAAATTCGTAAAAACAGCAAGGAATTTGTTTTTTACGACGGACCGCCGTTTGCCACTGGACTGCCGCATTACGGCCATCTGCTGGCAGGAACCATCAAGGATATAATTCCGCGTTATCAGGCGATGCGCGGCCATTATGTTTCCCGCCGGTTCGGCTGGGACTGCCACGGATTGCCGATTGAAGCGCTCGCACAGGAAGCGCTGGGTCTTGCCGGGGCTCCGGCGATTCAGGAGGCGGGCGTGGATGTTTTCAACGAGCAGTGTCGTTCGATGGTCACCAAGTATGTTGAGGACTGGGAAAAAACCGTCACTCGCATGGGCCGCTGGGTTGATTTTGAAAACGACTACAAAACCATGGATACCCCGTTCATGGAAACGATCTGGTGGGTTTTTTCCCAGCTTTGGAAGCAGGATCGTATTTATAAAGCCCACCGCATTATGCCCTACAGCTGGAAGCTGAATACGCCGCTCTCCAACTTTGAAGCGGGCCGGAACTATCAGGATGTGCAGGATCCGGCCATCACCGTTCGCGTCAAACTGCTCGATTTCGAATTTGAAAATACCAGTGCGCTGATTTGGACGACCACTCCGTGGACGCTGCCGTCCAATCTGGCGATCTGCGCGGGGGCGGATATCGACTACGTGGTTATTAAGGATAAAGAAACGCACGAAATCTTCATTTTGGCACAGGCGCGTCTTTCGGCCTATTATAAGAAGGAAGAGGAATACGAAGTCCTCAAAACGGTTAAGGGTTCCGAGCTCAAGGGGCTGAAATATGAACCGATCTTCGATTTCTTTGCGGACAACGAAAATTCCTTCCAGATTCTGAACGATGATTTTGTTTCGACTGAAGACGGTACCGGCATCGTGCACATGGCGCCGGCTTATGGCGAAGATGACTATCGGATCTGCCGCGAAGCCGGCATTCCGCTGGTCGACCCGCTGGACGAAGACTGTGTTTTCACCTCCAAGGTGCCGGATTATGCCGGCCAATTCTGTAAAGATGCCGACAAAGCCATCATTAAAGCGCTGAAGTACGGCGGGAAACTGATTCATCAGAGCACGATTCAGCACAGCTATCCGTTCTGCGAACGCACCGACACCCCTCTGATTTACCGCGCCATCGATGCCTGGTATGTGAAGGTGGAAGATCTGCGCGAACGCATGCTCAGGAATAATGAGGGCGTGCACTGGACGCCGGATTATGTGGGCGAAAAGCGGTTTGCGAACTGGTTGGCCGATGCCAAGGACTGGAACATCAGCCGCAATCGTTTCTGGGGCTCCTGCATTCCGGTCTGGGTGAATGTGGACGATAAAGATGATATGATCTGCATCGATTCCATTGAAAAGCTGGAAGAATTATCCGGTCAGAAAGTCGAAGATCTGCATAAACATTTTGTGGATGAAATTCTGATTGAAAAGGATGGGAAGACCTACAAACGCACGCCGGAAGTGCTCGACTGCTGGTTTGAGTCCGGTTCGATGCCCTATGCCCAGAATCATTATCCCTTTGAAAACAAGGAGCATTTCGAAGCCAACTTTCCGGCGGACTTTATTGCCGAAGGGCTCGATCAGACCCGCGGTTGGTTCTACACGTTGATGGTGCTGTCCACTGCGCTGCTTGACAAGCCGGCCTTTAAAAACGTGGTTGTGAACGGAATGGTGCTGGCGGAGGACGGACTGAAAATGTCCAAACGCCTGAAAAACTATCCCGATCCGACGTTGGTGATCAATAAATACGGAGCCGATGCGCTGCGTCTGTATATGATCTATTCTCCGGTGGTTCGCGCTGAATCGCTGCGCCTGTCGGAAGATGGCGTCAAGAACTCGCTGCGTCATCTGATTCTGCCGTGGTGGAATGCCTACAGCTTCTTTATCACCTATGCCAATATCGATGGCTGGACGCCGGAGCAGTCGGTGCCGGAACGCGATAACCTGATGGACCGCTGGATTCAGAGTTCACTGGCCCGTTTGGAACAGCAGGTGACCGATGCGATGGATCGTTACGATCTGCAGGCGGCGGTTCGTCCGTTCGTGGCCTTTATTGAAGATCTCACCAATTGGTACATCCGCCGGTCGCGTCGCCGTTTCTGGAAAACGGAAGACGACACCGATAAAGTTCAGGCCTATTCCACGCTTTATGAAGCCCTGCTGGGGCTCAGTAAAATTGCCGCTCCGTTCACGCCGTTTATTTCAGAAACGATTTATCAGAATCTGAAAACGGACGATATGCCGGAATCGGTTCATCTGTGCGATTTCCCGACGGCGGCCGATGCCAAGCGCGACGAAGTGCTGGAAGGGCAGATGGCCATGGTGATGAATGCGGTGGAACAGGGCCGCACACTGCGCGCCGAGTATAAATTGAAAAATCGCCAGCCGCTCGCAAAAATGCATGTCGTTTGCGACGACGAAGCGCTGCTGGCTAATATCCAGGCGCTGGAAAGTCTGATTGCCGACGAACTGAACGTACGCGCCGTGGAATTCGGAACCGATTCATCTGAACTGGCGACCATTCAGGCCAAGCCGAACTTTAAGCAGCTGGGACCGAAACTCGGCCCGCTGATGAAAAAAGCCATTCCGCTGATTAGCAGCCTGACCGACGAACAGATTGCCTCCGTTTCCGCAGGCGAAACGGTGGAGGTTGAGTTGGAAGGAAAGACGATTGAGCTGACAGCTTCCGATATCGAAATCGTGCGCAATCCGAAAGAGGGCATGGCGGTGAGCGCCGAGGGCGAGCTGGTGGTTGGGCTCGATACAACGTTGAATGACGACCTCATTGCTGAAGGGCTTGCGCGGGAATTTGTAAACAAGGTGCAGAACCTGCGGAAGGAGATGGATCTGGAAATTACACAGCGGATCACGATCGCTTTCAGCTCGAATGAGCAGGTTGAGTCGGCGGTTTCCAGTCATCGGAGCTATATCGAAGCGGAGACATTGGCGTTGCGTTGCGATACAGCTGCGATTGACCCTGACAATTGTACGGAATTAGATTTGAACGGATACACTTGTATGGTGTCTGTCTTAGCCGCAACTGAATAGGCGGATATGCTGATTGACACCGTTTGGGGCAGATGATAAACACCCAAACTTTTATTAGGGCTTAGAACTGAATTTTGACTGGAGACTACTTTAAAATGCCTACAAAAAAGACTGCCAAAAAATCGACAGCCAAAGGTTCGGCTGCTTCTAAAAAACCGGTTTCACCGGTTGCAATGACCAGTGGTGGACCGCTTACCGGAAAAGTTACTAAGAATAAGTACTTCACCACGAAGCAATTGAAAGAACAATTGAATCGGTTGCTTCTGCTGCGTGAGCGTGTCACGGGCGAAATTCTTTCCATTAACCGCGATTCGCTGAGCTCGAACGAGCGCGACCCTTCTCTCTCTGATCAGGGAACCGACACGTTCGACCGCGAGTTTGCACTCAATCAGCTTTCTAACGAGCAGGATGTCCTGTTCGAAATCGATGAAGCCATCCGCCGCCTTGAAAAAGGCACATACGGGATCTGTGAAATGACTGATGTTCCGATCAATATTGAGCGTCTGGAAGCGTTGCCTTATGTTCGTTATTCGATCAAAGCACAGTCCGAAATCGAAAAAGGAATGGGTTCCACCTACCGTCCGTTCGGTTCTTCCATGCATGGAATGTAGCCCCGGGCTGGATTTTAATGGCCCAAAACAGGCACAAGAGGCACAGAAATTCCCGAATTTCGGGGCTTCGTGAATCTTGTGCTTTTTTTTATGCCGGAGAGGTTTCATGTTAGTTTTGTTAATCGGACTGGCCGTTCTGTTTCTGGATCAGTTGACCAAGCAGGCGGTTCGTGCGGAGCTGATCTATGGCGAGTCCCGCCCGATTATCGGGGGATTTTTCAACCTCGTTTATGTCCGCAACGACGGCGCCGCGTGGAATGTCCTCAGCGGGCACGGCATTGTGCTGATCTTTATTTCCGCAGCGGTGCTGGTGCTGCTCATGGTCTACCGGAAGCATTTTCTTCAGGATAAACTTTCTCATAAAATTCTTTTCGGGTTGATGATCGGCGGTATTGCCGGAAATTTGATCGACCGCATTCGTTTCGGCTGGGTGACCGACTTTCTCGATTTCGAATTCGGTTCCTACCATTACCCCTCATTCAATGTGGCCGACTCGGCCATCTGCATCGCCGTTGTGCTCTACATCGTTTTTAATTTTTTCGAGAAAAAGGAATTGGAAGGTTCGGAAAATGATTAACGGGAAGAATCATTTTGTTGAATATCGCATATGAATAGCACGGCCTATTTTATAGTCGGTCCTACAGCCTCCGGAAAAAGCGGAGTTGCGCAATATATTGCCGAACGCGAAGGGCAGCTGATTGTCTCAGCTGATTCCATGAATATTTACCGGGGCATGGATATCGGTACCGCCAAGCCCACTTTCAATGATCGGAAAAAAGCTGACTACACCGGTTTCGATCTCGCTGACCCCACCGAGAAGTTTAACGTTGCTGCCTATCTGGATGCCGTGCGCCCGGCCTTTGAATCCGATCGCGAAATCATTGTGGCCGGCGGAACCGGGCTCTACGTCAAATGTCTCACGGAAGGTTTCGACGATGTGGCTCCCGAAAATTCCAACCTTCGGAAGGAGCTGGAGGCGCTGGATTTCCAATCATTGGAAAAACGGGCAAAAACCGAAGCCGCCGAACTCTTTTCAACACTGACCGAGGACGATCAGCAAAACCCCCGCCGTCTCATTCGCATTCTGGAAAAGGTTGCAGGAGGGACTTCGTTCCCGATGTCCGGTAGCTGGAATGCCAAACCGAAGCCCAAACTCATCGGTCTGCACGTCGAGCGCGAAGTGCTGCTCGAACGCATTGAAAAGCGGGTTGAACAAATGTATTCCGCCGGTCTGCTTGATGAAGCCGAAGCCTTGCTTAAACTCGATCTTTCGCAAACCGCCCTGCAGGCCATCGGCTATGCCGAAGCCTTCGGGGTGCTGAACAATGAATGGTCGCTCGAGGCCGCTAAAGAAAAAACCGTCATCCGTACGCGGCAGTTGGCCAAGCGGCAGATGACCTGGTTCCGGAATCAGCTCAATATTGAGTGGATTAATACCGCCGATTTCCAGACCTTGGAAAATCTTGCTGAAGCTGTTTCCAATGCCTGGAAACAAACCGGACCGACCCCGGTTGTTATTTGAATCACTAATTTACACTAATCTTCACTAATTAGTGCTAATTAGTGAGGATTAGTGGTTTAAAGTCTAACTATGTCTGAACTATACGAAATGCAGAATAACGATGCCGAAACCGTTCTCCTTGTTGGAGTCGTTCTTCGAAACGAAGAAGAGTGGAAGGTGAAGGATACGATGGATGAGCTCGCACAACTGGCCGAAAGTGCCGGTGCTGTTGTGGTTGGGCGTTTCATTTGTCGTCAGCCGCAGATCAAAGCCGGTCATTATGTCGGAACCGGTAAGGCGCAGGAGATCGCCGACTGGATTAAAGAAAACCCGGTTAAAATGGTGGTGTTCGACGACGATCTGACGCCCGCACAGGGCCGTAACCTGGAGCACGTGCTCGAAACGCGCGTGCTCGACCGTACTCAGCTGATTCTCGATATTTTCGCTCAGCGCGCTCATACGAAAGAGGGCAGTCTGCAGGTTGAGCTGGCGCAGCATCAATATCTCCTGCCGCGGTTGCGGAATATGTGGACACATCTGGAGCGGCAGAAAGGGGGCATCGGCCTGCGCGGTCCGGGGGAAACCCAGCTCGAAATGGACCGTCGCCGAATTGAAGACCTGATCAAAACGATCAAGCGCGATTTAAAACTGGTGCGCACCCGCCGTACCGAACAGCGCCGAGGCCGCCGTCGGCATGGCTGGGCATTGGTCTCCATCGTCGGTTATACCAATGCCGGAAAATCTACCCTGTTGAATCGCCTTTCCGGGGCGGACATCTATGTCGAGAATCAGCTCTTTGCCACGCTCGACCCGACGACGCGTCAGGTGGAACTGCCGAATCATGAACCGATGCTCATGACCGATACCGTGGGTTTTATTCAGAAACTGCCGCACCATCTGGTCGATTCATTCAAGGCCACGCTCGAGGAAGTGGTGGAGGCCGACCTGCTCGTACACGTCATCGATGCCTCGCATCCTCAGGTCGATATCCAGATTGAAGCAGTGCACAAAGTGCTTGATGAGATCGGCGGGCTCGAAAAGCCGATGCTCTACGTCTTTAATAAAATCGACAGTGAAAAGGGGCGGAATTCCGCGAAGCGGCTTTGCCGCCAATTTCCAAAGTCGGTTGCGGTTTCCGCGCTGACAGGCGAAGGCATTGACGAATTATTCGATGAGCTGGCGGATTGTCTGAAGGGCCGTAAGATTGAGATGAAGCTGTCTGTTCCGGCCAGTGAAGGCAAGTTGCTCGCCACACTTCAGAAAAATGCTTCAATCCTGGAGCAGGAATACGAGGGCTCCAACGCCAAGCTGCTTGTTCGTGTTTCCGCCCAGGTCGCTGCGCAGTGCCGCCCATTTTCAACTGAAGATGAACCGGAGCCGGAGCAGTGGTAAGCACTTAGGATGCTTCTTTTTCAGTGGAGCCCTTCAGGGCATCCAACTCGTCAGTACTGCTTTTTTCCGGACTTAAACTGCAGTGCTTCACTTTTTCTTCTTTCCGGCATTTTAATCGGTGGAGCATGCGGCGGTAGGATTTGATGATGCCGAGAAAAATGACGGGTGAGGCAATGATGAAAAAGCTGACTTCATCGAATGGAATTCGATGTTCAATATAGAGTATGCCCATCAGTCCCGGTACCAGGGAGTGTCCGGGAACTCCGAAAAATTCGGCAACCCAGGGCCGGAAAGAGCGGCGGATTCCGGCGAATACCAAAAAGAGTCCGTAAAGAAAAAGAACCAGAACCAGAGCCATATTCCTGAGGCCGAAATAAGAACCTTCTCCGGCATCCTGTGCAAATGGAGAGAGCATATAGGCGGTGAAAACCAGCGTGATTCCGGTCGACATCACATTGGTATGCCCATGGGCTTCATCGCTGTGGATGATGAAATACAGCTCCGTAATCAACCATGCACCGATTAACGGAAGATAAACCAGCGGTTCATCAATCACGATTTTGGCAATATCGATTATTCGGTGATAAATGAGGGATACATCCATAGGCGGGTTCATTCTGTAAAACGACTGAATACAACCTATCGGAATTGGTTCAGGATATTCAATCTGCATGTTCACGATTTCAAAGGGTAAAAATCATGCACGAAAAAAAGGGGGGCGATCGTTTTCTGATAACTGATAATCGATGGAGGTCTTTATGAAAATATGCCCAGCCGTTATCCTGTTCTCGCTCATCAGTTTCTGTGCTGTTGCCCAACGCCCGGCGCACAGTTCTGAAAATACACCCCGGCTGGCCGAGGAACTTAAAGCCCGGCCACAGCTCGATCTGAATAAAGATGGAATCCTTACCTTGGAAGAGGCCTTGAAATCCCGCGAACGAAGCCGGCAACCGCGAATGCATGCCGTTGAACCGACGTTTGCAGATGTTTCCTGTGGGGATCATGCCTCGATGAAACTGGATTTCTGGGAGGCCGAATCTGAAAAACCAACGGCGCTGTTCGTCTGGATTCACGGCGGCGGGTTCCGGGGCGGTGATAAAGCACCGGTCAATCCGATGCTCTTGACTGCTTTTCTCAATGCCGGTGTTTCGGTGGCGTCGATCAACTATCGGTTGAGTGGTGTCGGGCCTTATCCGTTGCAGATGAACGACAGCGCCCGGGCCATCCTGTTTCTGCGATCAAAAGCGGGAGACTGGAACCTCGATCCAACCCGTATTGCGGCCGGAGGCGGTTCTGCAGGATCCGGCATTTCTCAATGGCTGGCCTTTCACGATGATCTCGCGAATCCGGAAAGCGCCGATCCGCTGGATCATTTTTCAACCCGGCTCAGCTGTGCGCTTGCGCTCAATATGCAATCGACTTACGACCCGCGCGTCATCAGGGAAATCATTCCCGGCAATGCCTTTGACGACGGGGCCTTGAAACCGTTTTACGGACTTTCCAGTGGTTGGAACTGGGAAAGGGATGAGATTGACGCCAGCCTCGATGCCTTGTTGAAAGATGCCTCGCCGATTAATCATCTCTCCGAAGACGATCCGCCGGTGTTCATTTTTCATAATGAACGAACCCGCACAGATGGAAATATTCACCATCCAAACTTTGGAACCTATCTCGAAACCGCCATGCAGAAACTCGGCATCGAATGCGTTCGTCGAACGGATGCCGACTACGACGCCCGAAACGGGCCCTACACCGAAATGGTTAAGTTCGCACTCCGCCACCTCGGCATGGAAGAAACCAAGAAGCCCTCTTGGTAAGGAGTAATGAAGCGTTCGGTTAGGTCAGGCTATCCCGGCCATCCGCCAAGAATTGTTATTCGTGTAATATGACAAATGTGATCATAAAATGTATTTGGCAGCGAATCTGCTATGTAGCTTTAAATACGATTTTGAATGCCGGATAAGTTTAATGAACCAATTGAAACCACATTTCTTTCGCCGATATGTCCTTTTCACTGCCGTAAGCATGATGCTCTTTTGCTCGCTGCAACCTGTTTTCTCCATGCAGATCTTCGTGAAATCATTGACGGGAAAAACGGTCGCGCTCGAAGTGGAGGCCAACGATACGATTGAAAGCGTGCGGCAAAAGTTTATAGAAAAGGAGGGCGAAGAGCCCGACCTGGTATTTGGCGGGAGGCCGTTGGAAGCCGAGCGAACGCTGGCCGACTATAATATTCAAAAGGAATCCACCCTGCATGCCATTCTTCCCGTTGCAACCACAACACCAACAACGACCGCCTCGGCTTATTCGTGGTGGAGCATACTGGGGGCTGCAGCAATCGGGCTGGCCTTTATGCTGAAGTATGCGCGAAAAAAAACACGCATAAATGGCCGCATATAGCAAATCCGGTACTAAGTTTGATTTACGCACGACCTGCGTTCGATTGGCCTTTTTTCTCCTGCTGTTCATCGGAGCAATAGGCATGATTGATCTGGCGAAAGGATGGGGTGGATTACGGATTCAAACCGCACGAATCGCGACCGGAATTATCTCTGTTACAGGAGTGCCGGCAGCGCGATCCGATGAGCTTATTTTTCTGACTCACCGCAATCTGCTGATTGCAACCGAATGTCTGGGACTCATGTTGCTTGCCGTTTTTTATGCGCTCATTCTGATTTATCCCACCCGACTGCGGTATCAATTTGCGGGCATCTTTATCGGTACCCCGCTGATCCTTTGTGCAAACCTGTTTCGGCTGTCTGGTCTTGCGTATGTTTCGTTCCATTTACCCGGTGCGTTTGATTGTGTTCATACGATTCTCTTTCCGGTGCTGATGGGGTTGATTGCGGTGGGATTATGGGGCTTCTGGATCTATCTTCTTCCCAAGGATGCGCAATCAAAAAAAATATGAACCCTCCCATTTTCCAATTGTTGGAAAATATCGCGCTTAAATCCTGCGCTCTGAACAAAACCTTTGTATGATCTGCGCCGTACTTGGAAATCAGCGAGGAAATAAGTATGTCTCCAGAAGAATTACAAAACAGCCCGTTGCATGGGTTGTCTGCAGAAACCATGTTGACTGAATTGGTGGAATTTTACGGATGGGCCGTTTTAGATGCGGCGATCGATCTGAAGTGTTTCAGAATTAAACCAACGATTCCCAGCAGTTTGGCCTTTTTAAAAAAAGCCGAGTGGGCGCGGAATCGCGTTGAAGATTTTTATCTCTATCAATTCAAACGCATGCCGAAACCCAGTGAAGAAGAGCTGGAATTGAAACCGCGCGAACGCGGTTTCCCAATGGGGGTGAAGCCGAAGAAGCCCATTCCGGTGACGGTTAAAACCGTTGAAAAGATTCAGATCGATCGGGAGCCGAAGGTTGAAAGAGCCCGCCCGGAACGAGTGCGTCGTTTTGAGGAAATCCCGGAGGAAGAAGAACCGCAGGAAAGCACCTTTAAATCCCGCTTCTCAAACTCCCGTTTCCGCACATAACGGAGGATGCAATGCGGGGATCGGTCAGGCGGTTCGGTATGAAGGTGGTGATTCTCGTTTTGGGATTGTGCTGGGGACCGCTGGCATTCGGGGAGGCGTGGAAAAACGTGCCGCTGCCGAAGCACGAAGAGCATCAGGTGCGGCCCATGACCGGAATCGTACTTTGGAATGACCATCCTGAGAGCGATCGCGCCGAGATCCAATTGGAATATTCCTATATGCCCTTCGATCGCGTAGCGGTTGCGCAGAATCCGGCTGAATGGGATTGGAGCGGTGTTGAAGCGCGGCTGGATGATATGGCATCGCATGGGCACCAGGCCATACTTCGTTTTTATTACACCTATCCGGGTAAACCCACCACCGTACCGGCCTATATCAAGGCGTTGGACGGTTATAACGAAACCACCGCGAAGTCGGAGGGAAAAACAACCGGATTTCCCGATTGGTTGCACACAGAACTGAAGGCCTTTACGACGCGGTTTTATACCGAGTTCGCGAGGCGGTACGATGCAGATGCGCGTCTGGCCTTTTTGCAGGTCGGTTTTGGATTGTGGGGGGAATATCACATTTATGATCCGTCCGCGCAGCTGGGGCTCAACTTTCCCGATAAAAACTATCAGGAAGCGTTCCTTCGTCATTTGGACGCGACGTCCACGAATCTGTGCTGGAGCATTTCAATTGATGCGCAAAATAAGTCGGACACGCCTTTTGAATCTGTGCCTGAACTGAAAGACCTTTCGTTCGGGCTCTTCGACGATTCGTTTCTTCACAAGGGGCATGGAAAGTATAACAAGGAATGCTTTGATTTCTTCGGTACGGCGAAACGGCTGCAATCACCCGTGGGCGGCGAGTTGAGTTATTACTCCGATTATGATCAACGCCATGCGCTGGATGTTCCGAAGGGGCCGCATGGAATTTTGTTCGAGGATCTGGCGGCGGACTATCACGTGAGTTACCTGATCGGAAACGACCAACCGAAGTATCAGAACTGGGATCGGATTCGCCGTGCGGGATGGGCGCTGGGTTATCGGTTTGTTATTACCTCTTTCGAAACCTCCGGATCGAGCTCACGCGTGACCGTTGAAAACCGGGGGATTGCCCCTTTTTATTACGATGCGTATATTGCGGTAAATGGGAGTCGCGCGGAAACCACTTTGAAGGGGCTTGCTCCGGGCGCGTCGATGGCCTGCGTGGTCGAGGGGGACGCCGGGAGCGACCCGGTGCTGACGATTGAGTGCGACCGATTGGTGAAAGGGCAGCGGATTGGGTTTGATATCCGGTAAACAGAGGCTGGTGAAGGATGAAAACGATACTGTGTGTGTTGCTGTTGATGGGAGTATCCGAAGGATTTTCGAAAGAGGCGCCTCGGGAAGCGGTCACCTATGAAGCATTTGGCGCGGTGGGGGATGGTGTTGCCGATGATCTTCCGGCCATCTGCAAAGCTCATGCGCACGCCAATGAACACGGTCTGCCGGTTCGTTCAAAACCGAGTGCGACTTACCACCTCGGGCGCAAGGCATTGACGGCCGTCATTGCAACCGATACGGATTGGAGCACTTCGCGTTTCACGATTGATGACACTGATGTGGAAAATCATAAAAAACCGCTCTTTGAAGTTCGCTCCCGGTTGCAACCGGTGGAGATTGAGATCGATCAGCTGCAGCGTGATCAAAAACAGCTGAATGCCCGTCCGGAACAGGATTGTTTTGTGATGGTGGAAAATAAAAGTAAACGGGTTTATATTCGAAGAGGCCTCAATCAGAACAGCGGCAGTCCCCAGCATGACTGTTTTATTCTGCGCAAGGACGGTTCCGTTGCGACGCCCGTCGACTGGGATTATTCTGTGATTACCAAAGTGGTTGCCCGCCCGATCGACGAACACACGCTGACGTTGCGCGGTGGTGTTTTTACGACTTTCGCAAACCGGATGAAACAGGAGGAAGGGTATAACTACTGGTCCCGGAATATCATCATTTCCCGTTCCAATACCGTTGTTGAGAATTTAACGCATTACGTGGTGGGCGAAACGGATGTGGGACATCCGTATTCCGGTTTCATCAATGTGCGGGAATGTGCCGATATCACCCTGAAAAACTGTTTCGCCTCCGGGCATAAAAAATATTCAACCATCGGTTCCGCCGGGAAACCCGTGAGTATGGGATCGTACGACTACAGCATGAGCAATGTGGTGAACCTCCATATGATCGGATGCCGAATGAATCATATTCTGGATCGAACGCGCTGGGGCGTCATTGGATCGAACTTCTGCAAAAATATTCTGCTCGAAGATTGTGAGCTCTCCCGCATGGATGTGCATCAAGGCGTTTCCGGCACCTATACCATTCGGCGTTGTACGCTCGGACATATGGGGCTCAATGCCATTGGACGGGGCCTGCTCACTGTGGAAGACTCCACGCTCTACGGCCGGAATCTGGTGAGTTTCCGCAGCGACTACGGCAGCACGTGGGAAGGCGATCTGGTGATCCGGAACTGTCGCTGGATTCCTGCCGGCGGATCAACGGTTACACCGTATATGATTGGCGCCAGCAATGACGGAATGCACGATTTCGGCTACCCCTGTTTTATGCCGCGCCGCATTTTCATCGAGAATCTCTTTGTGGAAGACCGGCATGTGCCTGCCGACTATAAAGGCATGTATTTCTTCTCCAATCATGACCGTAAAGATCCCGCAGCCGACCGACCTTTTCCTTATCGGTTGACTGAAACGTTATCCGTCCAGGGGCTGGAAACTGCGAGCGGGATAGCGCCGCGTATTTCTCCGAATCCAATGGTGCGGGATAGCGTGGTCGTAATTGAGGAAAACTAATCCGAGGTTTCGTGGAGCCGGTCGCCCTTCCTCTGATTGGAAAAGGGAAGGCGGCAGGCTGAGACCGGCCGCCATTCCCGGTTTTTATTTTATTCTGCAGCGGGCAGCCATTGCGCCACAACGTCTTCGTTGTCGAGCATCCACTGTTGGGCGACTTCGGAGACACTTTCGTCGGAATCATTGACCTTAAGCATCAGGTCGGAGAGTTGTGCATCCGTGAGCTGGAACGCTTTAAGAAACGCGGCCAGTTCGGGTTTGTCTGTTTCAAGATCGCTCCGTCCGATGATTTCAATATTGCCGCTTTCCCACATAATCTTGTCGTCGTCCTGTTGCAGGAATTTAAGGTCCCAGCGGCCGAACATCCAATGCGGTTTCCATGCTGTGACCACGATCCACTTTTTGTGTTTAATGGCATCCGCCAGCGCCGCCGTCATTGCCGGGCCGCTGGAGGCCATCAATTCAATTTTATCCAGGCCGTACTGCGGAATGAGTTCGTCTTCGGTTCTTTTCATCATACCGGCTCCGGCATCAACGCCGGTAATCTTTCCGCCAAACTGATCAGCATAATCGTTGAGTTCGGAGATCTTATCGATGGTGACATACGTTGGAACGGCCAGTCCGGTTTCGGTTCCTTCATAAACGGTTCCGAGGCTGACGAGCTTATCGCTGTATCGGTCGATATAATCTTTGTGCAGGCTGGGCCAGCACTCCATGAATGCATCGTGGCTTCCCTGGGCAACGGCGATATAACCCGGCGCAACATCGGCGGCGGTCAGTTCAACGTCAAACCCCATTTTGTCGCGTAATACGGCTTCGGCCAGATGGGTGTAGGCCACGCCTTCGGCCCAGTTTACATAAACGAGATTTGCGGTTTTATCTGCATTGGTTTTTCCACTGTTCGGGTTGCAACCCGTAAGTCCTGTAACCGTCGTAACTGCGGTCAGTATCGAAATGATATGTGTTTTCATTTATATTTTCCCTTCGTTCTTTATTAATTGTTTTTAGGTTTTCGGCCCAGTCGCTGGGTTACCCGGTCGAGAAAGATCGCAAGAATCACGATCGAAATGCCGGCTTCAAAACCGACATCAATTTTTAGTTGGGTGATCCCTTTCAGGACTTCGTTACCCAGTCCGCCGGCACCGATCATGCCGGAGATCACGACCATTGAAAGGGCGAGCATGATGGTTTGGTTCACGCCGGCCATAATGGTCGGCAGGGCCACGGGAAGCTCCGCTTTGAATAACAGCTGCCGCGGATTCGAACCGAAAGAAAGCGCAGCTTCACGAATCTCTTCCGGAACCTGCCGAATGCCCAGGCTGGTCAGACGCACAGCCGGCGGCAGCGAAAAGATCAGCGTGGCAATCACGCCCGGCACCGGACCCAGTTTGAAGAAGAGCACCGCCGGAATCAGATAAACAAAAGCCGGCAAGGTCTGCATAAAGTCAAGAATGGGCCGCATCACCTTTTCAACCACCGGTTTTTTTGCGCTCCAGATTCCAAGCGGAACACCCAGCAGCAGTGCAATCAGCACCGATGCGAGTACCAGCGATAACGTTTCCATCGTTGCCGGCCAATAGCCCATATTATAAATCAAGAGCATGCCCAGCAGGGTGAAAATGGCAACACCATGCTTCGCGGCAAACCAGGCCAGTGTGGTGAATATCAGAATCAGAACCAACGGATGCGGGAACATCAAAATGAACTCTGTTGCATCCAGAATGGCCGTGACCATTGTTCCGATTCCGTCAAAAAAACCTTCCAGATGATCCGTCAGCCAGTTGATGAGTGTTTCAAACCAGGAGCCAACGGGCAGGGGGGGGATATTCATATCAGTTCCTCCTTCGTTTCGGGGGCGGCATCGTCCGCTTCCGCCAGCACTTCATCAAGCGGAGTAACCGACGCCTTCTCATCTTCATCATACATTTCAGCAATAATGATGGCCCGGTCTAATAAGCCCATCAGTCGCCCTTCATCATCCTGAATCGTGATGGGATAGCGCGCATTCATGGCCGATACCAGCAGTTCTCCGATCGGGGTTTCCGGCGAAGCGACATAGAGGTCGGTTTCGAGCACGCTGGAAAGGTCGGATTCCCCGCGTCGCTCCAGTTTGATGGCATCGTCGATACGCACCAAACCCTGCAGGCGGCGCTCGGAATCAATTGCAAAAATAGAGGAAATTCCCTGTTTTTCCATCGCCCGGATAGCCACGCGAGGACCATCCTTTGGCAGTTGGATCGTACGCGCTTTACGCATGACCGACCCGGCGGTAATCACCTTGCTGCGGTCCACATTTTCGACAAAGCGTTTCACGTAGTCATCCGCCGGAGCCGTCAGAATCTCCTCCGGGGTTCCGGTCTGGACAATTTCACCGTCTTTCATAATCGCGATGCGGTCGCCCAGCTTCAGGGCTTCATCCAGATCGTGGGTAATGAAAACGATGGTTTTATGCATCCGTGCCTGCAGTTCCAGCAGTTCGTCCTGCATCTGCGTACGGATGAGCGGGTCCAGTGCGCTAAAGGCTTCGTCCATCAGCAACACTTCCGGATCACTCGCCAGCGCGCGGGCCAATCCCACGCGCTGCTGCATGCCGCCGCTCAGTTCATTCGGCAGACTTTGTTCGTATCCTTTAAGTCCGACCAGTTCGAGCGCATTGATTGCGCGCTCGCGCCGTTGCTCGGCATTGGTGCCGGCCACTTCCAGCCCGTATTCCACATTGCGGACCACCGAACGATGCGGCAGCAATCCGAAATGCTGAAAGACCATCGAAAGCTTGGAACGCCGCACTTCCAATAATGCGCTTTTATCCATTTTTGCGATGTCCTGCCCATCAATCAGAATCTCGCCGCGGGTGGGGTTGATCAGACGATTGAGGCAGCGAATTACGGTTGATTTTCCGCTGCCGGATAATCCCATCAACACAAAGATTTCGCCTTTGCTGATTTCAAATGAGGCATTATTAATGCCGACCGCACAGCCTGTTTTTTTCAGCACGGAGGTCTTGTCGAGGCCCTGTTCCAGCAACGGAAAAACCCGGGAGGGTTCTTTTCCGAAGACTTTGTAGAGCCCTCTGACTTCTATAATATTCATTATATTTCCCTCGGTGTGGTTTAGAAGTAGTAGCCGATGTTAATATTGAAACGTCCTTGCCACTGGTCATCGGTGTTGGCGCCGAAATCACCGTCCGGTCCAATGAAATAGTTTCCGCTGGCATGGGCGTATTCAACGTAGGAATACCAGCCGCCCGAGGCGATTGCCGCACCGAAGGTGTTCATGAAGCTGTCGTTCAGCGATACGCCGGAATTGCTTTCTCCATTTTTGAGGATGGCGCTGGCTTCTCCGAAGAACGTAACGGAGTCGATCCAGTCGTAGCGCTCAATATCCCACACATATCCCACGGATATGGCCGGGATGGTTCCGACGGTTGCGACCGGCGCGGCATAATCGTAAGCCCCCATGGTGATCAGATCATCCGAGGCGGCCGGATTATTGAAGTCTGCTCCGTAGTCATAGTGCGAGAGCTGCATCAATAATTTCCAGGCCCCGTAGGTTGAGGAGCTGTGTATGGCTCCGGCAAAGGCCCAGGTGTCGTCAGCCGTCGAATTATCATTTGCAATCAGCTGGCCCGCCTGTAGCGAAAATCCGATATCCGTTGGAACGGAATCCGAAAAGATGGAATAAATCATCCGGCCGTTGAACTGATTGCGTTCTTTATACTGACCGTTAACGGAGCCGTCGTTCACCACATCGTAGGAATAGCGGGCACTCTGAGCGGAGGTGCCGTTGCCGTTCGGCTCGGGCATGAGATAATAGGCGAGGTCAAACCGGAGATTGTTCATGGTGCGGCTGTATTTAACCCCGAGATCCATGTCGTCGGACAGTCCCACGTAATAGTGCATATCGAAGAACCAGCTCTGGGAGGGGCCGTACTCTCCAACCCCGTAGGGGACGCGGTTGATGCCGACCTGAAGCTGTACTGTTTCTTCGAAGTTGTAGCCCAGCCAGGCGGTGTGAATGAAGTTTAATCCATTGTACCAGCGGTATTCAAACTTGCTGATCCAGTCGTCTTTTTTCCAGTCGAGATTAATGCGGTAGGTATCCATCTCGAAATTGCCGCCGTGGTCGCCGCGGGAAGGACCGGGGGAATCGCCGTAATCGCTGCCGTAGATATAGTTGACGCGTATGGCGCCCCCGATATCCAATGTGCCGATATCAATTCCGGTGGCGTCCTTTACCACCTCACCGGCAGGAATCCCTCCATAAGCCGCCAGGCTTCCTGTTGTAATTATAATTGTTAATAGTGTCTTTATTCCTGCACGTTCAAATAAACGCAAACCATACTCCCTATTGTTATTGTTCAACCGCCTGAAAATCAGGGGTGCCAGACACGTGTAAAATGGATTTACACGTAGCGAAAAAAAGGAAAAATCTAATTTTCCTCAGAAATTAAGCGTGAAAACGTATCGGACTGCAGAGAGGGACGCAAGGGAACAGCTGGATTAATCCGGAGTGGACACTCCGGATTTGAATTGCCAGCGTCTGCTGGTTCTGTTCCCATATGTTCTTTGCGAAGCACAAAATTGAGCAATTCAGCATGAACACAAAACAACTCATTGAAACCGACCGGCGGCACATCTGCCATCCCTACAGCTCCATGTGCGGAGATCAGAATTTTATTCCGGTGGAGCGCGCGAAAGGGTGTTCCCTTTATCTCTCGGACGGACGGCAACTGATCGATGGTATGTCCTCCTGGTGGGCTGCCATTCACGGCTATAATCACCCGCGTCTGAACAAAGCAATCGAAGAGCAGCTCCAGAAAATGGCGCACGTCATGTTCGGCGGGCTGACCCATGAGCCGGCCGTCGTTCTCGCCCGGAAACTGGTTGCTCTGACTCCGGAGCCTTTGCAGAAAGTATTCTTTTGCGATTCGGGATCGGTATCGGTTGAAGTGGCCATGAAAATGGCGATGCAGTATTGGGGGGCTAAAGGGCTGAGCGGAAAAAATAAATTCGCCACAATCCGGTCGGGCTATCATGGCGACACCTGGCACGCCATGTCGGTTTGCGACCCGGTCACCGGCATGCACGGAATGTTTAAGGGCAGCCTGCCGATTCACTTTTTTGCCGATCAACCGCGCATTCGTTTCGGCGATGTCTGGGACGAAACGGATATTAAATCGATGCGCTCGATTCTGGAACAACACGCTGGCGAGCTGGTCGCCGTTATTCTTGAGCCGGTGGCGCAAGGAGCCGGGGGAATGTGGTTTTATTCGCCGGAATATCTTAAAGCGCTGCGTGCGCTCTGCGACCGGTTTGATGTATTGCTGATTGTTGACGAAATTGCCACCGGCTTCGGTCGCTCCGGGAAATTGTTTGCCTGCGAACACGCCGGAATTTCTCCTGACATTCTGTGTCTGGGGAAAGCCGTCACCGGCGGCTATATGAGCTTCGCCGCCACGCTGGCCACCGATCATGTGGCCGAAACGATCAGCAGGGGTGAGCCCGGCGTTTTCATGCACGGCCCGACTTTCATGGGCAATCCGCTGGCCTGCGCGGTTGCAAATGCCAGCATTGATCTGCTGTTGGAATCCCCGTGGCAGGAACGCGTGAATGCCATTGAAAAACAGCTGACCGCAGAACTTGCTCCATGTGCAAGTTTGCCGGGGGTGAAAGAGGTCCGCTGTCTGGGGGCCATCGGCGTGGTTGAACTCAATGAGCCGGTCGATCTGGCCACCATTCAACCGCGCTTTGTGGAAAAAGGCGTGTGGGTGCGCCCGTTTGGTAAACTGATTTATCTCATGCCGCCCTTCATCATCAAACCCGATGAATTAAGTAAACTCGGCAAGGCCGTCCGCGAAATTATTGAAGAACTCGGCAATTCGCGCGCAAAACAGAACGAAGAGGAACTCAATAATGAAGTCGATTAATAAAACCATGCGCGGAGTTCAGTTGATCGGTCACGGCGGAACGGAGCAGCTCATACTCAATGAAAATCTGTCTGTACCTTCGCCGGACTCGACCGATGTTTTGGTCAAAGTTGCTGCGGCAGGGGTGAATAACACCGATATAAATACCCGAATCGGGTGGTATTCAAAAAGTGACGGCGATGCTTCTGATGCAACGTGGACGGGGAGTGAATTAACTTTTCCGCGGATTCAGGGTGCAGATGTTTGCGGCCATATTGTTGCGGTTGGAGATCTGGTCGATTCCAGCCGTCTCGGCGAACGCGTACTCATTGAACCCTGCCTCACCGAAATCGCCGGGAACGAACTCAGTACTCCGGGCTATTTCGGCTCCGAATGCGATGGCGGTTTTGCAGAATATACCGTTGTTGCCAGTCGGCACGCGTATCGTGTGGAATGCGACCTTACCGATGTCGAACTCGCCACCTTTCCCTGTTCCTATTCAACCGCCGAAAACATGCTGACGCGCGCCCATGTTAAATCGACCGATACCGTTCTGATTACCGGCGCATCGGGAGGCGTCGGTTCCGCCGCTCTCCAGTTGGCAAAGGCCCGCGGGGCATATGTGATTGCTGTGACCAGTCAGAAGAAGGCGAAACTGATTGCTGATCTCGGCGCAGATGAAGTGGTTTTCAGAAATGACGATCTGTTGGAAAAACCGGGCAGGGAGCGTGTCGATGTCGTGATTGATCTTGTTGCCGGGAAACAGTGGCCCAATTTGCTGGAGGTGCTGCGCTCAAAAGGCCGATATGCTGTTTCGGGAGCCATTGGCGGACCGTTTGTCGAATTGGATATCCGAACCTTATACCTCAAAGATCTCAGTTTCTTTGGTTGCACCATTCTTGAACAAGAGGTGTTCGGGAATTTGGTTCAGCTCATCGAACAGGGCAGGATTTCACCGCTCGTTGATCACGTCTTCCCGTTGGAACAAATCGCGGAAGCCCAGACCCTGTTTTTAGAAAAGAAGCACATCGGGAAAATGGTGCTGACCCTTTAGCTGGAAAGCCGCCCGTTCGCTGATCTGACAGTGAAATTTATCAATACCGTTGAATTCCAACCTTTGGAAAGTTGCTCAATATGGCGTGACGCGCCGTAATATTTTCTACTTTTTCTCCGATAGATTGCCGTTGGTATCTGAAGGAAACTCTTTTAGACCATTTTCTCGATGGAGGAGGGAAAAGTGGATATAACTTTTTCCTGTTTTAAAGGTGTATGTTTTCAACGGATAAACGGGTTAGGAGTTGCGCGATGAAATATGGATTGAATCTGTTTTTATGTCTCTGTCTGGCGGCGCCGGGACTGGCGGTTGCTCAGAATGCGAATGACGCGGTTGAGCCGAATGTTGCGGGTGCCGGCGTGATTGATTTATTAGAGGGCGGAACGCTGGAGGCGTGGTGCGGGCCGTCGGAGCATTGGGGGCTTGAAGAAGACTGTATTGTCGGGGATACCGGCGGGGAGAAAATCAAGATTCCGGAATGGATCTATACGAAGCGGCAATTTGGCGATTTTGTGTTTACGTGCGAGATGAAGCTGACGGGCGACAAGAGCCGGAACACCGGAATATACTATCGGGTGCAGCCCTTTCAGTTTGAAGACAAACGAGGGAAGACCACCTTTGAAGCGCCTTCAGGCTATGAGTTCGATGCGGCGTATCATCGGCCGGGGAGACGGAATTTCCGAGGATCGCTCGGGGATTGGTATGCCCGTCCGTCGTTACGCGTTCTCGCGGATTCGAACCTGATCAACGAAGTGTACAAAGAAGACGACTGGAATCGCATGACCATTCGGGCGCGCGGCACCCGGTTGGAGTATTGGATTAACGGCACAAAGATTATGGATTTTGTCGATTCCGATCCAAAGGCTTCCCGCGAAGGGACCATCGGTTTTCAAATTCATAATGGATCGGTCATGAGAGTGGAATACCGCAATATCCGTGTGCTCTCCTTGTAGGGGTGCATGGTTTTAGAGGATATTAAAAAAAACCGGGATGCCGCATCCCGGATGAGTTGAAAGGTGGTGGAGTTATTCAGCAGATACTTCGTCGTCTTTTTTTTGGGGGGAGCTTCTTTGGAAAGTTCGCTGTATTTTCTGGTTGAGGCGGCGGGGTTTTAACAGCAGTCCGGTGTTAATGGTTGAATGGAGCGTGTGATGAATTCCTGGTTGGCATATTGGAAACAGTTTCTTTTGAATGATGGTCGGAGCATCACCTATGCCTTGTTGGCCATTGCGGTGGTGTCGGTGCTCGAATGCTGGATTCCGGCGGAAAAGCATCAGGGCCTTGGCGGCCGTTTTAGAAACCTCTGTTATATGGCGCTCTTTAAAGTGCTGGGCATCGGAGGGCTTGCGCTCTGGTTTACATTCGTTCCGATTGCGTTCCTGCCCGTTGAGGAGCGGGGCGGATGGATGCGTGTACTTATGGTTTTCCTGAATCTGTTTGTTATTGATCTGATTTACTATGCGTATCATCGGGCGCAACATCGGTTTTATCCTCTTTGGGCACTGCATGAACTGCATCATTCGGATGCGGAGTTAAATGCAACCTCCAGCTATCGCACCTATTGGTTGGAGCTGCCTGTTCAGGGCGTTATCATTTTGATGCCGACGCTTTATTTATTCGGTGGGTTTGGTGTGGTGCATGGAACAGTTGTGATGGCCTTTTCGCTGTTCTTCCTGATTTTTGCACATTCAAATTTGCGACTCGGTCTCGGACCTTTTCAGAAGTGGGCGATCAGTCCACAGATTCATCGCATTCATCATTCCCGGCTGCAGCAACACCGGGATTGTAATTTTGCACAGTATTTTCCGGTCATCGACCGGATCTTCGGTACCTACTATGCGCCGCAACCTGCCGAGTATCCGCCGACCGGTACGCATCAGCTGGAATCGGATGCCTCAATCTTAAAGACCTTTATTCGGCCATTCAGCATATGGGCAGCTCAATTTAAGAAAGGGGCTTGACGTTGAGACCGGTAATTCCAATCCTCGGAAGCTGTTCAATGATGTGTTGCGGAGTGGAACGGGTTGGGATTCGCAGACGAATCCGGAATGTATAAGGTCAGTTCATGGATAAGATAAAAATTTTGAAAGCGGTTTTCCAGGCATTGGAAGAGGAGTTGCGTCGGCAGTTGAAGGGCCAGGAAACGGCGGCCGAAGGCGCAACGCATGCCGAAGCGAAGGCGGAGACGAAGTGGGACACCTGCGGGCTGGAGCAATCGTATCTGGCGCGCGGGCTGGCGAAGCAGTTTGAAAAGCTGGCCGGGCAAATGGATGATTTGCGGACTTTTAAGCCGGCGGATTATTCCGGCAGGGCAATTGATGTCGGTGCTTTGATTGAAACGGAGACTGACGGATTCAACGACGTTTTCTTTCTGCTGTATTGCGGCGGGGGGACGGAGGTGGAAGTCGATGGCCGGGAAATTACAGTGATTACACCGGAATCTCCCGTCGGTGCGGCCCTGCTCGGGAAGCGGGAAGGGGAGGTCTATTCCTTCCGTACCGGGGCGGAAGGAACCGTTATCGGGGTGAAATGACGGGGTTCCAATCCTTGGAAAAATCTTTTTCAGCGGTTGGAAATTGCACGTTAAAACCTGAAGAAACAGTGCTTTACATGGTGAGGGGCGGTCCGTATAGTCCCGCTCTTACTTTTGAGAGAGAACTATAATAACTAGGAGTCCACACAGATGGATCAAGCAGTAAAAGCCGAAATTAAAAACGAATTCAAGCGCAACGATCAAGACACCGGTTCCGTTGAGGTACAGGTTGCACTTCTGACATCGCGCATCAAAGAATTGACCGAGCACCTTAAATCGCACAGCAAAGATCACAGTTCACGTCGTGGCCTCATTATGATGGTTAACAAACGCCGCAAACTGCTGAGCTATCTGCGCAAAGAAGATGATGCACGTTACAAAGAGCTGATTGCAAAACTAGGCCTGCGTAAATAATCATTTGTATCGGATGCTCGACAATCCGTAATCGTTCGTAAGCCCTTTATCACAAGTAAAGGGCTTGCGTCGTTTCTAAGAAAGCCGCCATCGGGGCGGAAAAATAACCAGAAAGGTGCGCTCTTCGGAACAAAAGCAAGGGCGTAATTTTAAGTATGAAGGGTACAACCAAAGTAGAATTCGAAGTCGGTGGTAAAACCATGACGCTCGAAACCGGGCTTCTCGCCCGTCAGGCAGATGGCGCAGTAACCTGTGGAATCGGTGATAACATCGTTTTTTCAGCAGTAACCGCAGCCAAGCAAGCCAAAGAAGGCGTGGATTTTTTCCCGCTTCAAGTCGAATACCGTGAAAAATTTTATGCAGCCGGTCGTTTTCCGGGCGGCTACATTAAACGCGAGGCCCGTCCTTCCGAGATGGAAATCCTCACGATGCGTGTTACAGACCGTCCGATCCGGACCCTGTTCCCGGATAATTTCCATCGCGAAGTTCAGATTAACAACATGCTGATGAGCTGCGACGGCACGCTCGATACCGACATCCTCAGCGTGAATGCGGCTTCCACAGCGCTGACACTGACAGATCTTCCGTTCGACGGTCCGATCGGTGCAGTTCGTATTGTTCGGAACGACGGCGAATGGATCATCAACCCGAATCATGATCAGCTGGCCGCCAGCGACATTGATCTGACCTATTGCGGATCCCGCGATAAAGTCATGATGATTGAAGGCAGTGCAAAGGAAATTCCGGAAGCTGAATTCATTGAAGCCATGAAAACCGCACATGTTGAAGTGGTTAAAATCATCGACGGTCAGCTCGAGCTCCGCAAGGCCCTCGGCCTGCCGGAAAAAGTGTATGCTCCGGAAGAAACCGATTCCACTTTGCTGGACAAAGCCCGCGAACTCGTTGGCGAAAAGTTCAAAGAACTGATGAAAATCGGTGGAAAGCTGGAACGTCAGGATGCCGTTACAGCACTGAAAGAAGAGCTGAAACCGCAGATGGAAGCTCTCTTTGCAGACATGACCGAAGATCAGTTCTTCCATGCCTTCCATGATCTGGAAGTTGAAACGGTTCGTAAAAACGTTACCGAAGGCGGAACCCGTATCGGTGGACGCGGCATGCTTGAACTCCGTGAACTGGATGTACAGGTTGGCGTTCTGCCGCACCTGCACGGTTCGGCTATCTTCGGCCGTGGCGAAACGCAGACGATCTGTACGGTCACGCTCGGAACCACTAAAGAATCGCAGCGCTTTGATGCCGTGACCGGCGGCGTTGACGAAAAGAACTTTATTCTGCACTACAACTTCCCGCCTTATTCGGTCGGTGAGTGTGGACGTCTGGGCATGACCAGCCGCCGTGAAATCGGCCATGGTAACCTGGCGGAACGCTCCCTTGCTCCGGTCATGCCGGACGACTTCCCGTACACCGTGCGTGTGGTTTCTGAAGTTATGGGCTCCAACGGTTCCTCTTCCATGGCATCTGCCTGCGGCGGCTGTCTGGCTCTGATGGATGCCGGTGTGCCGCTGAAAGCTCCGGTTGCCGGTATTTCAGTTGGTCTGTTCACCGATGAAAAAGGTGCTTCCGTTCAGGTGATCGACATTCTCGGCGTGGAAGACCATTGCGGCGATATGGACTTTAAAGTTGTGGGTACCCGCAAGGGTATCACCGGTTTCCAGGTGGATCTGAAAGTGCACGGCATGGACTGGGATCAGGTTGCTGAAGCCTTCGAAATTGCCCGTAAAGGTCGTTGCGACATTCTCGACCACATGGAAAGTGTGCTGCCGACTCCGCGTGAAGAACTGGCTGCAACTGCGCCGCGTATCACCACCGTTAAAATCGATCCGGAAAAGATCGGTGCACTGATTGGACCGGGCGGTAAACACATCCGCGCGATCACCGACAGCACCGGCGCACAGATCGATATTCAGGAAGACGGAACCGTGAACATCTTCGCTGTGGATGCGGAAGCTATGGATGCTGCCATCCGCGAAGTGAATGCGCTTACCGCTGAAATTGAAATCGGCCGCACGTATCAGGGCAAAGTTATTGCCGTGAAAGACTTCGGTGCATTTGTTGAATGTATGCCGGGCAAAGAAGGTCTGGTTCACATTTCTGAAATGGCCAATGAGCGAATCGATTCTGTTGATTCAATCTGCAAGCCGGGCGATGCGATGACGGTGAAGTGTATCGATATCGACAACCAGGGTCGTGTACGCCTCAGCCGCAAGGCTGCGTTGAACGACGCTGCGGAAGCTGGCGAATAAGTTCCTCTCTCTGGAACGGCAGAAGGGCGTCCCTTGCGGGGCGCCTTTTTTTATTGCCCGGTTACCGCCCGGACAAAGTTTCCTTTGAAGGCTTCAATGGAATGTTGCTTCAGAATTTCGGTTTGAAGTGCACGGATTTGCTGAAACCCGTTTTTCCGAACCTTGGAAAAGGTGTTGAGCAGAGCGGCTGCGTTTTCAGTGGTGAAGGTCCATTCCGGAGGAAGGATGTCCTGCATGCCGTCGCGGCAGCTTCCAATGACTGGAATTCCGCGGGCGAGGGCCTCGAGCATCACCAGCGGAACGCCTTCGTAGCGTGAAGGGATGACGAGCATATCGGTTTGTGTGTAGATGGCTTCCATATCGGTTTGCCATGGAAGCAGGGTTATACCGTCGTGGTTTTCGATTTGTTTTTTAAGCTGATGTTCATCGGGGCCGCTGCCGACAATCAGCAGGCGGCAACTTGAAAACAGGTCCGGATTTTTAAGAAAGGTCCGTACAAAAAAGTCCTGTTGTTTCTGGCTGAATTCAATGCGGCCGAGGAGGGCGATGGTAAAAAGCTTTTTGCTTCTCGTTTGTTGTGGAGCAGGAGGGGGTGGTTGAATGCCGTTGGGAACAATCTGAACGGGCTGTTTTGCGCCGCGTTTGCGGAGCAGTTGTTTCATACTTTCGGAAATAACGATATAGCGATCAGGCTTCCTCAAAAGCGGTTGATGCATCAGGTCGCGAATAAGCCCTAGTTTTGCGCCCATTTCGGCAAGGGGATGGGGCAGGGCGAGGTAGCTGATGCATTCTATGCCGGCCCGTTTTGCCGCCAGAATACCTTTGGCGGACTGGGCGACGTCGCCCTGAATACAAAGCACGCGGTCGGGTTCCAATGATTGGAAGACGGCAGGATCGGCGTGCTGAGTCTGGAGGCTGGAAACCTGTGCGAGCCGGTTGAGCAGTTTCCTGTTTTTCGGATTAACCATGCAGACCACGTCAATTTCGGGATCTGCCGCCAATGCTTCGATGCCGAAGGCGGCCATAACCTGATGGCCGCCAAAATCCGGGTTGTCATCGTAAACAAGAATTTTCACACAAGGCCTACATACCGGGCAACGGGGCGAGTCCCATCATGGATGGTGATTGAATGGCAGGAACCAGTTTCTGGAATTGCGGTGTGTTTCGAATGGAATCGAATCGTTTATCGGTGCGCAGGTGTTTGCGTATCGGTTCGCCGCCTGCTTCAACGGCTTTGTTGAGCGAATTCCACATTTCGGTTTGTTTTTTTAAAACAAGTTGGAGTCCGGCCAGATTAATCCAACCCTGCGGATCCTGCGGGCGGGCGGCGGTGTATTTCTGGAGGGCCAGCTCTACGAGGCTGAATTTCCGTTTCTTCGCCAAGTATTGTGCAATCGACATCATTCCTTCCGGAGGAACTTTGTTTGCATTTAAGATGTCTCGAACCAGTGCGTCGGCCTGATGGGCCTGTCCCATATTGTACTGGATGTTGACGAGCTCCATCATCTCCTGAAAGGGCATATCGCCTGCGCGGAGTTTTCCCTCGAGTTCGACTCGGCGCGCCGCCATTTTTTTCATGTTGATCAGATTATTGCGAAACTGCTCGGCTTTTTCATTGTTGGGGTCTTTTTCCATAAAGATATCGAAGATTTCGATGGCTTCATCGAAGCGGCCTTGTTTTGAAATCAGGTCGGCTAAGCGGAAATTGGCTTCGGGGCTGAGGTCGTAGAGATCCACGGCCTGCCGGAAGGCGGCTTCGGCTTCTTTCGGTTTTCCACGCGCGGCATAGAGTCCGGCAAGGGCACTCCGAAGCTTGGAAAAGGATTTGCGGGCCACGATGTCGCGGATGAATTTTTCCTCGCTGAGGAGTCGATCGCAATACCAACCCCAGAATTCGGTATCATTTTTAATCATTTCAGCGCTAAGGGGGGTCGGCTGATTGTTGATTTTCATGATCAGACCGTGCGGTGTGAGATAGGGATACATCCAGGGCAGGACATAACTTTCTTCCACATAAAAAGTGCGTTTGGGCGGAAGTCCGGTTTCGGGATCCTTTTTGGGATCTTCGTAAACAACGGCAGCGCCCACCGGTCGGGTCTTTTCATCCGTTTTTGCTTCCGTGAGATACTGATTGTGATCGAAAATCATTTTACTCAGGAAGCCGTTGATCTGCATGACGCCGGCAACGCCTTGCACCTGCACCTTGCCGCCCTCTGTGGTGACATCGGCGCCGGCATTGATGGTGCCGTTATTTACGCCTTGTACGTATTGCTGGAAGGCCATGTTGGAATCGATGGGCGAAGGGATCCAGATCTGATCGCCGTAGAGATCGCGCATGACGTTCATATAGGTGTTGTCGGCCAAGGCGTTCTGGGTGATGAGATACACATCGGGGCGCACTTTGGCGGAGTAGATCATGTAAGTCGGAACAAAGCGCCCCGGGTCGGTTCCACCAAAGAAGATAGCATTCGGGCCCATGGGCTGAGGATAGTCTTTGCAGGGGTAGGCGGCCCATTGTTTTTCGAATTCTTCTTCGTCGGGGTACCAGTATCTCAGGTCGTCCTTGATGCCTTCCACGCCGCGCAGCTGCCAGTTGCCGAACTGCCAGCCGAAGTCGTGCCCGTTCTGTTCCGCTCCGCCGACAACTTTGAGCTGATTTTTATCATTGTAGTTTTTATAGATTAGAGAGAATGGCAACAGCAGAACCATTGTTACGCCCGCAATTTTTGTGATCGGGTTGTTTTTGACCAGCGCTTCAAGCCAGACCATGAGGAAGAGGATGCCGTATCCCATCCAGATCACGTAGATGGCGTGCGATTGGATATACTGCACGCGACCAATGAAGAGGCTTTGAATATCTGTTTTCGGGTTCTGCAGAATCATGAAGATGAGTCCTACAGAAAGAAAGGCCACTAAGGTGGTCAGAATCCAGGCCGCCCCGCGGTTTGCAGCGGTTGCATTTTCATCCATTGAATCCAATCCATAGGCATTGGTTCCTTCTGTGCCTTTGCGAATGATCAGATACAGAAAGAGCAAGCCGTTGATGCCGGGAATGAGGGAAAGGGCTGACCAGTATGCTGAATGGCCGATGTCGCGCAACCGTTTGATCGATGGAATCAGCAGGATTGCCGCAGTGATCAGGTAGAACAGCTTGAAGAGAGAGATGTCGTTGGGGGAAACGATGATGAGCAGGAGGTTGATGACGATGCCCCATGAAATCGTCCAGAAGAGATATTCAAGCCGGCCGATCCGCCCAACAAAACGAAAGCGGAATTCCGCCGGTTGACGCAGGACCGGAAAAATCATCAGAGGGAGTAAACCAAGCAGGGCCACCGGGCCATAGAATTGCGAGCGCAGGTCCATTAAATAGGTTTCAATCTGGCCGAGGAAACGAGGCGTGAAAACGTGCGCAAGTTTAACCCGTTCGTATTGTCCGCGGGTGATGGCGTGCATGAAGCCCTGCCAGGTGCGCGGATAACCCCAGTTGATCGGCGGATTCTGATCGGAGGAAAAAGCCATATAAAAATAGAAGCCGAGGCCGATGAACATGACGAGATAGGTCGGCCCGACAATTTTTCCTTTCGGGAGCACAAATGTGGCGATGGTTGGAACGGCCAGCGCGTAGATGGTCCAGATCCAGAAGCCGGGATATGCGGGGCCGGACACCCACATATATTTTGCGAGATCGGGGTTGCCGGCGGCCATCTTATTGAATCCAACCAGCAGGATGTAAAAGACGCCTGTGATGAGGAAGTCCCTAAGCAAAAGCGCATTGCGAATAAACAGGCAGGAAATCACACAGCCGAATACGCCGATAATTTGCAGAAACAGGTTTCCGAAATAGACGCCCAGCAATGAGGCAAACAGTGTGGCGATGATGCCGAGGACGCCCCATAGATTCTTTCTGGAGAAAATTTCAAGATCGTTGAACAGCACGGCGACGGCAATGGCCAGTCCCATAAACATCAGAGTTTGGTGATTGGTAATGCCGAGTCCGAACGCAAAGGCGCAGAGCATGAGGTATTTTGCATTGCCCGGGTCGCGAATCCAGCGGTAAAGGAAGACGAGGAGCAGCGACTGGAAAAAGATATTCAGGGAATACACTTCAGCAATCACCGATTGCGACCACATGCCCTGACCAAAGGCCAGCAGCAAGCCGCCGGAAATACCGGCAGCGGCACAGAACAAGCGTTCGGTACGCTCGCCGAGAACACGTTCTTCCTTTCCGAAACTGCGCAGCAGATCCAGGCCGGAACGGCTGATCAATAGAGCGATGACTCCGCAGGCTCCTGCTCCGGAAACGGCTGAGAACCAGTTCACGGCCCAGGCGGGATTCGGCTGGCCGTGGAAGGTGACGTTATGAAAGACCCATTGGAAAAACCAGGTGAGCAGAGTCCAGATCGGATAGCCGGGCGGATGGGGTACGCCAAGGTAGTCGGAGGCGACGATCAGTTCGCCGGAATCTTCAAGACCCAGCGTGGGTTGAAGGGTAAGGGTGTAAACAATCAATGAAATAATGAAGGTCGCCCAACAGGCGATCCAGTCGGATTTTTTGAAAAACTTTTCTTTAGTACTCAAAACAATTACTCCATTTGCAAAGTGAACGCACAGGATAGATTAAACCCGGCGCAGGTCAACCATCCTTAAACCGCTTTTCGAGGGTCTGAAAAGAGGAGGGATGACCCGCTTTTATTTTGGCAAAGTGCGGGCGTGCCGGTTCAAAATGTTTTTCAGTCGTGAAGGGCGGTTCGAACTTTCCTTCCACCAGATCCTCGCGGACAAAGAATGCATTGGCCCCGGAAAGGCTGCAACCGACGAGCAGGTAGCCTTTGGCGGCGGCTTTTTCTTCGATGAATTTAAGCGAAACACCGCCGTGGTCGGAATAGTCCCACATGTGGCTCGGGTTATAGGCCATGCAGTATCGGACCGGCGGGATAAATTTGGCATTGTATTCCATGATGAGCACACGCGGTGAAACGCAGGTGATGGCATCCCTGACAAAATAGTCGTTTCCGTCGATATCGACGGAGAGCAGATCAATCTCCGAAGCTTTGATGTGCGAGGAGATGAGTTCGTTAATATTATCTTTGGTGATGAAGGATTCCAAAACATGGAGCTGCCCAGAGGAAATCGTCTGGGGAAGCCCGTCGCGGATTTTTTTTGCATTTTTTGGTGACCCGTCGATCCAAAGACCGTTCCAATCCTGAAAGAGCAGGGCATAGGAATTATTTTCCATGCCGTCGCCGCAACCGAATTCAACAAAAGTTTTATTGGTGGTTCCGATGCGATTGAAGATTTCGATGATGATGCCGTCTTCATCATTTTGAGAAAACATCTTTCGGCCGTGGGGCACGAGGTTGAGCGGATTTGCATACTTTGGAAGCCGCTGCATATTTTCCATTTCGTTGCGAAGCCAGAAGCCGCGCACGTCTATAAAGCGCGTGCCGCCTACTGCCAGATGATTTTTCAGTTCAGTCCATTTTCCCATTTCACACCCCGGGTTGGCTTCCAGAGTCTGGAAGTCTTCTTTAAATCGGATTGTCTGTATACTACAGGCAGGCGATTTTGACCTAGTCCAAACAATAAAAACTCTCGCTTTGGCGGGAGGAAGCTGACTACTATTTCGCGGTTTTTATGCCTATGAATGAACTGAGCACCAGACTAACAGCTGTTTTGCACCGCAAGGACTGCGTTTATATGCAGTTCGTGAAGTATGTTTTCTGCGGCGGAATATCTGTTTTTGTGGACCAGGCTGTGTTTTATCTGCTCGCCTGGCTGGCCTTTCCTGCGTTGCGCCTGAGTGATCCGGTTGCCCGTCTGATTGTGTCTCTGGGATTTTCGGTGCAGGATGTTTCTTTCGAACAGTTGAAGGTTAATTATTGGATTATTAAAGTTTTCTGCTTCATCATTTCCAATTCGGTGGTCTATCTGCTCAATGTTCTGTTTGTATTTCGTGGGGGGCGGCATAAACGCCCTGTTGAAGTGGCCATGTTTTTCGGATTTTCACTGTTCCAGTTTTTCTATATCTGGCTGGGCAGTCTGTTGATCGACCGGTTTGGCTGGGAAGTGACCTACGCCAATCTGTCGATGCTCGTGCTCGGCATTGCCACCAACTATGTGGCGCGTAAGAAAATCGTATTTAAGGGATAACGGGACGTTGCTTTGAAAATTCTCATTCTAAACTGGCGCGACGCCAAGCATCCCCGGGCCGGCGGGGCGGACTTCCGCCTGCAGCATGTCTACGCTCCATTGACTAAACAGGGGCATGAAGTTGTGCTCTATTGCTGTGCCTTTCCGGGCTGCGAGCCGGAAGAGAATATCGACGGTATTCAGGTTCATCGGCTGGGGAATGATTTCACCTTCTCCTTTCTCTGCATGCTGAAACTCCGCGGATGGGTGAAAAAATATAAGCCTGATGTGGTAGTGGAGGATTTCAACAAACTGCCGTTTTACTCTCCGCTGGTCTATAAAGGCCCGCTCGTGATCCAGATGCATCACCTCTGGCGCTCCTCGATATTTCGCGAGACCAATTTTCCGATGGCGTTTTTTATCTGGCTTTCGGAAGAGATGATCCGCGTGGTTTATCGAAAATGCCGTTTTTCAGTGGTGAGTGAATCGACCCGGGACGAGCTCGTTCAAATGAAGGTTCCGGAAGAGCATGTCCGCGTCATTTATAACGGGGCCGATCTCTCGCGCTATCAGCCCTCGGATGAGCCTAAAAAACCGTTTATGATCTGGATTGGACGCATCCAGAAATACAAGGGGCCGATCGATGCCTGCCAGGTGCTCGAAAAACTTCAGAACGAGTTCCAATCCCTGGAACTTGTTATTGTCGGCGATGGACCGTTCCGGCCTCAGCTCGAAAGATATATCACCGAGCACGGATTGCAACACAAAGTCCGACTGACCGGATTCATCGACGGGGCGGAAAAAATCAAGTTGCTGCAGCAGGCCTCCGTTCACCTCCAGTCCAGTTATAAGGAAGGGTGGGGGCTCAGCGTCATCGAAGCCAACGCCTGCGGTTGCCCTGTTGTTGCCAACAATACGACCGGTCTGTGCGACAGCGTGGTCAACGGAAAAACCGGCCTGCTCTACGACTTTTGCAGTGTTGAGGACGCGGCTTCCAAGGTTCGGAAGATTCTGACCGATTCCCGACTTGCCCGATCCCTCTCAGTCGAGGGGCTGAAACGTGCTTCTGAATTCAGCTGGGTCCGCAATTCCGAAGAAATGATCCAATATCTGGAAGAGAGCTGTCGCTGATATGAAACTCTCGATCGTTATTCCTGCCTATAACGAAGAATCTCGTCTGCCGAAAACGTTGGATGATTATATGGAGTTTTTTGAAGGAAAGCTGGGTGACGATCTGGAATTGATTGTGGTGGTGAACAACTGTTCCGATGATACCGAAGGTGTTGCCCGTGCCGCCGCGGAAATGTATCCGCAAATTAACGTGATTGTTGAGACGACGCGAATCAGGAAGGGCGGCGCAGTTTGGATGGGCATGCGCATGTCGAAGGGCGAGCTGGTGGGGTTTGTTGATGCCGACGGCTCCACTCCGCCGAAAATGTTTTCTCAGCTAATGGGAAATATCGGCAACTCGGGCTGCATCATCGGTTCGCGCTGGGTTGAAGGTGCCATCGTCAATCCTCAGCAGTCGTGGTTCCGGCGGGTGGCCTCACGCATTTTGAACCTTGTGATCGTACATAGCCTCTTCGGGTTGGATGTTCGTGACAGTCAATGCGGAGCCAAATTGTTCCGCCGGGAGGTGCTCGATAAAGTGCTGCCCGAATTCTCCGAATCCGGATGGGCATTCGATATTGAATTGTTGTGCAGGGTGAAGCGCTTGGGTTATGGTATTCGTGAATATCCAATTGAGTGGCATCATGTGTCAGGAAATCCCATTAATTTTATGCTGATGTCTATGCAAATGCTGGCATCGGTTTGGCGAGTCAAACGGGTATTGGCCCGGATGTAAGGATCAGATATGAAAAGTAACAACGTTAAATTTCTCCTGTGCCTCCTCTTTTTCGTGGTTCTCGCCGCTATAACTTTCCGCTGCTGCTGGGGCACGGATATGGTTTTCTCGGCTTCGGATCTGAATATTGGACGGCTTGCGGCGAAGAAAAATATGTTGCCTGAACTTTTAACGGGACAATTTACCGCGAATCAGGTGCTGGGGGGGAGTGCATATGGATTCACTCTTTTTCATGTTCTATTAGCAGCAATGCCTCTGACAATTTTTGCAAATACAATTTACGGACTGATCCTGGTTTTCGGCTCCTTATCCATGGTCTGGTTTTTACGAATATGGGAGCGTAGCTGGGGAGCATCCGTGGTCGGAGCACTCATTGCGTTCTGGTTTAACTCGATCACATTGGCTTCCGGAGGGCATGCCTACAAAATGGAGGTGTTGGCATTTTCAGTGCTGAGTCTTTGTCTTATTGAAAAAGCGATTAGGGCTACATCGGTTAAAAAAGCGATTGGTTTCTCGGTGCTGGCCGGTCCAGCGGTTGGAATCATGATGATTGAGCAGCAGGATGTAGCTTTGCTCGCCGGTTTGTTCGTAGGGTCCTATACTGTTTTTCGCCTGATTCAGTCACATAGGAAATCTATTTTTCATTGGCTGGGTATCCTTTTCCCTGTCGGTATTGTGGCCATTCTTATTTCAGGTAGTACAATGCTCAAATCGTATCAGAGCAATATTGCCGGAGCGGCCTCGGTCCAGAAGGGCGGCGATGAAAAGTGGAACTATATCACCCAGTGGAGCATGGTTCCTTCTGAGTGGCCGGATCTGATTGCTCCGGGCTGGGGCGGTTGGAGCAGCGGTAATCCGGAAGGCCCTTACTGGGGGAAAATCGGTCGTTCAGCAGAGTGGGAGACGCAAAAACAGGGTTTTTCTAATTTTAAACTCGATAGTCTTTATCTGGGGATCATTCCTTTTCTTTTGGCATTATACGGGGTCTGGAGCGCATTCGGGAATCGCAAGGAACAGGATGGGGGTACCATCCTGTTCTGGGGTATAGCCGCATTTATCGGCCTTTTGCTGGCGTTCGGAAAGTATAGCCCTCTTTACAAACTGTTTTATCAGTTGCCAATGGTCAGTAATATTCGGGCACCAGTCAAATTTTTGGACAACGTTGAAATTTGTTTGGCGATTCTGGCGGCTTACGGACTTGATCGATTGCTGGTTGCAGGAAAGTCGAGCAAATCGAGTCGGGTATTATGGATCGGTTCCGTAACCGTTGGGGCGCTTATGTTGTTGGCGGGGATCAAGGCATTGGTATTGCCAGCATCCATCACGGCGGGTTTATCTCAAATGGGGCTGGATCGGTTTTCAGATGTTATTATTCAAAATGTATCGAATGCATGGTTTCACGCCGCAGTGCTTGCATTAGTGTGTGGTGCATTGGCTTTTCTGATTTGGAAAGGGAAGCAACTCAAATGGGTTGTCCCTGTATTTGTTGTCGTTTTAGTGGTGGATAGCCTGATGCTCTCTTCTCATTATTTCAAAGCAACCGATATTGCTACTGTTAAAAAGGGCAACGATATTATTCAGTTCCTTAAAGCGAATCAGAAAAATGAGCGAACCTTCTTTATGGATCAGGCGGGGATTTATAATCAATGGCTGGCTTCTGACGGGCCGTTTCACGGGCTCAATCTTTTTAACATTTGGCAGATGCCGCGTATGCCTTCAGAGTATAAGGAATTCCTCGGAACAGTCGGCCGGAACCAAATTCGTATGTGGGAGCTTTCCTCCGTCAAATACGTGGCGGCACCGGCTGCAATCCTGCAACAGTTCAATCAGAATCCAGAGCTTGGAAAGTTATTTAAACCCGTTTTAAATTATCAGGTTCCAACGGCAAATGGTATGCGGAAAGATATTTTGCTTGAGTTTAAGGGGGCAGTTCCGCGGTTCGCCCTGTATCACTCCTGGCAGGCGGTTCCTCAAGAGCAGCAGTGCCGGTTGCTTGTTTCGAATAAGCATAATCCGCAAACAACCGTCTTGGTTGATCCGGCTGCTGAACTACCCGTTTCGCAGGGGGATGGCGTGTTTGATGTTGTGGCCGCGGAGGTTTCCAAGAAAAATGCGATTGTTGAGGTTTCGACCGAAGGGCCGGCCATTCTACGTTTTGCTCAACGTATGCAGCCGGGCTGGACCGTATATGTTGATGGTAAGCGGGCTGGATTACTACAGGTTGACTACCTTTGTATGGGTGTTTTAGTTCCAGCGGGAACCCATACGGTTGAGTTCCGTTGTGTTGACGGAAGCCCGAAGGTTGCCTTTACTGTAATTATGGTTTTTTTGGTATTGGCGGGGGGGTTAGTTCTCGTGGCAGATCGAAAGGGAAAATCAGTTGAATGATTAAAGCCCTCGTTAGATTTTTTAATGCAGATGGTCTGCTGAAAGACAGTTCGGTATTATTCGTCGGAATGGCGATAGCGCAAGTGATTAACCTGCTGTTTCAGATGTATATGGGCCGTCGGTTGCTTCCCGGAGAATTCGCCTTGCTCGTCTCGCTGTTGGGCCTGTTGAATGTGCTGACTTTTCCGCTCGGTGTGTTTTCCTCGGCGATTACCCGTTATTCCAGTTTACTGATTAAATCAGATCGAGCTGGCGATATCCCTCGGTTACTTTTCTTCTGGGGAAAACGTCTGGTTGTGGTCGGATTGGTTTTTTCTCTATTATGCTTCAGTGCTCCCGGCCCGATTGCGTTGTTTCTCCATTTAGATCGAGTGGCTCCGGTCTATATATTCGGATTCATTCTTACCGGTTTGTTTTGCCGCCCCGTGGTGAATGGAGCTTTATTGGGGCTTCAACGTTTTGATATTTGGTGTTGGGGTACGGTGATCGGTGCACTGGTCCGATTAATTGTCGGCGCATATCTGGTGGCGGCCATATCTCCATTTGCCGGATGGGGCTTGCTCGGTCATGGCCTCGGGTTCTATGCAACCTTTTTCTTTGCGGCAGCGTTCCTTGTGGTTGCACTCAAGGGTGCGGCAACAACCGGAGAGCCACTACCTGCCATGAATCACTATCTGGCCGGCAGTTTTGTAATCATGTTCGGCTATTCAATTCTGATGACGGGCGATGTTATCCTCGTCAAGCACTTGATGCCTGATGTCGCCGGAGACTTTGCTTTTGCCGCTACGTTGGGACACTTAGTGCTTTTTGCTCCGCAGTCGCTCGTTGGGGCCATGTTTCCGAAAGTGGTGGCGGATGGAAATGAAACTTCGAAACAAAGGATGTTACTGCTCAAAACCTTGCTGGCATCTTTTATTTTTGCCGTTGCCAGTGCCGTTGTTTTCTCTGTGTTTGCCCGGATACTACCCCGTCTGCTTTTTGAGATTCCCGAACCCTCGGATGAGCTGGTGCGCTGGTTGCGCCAAGTTTCGTGGGCCATGGTTCCGGTTGCCTTGCTCAGCAGTATTATGCGCTATGCGCTAGCGCAGCACCGTCTTGCTGCGGGATCAATGATTCCTTTATCCACTATAGGTTTTATTGGGTGTGCCTTTGGATGGGCGGAAACACCTGATGGGCTTCTGGGTTTGCTGTCCCTGTTTTCTTCTGTGGCATTGCTGCTTACTGGCGGATTACTCCTTTGGAAGCCAAAAGGTGCGGTGGTGGTTGAATGAATCGGGTAGTTGTATTTTTCCCTTCATGGCGCTACTTCGGTCATTTTGCTCTGCCGCTATTCGAACCGTTGGCCGAACACTATGAGATTATTTTCTTTCACACGGAAAAGGCGATCTATGGATGGGAAGATTGTCCCGACCTTTCGGACAAAGGAATCGAAACGGTTGATCTCCACTCATTGCAAACCTTTTCCTTTGTCAAGGCCTTGAAGAGCTTACGTGCGGACCTGATTGTGGTTTTCGACAAAGGGTGGGTGCAGGATCGTGCCCTGCTGTATGCCGCGAAGCACTTGGGAATTCCAAGTCTGCATATTCAGCATGGAATCATCGCAACACTAGAAGACATTGAAACCAAAAATCGGTTTCAACGAGCGTGTAATGAATTCATGAAAATCATACGTACCTTCAGGTTGTATGATTCCACCCTGATTCATATCGGGAGTAGGGCCTGGTTTAAGTCGCTTCCATTCCAAATGCGTCTGTTGCTGAACCCAAACGATTATTACTACAACCACCGGCATGAAACGGTGGCGGATCTTGCATGCATTATTGGAGAGCGGGACCGATTATTTTTTGTGGAGAAAGAAGGCTATCGCGAGGAGCAGTTGGTTCCTATGGGCGCATTGCAGTTTGAAAAGGCCTATGCCATGGAACCGCAAGATCCAGAGCCGAAACTGTTACTGATTTCACAACCGCTGTTCGAAGACCATGTGCTCGAAGGCGGGCTGGCAGCCAAGAAAGAACATATTCGTGAAATCATAGAGGCATCTCCATTGCCTGTTGCGATTAAACCGCACCCACGGGAAGACCGGCAATGGTATATGGATAATTTCCAATCTTCGGAGCTACTGGTCTATCCTGCCGATAGAAGTATCAATGAAGCCATTTTAGATTGTAGTCATGTTGTTGGCTATTTTTCAACAGCACTTATCAATGCCCTTATATTGCAACGTCCGGTTGGTATTGTGCATTGGGTGGATGACCATGCCTATGTACTCAATTTGGATGCAGACGGTGCTGCTGTTAGGTTGGATAATCCTGACGATTTATCCAGACTGACATCAACGGGAGCCTCGGCGGTTGAAGCGGCCCTATATGCGTTCGATACGAATGTCGGTTCAGTTCTGCAAAGTACTCTCGATCGTCTCTTAAATTGCTGAAATAAAATCAGCCGTGTTTTTATGGGTGATTTTAAGCAGTTCGGCCTGGATGGTTTCAATGTCGTCTTGTACTGCCTTCGTTGTTCTTAATGTGTTCCTTGCAGAGCTGAACAACTGCTCCTTAAAATCAGTTGAGGCCATTTCTATTCCCCACTGAGAGCGGTCGATATCATTGAGAAACCACTGAATTTTATCATGCGACACGAGTGAAAGGATTGGGGTGCCGCATCCAAAGGGGATCATTTGTGCATGACCGCGCATGCCGATAACCAGTGTGGGTTTTGCATACGCTTTCACCACTTCGCGGGGATGTACGTGGAACAGATCCACCACTTCATAAGTGACTCCCGCTTTGTCCAGATAGGGAAGCATCTGGTGATCACTGCGGGCATGGGCATAGTATGCAATGTGGCAGGTTTCTGACAGTTCTCTCGCAACCGCAGCAAGCTCGGCGAGGATGACGTCGGTTCTTTTTCCTAACCGCAGTTCAATGCGATCGAAGGCGCAATTGATCGCAATGATGGGCTTATCTTGACCTTTATTAGCAGAGCAGAGTTCCGGGTAGAGAATCTTGCATAGTGTGGTCGGGCAGGGCTGGTAGCGAATCTTGTTGTGGAGTTCGACCGGCAAATAGGCTTTAACGGCTCGGATGCTGCCTGAATTGCGCAGGCCGATGTAAACGCTTTTTTCAGCCAACCGTGCCAGATGTCTGCGGAACACCGGTTTGAAATCGGGTTGATTTCGAAAACGATTATATCCTACGGCAAAAAGGACGATAGGCACTTCGATCTGCGACAACATTTTTTCGCTGCAGCTCCATTGCCATCCACTTAGATTGTTCGGATTGGTGTCCCGTAGGAAGAGACCGCCCCCGCCGATCAGCAGACCGTCCATCCCATTGATTTCATGTAATAGTTTTTTATTTACCACGCGGTGCGCATGGATTCCGTTCCACTGGTTGGAAGATTCCAGATCAACAGCATCCCGCACGGTGCGTGGGAGTAAAGTGTCGCCTGCATTGCCGTCAGTATACATCGCCACATGGGCGATCAGTTTTCCTGAAGAAGGTTTATTCGCTTCCAAAAGTGCAGGAACATCCTGATTGATGCGGTCGGGAAACAACGAGTAGCAGGTTCGCTGCTTAAGCCAGTATGCACGTGTCAGTGCTTTGTCGATCAGGGGATTCATCTCTTGAACTGCCTAGTGTCCTGATTCATAAATAGGTTTATTTAACTTCGTTCTGGCCCGATTGATTTTTTCCAAGATGTCTTTGCCTTTGGCAACCCAGCGATAG
>JARNMJ010000036.1 GCA_029432795.1 Pontiellaceae bacterium B12219
TTTTTCGTTTCACAAACCGGTTGCCGCCGGATAATTGGCAGGCCCGCAGAAAATTGGGCCTGTGTCTGGGTGCTAACTCCGACAGACTGCTAGCTGGTAAAAAAACTTCAATTCTGACACTCTTTTTTGAGGTTGAATAACTTGTTGAATGAATCGGTTCTTCCGGGGTTTGGAAAGAAGGCAAGTTTGTTAAGGATGGATTTCAAGGAGATAGGTATGAGTAAATTGAACGTTTTGACGATATTCCTGTGTGTGGGAGGAGTTGCTTTGGCGAACGGGAATCCCATTTTAAAGAAAGGTGATCCGGATTTTATTTATACGCCCGATCCGGCAGCGGAGGTTTTTGACGGCAAGGTCTATGTCTACTGCTCGCGCGATGTGGAAGGGGCGACCGGTTTCAGTACGATGCAGGATTATTCAGTGCTGGAATCGTCGGATCTGAAAACCTGGATCAATCATGGGGTCGTGCTTCGGCCGCGCACGGATGAGGGATTTGATTATGCCGATGGCCAGATGAACGCACCCGATGTGGCCTACAAAGACGGCTGGTATTACTACTATTTCCCCTACAACAAAACCCACGTCGGTGTGGCGAAGAGTGAAACGCCGATCGGCCCGTGGGAAACTGCTGTGACGGATAAGATTGCCACCATTTTTGATCCGACTGTTTTTGTGGATGATGATGGGCAGGCCTATATCTATGGCAATGACCACAAGGTGCCATTTGAAGAAAGCAAGGCGCTCTCAAAGGGAAAACGTCCGCCGTCCTTTATCTATGGCGCTAAGTTGAAGCCGAACATGGTCGAACTGGATGGCCCCTGGGTCCGTTTGTCAGAGGAGCCGGTCAATGAAGCCGTTCATGTGTTCAAGCGCGATGGAAAATATTATTTCCATGCGCGGGTGGGCGGCGTAACGAAATACTGGATGGCGGACTCCCCGTTACCGAAGTTTGCAGAACCCAAGGGGCTGCTGGCGCCCGATGCTCCGGATGCCCCGAACCATGCGTCGGCCATCGAGTTTAACGGCGAATGGTATTTCTTCTATCATCGCGGCGATGTGAATGATGGCAGTTTCCACCGGCGTTCGGCCTGTTTTGATAAGATGATTTTCCGCGAAGATGGAACGATTGAGCCGATCGTCTATACGCTGGATTAGTTTGGAGGACTTTATGCGTAGACTATTTCCAATCCTTGGAATGCTGCTTCTGGTCAGTGGTGCTGTTGCAAAGCAGCCCAATTTTCTGATCATTCTGGGGGACGATATCAGTGCCACCAGTCTTGGTTGTTACGGCTCAATGAATCCTCATACTTCGCCGAATATAGATAAGCTGGCAAACGAGGGGGTTCGGTTCACCAACATGTTTGTGTCGGAGGCGATTTGCGGGCCGACCCGCGCGGAATTATATACCGGCCTTCAGCCGCATCGAAACGGCTGCATGCAGAATCACAAAGCGACCAACAAAGGCGTGTTGAGCGTTGTCCAACGATTGGAAAAATTGGGCTACCGGGTTGGACTGACCGGCAAGCGGCATTTCAAACCGCAGTCGGTTTATCCCTTCGAGTTTGTGGAGGGGTTTCCGCAGAACTGTAATTTGCGGGAAAAGACGGATGAAACATGGGTCGGCGTTGAGGAGTTTATGACGCGCAATTCGGATCAGCCGTTCTGCCTCTTCATCTGTTCCATCCACGCTCACGCGCCGTGGGATTCCGGCGACACCTCCTTGTGGAAACTCGATGAGCTGAACCTTCCGCCGCATCTGGTGGATACCCCGGAGACGCGGCATTATTTCCGGGAACACCTGGCGGAGGTGCGCCTGTTCGATGAGCAGGTCGGCCAGGCACAGGCGCTGCTTGAAAAAACAAAGCTGAATGAAAATACCGCGTTGATTGTGCTGGATGAAAACGGAACCGGTATGCCGGGCGGGAAATGGACCAACTATGACTGGGGCGTGCGCTCGGCCTGTGTAATCAAATGGCCGGGAGTGGACGAGGCTTTCGTGACGGATGCGCTGGCGCAGTATTGCGATGTTCTGCCGACCCTGATTGATGCCGCCGGAGGCGAGGTGCCCGCTGAGCTGGATGGAAAAAGTCTGCTTCCACTGCTCACGGGCAAAACGAAAAAGCACCGCGATGAAGCGTTCTTTGTTTATAACAGCGGTCCGGAGGGACCGCCGTTTGCCTCGCGTGCGGTAACGGATGGACGGTTCAAACTGATGTGGAATTTTACACCGGACAACCTGTTCGCGGTCCGTGTGATTAATGGATTTGATTACGGCTATGAGGATAAAAAGGATCCTAACCGGCATGTGCGCATGCTATACCTCTCCTGGCTGAAAAAGGCGAAGACTGATCCGGCGGCGGATCTATGGATTCAGCGCTATCGCAGACATCCGGAATTCCAACTTTTCGATCTGCAAAATGATCCGTGGGAACTGAACAACCTGGCGGAAAATCCGGAATATGCCGGGCAGCTGCAGCGGATGAAAGGTTCCATTCTTGAATGGATGGATCAGCAGGGGGATCGCGCAGCAACGAAATAAACGGGGTCCAGAATGACGCTTTACCGGCGTAGTGATAGTAATGATTTTTGAAAAATAATAGGAAACTGAATCTATGATGAATCTAAAACAAACAATGACGTTGGGCAGCCTTTTGGTGCTGGCCGGAACGGTGCAGGCCGGAGAATGGAAGATTGAAACGCAGGAAGAGTGGCTGGGGAATACGGCCTCGCAGTCGAGCCTTGAAATTACGGACGGCAAAGCGGCTCCGACAGCGGTTGAAGCGACATTCCAAAGCGTTGTGAAACGTTTTCCGGAAAAGCGTTCTGCAAAAACAATCACTTTTTCGCAGTCGCCCGACTGGCTGAACTGGACGGCGGTGCCGAATGTGGGACCCGGTAATATGGGGGATGCGCCGGTCGCGCTGCAGTTGGGCGATGGCAACTACTGGATGTTCGGGCGGTATGGACAGCATAAGAGCCAGAAGGATGGAAGTTTCAAGGCGGAGCCTGCCACGCTGGATGGCTATGATATTGAACTCATGACCACGCCGCACAAAAATCAGTTTGATGCACCCGGGGGCCTGCAGGAGAAGAAGGGCGGTTATCACGCCTGGCACAGTAAGGACATGACCAACTGGGTGCACCACGGCGCCATTACGGAGCACTTCTCCCGCTGGATGACCACGGCTGAGGTTGTGGATGGAACATTCTATTTTTATTATGACTTCCCTAACGATCAGGATCCGCATCTGTATCTTGATGACAATCTGGAAGATGGAAAGCCTGGAGAAATGATGGGGATGGTCTTTAAAGATCCGTCGCACGGTTCCGACTGCGCGGTCATTCGCGAGCTGGATGGAACATTTCACATCATCGCCGAGGACTGGAGCCCGATCAAAGCCTCCGTTCGTTCCTGGGATTCGCCGCTGGCGATCCGCGGCGTGAGCCCTGATGGCATCAAGCCGTTTGAAGTGCAGGAGGTGCGTCCGGTGGACAACCGCACGAACCCGACGGGTAAGATCGGTACCTACAAACATCCGCATTGGGCGAAGGAAGATCCGAAAAATTACAAAACCAGTGTAGCGGAATATGAAATCCATGAGCCGGAGCAGGAAGCCTATGGAGATTGGGCACTGATCAACATTGGTGGGCAGTATTATATGTTCGGCGATTTTGATAAGCATGAAGGCGGAACCATGAGTACCTGCTGGTTTACGTCGGACAGTCTCGAAAAAGAGTTTACCTGGTGCGGCGATGTCGGCAAGGGCCATCCTGATCCGGAGATCCTTTTTGCAGAAAACCAATTCTATATGCTGACCCAGCAGAAGGTCGATCAGGTCAGTCCAGGGCCGTGGGTGGAAACCGTTGAGGTACGTGTGGGGGTCGATACGTCCAATGATGGGAAGATTGATCAGTGGTCCGATTGGCAGACCGTTTCCGAGCAGTATGATTATATCGAGGGCTTTTCCAGACAGGTGGCCAAAACCGCAGCGCAGATGGATCTGTCTGTATTGCCGGAAGGCTATGGTTTCCAGTTTGAAGTCAAAATGACCGATACAACCGAAAACGAATCCAAACCGGTTCTGGACAACGTCGTTCTTTCGTTCGGGGAATAAGGCCTGCTGGTGAAGGACGGATTTTAAGGAGAGAGTAATGAGTACATTGAGGGTTTTGATAGTCTTTCTGTGTGTGGGTGGTGCGGCCATGGGAGACGGGAATCCCATTTTAAAAGACCGTGAACCCGGATTCCTCTATGCGGCGGATCCAGCGGCTGAAGTCTATAATGGCAAAGTCTATGTCTACTGTTCGCGCGATGTCGAGGGGGCGACAGAATACGGTACGATGCAGGACTATATGGTGCTGGAGTCGGCGGATCTCAAGACCTGGGTCAATCATGGCGTCGTGCTTAAGCCACGCACGGATGAAGGCTTTGAATATGCATCCGGGCAGATGAATGCACCGGATGTGGCCTATAAGGATGGCTGGTATTACTATTATTTCCCGTACAATAAAACCTACGTGGGCGTGGCGAAAAGTAAGACGCCAATCGGTCCCTGGCAAACGGCGGTCGCGGATAAGATCGCAACCATTTTTGATCCGACCGTTTTTGTGGATGACGATGGTCAGGCCTACATTTACGGCAACGATACCAAAGTGAACATCGGGGATAAGGGGCGGCATGTGATGGGCGCCAAGCTCAAAGCCAATATGGTGGAACTCGACGGGCCGTGGATCCGGTTGAGCGAAGAACAGGTCAACGAGGCCGTACACGTTTTTAAACGTAATGGAATTTACTATTTCCATGGACGGGTCGGAAAGGACACTAAATACTGGATGGCGGATCGTCCGTTGCCGCAATATGCTGAAATGAAGGGCCTGCTGGCTCCTGCCGCACCGGATGCACCAAACCATGCTTCGGTGATCGAATTTAACGGCGAGTGGTATTTCTTTTATCACCGGGGAGATGTGAACGACGGCAGCTTTCACCGTCGGTCCGCCTGTTTTGATAAAATGACCTTCCGCAAAGACGGCACCATTGAACCGGTGGTTTATACGCTGGATTCAACGGAATAGATTAAGCCGGCCGACACGACCGAAAATGAATCCAATCCGATGCTCGATACAGTGATCGTTGAATTTGATTAAATCATCGGGCGAGGCCCTTTATTTCCAGTGTTTGAAAATAGATTTCTTCGGCATCATAGAGCCGTCGACCCAGCTTCCTTCGATAAGGAGTTCACTGCGGTTTCGGGGGAGTCCAAAGCTTTTTTCATTCATCAGAGCGGTTAACATACGTGTGGCGGCCCAGCCTATTTCGTAGGGGCGCTGATCAATCCCGGTATCGATGTCGGTATCATGTACCGTCGTGGTTGCCAGGGCGATGTCTTCGGGAATGCGATAGCCTAGATTATCCAGCATGCGGTGGGTTTCGCTGTTATCGGTCAGAATGGCATCGGGACGGTTCTGTTCGAGCCACTGTTTGAGCTTGATCTGTTGTTCTGAAATGTTTTCAGGATGCCAGGTGAGTATGGGCAGCTGTTGTGAAAGCGGAAGTTTTTGCTGCGCCCAGAAAAAACCGCTACCGAAGAGGCGCCTTCTCTCATATTCGCAGGCGCAACCAATCCGCTGATAGCCGAGTTGCTGAATGCGGTCAAAGGCCATCATGGTGTTTTCATGTTGCGAACTGCTCACAAAATGGGCGCGGGGTTCGGGGGTGGCGCGGCCGAAGCGGACGACGGCATAGTCGGACCAATCGAAATTCTCCAGCACCGCAGGTATATTTCCGACGGGAGGGAGCAGGATGCCCTGAATATTCCGGGTTCGCAGAATGGTTTTAAGTCGAAGCAAGGGAATCTCTGAAAGGTTGAATTCAACTACGCGATAGCCCATCCGCCGGGCATTGTCAGATGCGCCCTGCCAATAGAGTTCAAACTCCTGAAACTGTCGCAGTTTTTCAGGAGGCGTCCAGGTATTCAGCCAGGCCAGTTCCGCCTGAACCGGATTGTTTCCTCCGGTTTTACTGTATCGGGAGAGGGATGCCAGAAGAGGGTCGGGGACATAGCCCATTTCATCGGCTTTCGCCAGAATCCGGGCCTTCAGCTCCGGGGAAACGTTGGCCATATTGCGCAGGGCTCTTGAGACGGTAACGTGGGAAATTCGCAGTTCACTGGCAATATCTCGCTGGGAGATTCGGTTGAATCGTTCATTCTTCATGATGCGGGTTTAGTGGAATTCAAACTTTTATCACAGTAAATAATATAAAAACCGCAAGTTGTAACAGGTTACATATTGGAAGGCTTGGTGCATAACCGCTCCTCCGATATAGCTATCCGTTTAAATGCGGAAAACCTCGCAGAACATAAAGCTTCAGCATCTGGAACTGCAGAATGGTAGAAATAAAAAGATTTTCAGCACTTTTGGCGATTGGATCGATGGCCCTGTCGGCGGGAACGGTATGGGCTTGGCCGAAACAGCCGGAAGAACCGAATAATCCTTCGATCGATTATCAGTTTTCGAAAGAAGCTGAGCCGCCGGAAGAACCGTTGACGCTGTGGTACCGTCAACCGGCCACGATGTGGGAAAGTGAAGCGCTGCCGGTGGGGAACGGTCGGCTGGCGGCGATGGTTTTCGGCGGTATTAATCACGAACGCATTCAGCTGAATGAAGAGACGCTGTGGGATGGCGAGCCGACGGATTACACGAATCCGGAAGCCTTGGCGGCGCTGCCCGAAGTGCGGCGTTTGCTGTTCGAAGGCAAAAACAACGAGGCCAAAAGTCTGGCGAAACGCAAGATGATGGGCAATCCGTATAAGATTAAATCTTATCAGACGCTGGGGGATCTGTTTCTTGACTTTCCAGACACTGGGAAAGTGTCCGGCTATCGCCGCGATCTCGATCTGACGACGGCGATCAGCCGCACGCAGTACACGGTGGACGGCGTGGAATATGTCCGCGAAGTTTTGGTGAGCGCACCGGATCAGGCGATCGTGATCAACCTGAAGGCGAGCCGGTTGGGAAAGATAAATTTTTCAGCCGGGTTTTCCCGTGAAAATGCAACGATGACCTCTGCCTCCGGAAACCGCGTTTTGCTGCGCGGCAAACTGGGCATTGATTATGAAGCGCAGCTTTTTCCGGTCGTTGAAGGAGGAACCGTGGTTTCCAGGGATGGGAAACTCGAAGTGTCCAACGCCAATGAAGTCACGCTGCTGATTGTTGCCGCGACAAGCTATAACTGCGCGACGGATATTTCGGGCGATGCCACGGCGCGCTGTGAAGCCTATCTGAAAGCCATCGGAAGAAAGCCCTATGAGCAGATTCGTGCGGATCATATTGCTGACCATCAGGCCCTGTTTAATCGCGTCAAACTCGATCTGGGAACGACCGAAGCGGTGAACCTGCCGACCGATGAACGTATGCAGGCGATCAAGGAGGGCGAGTTTGATCCGCAGCTGGAAGCCCTCTATTTTCAGTTTGGTCGTTATATGCTGATCGGCAGCTCCCGTCCGGGCGGTCTGCCGGCCAACCTGCAGGGCAAATGGTGCCAATCCATCAGCGCGCCCTTTAACAGCGATTACCATTTTAACATTAACTTTCAGATGAACTATTGGCCGGCGCAGGTCTGCAACCTGTCCGAATGCCATCTGCCGATGTTTGACTATCTTGAAAGTCTGCAGGAGTCCGGAACGCGAACAGCACGGGTGCATTATGATGCCGACGGCTGGGTGGTGCACCATCTATCGGATATCTACGGCTTTACCGCACCGGCCGACGGCGTTCACGGTATCTGGCCGTTCGGCGCGGCCTGGGCCGTGCGCGACATGATGGAATATTATTGGTTTAACGGAGATCGGGAGTTTCTGGAAACGCGGGCGTATCCGCTGATGAAAGGGGCATCCGAGTTTCTACTCGATTTTCTGATCGTTGCTCCGGAAGGTACGCCGGCGGCCGGATGGTTGGTGACGTCGCCGTCGCACTCACCGGAAAACTATTTTATCCTGCCGGATGGGTCCAGGTCCGACTTCACCTATGCGCCAACCATGGATCTGGAAATTATTTACGACCTGTTTACCAACGTGCTGGAAGCAAACCTCATCATTGATCCGTCCGGTCAGTTTGATGCGGCGTTCCGGATGGAAATCGAAGAGGCATTGGCCAATCTGCAACCGTTGCAGATAAGCGAGAAGACCGGTCGCCTGCAGGAATGGATCGAAGACTACGAAGAAACCGATGTGGATCATCGCCACACCTCCCACCTGTATGGTCTGCATCCCGGAAAACAGATTACCAAAACCGCTACGCCGGAGCTGTATGATGCCGCGCGTAAATCGATGGAAACCCGTGGTGATCGGGGTACGGGGTGGAGCATGGCATGGAAGCTGAATTTCTGGGCGCGTTTCCACGATGGAGATCATGCCTATGTGCTGCTGAATAACCTGCTGACAAAGAACACGATGAACAACCTGTTCGATTATCATCCGCCGTTCCAGATTGACGGCAATTTCGGTGGTACAGCCGCCATCGCGGAAATGCTGCTGCAGAGCCACGACGGAGCAATCGATCTTTTGCCGGCACTGCCCGCTGTCTGGAAAGACGGCTCGGTTAAAGGGTTGCGTGCGCGTGGCGGTTTTGAGGTTGATCTCGAATGGAAAGAGGGTGAGCTGAAGCGTGCTGAAATCCTGTCACTCAACGGCAATCCCCTGAAGCTTCGCTATGGAGATGAGGTGGTTGATAAGCAACTCGCCAAGGGGGATGTTTTTGCCTGGAACGGAAAAACATCTTCAGTTTGCTTAACTGATTAAACTGCGGGGGAGTGGTTGTACCTAACCGGGTGGGTTAAATTAGTAAGGTTTGGGAAATCGTGGATAGGGCATCATTGGAGACTGGAATATGAATCGTTTAGTTAAGAGAACATTGAAGCTGTTATTGATCATGCTGCTTGGAGCGGGATCCGCCTCTGCATTATTCTTTGAAAATGACCTGACGGATGCGGCCAGTGTGGCGATGGATTTTAAGGAGTATCGTTCCTCTCATAACAACAGTGTCTGGTCCTACACAAATGACTATGCACTGGCGCAGGACGGTACGGCCAATACCGTTCTTCAGGGGGGGGCCGTATTGGATTTTGTGACGGCCGATGACGATACCGCCCGCAGTTATCTGGGAACGGTCTATTCCAACTGGATGGATCATTCGTGGACGGCCCATATTGCGGTGGAAACTGTGAATGTCGACCCGAAGAATTATCTGTTCTTCGGACTGGGTGATCCGACGCCGAAAGAGAGTTATTACAACGAACCGCAGAATGGGCAGAGTATTTTTCTGTATTGGCAGTCAGGATCTTCCGGCTCCAAGATTTCAGTAAAGCTTAATGGTGCAACAGTAGAAAACACCGGGGTCTGGCAGGGCGATCCGGGGTATGACCTCTACATGACCTATAACCACACCAATAAGACTGTTAAATTTGATGTCGACAATTGGAACGGGGGCCGGGGGCTCGGCTCGGATCTCGATGTTTCAACGACAGAGATTTCCGTTGAGGGTCTCCTGACCGATACTAACAAAATGCACATCTTTTTTGGTGCGAATGCCAAGGTGACCTTTCGTGATTTTGATGTTGTTGAGGCCGGTGTGGCTGTCGAGGATCCTTCCTCGACTTCTGACGGTCGCTGGCTGACGGTCGAAGCCGAAGCGTATACGAGTCAGTCCGGCACACAGCTGGAAACCTGCAGTGATACCGGTGGCGGTCAAAATCTTGCCTATATTTCTGATGGCGACTGGTGCCTGTATGAAGATATCGCACTGGGTGCGGGGCAATCCTTGTTGAAACTTCGCACCGCGCGGGAAGACGGCGGCGATACTGGAAAAATTGAGGTGCGTCTGGACAGCACGACCGGAATCCTGCTGGGCGAGGTGGATGTTCCTGAAACCGGCGGATGGCAAAACTGGGAAACATTATACCTTCCCGTCTCTGTCACGAACCCGACCAACGATGTGGTTCTCGTCTTTACAGAAACGGGCACCACGAATGGCGGCTCCCTGTTCAACCTGAACTGGTGGTCGCGGTCTCCTCTGGTTGAAGCAGAAAATTTTGATGCCGGCGCCGGTTATCGCTTTGAAACCACAGCGGATATCGGCGGCGGGCAGAATCTGGGTTGGATTGATGCCGGAGAATGGATGGAATACACCATCAATGTGGAAACCACCGGACTGCATCAGATTGATTTCCGTGTTGCTTCCGACGGTGGCAGCGACGGAATTGAAATCGTCAGCGATGGAAACACCATTGGCACGATGGCAGTTGCCGACACCGGCGATTATCAGGTGTGGGAGACGCAAAGCGTCTTTGTCAATTTTTCCGAAACCGGCGAGCAGACCCTGCGACTCGAATTTCTTGGCGGAGGATTCAATCTGAACTGGTTCTCCTATGCGTCACTTTCTCTGGATGATGCGACTGAACTGACTGTAGGCACCGCGCGAAAGCAGATGATGCGATTAGGCTTGGATTATGAGCGTCTCTGGTACTGGTATGGCGATGGTCTCGATCCGGTTCCGGAGTGGTCGGTGAATGACTGTAATGTTGATTATCTCCGTACGGCAGTCGTTGCTAAATATGAGCTGGAGGAGGCGACCGATCCATCCGGTTATAATTTGTCGGCTTATACGAGCAAGGTTATCCCGATGATGACGGCCATGCAGCAAGCCAATCCGAATATTAAATGGTTTGCTTCACCGCGTCCGCTGAATGAATCCTATCCGAATAAAAAATGGGAAGGCTCAAACGTGACGTGGCAACCCTATCCAATTTGGGTGACAGGTGCCACGACCCCGATTAGTGGAGATTATGCTTTTGACCCGATTAAGTGCGCCCAATATCTGATTCGCTACCTGCGCTTGATGAAGCATTATGGATTTAAAATCAGCTATCTTGATCTGACGAATGAATGGCAGGAAAATGATAATTCCTCTGGTAATCCTCCGGGACGCATCAATCAGGCCGCTGCGCGCGATTTAGTGGAATATATGAAAGCGTATATCGCCATTCCGCCGGATCCGGCCTCTGACCCTACCGATCCGACCGGTTTCTATGCGGCCAATTATCCTCAGCTTGAGGCCGATGACATGCCGCTGACAATTGGCGCTTCTTCCTGGAACTATTTGCAGGGAACATCCTGGATCCATAATCTGGATACGCAGCGCCGCCGGGACGCCATTGATATTGCATCCAGCCATAATACGGATAGATCCGGGACGGCTCAGGCCTTCGTGGATGAAGTTCATGCGACGCTGGGTGCAGATACCGAAGTCTGGGAAACCGAGCAGCATGGCTGGAAGAGCACGTCGGGCGAAAACGAAGTCACATCTTTTTATTATTACATTCAATCCATTCGTGCCGGCTTTACCGGACTCAATGGCTGGTTGGCTATCGGCACTTCCGGGCAGGGGCACAGCTACTTGATCAACAACGGCTCCACGGTGACCCGCAACGTGAAGTATTATATCTTCAAAAAGCTCTCAACCACATCAAACTACGGCTATGCGTTGGATATGGATGAACTTTCAACAGATTCCACCATGGCGCTGGTTCGCGATAACCTGCTGACTGTATGGGTGAACAATACGTCAACCGCCTCTGAATTGGTTGAAATCGATTTCAGCGGCCATGTTCGTGACGGTTCGCCGATAACGTACACACGCTGGAGCGAATCGCTTGCGGTAGAGGGCATAGAAGGAACGCCCATTTCTTCAGATAGTTCTTCGTTTCTGGCATCCATCGATGGCGAATCGCTCTACTGCTTCGAAATTCCGCTCGTCGACAACGAAGACAACTTCCCGTTCGTGCAGGCGGAGACTTACGATGCCGGATCGGGCGTTTCTGTTCTGGGAGATGGCGTGGCGTTTGCTACTGCCGGTTCAGAAATCGAATTCGATCTGGACGTCACGAAAACGGGAGGCTTTGGTGTTGGATTCCGGGTTTCTTCCGCCAGTGCTCATATTCGGTTCGACATCTACGAGGGCTCGACCCTGATGGGCTCGGTCGATCAGGCTCCCACCGGCGACGCGCAAACCTGGACCACCGTCTATACGACGCTGCAGCTCGACGGCGGTCCGATGAATCTGAAAATCGTGGCAACCGGCGGCGGTTGGAATCTGGACTCGATTGAGTTCGAGTCGGGCGATGCTCCCGCCGCACCAACCGGTCTCTACTCAACGCTCGGCACGTTGATGGTAGCCCTTGATTGGGAAGCGGTCGATGGCGTCGACACCTATGAGGTGAAGCGTTCCACGGTCAAAGGGTCGGGCTATGTCACGATTGCCAGCACAAGCGGACTGACTTACACCGACACAACCGTTGAAGCCGGCCAGACGTACTATTATGTGATTTCCGTATCCAACCGGTATGGTTCGAATGAGTCCGCTGTTGCAACGGGATATGGTCTTGCCTACGACATGATCGGTCCGGATTCATCTTACGCGGAGAGTAATCCGGAATTGGAGAAAGACAACCTGTTCGACAAGGATGTGAATACCTTCTATGACACCACCGCCAACAACAGCTGGGCGGGCCTTGACTTCGGTGCGGGCAACGAACAGCAGATAACACAGGTTGACTATGTGCTGCGGGATTGGTCACTCTCTTATGAGCGTGCAACCAACGCCACGTTCGAGGCGGCCAACTCGGCCGACTTCTCGGATGCGGTGGTTCTGTTTACGGTCACGCCAGCTGTTCAGACCTTCCCGGCAGTGAATTCCGAGACGATTGCCGACCCGAACGGCTACCGTTATGTTCGACTCAAAGCGGCTCCAGGCAGACCCCTCTATACCTTTGCCGAGCTGGATATTAGCAGTGTGGCCGCTTCAACAACAAACGGCACTTCGATGGCCTGGCTGAAACAGTATGGATTGTCGCCCGTTGATGACGAGCTCGATAACGACCACGATGGTCTGCTGACCTGGGAAGAATATATTGCAGGGCTGAATCCAACGAACCCGGATGCCTTCCTCTTGTCAGGAACGATGTCCGATGCTGCGAAGAGTCTCTCCTGGGATGCCGTGAGTGGCCGTGTCTATAACATCTATTGGGCGAGTAATTTGGTTGATGGGTTCTCGCTGGTTGAAAGCAATGCTCTTAATGGATTCTATATCGATTCAGCGCATGCAGATGACGAAGCAGGATTCTATAAAATCACGGTGGAACTTGAGCCGTAGGCGGCGTCCTTGGACAAGATGCAAATGCCGATTTCAGGTGTAACAATTAAGATCTGGGAAAAGATAATATGAAGGTAATGAACACAATGATGACAGGCGCGCTCGTTTGCGCGATTGCGGGTTGCCAGCATGCCAGGCAGGAGGAAACCATTCAGCCGTTGGTGCTGGGTTATGGCGAAGATGCATTCACGGTAGGTGAGCTGCTTTATGAAACCGATTTTTCCGATGCAGACGATTGGGTGCTGCAGATTTCGGAAAATCCGAATTCGGATGCAGAAGCCGTGGTTCAACTGGAAGACGGGATGATGGATCTTTACATGCCGGCATTGGGATGCACTGCGTGGCTGGATGAAGAATTCGAAGGTCCGATTGCGATTGTTTATCAGGTGCGCTGTCCGCTGGAGACCATTGATGGCGAAGACATCATCGCCACCGATATTAATAACTTCTGGAACTGCTCCGATCCGCGCGATTCTGATGCGGTGCTGGATGCGACGGACACACATTATAACGGCGGCTTTGTGAGCTACCATGAAATGCACGGATATTATGCCAGCACGGGCGGAGGTCTCAACACGACCACGCGCATGCGCCGCTATCCGCGCTGGATCGACGGAAAGGATGTCCCGCATCTATCGCTGAACAGTCAGGATGGAAATCCGGAACACCTCATTACGCCCGGGAAATGGCATACCATTCAGCTGGTCGCCTGCGACGGGCTCGTCCAGTACATCCAGGACGGCAGCGTGGTATATGAAATCAAATACGGGGATAAAATCATGTCCGAGGACCGCCCGGACGGGAAGCCCGTTCAGTCCGAGGCCGTCTACACTCGCGAAGCGTATCCCGCCTATACCGAAGGCTACTTCGGCTTCCGCCTGGTGCGTACGCATCATCAGTATCGAAACCTGAAAATCTATCAGCTGGATCCTCGTTGAGTGTGTCCAGAATTGTAGAGCGGAAATGGCTGAGGAACGATGCCTTTCCGCCGAGCGGCTGGACACGAAGCGAGGCTGAAAACTTGCAAGCCAACGTTTAGCAAGCTCAACCATTCCATCCCTACAAACCCAGTAGTATAACAAAGGAACAAAATGTTGAAAACTAACGAAATTCAGATCAGAGACCCGTTCATTGTGCCGATTGCAGCAGAGGGTGTGTATTATATGTTCGGCACCACCGATAAAAACTGTTGGCTGCCGCCGGGCACCGGCTTCGACTGCTACAAAAGCAACGACCTCGAAAACTGGGAAGGGCCGATTCCGGCGTTCCGACCTTCTGCAGCTTTCTGGGCGACGAAAAACTACTGGGCACCGGAGGTGCACGAATATAACGGCCGGTTTTATATGTTTGCCACCTTCAAGGCGGAGCGGCGCTACCGCGGCACACAGATTCTGGTGTCGGATTCAATCGAAGGACCCTACGAACCGCTGACGGATGGACCGGTCACGCCGTACAATTGGGAATGCCTGGACGGTACGCTGTTTGTCGATGAGGAAGATCAGCCGTGGATCGTATTCTGCCATGAATGGACGCAGGTGCATAACGGTTCGATCTGCGCTATGCCGCTTTCAACCGATCTGAAAGAGGCGGTGGGGAAACCGCAGTTTCTTTTTGATGCCACGGAAGCCAAGTGGGTGCGTCAGTTAAAGGACTGGCCGGTTGAGGGCGATGGCGAGCGCCATCGGATGCCGGCGTATGTGACCGACGGACCGAGTTTCCAACGATTGGAAAACGGAACGTTGGCGATGCTCTGGTCGAGCATGGGCGATCAGGGCTATGCCATGGGCGTAGCGTTGTCGGAATCGGGCAAGATTTCCGGACCCTGGAAACAGGTGGATGAACCGCTCTGGGGAAAGGACGGCGGGCACGGCATGATTTTCCAAACCCTGGAAGGTCAGCTGATGATGACGTTCCATTCCCCGAATGATACCCCGAATGAGCGCCCGGTATTTATTGCCATCGAAGAGACTTCGGGCGGCATTTGTATTAAGACATAAAGTTCCATTATGTTGTTTCATTCGCAGGCCTGCGTGCGGAGTGGCTTTCCTTATTCAGCCGGTTGGGAAAAGTTTCATGCCTGTTGGTGTAGAGTCGTAAATCGTAGCAAAGGAGTAAATTGAATGAAGTTGTCCATATTAATTACGTTATTCGGCCTGATGCTTAGTCCATCATGGGCTGCTCAGCCCAATTTTATTGTGATCTACGCCGATGATATGGGCTATGGCGATCTGGGGTGCTACGGTGCCGAAGGGTATGAAACGCCAGCATTGGATCAAATGGCGAGGGAGGGCATGCGTTTTACCGACTTTTCGACATCGAGTTCGGTGTGTACACCATCGCGGGCCGGTATGCTGACCGGCCGTTTTGCTCAGCGCTGGGGGCATGATAACAGCGTTTATTTTCCGCACAGCAAAAACGGGATGCCGCCTTCGGAAATTACGATCGCAGAATTGCTAAAAGGGGCGGGATACCGGACGGCGCTGGTTGGTAAATGGCACCTTGGCCATCGCTCTGATTATCTGCCGACTTCACAGGGGTTTGATCTGTTTTACGGAATCCCCTACAGCAATGATATGTGGCAGGCCCCTGAAATACCGTTGGCTGATACCGTGATATTTAACGAGGGACTGACCCTCGAAAACTATCTGGAAAAGAAGGACCTGAAGAAAAAATACAAAGGCAGGGTTCCTTTGATGTCGGGAATGCAGGTGATTGAATGGCCGGTTGACCAATCGACCCTGACGAAGCGTTACACCGAAAAGGCGCAGGCGTTTATATCAGCCAATAAAGAGAACCCGTTCTTCCTCTATCTGGCGCATGCGATGCCGCACGTCCCGCTGTATGCTTCCGAAGCCTTTGCAGGGAAAACGGAGCGAGGTCTGTATGGCGATGTGATTGCAGAGTTGGACTGGTCCGTTGGGCAGATTCTTCAAACGTTAAGGGAAAATGACCTCGCTAAAAACTCCTTGGTCATCTTCACCTCCGATAACGGCCCATACCTAGCCGGCAAAGAGCACGGCGGCAGTGCCGGGCCGCTGCGGGATGGAAAGTTCAAAGCCTACGAAGGTGGCTGTCGGGTGCCTTGTATTGCCTGGCAACCCGGAACGGTTCCGTCGGAATCTGTCTGCGAAGCGCAACTGTCCACACTGGATCTGTTTCCGACCTTTTCCGCGTTGGCCGGGATCGATGTTCCGAAGAATCGCCCGATGGACGGTTTCGATATTTGTTCCGTGCTGAAGGGCGATTTCAAGAATGCTCCGCAGCGCGAATGGTATCTGTACCGTGGGCAGGCAATCCGGGTTGGCGACTGGAAATATGTGCGGGATAAAAATCGAGACCAGCTGTTTGATCTGGCTACAGACATTGGCGAGAAAAACAATGTGGCGCAGCAGTATCCGGAAAAAACACAAGAGTTGGCCGAGAAGTTGACAGAGGTAACCGCTCAGATCACCACGGGGAAATAATCCGACCTGGTTCTGGTTGATGGGGAGCGAAGAGAATGGTTTATGACGGTATCTTTGGTGTCGTTTGGATGAATGAAAAGGAATGACTGATGAAAAAAGGTTGTATGCTATTGGGCGGGCTGCTGGTTGTCGCTTCGGCACAGGCGAGGGATCAGGTCGACCTCAGTGGTTCGGGGTGGAAACTCTGGCGGGATGTGGATGCCGCCTGGCAGCATGAGCCGCTGTTTGCTCCGCCGGTTAATCTGGCGGACGTGCCGGCGTTCCCTCCGACGGGCGGATGGGCTGTTTTGAACGGTGCGAGCGCGTTGGATGTTGCTGTTCCGGGAACGGTGGTGGAGTATGTGTTTGAAAATCCGGATGTGGATGAAACGAACGCGTCCAACCTGTATTCGCCGTTCCTCGGGGTCAGCTGGTGGAGCCGCTCGGTTGCGGTACCGGAGTCTTTCTCCGGCAAACGCCTGATCCTGAAGTTTGAAGCGGTGCGGCAGCGTGCGGAGGTTTTTGTCAATCAACAGCTCGTGGCCTACGACGTGGTCGGCTACACCCCGTTTGAAGTGGATCTTACGGACCTCGTGAAACCCGGTAAATCTTTTCAATTGGATGTTCGGGTGACCAATCCCGGCGGTAATTATGACTGGGAAGACTTTCGGCAGTTTAAGTGGGGTGACTATGTGCTGCCTTATGGACATGCGTTCGGCGGCATTACCGGCGATGTACAGCTTGAGGCGGTTGATCCCGTGTACCTGGAAGATGTCTATGTGCAGAATACGCCCGATCCGAAACGTGTCGTGGTGCATACAACGCTCCGGAATACGCAGGCGGCTGCAAAAACAGCGGATCTGCAGGTTCGGGTTTTCGAAAAAGCGAACCCGGAAACAGTGGTTTTTTCCAATGTTCGGAAATCAGTGCAGGTCGATCCCGGGGACCAGACGGTCGAGGTCGCGGTCGATGCGCCGGAGGCAAAGCTATGGGATTTGGAAAACCCGAATCTGTATGTGGTAGATGTTCAGTTGGTTCAGGACGGAGCGCCAACCGACGGGGTTGCAACGCCGTTTGGATTCCGCTGGTTTGAAGTGGATGGAATTGGAGAAAACGCGCTGTTCCGCTTGAACGGAAAGCGCATTGTGGTCCGCACGGCGATTAGCTGGGGCTACTGGCCGGTCAATGTATATACCCCGACCGAGGCGCTGGCTGAGCAGCAGATTCGTACCGCTCAGGAGCTGGGGCTGAATATGCTCGATTTCCATCGCAGCATTGGTCAGCCGTTGGTGCTCGATAAGGCGGACGAAATGGGACTGCTCTACTATGCAGAGCCGGGCGGATATATTGCCGGTGGCACTGATCCGTTTGCACAGCAACTGGCGCGCGAAAAACTGTTCCGCATGATCAAGCGCGATCGCAGCCATCCTTCGCTGGTGATTTATAACATGGTCAACGAGCAATGGGATTTCTTTGGTGCGGATGAAAATCCCGAGATGCGCGAAGTGTTTAAGAAAGACATCGCCGCCGCGCACGCCATCGATCCCAGTCGCGTCATCACCTTTGCCTCCACCTGGTCGGAACCCGGTGAGCACGAGCAGTTCACCAAACTGCACATGCGGCCTTTCGACGATCAGCTCCATTTTACCGGCTGGTGGGATTTGCACCGCGCGAATGGTCCCGAAACCTGGCGCGATAGTTTTTATCGCGGGCCGGAAGATCATTTCATGCATACTGACAATGCCTCTGAAATCGTTTTCTGGGGCGAGGAGGGAGCTGTTTCTGCGCCGCCGCGGATGGCGCTGCTGAAGAAGGATTTTGAAGCGGAGCCGCGGTTGGGATTCGATGGTGCCATCTACCTGCATTGGTATGACCTGATGGATGACTATCTGACCCGCAAAAATCTGCGTGATGTGTTCCCGGATGTGGATACCTTTACAAAAAAACTCAGCGAGGTCAGCTTTGTCCACCAGGGCCGCAAGATTGAGGATTTCCGAATTTGCGACCTGAACGACGGCTACACGGTGAATGGCTGGGAGGCGCAGCCTTTTGAAAACCACTCCAGTGTGGTGGATATTTTCAGGCATCCGAAATCGAATCCGGAGATCATTTCCTACTATAACCAGCCGCTTTATATCGCCGTGAAAATCCGCGGTCAGGTGAACCGTCTGCCGGCGAAACCGATGGTGGACTTTTATATGGTCAACGAGAAGGATCTCAACGGTCCGCATTCCTTGGAAATGAAAGCCATTGCTCCCGATGGAAACGTTGTGTTCAACAAAACGCAGACCGTTGATGTGGCGGGTGGAGATACCTATGGCCAACTGCTGTTGCGTGATGTGGAGATGGAGCTTGCGGGACTGCCCGGAGAATATCGGGTGGAAGCGCGCCTGTTGGATAAACAAGGGAATGTGAAAGCGGAGGGGCATGACACCGTGGTGACGGTCGACTGGCAATCTGCCGACCTTTCCGGGAACGGCGCGGTGTTTGAGAGCAACCCGGATGTCTCTCGCTTTTTGCAGGAAGGGTTCGGGCTGACGGTTCCGGCGTATGACGGAACGCAGGGGAAACTCGACTGGCTGGTTGTCACTCGGCCTCCGGAGCCTTTCATGGAACTCGTGGGGTGCGATGATCTGATCGATAAAAACGGGCAACCCGGCGGGTTAACCGTCAGCTACTATCGCGGGGATGACTTCCGGGAAAAGTTCGGCGAACGTATTGATGAGCGCGTGTACTTTGATGCCGACCGCGGGGCAACACCCGATGCATGCGTGCCGTTGATTCAGGATTACAGTATTCGCTGGGAAGGTCAGGTTGTTCCAACTGCGAGCGGTGAGTATGAATTCGAAATGCTGCGCGACGGTCGTGATGAAAAACTGCGCCTGCAGGTCAACGGGCAAACGATTATCGATAACTGGAGCAATCCGCGTAAACGAGGAAACCTTTCAGGAAAAATCATGCTGGAGGGCGGCACGCCGGTTTCGATCGTGGTGGAGAGTTATAACGGCGATGGCGGCGCACGAACGCATTTGCTCTGGAAAGCGCCCGGACAGGAAACCATTGATCCGGTCGATGTGCTGAACCGCGCAGAACGCGACGGCACCACCATCATTATTGCCGACTATGCGGAAGACTGGATGGAGGCGATGCAGGAAGTAACGGGAGTGGAATATAACGGCCGGATTGATGTGGGGATCAATTGGCGCGGCGGTCAGTTCTTTGCCCGCGAGCACGAATTGTTCGATGGCCTTCCGGTCAACACGGCGCTCAACTGGCCCTATCAGCGGTTGGTTAAAAACGGCCGAAGCCGGTACGCATTGGAGTTGGAGGGCGAGGAACTGGTTGCCGGAGCATGGCAGTCGATGGGCTGTCGCCTGGGAACATCTGTAGGCGTGGTACCGGCCGGCGAAGGAAACATTATCCTGTCCACATTGGAAATCTGTCCGGCGATCAACGAACCCGCCGGACCGGCAGATATTGCGCGTAAACTGATGGTCAACTATCTGGATTACGCGAATGATGATCAACGCGCGTCCAAGGAACTGAAGGAAAGTAATGAATTTTAAAAAGTATATTCTGAGAAGCGTTGCCGCTGTTGTTATGACGGTTTCTGGTGAGGCACTTGCTGAGCCGGTTGTTGAAGCGACGGATCGCGTGCAGATTAACGAAACCGTTACGGATGGATTTATTCATCCCGGCATCGGGCTTACCAAAGAAATCCTGGATACGGCGCGGGCGCAGGTGATGGCCGGGCGGGATCCGTGGCTGTTCGGCTTTAATAAACTGGCTGCGCATCAGCATTCTTCAAGGGACGTGACCTGTCGTAACCAGAAGCGTAAGGGCTCATATGAACCCGACGATGATGCGTTTAACAGCCGGAGCACGTTGCGGCGTCTTCAGGGAGATGGGGATAAAGCCTATCGGCAGGCGCTGATGTATTATTTTACAGGTGATCTCCAGTATCGGGCGAATGCGATGAATATCATCCGGGTCTGGTCGCAGATGGATCCTGATAAGTATGGCAGTTTTAACGCCTCTCACATTCATTCCGGGTATGCGGTCAAATACCTGGTCATGGCCGCCGAGCTGATGCGCTATACGGAGAGTCCGGATTCCGCGTTGGTCTGGACGGATGAGGATACGGATAATCTGAAGAAAAACATCATCGACCCGGGTATTCGTACCTTCATGTATTCAAACGGATGGTTCATGAACCAGAGCGGCTATCCGAACGCCGGGGCGATGGCGTGTTATATCTTTCTTAATGACCGCAGGAATTATGATAAGCGGGTCGAGTGGTTCACAGTCAATGAGACTGCTCCCAACAAAGGGTGGGTGTATTCGATCAGGGATCTGTTCCGAAAGGAGGAAGTTAATGCCGTGACGGGTGAGCGGGTTGAAGAACCTTTTGTGCAATTGATGGAAATGGGGCGTGATCAGGCGCACGCCGCCGGGGACATGGAGATTGCTGTAAGAACGGCCCGGTTGATGAATGCGCAGGGCACGAAGGTCGATCCGGTGCGAGGAACGGTTTCCACGGCGGCGAATGCGGTCGGACCCTATGAATTCATGAATAATCGACTCCTGGAAGGGGCGGAATATGTGAGCCGCTATATGCTGGGCTACGATACGCCTTGGATTCCATCGCCTTCCGATATCGATTCAGATGGGGAGGTTAAACAGATTTATACGCGGCTTTCGGATAACTATCGCGGCCGCATTCGGGACCTCAGTTACTGGGATATCTACTATTACTTTACCTACAAAAAAGGGATCAACGTCGCCGAGGTTGCGCCGTATTTCGATGAAGCGTTCAAAAAACGCGTGGTGAGCGACGATTTTGAATGGATCTTCATTCCGCCGGAAGCTACCGGCGAAGCCGCCCGGATTCCGCAGACCGAGCAGGAACCCGATGAGGTCGAGATTGTGGAGCGGTCCACAGGATTCGGTAACGCCTCGGTGGTGGAAGAGGATGGTAATTCTTTTCTGCGCGTGAAGCCTGCGGAAGCCGGTGCCCGCATCGCGCTGCTCAGTATCAAAACGCCCAGCAAAACCATCGGGCTTAAGATGCGAACCACGGGCGTCGTAACGCTGGAAATGGAAGGCTTTGAAAAGCCCTGGCTGTTACCGAATACGCAGGGAGAGTGGCGCTATGTTACGTATACCATGTCGCCGTTTGAGTATGTGGAAGACATTATTTTTGTTCGGGTTAAGGCGTCGCCGGAAACGAGGGTTGATTTAGACCTGTTCCTGCGCATGCCCGAAAACCAGCTGACCCCGCCGGCCTTTGTTTCCGGTAATGAGCCGCTGTATGTAAATGCCTATGCGGGCGCAGCCATCACCCTTGGTTTTTCTGCCACAAATGCGCAGCAGATCAGCAGTCAGGGACTGCCGGAAGGGGCGGAGCTGAATGCGGAAACCGGCGCCTTCACCTGGTCGCCGCAGGAAGCGGGAGAAATTTCTTTTGTGGTGGAAGCCTTGAATGGAAAAACCGTTGCACCGCTCCGGGTGACGATTGCGGTTGCACCTGATCGTAAGGCGGCGATGGAGGCGATTAAATCAGTGCATGATGCCGATGTTATCTACGTTCAGGGAACATTGGATACTTGTATTGAGCTCTACGGTAAAGTGGCGCGGGCTTCCGAGGGCACGAGCGATGAAGTGTTCTGGCAGGGGCTGCTTCTGCTTCAGCAGGCGTTCGATAATCTCGAAGTGCTGACACCGCTGCTGCCGGACGGCAGTGTTGATTACCCGAAAATCGCCGTTTCATCCGAAATCGGGAATTCCATCGGCTTGCTGATCGACAGCAACGACGATACGTTTCCGCTCTCCGGCCTGGCCAAAGACATGGGCTATATTTTCGACTTCGGCCCGGATTTCCAAATGTCATTTTCGGCCTTTGCTATGGAGGGGCGCATGAACTTTGAAGACCGGATGGAAGGTACGGTCTTCTACGGCTCGAATGATCAGGAAAAATGGGTCGAATTAACGGATTCGACGGAGCTCTCAACGGAGATGGTAAAAGTGGACGTGTTTAAAACACGGCGGGAAGACCGTTTTCGGTATCTGCGTATAAAGAAACATGGCCGTGGACTGTTTGAACCGTCTGAACTGCGCATTTACGGCGAGCGTCACGATGCCGAATGATGGACTGAATACGCATTGAGCGCTGTTTTTTTTCGGTGTCTCAGTCATGAATCTTCCAATGATTGGAAGTATCGCCGTTTTCTGTATCGGTTCCGACACGGACGCCGGATCGGGGCATGATACCAAGGTAACTTAAAAACTGCCCGTTTCTGGTTGGATGATTCCAACTGACAAAGCATTTTACCGTATTGCAATTTCAGGACTATCCAAACCTGTGGCAGAGGTGAAGATGCGTATTCAGTATGAGAATATTTTTAAAGGAAATGGATGCATGAAAAAACGATCAAAAATAATTCGTCTGTTATGTGCCGCGGCAGCTCTGTCTGTTCTTGCTGTTCAGGCTCGGGAGCCGGTAACCATCGAATCGCTGTTGAATGAAATGGTCGATTATGAGTCGGTGGCGCGTTTCCCGGAACAGAATTTCCGCTTGAAGCAGCAGAGCAGTTATAACCGGGCCTCGAAAACACCGGATGAACCCCAAGGGTGGTTTGAGAATCACGATTATAACAGCAACGATAAGGACCATAATTTTATCCGCATAGAGGAAAATAACGGACGGAAAGAATGGGTTCTGATGGATCACGCCGGGCCGGGGGCGATCGTGCGTTCCTGGATGCCGTTTTTAAAACCGGACAAGCCGGATACGGATATTATTATTCGCATCTATCTGGATGGGGCGGAAGAGCCGGTGCTGGAAGGTAATATGCTGGGGCTGCTGGATGGTACCGGGGTGATTCCGTATCCCTTCGCGCATCAGTCGCTCCGTTCCGCGGTCAGTTTTTTCCCGATTCCCTATGCCAAAAGCTGCAAAGTGACGACGGATCAACGGCCGTTCTTTTTCATCTTTACGTTCCGCGAGTACGATGAAGGAACGCCGGTAAAAACCTTCACCATGGCGGAGTTTGAACAGGCGAAAGCGTTAACAGAAACCGTGGGAAATACGTTGCTGAATCCTGAGTTCGGAGAAAACGAGAGTCCGCAGTCCAAACAGGGAACATTGCTGCCGAAGCAGGAAAAAACGCTTAAGTTTCCTTCCGGTGAAGCGGCTGCCGTGCGGGAATTGCTGGTCAAACTGGGGAATTATGACGATCCGGAAATCACCCGCAAGGTGGTGCTGAAAATGGAGTTTGATGGTTTGGAAACCGTATGGTGCCCGATCGGGGATTTCTTTGGGTGCGGCATTGGCCTGAATCCATTTAAGGGATGGTATCGTGAAGTGTCTCAAGACGGTGAAATGAAGTGCCGCTGGGTTATGCCGTATCAGAATGCCGCCCGTATGACGCTCGTTAATCTGAGCGATGAACCGGTGGACTTTCTGATGGAAGCCACGATTGAACCCTGGAAATGGGATGACCGTTCCATGTATTTCAATGCGGCGTGGCGCGGACAGTATCCGGTGCCGACCCGGCCTTATTCGGACTGGAACTATGTTACGCTGAAGGGGCGGGGCGTTTATGTTGGCGATACGCTGACGATTATGAATCCGGTTGAAAAGTGGTGGGGCGAAGGCGATGCAAAAATCTGGGTGGACGGTGAAGATTTTCCCTCCATTTTCGGAACCGGTACGGAAGATTATTATGCCTATTCGTGGGGCGGGCGCAGCACCGACTTCTATGAACATCCATTCCACGCTCAGCCATTCAGCTATAAGTACAACAAGCTGAACCGCAAAACAGCGAAAGGAGAACGAAATACGCAGGGCTACAGCACGGAAACCCGGACGCGGGCGCTGGACACCATGCCCTTTGGCCGTTCGCTTCAATTGGATATGGAGGTTTGGTCGTGGACGGAATGCGATATGGGCTACGGCGTGGGCGTCTATTGGTATGGCGATGCGGCAACAACTTCCAACCGTAAACCGGATCCGGAAGGCGCGTTAGCTGTTCCCCGGCTTCCGGTGAGCGAAGCGGAAGAGGCTTTCGCGGGGGCCGTGGAGTTTGAAGAGATGACGATTCTTTCCGCACCGCAGCAGCTGGAACAAATGCCGCAGAAGCTGAAGAAATATAAGGGAACCTGGAATGGGGATGATCACGTTCTTTACAAAGGCCTGGAAGTTGGCGATGTCGTGGAGTTTAACATTCCGGCTTCGAGTGCGGTTGCCGAAAAACTGGTGCTGCAGGCAACCCAAAGCAATGATTTCGGCAAACTTCGTTTTTCGGTGAATGGAAAGCCGGCAGGAAGTGATGTTGATTTTTATGCCTCCAAACCCGGTTCCGCCAAGCCGATTGAGCTAGGCGTATTCGAGCCGGTCGAGAATGCATACATCCTGCGTGAGGAAGTGGTCGGTAAAAATTTGAAAAGCAAGGGAAGCCGTTTCGGCCTCGATTGTGTGATGCTGAAAGAGAAAAAATAACAGCACTGATTTTATGTGTCTGGTGGTGTTCCTATTCGATTATTCATTCCGGTATACATCGTGGGGCAGGATACCGGCCTTATAGGATTTTGAAATGGCGGCTGCGGCATTTTCCACCTGCAGTTTTTCATAGATACGGCGAATATAGGTGGCCACGGAGCCGAAACCGATATTCAGCTGGTCGGCGATCTCTTTTTTTACCAAGCCATCGGCCAGCAGGGAGAGAATTTCGAGTTCCCGTTCGGATAGGGGTTTCTCGAGTTTGACCTTGCTGGATTTGGCGGTTACCGCATTGATGATGTATTGTGCAACGCCCTGGTCCAGCAGGGTGTTGCCTTCCATCACGCTGCGGATGCCTTCTTTGATTTGGGTAACGGAAGAGGACTTCAGCAGGTAACCGGAGATGCCCAATGAGATGGCGTGAAGAACATCCGCCTCTTTGTTGGACTGTGTGAGGGCAATGATTCTGGTGTCCGGTGTGTACTGTTTTATCCACGGAACAGCATCGAGCCCGCTCATGCCGGGCAGATTCAGATCCAGCAGAATCAGGTCGGGCTGATTGGAGGGAGAGGGGTTCTGAAGGTTGCGGAGCCCGACTTCGGCCGCTCCAAACATATCAATCAGTTCCATGTCGGGTTCCGGCTCGATGGCCAGCGAAATAATATCGCGGTAAACGGGACTGTCTTCGATAATGATTATTTTAGTGGGTGTGCTCATGATTTTTCCGCTTCAGGTGAAAGATTAACGGGCGTAAACGAAAGTTTAACTCAATTTTTGTTCCGCCTTCATCGGGGGTAAGAACCCGCACATGCGCGTGTAAAAAACGGGCTCTTCGTTTCAGGGAGGGGGGAGTTTTATTTTTACTGGAATCGGGTAAGCCCCGGCCATTGTCTGCAATGGATAAGTAAACCCTGTGCGGTGTGATCTTCAGTCTGGTGGCCAGTCGGGTCGCTCCGGAGTGGCGGCTGATATTGATCAGGCACTCTTTATAGAACAGAAAAAGGTCTATACGTGTTTTTTGCGGAATCAGCGGGAGCAGGTCTTCTCCTTCAATAACGATCTGATGATGCTGCCGGGCCACGATTCGTTCGGCGGCCCGCTCCATATCAGCTTTGAGTTCTGCAAATAGATCATTGGAGTTTTTGAGATCGGTAATATTGCGAACGGCGATTCCTGAACGTTTAACCACATCCAGAATTCGGTTCAGATAATTCTGGAGGTTCTCCGGATGCTCTTTTGCTTCTTCGGCCAGATTGGTCAACAGTCCGATACCGTGCAGATTGGCGCCGATCTCGTCGTGCAGATCGGCTGCAATTCGATCTTTCAGCTGCTTCTGCATGTGTCGATGCAATAACCAAACCAGTAGGCAGATAAGGGCCAGTGCTACGGCCGCCCCGCGCGTGAGGAGAAGATTTGTTTTCTGGCGTTCATGACGTTTGTTTAATTCAGCAAGGATCAGGGGGCGGAAGCTTTCCAGATCATGCCGCCGGGAAAGCTGCGTCATCCAGACTTTTAACGGCAGGATCTCTCCGTAATAGTTACAGCCATCTGTAATCCGAAGGAGCGCTTCATCGGGATAGGTAATGGTATTGCTCACCGAGACAGGAGCATGAAGGGCTGTATTGCGTCCTGCTGATAAAACTTCAATTTCGGAAAAGGCAATCTGGGGCGGAGCGGGGGGGATTGTGACAACGGGAATATGGTCAAGAATATTGATTGCGATGTGGCGGCACAGGGTGGCCGGAAAACGCCGCATAATGATCGGCCCGTTATCATAGATGGTTTCCTGGCGATATTCACATAAAAGAGTTTCATCTGAAAAATCGGGTTCCATTGCACCCGTAACCTGAACATGGCGCGGTACGGCCCAGCTGGAAAAGTTTCCCATGGGAACCGCGTATGAAAGCGCGGCGGAATGAAAGTTGATCTGGTTGATTGTATAGGGCGCATTAAGGTCAATGGTCAGACGGGGAGTGAGATTCGTTTCGAGGATATGCAGCAGCAAAGCCTTGCTTTCCTTGCCGTAAGCGGCATCCATCGTATAGGGCGTGAATCCGTCCACTGCAAACTGCATACCAAGTGAGGTGGCCGGCTTCGGGGCATCTTCCGGAGTTATAACGGGTTTGTTCAGCGCCACATTTTCCATGCCGCTGAATACCATGATTTCAGAAAGCTGCAGCAAATACTGATTCCCCGAAGGGCGCGAAGTCAACTCCGAGGTTTCTATGCGGATCCATGAAGCGGTGGTGGGCGGGAAGGAGAGGGATAAGGGTGCTGTGCGGGGGGAGCTGTTCTGATCCGCCGATACGGTTGCAACGGTGTTGGTGTTTTGGCCGGTTCCCGCCAGCACACGAAAGGCTCGGGGAAAACCTTCTGCCCGGAGGGTGGAATGCGATTCACGAAACAGCATCGGCACCAGAACGACGGTGTCAACAGTGCATTCCTTTTCCAACTCAATCTGGACCCACTCCATTTTACCGGACGTTTTATGTACGTTGGACCGATAGCCTAAAGAGCCCACTCCTCTTCGAAAGGTGAGGCGGGCGAGTTGTTCGAGTTCTGCATCAACTTCAGCCTGTTGCTGCTTCAGTTCTTTCAGACTTAACTTTGTAAGTGGGATGGCCTGATGAAGTCCATGGGCCGGAGCAGTAAAAAGTCCGGCAAGGAGAAGGGGCAGCATCTGGAGAAACAGTGATTTCATATTGTCCCAACTGGATAGCATGAAATGGGCGAAGCACCAAGTCTGTGCCTTTTACATTTCTGTCTACTGATTGGTAGACAGACGAATTCCTGAAAGCAACTTACCTTAGGTTCTCTATAAGTAGAAAAAGGGACACGTATGGATGTGTAGTATCCATTCAGGAAGACGTAATCGTGCTGATATGAAAGGCATGCTTAAACAAAAGGATGAGATAATGAAAAAAAAGAAAATCATAGGAATGCTCCTGTTGACGGCACTAGGAGCCGCTCAGGCCGCTCTGGTAGGTGAGTGGACGTTCGAGGGCGGGCTTGCGACGGACAGCAGCGGCAACGGTTATGACGGAACGATTGTGGGCAGTCTTTCTCCTGTTGCCGGAGTGGAAGCCGGTACGGATGCCTTCGCGTTTAATGATGTTGCCAACTATGTGAGTATTCCATCCGGCGTGTTCAGTACGGTTGGTGACGAGATTTCGATTGCGCTGTGGACTTTCGGCGATCCGGAAATCCTCGGTGACGGTTCGACCGGAAACAGTGCCTTCGGCAGCAACAGCCGCAATATGCTGCATTCGCATACACCATGGAATAACGGTAATTTGTATTGGGATGCCGGCAATTCCCGCCAGAACTACAACATTGCTGATGCGTCAAAGTATGAAGGCAAGTGGAACCACATGGTCTTTACGATGGATTCCGTTTCCGGAGATAAGAAAGTTTACATTAACGGTGTGGAAGACGCCGGCTGGAGCGGACTGAGTTTATCCCCGATTTCCGGGATTACCTCGTTTTTCATCGGCAGGGCTGCACATAGTGGAATTGCGTATCACGGTAAACTGGATGAGTTCCAGATCTACGACCATGAACTGGATGCGGCGGCAGTCTCTAACCTGTATGCAAGTTATACCGTCGATGCGTATGCAACGGCCATTATTGAAACGTCTGAAACGAGCGGTGCGGCTCCGTTAGACGTTGCATTTGACGGATCAAGCAGCACCGCCTCCGGTGATATCATCAGCTACAACTGGAATTTCGGTGATGGGAATACCGCCTCCGGTGCGGTGGTCACGAATACCTATAATGCAGGAAGCTATACGTCCGAACTGGTGATTGCTACCTCAGAAGGATTGTACAGCACCTCTACGGTTGAAATTGCTGTGTTTAATTATGTCGGTGTGGATCTGGTGGCGTCAGTTGAAGGCTCGGCTGATAGCAATCCTCCAGATTTTTATACCGATGATTTGGGACAGACCGCAGTGGCGAGCATTTCGGGCACCGGCACTCCGGGGAATCCCGGAGTTCATGCCGTTCCTGAGAGACTGTTCGACGGCACCATCGGTAATACCGATGAGAGCATCGGCGGTGACGGTGAGGTGCGCTGGAATTCTTCCTGTACGGTCACCATTGAGTTTGACCTGTCAGAGAATACGCTCGGTTACGACATCACTGAAATTTCAAGCATTGCCGGATGGGCTACGCTCGGCGGTGGACGGGCCAATCAGGGCTACGGTATTCGGGTGACGTATGCGGATGATTCTGAGGCCATCCTGACCGACTCCGAGCATTGGGCACCCAACAGTCCCGCTGAATACTGGACCAAGGTTACGCTTGTTGAAACGAATGGGCTGCCGATGGCGCGAGGCGTGAAATCGGTCACGTTTTTTGATTTTAACGATGCGAATGCCAGCGGAGTCGTGATTGGTCGTGAATTTGATATTCTGGGCACACCCACCACCGAGGACTATGTATTCGCCGGTATTGCGGCATCGCCTCAAGGCGGGCCTCCGGCACTTGACGTTGCATTTGACGGATCCTCCAGTTACGCCAGCTCCGAAATTGTTTCCTATGTCTGGAACTTCGGCGATGGAAACAGTGCCGCTGGAGTTCTGGCCACTAACACCTATACCGCCTCCGGGGATTATGCTGCGCAGCTGATTGTTACGGATGAAAATGGTCTGATGGCGACCAATACGGTTGATATCGAAGTTTTCGATGTGGTTGAGGCTGTGGCAACAGCCACCCCGCTCAGCGGAAACCTTCCGTTGGAAGTGGTCTTCGAGGCCACCAACAGTACATCGAGCGGTACCATTATTTCATATGAATGGGACTTTGGTGACGGCAATACAGATAGCGGTGCGGTGGTAACACACACCTATAATCTTTCCGGATCGTTTACTGCCACGCTCACAGTTACCGATTCAAATGGTCTGGAGGATACCGCGACGGTTGAGCTTGCGGTTACCAAAGCTGTGGTTGCTGATTATATTCAGTATTCAGAACAGATTCTGTCGAACTCAATTCCGGTGGTCAGCAGCACGGACCTGGCTCAGACGGCTTATCTGAGCAGTGCCGGTGCCGGCGGAAATGAAGCCGCGGAGCATGCGCAACTGTTTGACGGTGAAATCGGGAACCAAAGTGGCAGCACGGGCGATCCCAGTAAAGTACGGTTGACCGGTGATAACACCATTACCGTTACCTTCGATACGTCGGTGAATACCTACGGGTATGATATCGATGTGATCGAAACCTTTGCCGGCTGGACGCCCACGACCTACGACGGGGTTTCCGCAACGAATAATCTCAGCCGCTCGAATCAGGGCTATGAACTGATCATCGGTTTTGCGGATGGGTCCTTCGGCACCTTCGCCGGTCCGGCCCACTGGGAACCGAATGGTGATGCTGTGGTGACGAATGCAGTGGGAACGGAAATTAACGATACCTACTGGACCAAAGTTGGTTTTTCCGGAGTGGGCGGCAACCCGATGCTACGCAATGTGGAGTCGATCACGTTTGATATTTCGAATAACGCCCGGGCCGGTGGTGTTGTGATCTACCGCGAATTTGATGTCTTCGGGGATCCTTCAACCGGATTCTATCCGAGCGCGATCGTACTGGATTCCTTTGATGGCGGTGAATCGCTCTCCTGGGCAACGGACAGTCCCGCCTATGTCTACAGTGTGCAGACCAATGCGAATTTGGTGTACCCGAACTGGGGAACCTGGACCAATGTCATCGGCACGCCGCCGTCAACAACGGTGGAGATGCCTCCGGCAACTGAAGACCAGCAGTTTATCCGTGTGATTGTTGAGTAGTTCATCTCTGCTCCGAGCTTCCCTCCCTGCCGGTTTGCTGCTGTGCAGGGAGGGCGCTCATTTGGATTTGTAAGAACAGGGCTCTGATAGAGAGTCGTAATTAAAGGAGAAAAAATGAAAAAAAGTACAAGCATAGGGGCGGCTCTTCTGTTGGCTGCCGGAGTGGCTCAGGCGGCAACGATTAGTTGGGGAAGTGCGACGACCGTGACGGATGAAACCGATGTTTCAACCTTGGGAACGTTGGAATATGCCGAAAGCTGGGGCGCGGCGGTGAGTGATGTTAACGGTGTTGATTTTGTTTTGGCCAGCAATGGCAATGTAACGCGCTCGGATGGGGCAACGGACAGAACACATAACCGAACCGATAATGTGCCGAGTCAGGTTGCCCAGAGTGGTGCATATTACGATCTGCTTCGCAGTGGGTGGTATTCTGCTGATGCCGGAAAAAGCATCACACTGAACAATTTGACAGAGGATCAGGAATATCTGGTTCAGATCTGGTCCTCCGATGACCGCTATGGTATCAACCAGGAACAAGTGGTCGATGGTGTAACGTTGGAAACCAGTCTGGGCCAGTATGTCATTGGAACCTTCACGGCAGATGCGACAACGCAGGATCTGGCATTCAGTGGAACAGACAGCGGCATCATGACTGCGGTTCAGGTACGGGCAATTCCGGAACCGGCAACGATTGGGCTGATCGGAGCCTTCGGCGGAGGACTTCTCTTCGTTCGCCGCAGATTCATGGTGTAACTCACTTATTAAACTTATGAGTGGCAGCACTGTGCCTTTCAGTTCGAGGCACAGTGTTTTTATTGTGCGGGATGGTGTTGGAGCATCAGAATGAAAATATTGAAAAGTACAGTTCTTTTAGTTTACGGCCTTTGCTCTTTTTCGTGGGGTATGGATTTTTATGTGGCCACAACGGGCAGCGATACAAACAGCGGTTCCTATTCCGAACCGTTCCAGACCTTGGAAAAAGCGCAGCAGGCCGTTCGGGCGGCGTTGCCCACGGCGACCGAAGAAATTAAAGTCTGGGTGCGCGGGGGTACCTACTATCTGGGAACACCACTCGAATTCGGAATCGCTGATTCGGGGTCAGCCTCCGTGCCGGTGACCTGGTCCGGGTATTCAAATGAAACGGCGGTGATCAGCGGCGCCATACCGCTGTCTCCCAGTTGGAGCACCTATTCCGGTGAGATCCAGGTGGCCACGATCGGGAGCGGGCTGACCTTTGACATGCTGTTTGTTGATGACGATCTTCAGGTGCTGGCGCGTTACCCGGATTATGACCCGGATACGAAGATTCTCAACGGTTATGCCGCCGATGCCATCAGCAGTGCAAAGGTGAACAGCTGGGCCAATCCGGCGGGCGGTTTCTACCGAGGCCTTCATGGTAATGAATGGGGGGGCAATTCCTATCGTATCACCGGTAAAAACGGCAGCTCGCTGAATTTGGATTGGGTGGGTGATAACAACCGTGGGTCCGGTGTACACAGCACTTACCGTATGGTGGAGAATATTTTTGAGGAGTTGGATGCCGAAGGTGAATGGTTCTATGACGAGCCGGCCGGAAAACTCTATTTCTATCCTCCGACGGGGCTGGATCCAAATACCGCAACATTTGAAGCCGCTTCGCTGGAGGAGCTGATTCGCGTTGTGGGAACAGCGGAGACCAAGGTGAAGCATCTGACTTTTTCCAATTTCACCTTCACGCACACACATCGTACACTTTTTACCGGGATCTATGAGCCGATGAACCGCAGCGACTGGCGGCTGGTTCGTTCCGGTGCCGTTTATATTGAGGATGCCGAACATATCACCGTCTCCAACTCGCTCTTCGATCGTATTGGCGGGAACGGGGTGTTCTTCAGCGACTACAACCGCGACCATCTGATCACAGACAATGAGTTTCTCGACAACGGGGCAACCTGCGTGAATGTCTGCGGAAGCAAGGATGCGCTTTGGAATACAAATGAATGGGATGACTATCCAACCGAGATCTCTGAAATTGTCAACACCGCAGGGCCCCGGACCGATGACTACCCCAAAGATATTACGATCAGCTATAACCACATGGTTAATATGGGGCGGTTCGAAAAGCAGACGTGCGGCGTGAACCTTTTCATCGCCGAGGAGATTGTCATCAGCCACAACACCATCCACCGCAGCCCGCGTGCGGGAATTAATATTTGTGACGGATCCTGGGGCGGGCACATTATTGAGTTTAATGATGTCTTCGACTGCATTCGGGAAACGCACGATCATGGGCCTTTTAACTCATGGGGGCGCGACCGCTTTTATTCCATAGGCGGCTATAACCACAGTGGTTCAGACGGTACGATCAAACGGCCCTACGCTTTTCTGGATGCATGGAAGACCACCCACATCCGCAATAACCGTTTCCATTATGAAGAGCCTACTCAGTTCGGTATTGATCTCGACGATGGGTCCAGTGATTACGAAATCTACAACAATCTGATTCTGAACACATCGGTCAAACTGCGCGAAGGGTTCAGTCGCAAGGTGTATAATAATATTATCATCAACCGGGGGCTCGATCTGCATGTCTGGTTTGCTGAATGCAGGGATGTCATTTCAAATAATATTGTGGTCGGTTCCTCGGCCTATAATCCGATCAGTGTCGGAGGCTCCGACGAAGAGGCCTATACGGACTATAATCTGTTTTTTAACGGGGATAATGAGGTGGATGTGGATTCCTTTAACTGGTTGGCCAGCGATGAAAATTCCGTTATTGCCAATCCTCTCTTCCGGAATCCTCAGTCGAATGATTATACCGTGGCTACCAATTCACCGGCATTGGCGCTGGGTTTTGTAAACTTTCCGATGGACCAGTTCGGCAAGCCCGGTGCGCCGGAGCCCGATCCGATCAGCTATGATGGCGGCATACCGCCGGGATCGGATGCAGAACCGTTCATGGGAGCTTCCATCTCCAGTATTTACGGGGATGGGATTCAGTCCGTTCTGGGGGCGCCGGACCATGATGGCGTCTTTTTCGAATCCTTACCTTATGGAAGTTATGCGCAAACGGAGGGTTTCGAGCAGTATGACCTGATTCGGGAAATGAACGGGACGGCGGTTACGACCAAACAGAGTTTCTGGCTGCTCTATAATTCCATCCCGTCGGGCTCGACGATCGACTGCACCCTTATCCGGAATCAGCATGAAGTATCGTTTTCCTTTGAAAAGACCACCGGCTCTGAACAGCTGAATCAGACCGCCGGTTTGGTCTATACCGGTTCCTGGACCACGCAGCAGAATGTCAGCTGTTTTAACAGTGATGTCCAGATCACAACCCGTGCCGGGGATCAGTTTGAACTCACCTTTTACGGAACGGACGTTTCTTTTGAATCCATCAAAGGCCCCGATATGGGCCAGGTGAATGTATATGTGGATGGGGTGCTGGATCAGACGGTGAGTCTGTATCATGCAACGGAACTTTATCAGGAGACCGTTTATAGCAAAAGTGGTCTGACCAAGGGGCTGCACACGTTGCGGGTGGTCAATGCCGGGGCGGCGGGCATGAATGTCGATTCGCTTCATACGGGCATTATTCCAACGCTGAACTGGCAGGTTTCCACGAGTAAGCTGGCCGCAGAAACACCGCCATCGTTCAGCACAGATGATCTGGGGCAAACCCATGTGTTGAGTACATCGGCGACCGGTGGTGAATCCGTGGCAACGCGCCACGGGGATCTGTTCAACGGCGAGATTGGCGATTCCGGCAGCGGAACATCCGATCCGGGCGCTGTCCGCATGGATAATAACAATACCATCACGCTGACACTGGATACGGAATCACATCCATTCGGTTTTGATATCACCGGTATAGATACGATTTTCGGGTGGAATACGGATGGGAACGGGCGTTCGAATCAGGGCTATGAGTTGATTCTCTCCTTTGTTGATGGAACCGTTACCTCGCTGGCCGGTCCGGAACACTGGGAACCCAATTCGCCGGCTTCCTATTGGACCAAAGTTTCATTCACGGCTTCGGCCGCAAACGGCATTATGGCTTCGGGAGTCAGGGCGATCACCTTTGATATTACCCACAACGCCAATGCAAACGGGGTTCTCATTGCCCGCGAGTTCGATGTTTTCGGGGCTCCAACTCCTGATCCCGATGTACTGCCGCCGAATATTTCAACCAACATCACGGTGCTTACGGACAAATCAGGCAGTGCTCCGACCGTCAGTAGCAATGACCTTGCGGAAACTTACTATGCATTCAGTTCGGGTTCCGGCGGCAACGATGCCGATTCCGAACACGATCAGCTTTTTAACGGACAGGCCGGCAATGAAGATGGCGATACGAATGATAGCGGCGAAGTCCGTTTGACCAGCGGGAACTCGGTGACCGTTAATTTCGATATTTCAGAAAACACGTTGGGATATGATATTACAGGCATCGTCACCTGTTTCGGCTGGGGAACGGAAGGAAACGGCCGTTCCAATCAGGGCTATGAAATTATTCTCGGCTATGTCGGGGGCGGTTCCCAAACGCTTGCGGGGCCGGACCATTGGGAACCGAACAGTCCCGCTTCATACTGGACAACCGTTTCCTTCGCTGATGCCTTTGGAGGACCTCTGGCTTCCGGCGTCAGCTCGGTTACCTTTAACATTTCCGAAAATGCCAATGCCGGCGGAGTTGTGATCGCCCGCGAGTTTGACATCTTTGGAGCGCCCACCGTATTGAACGACAGGTATGAGCCTGTATTTGATCCGGACATGGTGAGGGTTTCGAATGGAATTTTTCAGGCGGCGTTTTCCGGGTATATCGGTGCGGACTATCTCGTGGAATGCACGGATAGTCTGATCAGTTCCAATCCCTGGGAAGTTATTACAAATCTCCAGCCATTGGAAATCTCTCCATTCATTGTTTCGGTTCCATCAACGAATGACGCCGGGTTCTATCGGGTTCGTTGGTTGCCGTAAGCTGCAAATAATGAAAACAAGAGGAATGCGGGCAGGACCGATATCTCGTTAAGGGCTTATTGATGAGGGACATTGAGTGCGGTATGGTGCAGATCGTTTGCTTTAGTTTTTGAGGGTGAATTTAATCAAAAGGAATACGAATCATGAAAATATATCAACTGACATCTGCACTTCTCGGCCTGTCAGTGCTGGCCGGATGCACTTCAACGACAACCTGGAAGATAGATTCCGAGGAGGAATGGAAGGCAAACTCATCTAAGCAAACCAACCTGGAATTCAGCGGGGGAAAAGCGACACCGACGGACGCTGACGCAACCTTTCTGAGTGTGATGAAACGGTTCCCCGAAAAAAAAGCTGTGGAATCGCTGACAATTTCGCAGTCGCCGGAATGGCTGAACTGGAATCCGGTTCCAAACATTGGACCCGCCAATCTCGGGGATGCGCCGGTGGCGCTGCAACTGGGCGACGGCAACTACTGGATGTTCGGGCGCTACAGCAAACACAAGAGCCAGAAAGACGGATCCTTCAAGGCGGAACCGGCGACGCTGGAAGGCTTTGATATGGAACTTTGGACAACGCCATACAAAAACCAGTTTGACGCACCCGGCGGACGGACAGAGGCCCAGGGCGGTTATCATGCCTGGCAGAGTAAAGATATGACGAACTGGGTGCATCACGGGTCGGTTACTCCCACAAAAGGGAAATGGATGACCACCGCTGAGTATGTCGATGGGAAAGCCTATTTTTATTATGACTTTCCGAACGATCAGGATCCGCATCTGATTATTGATGAAGATCTGTTTGACGGGAAAGTCGGCACCGATATGGGTATGGCGTTTAAAGATCCTTCCGATGGGTCCGACTGCGCCTTTATTCGGGATCTTGACGGAAACTTCCATGTGATTATTGAAGACTGGAGTCCGATTGATGCGAGCACCCATGCCTGGGATTCGCCGCTGGCGAGCCATGCGGTCAGTCCGGATGGAATCGGCAACTTCGAGATCCTTGCTCCGGCCGTGGACGAGCGCACCTCGCCGACTGGAAAATTCGCCGAATATGTGCATCCGCACTGGCATGCGGAAGATCCAACAAACTATCCGGGAAAAACAGCGACGGAAGATGTCCCGCAGCATCGGGTCAGGAAAGGCGATATACGGGCATATGGAAAATATGAAATCCATGAACCGGAGCAGAATGCTTACGGCGACTGGGCCGCGATTTCCATCGGTGGACAGTATTACCTTTTTTCCGATTTTGATCCCGCGACGGAACATGGCGATAAAAGTGCGATGAGCGTGGCCTGGTTCACTTCGGACGATATTAATAAGCCATTTACCTTTTACGGAAATATCGGAAGTGGTCACCCCGACCCGGATATCCTGTTTGCAGAGGGGCAGTTCTATCTGCTGACCCAGCTGAAGAACGATTTTGTCAGTCCGGGGCCGTGGGTTGAAACGGTGGAGGTCCGTGTTGGAGTTGATACGTCCAATGATGGGAATGTAGATCAGTGGTCCGATTGGCAGACGGTTTCCGAGCAGTATGAACCGATCGACGGCTTCTCGAAACAGATTGCCAAAACCGCCGCGCAGATGGACCTTTCCGGTCTGCCGGAAGGCTACGGATTCCAGTTTGAAATCAAGCTGACTGATACCACCGAAAATGAATCCAAACCGATCCTCGATACGGTTTCTGTGATGTTTAATTAAAGGTATAAGGGAACGTGATGATGAATTCTTTGTTTAGGTGGGTTGCTGGTTTTGTGGTCTTTTCGGGGGCGGCTTTTGCAGCCCCGGATCGGCCGAATATTGTTTTTGTGCTGTGCGATGACCTGGGCTACGGCGATGTGCAGTGCCTGAATCCGGAGCGTGGAAAAATTCCGACGCCGAACGTCGATAAACTGGCGGGCGAGGGAATGGTTTTCACGGATGCGCATTCCGGGTCCTCGGTTTGTTCGCCCACGCGCTATGGTTTACTGACAGGACGCTACAGTTGGCGCACCCGGTTGCAGCACGGTGTTACGAAGGGGTATGCACCCAACCTGATTGCACCGGACCGTCCAACCCTTGCGAGCTTCCTGCAGGACCAGGGATATCATACCGGCATCATTGGAAAATGGCATCTCGATTTTCAATATCTGGATCCGGACACCGGCGAGCTGCTGAAACGTCCGAAAAAAAATACACTGCCGCCGGTGGGAACGAAAATCCCCGACGGACCGTTGACGCGCGGCTTTGATTATTATTACGGCTTCCATCATGCCCGCGATATGAAGGCCGTCATCAAAAACGATACCGTGATTGAGCACGACGATGAAATCAACATGCTGCCGCGGATGACGCAGGAGGCGGTTGAATTCATCGAATCGCATGCGGCGGGAACAAGTGGGCTGCCCTTTTTTCTGTATGTTCCGCTGGGTTCGCCCCATACCCCAATTGTGCCCACGCCGGAATGGCAGGGAAAAAGCGGCATTAATGCGTATGCGGATTTTGTGATGCAGACCGATGCCGCATTCGGGGTCATTCTCGATGCGCTCGACCGGAGCGGATTGAGCGAAAATACCATCGTGATTTTCAGCAGCGATAACGGCTGTTCAAAAGCCGCCAACTTTAAAGAGCTGGAAGCGGCCGGGCACTATGCAAGCGCCGACCTGCGCGGCTCAAAATCCGATATCTGGGATGGCGGACATCGGGTTCCGTTCATCGTCCGCTGGCCGGGCAGGGTACAGGGCGGATCAACCAGCGATCAACTGATCTGTCTGATCGACTGCTTTGCAACGCTCGCGGATCTGACCGGAGCACCGTTGCCGGAAAACGGAGCAGAGGACAGTGTCAGCTTCATGCCGGCACTCAATGGAGAGGAAATTGTTTCCACTCGGAACGGTGTGATTCATCATTCGATCAGCGGACATTTTGCGTATCGTTCGGGTCCATGGAAACTGTGCCTGGCGAAAGGATCCGGCGGCTGGACGGCACCCAAAGAAAATGCCGTGCCCGACGGAGCTCCGCCGGCTCAGCTTTATAATCTGGAAACCGATCCGGCTGAAACAAACAACCTGTACGAATCGCACCCGGAAGTGGTGGAACGCCTGCTTAAACAGCTGGAAGCCGATGTGACAGCCGGACGCAGTACAGCGGGTGCCGATTCACAGAATGACGTCGAAACGATTGTGCTCTGGAAAAGTGCAGGAAATTAACATGATGCAAAAAATAAATATTGCGGTTACCTGTTTAGCCCTGACGGCCATAACGCCTTTTGTTCGGGCTGACGGTTTGGCGGATCGACCGAATATTATTTTTCTGATGACCGATGACCAGCGCTGGGACAATATGGGTTGCTACGGACGCCCCGAATTCAAGACGCCGAATATCGATGCCCTGGCTGAGCAGGGCGTTGTTTTCGATCAGGCGTTTAATACGGTCGCGATCTGCATGCCGAGCCGGGTGACGATGATGACCGGGCGCCATTATTCCAGTCACCGCGTAGGCTTTGTTGCGCCGAACGACTACACCTTGTCGCGGCCCGATTTTGCCAAAGGCTATCCGGCGCTGCTCAAGAAAGCCGGCTACCGTACGGGCTTTATCGGTAAGGTGGGGTTTACGGTATCCGAGAAAGCGCAGCGGCCGTGGGCGGGTGTGCCGTTCAATTATAAAGAGAATATGGGCGATGTGTTTGATTTCTTTGCCGGAGCCGAGACGGTGGAGGATAAGGCGCTGGAGGTGTGGCCGGAAGAGGATGCCGCACTGCAGGCCATTTATTCGAATAAAAAGAAGGGCGAGAACCGTACGTTGAGAACCGGGAAAGCGATGCTGCGTTTTCTCGATACCCAACCTGAAGATCAGCCGTTCTGTCTTTCGGTCAGTTTCTATGCGGTCAAGCATGACAGCAACTCCCATATGTTCATGCCGCACTATGAGCTGTTCAAAAATCAGGAGTTCTCCATTCCGGAAAACTGGGTGGAAGGCGATAACGAAGCGCTTCCGCAGGTGGTGAAGGAGCATGCCCGGGGTGTTCGGTTGCACAAACAGCGAACCTCAACTACGGCGCTCTACCAGCGGCAGGTGCGCCGTTTTGCAACGCAGGGCTATACCGTCGATCAGCAGGTCGGAATGCTGTTGGAAAAACTGGCGGAAATGGGGTGCCTGGACAATACGGTTATTATCTACACCAGCGACAACGGACGTTATCAGGGGTCGCACGGCCTTTTCGACAAGTGTATTCTCTACGAAGAGGCGGTCCGAGCTCCGCTGATTGTTTTTGATGGCCGGGTGGCCGGAGCTGGGAAAGGCCGGCGGGAAGATGCGCTGATTTCCTCGGTCGATATGGCGCCGACGATACTTTCGCTGGCGGGGCTGGACGCGCCGGAGATCATGCAGGGCCGGGATTTCAGCGGAGTTCTGAATCAGACGCAGGATCTATCCGAATGGCGCGATGCGGTACTGTTGGAAAACCTCTTCATTGTGGATCTCTTCAACTCAAAATCCAAACCGAATGTGATGGAGATTAACCAGAACCTGATTGATCGCAATGCCTCCTACCGCAGTCGCGGCGTCCGCACCGACCGGTTTAAGTATTTCATCTATTACGAGCATAACCCGCCGGTTGAGGAGTTGTATGATCTGGATAAAGATCCGCTGGAGCAGAACAACCTGGTGAACAATCCCGAATTTGTCCAAACACTGGAAAAACTGCGGAAACGGACAGAGGAATTGTATTTAAATGCGGTTCAGGAAAACGAGGAAATATAATACGGGAAGTTGGCTGGTGATCGGGACAGCGATGAAATAAGGAATGGAATCGATTGATATGGAGCCGGATGGGCCCGATATTAAAAACCGGTAAAGTTCCGGACATTGGAACGGAGTAACAATTCTAACAGGAGTTATCGAGATGAAGGTTTCAACGCAGATAGTTATTCCGATGATTACAGCTGTGGCCGTTTTATCCGGTTGTCAAACGATGAAAACACCACCTGCTGAAGGTTCGTTTGCATCGGATCAGATGTTTCTGAAAAACTATACCGATGTTGTGATTTTGAAAGAAGGCGATTCCGCTATAGCGGTCGTTCCGGAATATCAGGGGCGCGTTATGACGAGTTCGTTCGATTACAAAAAGGGCCCGAGTTTGGGTTGGATTAATCGGCCGGTCATCGAAAAAGGATTTCTTTCAGCGGGAATAATAATACGTTTGATCTCACCGGGGTAACCATTGAGGTGAATACCGAACAGCTCAATGATTTCGGCGCGAGGGTCATGGAGTTTTACGTGTCCGGCAATAACAACCGGATCGGTGGTTTGACGGTTACTGATATCGGGAATGCTCCGACGGCCAAGGGCGGGCAGTCGTTTGTGGTCGGCGGCAGTGAAAATACGATTAAGGGGGTTACACTGAATATGAGCGGTTCTTCTCCTTATGGATATGGTGATTTGATCGGAAAGGGGGGCGGAAGCCTGGTTCGCCTGCAGAAACACAGCGGCATGCTCGTTACCGGTTTAGATATTCAGATACTCGACTGCTCCATTTATTCCAGATCGTTCGGCCACCTGTTTTTTGTTCAGGGCGGTCGGAATGTGTATTTTGAAAACTGCTATGCGGAGGCCGTAACGCGGACCACCGATGAAATACTGGCGGAAACTTCGGGCCTTGCCTTTGATGTGGATTTTGCGGCGGTATATAAAAACTATGCGGGCGAGAAAGTCATCACCCCGGGCTACACAAAATCTCTCAGCGAATGCGGTTTCCGCAACTATGGATCCGGCGGGGCTGAAGGACATACCACCGGAGCGATGCAGTTTGTGAATTGCCGGGCAAAAAACTGCCGCATCGGTTTTGCGCTGAGCCGGATGGAAGGCGATATTCTGGTTCAGGATTGCGAGGCCTCCGGCTGCGAGGCGGGATACAATCTGGATGGTGTGACCGTTGAAAACAGCCGTGGCGATGCCGTGAACGGTCCGTTGCTTTACATCAATGATGGTGAGCCTTCTACGGTGGATTTGGCGTTAATGCCGGAAGCCAGTACAACAACGGTCCATGCCATTGCTGCAATTGCAGGTAAGGACCATGTGGTGATGCTGAAACCATGGAGAAATATGATCCGTGCGCAGGAACTTCCCATTCTGATTGGATCAAGCCGTCCGTCTGGATGCAATCCGTTTTCTCCGCTCGGAACGAGGCCGGCTGCAGGGATCACCCTGAACAATGAAACCGGCATGCCGGTGAATCTTGGATCAACCGTCAGCTCCAGCACGATCACCAGTAACGGTCCCGTTAGCGATAACGGATCAGATAATACCGTCTCGATGATCCGGAATTAGCCGGCAGTATGAATCGCCGCCATGTGGTTACCGTCCGGTTCTTTAAAATCGACCGTGAAAATATGGCGCAGTTTCATTTAAAGTCCCTGAGTTTATTATGCTCTTTCTGAGTTTTGAAAGCTTACGCCAGGATGTGCCGTACTGACAAAAGATTCTTTGCGCCATGATGTGCTGTAATGAATCGGACCATTGAAAATCAGCTAAAGACCTTCGGGGGAAACGTGTGTCATCTTCGCAATGACGCGGGCATTACTCGGGAAAAACTGGCGGAATTGGTTGAACTCAATATCTGAACCATCCGGAAAATTGAAGCCGGCCAGACTAATATTCTAGCAGTCTGTCGGACTTATCCTTTTTCAGTTAACAAATACCATGCTAGACTGGTCCAGTCTCAGTCTTAACGGAATATGTCTATGGCTACT
>JARNMJ010000037.1 GCA_029432795.1 Pontiellaceae bacterium B12219
ACCTCAAAGCAACCGGGCAGTCTTGAGTTGATTTAGCGAAAGAATTATATGCCATCCGGTTGACATCCCCCATAGAAGGGCTGAAATGGCTGAGGAACGATGCCTTTCAGCCGATCGGCGGGCAGAGATTACTCGTATTCCTCGTAATCACATTCCTCAATCGTGCTCGCCCTACAAAAACAAAAACGACATTTCATTCGCGAAACGCTCTATCCCGGATGATTTTGTCCATATGATTCCTCATCGAAAGGTATATCGTCCCGCCTTCAGGCGGCCATACCGGAGGAGCCGCCTAAAGGCGGGACTACGAGCTTTTCGTGTTTTCAGTTTCAAAGGCTGAGATTAAATCATATCTTCCAAGGATTGGAAGAGGAACAAGTGCATGGCGGATAACGTATATTTTTATTGTGGGAACGATGAATACCTGGTGGGGCTGAATGCCCGCAAGAAGGTGGATCAGCTTTGCCCGGAAGCGGAGCGGTCGCTCTCGCTGGAAATCATCGATGGCGGGGCCTCCAAAATCGAGGAGGCCGTTGCGGCGATTGATCAGTGTGTGGCGGGGTTCCGGACGCTGGGTTTGTTTGGCGGAAAAAAGGTGGTTTGGTTTCGGGAAGTCTCCTTTTTCAAGAATGCTGTTATTATGGGCAACGTGGATGTGAAGCGTTTGCTGGGCGAACTTTCAAAAGATTTGAAGGCGGGATTGGCTGAGGATCAGTATCTGGTGGTTTCGGCTCCGGGCATTGATAAACGTTCTGCTTTTTATAAATCCCTGAAGGGGGTAACCGAGATTCAGGAATACAATATTCCTGAACGCGACTACGAAGCCCGGCCGGTGGCGCTGAAGCGGGCCATTTCATTGTTCAAACGCGAAGGCCTTTCCATTGATTCCAATGCGGCCGATCTCTTTATTGACCGAACGGGATTTGAAACCCGCCAGATTATGAACGAAGTGGAAAAGCTGGTGCTGTTTAAGGGGGAAGATAAAAAAATTGTGCTGGCTGATGTGCAGTTGATGACCTCGATTTCGGGCGAAGCGGTGGCCTGGGATTTCACCGATGCGATTGCGGAACGAAAGCTGGGTGATGCCATTCGTATTTTCCGGCAGCTGCTGTTTCAGAAGCAGACGGCGATCGGGCTGATTATTCAGGTTGAAAGCCTGTTTCAGAATCTGCTGCGGTTTCGGGAATATATGGAAGCGGGCTGGCTGCGGATGAATGGAAACCGGATTCAATGGAGTTCGGAGCAGGAGATTGATGACTATTTTTCGGCGATGTCGGACGATCCGCGTAAGATGCATTGGTTTCGGGCTTCGAAATTTGCGAATCAGGCTGCGCCTTATTCTGTTGCCCGGCTGGCGGCGAGTAAGCGGCTGGTGGTGGATACGCACGAACGTATGCTTTCCGGCGGTTCCATTCCGCATGAGCTGATGTTCGAAACGCTGCTCGCCAAACTCTGCGCTCCGGCCGCGCGTCGCCGGGCTTAGGTTTTCCAAATTTGGGGCAGGGCCGGTTCGACGAACCTGCTGATCGGCTTTCGTCGAAAGCGCCCTGCCGATTGCTATAGAAACAAAAAAGCCGCGGGTTGAACCGCGGCTTTTATCAATCAAATGTAGCTCAGCTTATTTGTCGCCGAAGCTCCAGTTGACAATCACGAAACCTTTAGCTAGGTCATTCGGGAAGTCGCTGAACCAGTTGTTGTCAGCCATGATGTTGACGAGGCCGAGCTGGAACAGGTTGTGCGTGGTTTCAGCATAGTTCACGAGGCCCCACTGGAAGCCGCCGTCTACTTTGGTTGCAATGTTGGCTACGCCCCACTGCACACCGGTCAGGTTGCCGGCGATATTAACCGCTCCCAACTGTGCTCCAACAAAGTCGCCAGAAGCATAGTTAACAATACCCCAGGATAAGCCGGTGAAGTTTTCAGCATAGTTGTAAATGGTCGGAAGGAATACGAACCATTTAACACCCACGCTGTCGCCGGTTGATCCGTTGACAAAACCCAGCTGCCACTGGAATTTTGAACTTGGGTTTTCGTTCCAGACACCAAGTGAAGCTCCTGTGATATTTGTATCGCGATCCTGGATCGCAATATCAGGAGTTAGTGAAAGCTGGAAACCAGCATCCTTAGCGTAGGATCCTACTGCGGTGGCTGCGACTAATGCGGCAATCATTAATTTTTTCATACACTCTTCTCCTTGGTTATGGTGTGTAATGAACTTAGGAGACATATTAGGTACTACTTTTCGGCAAGACAACTCAAAATATGCTAAGAAATCAAGGGTTTTGATTCGTTGTAATGTATGGAAATCAGTTGCAAGCACTTGCGGAAGACGGTTTCCGGAAAGGACTTTTTCAGCAGGGTCTGTCAGGAGTTTGAACGCTTTCATTCTTTAACCTTAAGCGGAATGCGGGTATGTCTTCAGACCGTGCAATAACCCAGAGAAGAAGCGAAATAATGAGTACTATTTTTTCAGAACGATTGGACGCTGTGGAACGGCGTATTGCTGTGGCGTGTGAAAAGGCCGGCCGCGAACGTAACAGCGTTACCTTACTGGCGGTATCAAAAACCAAGCCGCCGGAAGCAGTGCGTGAAGCCGTTGATTGCGGGCTTCGGCTCTTTGGTGAAAACAAGGTGCAGGAAACGCAGTCGAAAGTTTCCATGTGTCCGGCAGGACTGGAGTGGCATTTGATCGGGCATCTGCAAAGCAACAAAGCCAAGATTGCCGCCAACCTGTTTCAGATGGTCCATACGGTCGATTCGCTTAAAATTCTCCAGGCATTGGAAAAGCATGCCCATTCAACGCTGCCCGTTTTACTGCAGGTCAATATCGCGGGTGAAGCCGGAAAGTATGGGATGAAACCGGAAGAGGTGGCCGGCGTTATTGAAGCGGCAAACACGATGAGCAAGTGCGAGGTACACGGGCTGATGGTCATTCCGCCGTTTTCGCCCGATCCGGAAAAAACGCGGATTCATTTTTCCAACCTTCGGAAGCTGCGCGATCAGCTGCAGGACGAAACCGGAACGCCGTTGCCGGAACTTTCGATGGGTATGTCGCACGACTTGGAAGTGGCCATTGAAGAGGGCAGCACCTGGGTGCGGATCGGAACGGATTTATTTGGAAAAAGATAGGCATTAGGCAATTGGCACGAGTGAACTGAAAACTTAACACCTAACCATTTAAGGCTGACTATTATGAAAATTACATTTATCGGAGCGGGCAACATGGCAGAGGCCATCATTGCCGGGATTGTTGGAAACGAAGTTGTTTCTGTTGATGATGTCTGCGTAAGCGATATTTCTGAAGAACGCCTTGAGCACTTTGAATCGGGATTCGGGATACAGACTTCCACAAGCAATGCCTCCGCTGTTGCGGGGGCCGATGTGGTTGTTCTGTCGGTCAAGCCGCAGGTGTTTCCATCGGTTTGGCCCGAAATTGAAGCGGCACTCAAGCCCGAAGCGCTCGTGGTCAGCATTATGGCCGGAATTCCATCGGCGAAAATTGCCGGGGATAAACCGATTCGCGTGGTGCGGGTGATGCCCAACACGCCGTCGCTCGTCGGCATAGGAGCTGCGGGAATTGCCGCCGGAGAATACGCCACGGAACATGATGTTCAGATTGCCTGCAGTCTGCTCGGAGCGGTCGGCGTGGCGAAGATTGTGACGGAAGAGGAGATTGATGCGGTAACGGCGCTCAGCGGCTCCGGCCCGGCGTACGTTTTTTATCTGCTTGAAAGCATGCTCGAAGCAGCTGACCAGATGGGCCTTGAAGCGGGGGTTTCCCGCGAACTGGCTCTGGCCACGGTGGTCGGTGCGGCGAGTCTGATGCAGGCCACCGGCGAGTCTGCCGCGGAGCTGCGCGCCAAGGTCACCTCCAAAGGCGGAACCACCCATGCGGCCATCTCCTCGCTTGAAGAAAGCGGGGTTAAAGCCTCCATCATTGCGGCCCTGAAAGCTGCTCAAGCAAGGTCAATTGAACTGGCGAATGGCTAAGAAATCATCCGCGCCGAAAAAAAGCCTATGGCAGCGCTGGAAGCGCAATGCCATTACCACCCTGATTGTGTTGCTCATCATCTACATCGGAGGGCATGTGCTGTCGCGGCTGGAGGGAACGCGGCAGGCGGTTGCGGATAAACTTTCCAATGGAATGCGACAGCAGATTTCCATTGAGAAGTGCAGCATGACCCTGCTGATGGGCCTGCATATCGAAGGCCTGCGTTTCCAGGGGGTGGAAATGCCCGATGTGAAAATGTCGTTCAATTGGCTTTCGTTTCTTTCGAAAGAAGCCCCTTTCATCAAAGAGCTTCGAATCAAAGAAATGGAAATTCAATTTCGCCGAATTCCTGCGACAGGGAATTGGGAGCCGTTGGTTCTGCATGGGGTCGGAAGCCGACTGGGCGCGGTGCTCGGGCTTAATCCCTCAAAGATGGGCGAAGGCGAGTCGCTGCCAACATTTCCAGCCTGGGTGATTAATGCAAAAACGCTGCTGCAGCTCGAACGCGCGAAAGTGGTTTGGAAGGATGGAACCGGGAAGGAGATTGCTTACATCACTGAAGTTGATCTCCGCCTTAAGTCGGGGGGCTTCGTTAAACGAAAGGTTATACAGACGATCCTGAAATGCGGGCATATGAAGCTGGCTTCCGGCCGCGCTCTTCGTGAATTCAAACTTGAGGCTTTTTGTATTCAAGGTTCGCCGATTGTGATTGTGCTGGATATGGCCGACAGCGATGGGCAATACGATGAGTTTGCCAGTGCCACATTATGGGAAGATTTGAATCTCCATTTAAATGCGCTTTCCAAGGTGCAGTAATTTGGTGCAGTACGGCTGGATATGATTTAACCTCTTTTTTCTTTTTAAAGCGGTCTGTCAGTTGCAAGCTTTCCAGTTCCTGAAAAAAGGACCAATGCATTGAAAACGGAACGAATTATAGCACTGGATATTGGAGCAGACGGCGTCCGCATGGCGGTGCTGGATCGGACTGCATCCGGCGTTGTGCATTCGGCTGATTCCGGATATTGCGAATATGTTTCGGGGCTTCCGGCTGAACTTCCGCGTGAAGCGGTTGTTGCGATGACCTTGAAGCAATTGCTGGAAGGGCGTTCGCTTAACTCCAGACGGGTGCATCTTTCGGTCGATGGTCAGTCGGTTTTTTCGCGGATCGTAAAACTTCCAATGGTTGGAAAGGATCAGCTGCAGAAAACAATCCGGCATGAAGCCGTGCAGCATATCCCTTTTCCGATTGATGAGGTGGTGTGGGACGCTCATGTGTTTGATGAGAATGCGGATGAGCCGGACGTTTTATTGGTGGCGGTTAAAGCCGACGTGATTGAAGGGCTGGTTCATTCGGTTACAGCAAATGGACTGAGCGTTGAGCATATTTCCGTGGCTCCGGTGGCGCTGGCGAATGCGGTTCGTTCTTCCGAGAAAACGGATGAGCCGCTGTTGGTTGTTGATGTGGGCCGTGCAGGATCGAACCTGGTGTTTCTGGATGGGAATCGGATTTTTTTCAGGACGTTGCCCGTTGGTGGAAATCAGCTGGATCGACTGGTGCAGGAAATCGAGCGTTCGATTACCTTCTACAAGGGGCAGCAGCAGGGTAATCCGCCTCGCCGAATCAGTGTTTGCGGGGGGGCTGAAGCGGTGGAGTTGCTGCAGGCGCATTTGTCGGTTCCGGTTGTTCCGAGTTTGATTGAACCGGGTTCAGCCGTTTGCATGGGGCTTGCGGTTGCACAATCCGTATCGATCGATCTGATTCCGGAATCGCTGCAACGTCAGCGGGATCTGCAGAAGCGCCAGCCGGTATGGCTGGCCTGCATGACTGTTCTCATGGTAATTGGTGCGGTTTGGATTTATAATCTCAACGTGCGGACAAAAGCGGCGGAGCATTCAGCTGGCGCAGCAGCGGAGAACGTTGAGGCGCTGCGTACAGTTGAGCGGCAGATGCTGCCGCTGGAGGATCAGATTGCGCTGCTGGTTCGTACGTCGGATGTATATGCCACAGCGCTGAAGCAGCGTACATTCTGGTTGGAAACCCTGTCGGAAATCAGTCGATTGCTGCCGGATGGAATGTTTCTGCTGGCCAGTGAACCGATTCATTCAATGGAGCAGCTGACCGGCGTGCGTATTTCTGTGGTCAGCTATCTGGATAAAGAGGCCGAAGGGCAGGATGTGGTTAAGCAATTGCGTGATACGCTTCGGAACAGTCATCGTTTTGATGAAAAGACCCGGGTGTTCAGTCGCCCTTCGAAAAAGAAATTTGCTCGGGAATTCGTATTGGATGTTTCTTTTGCGGAGGGGGCGGAATGGTAAACCTTCGCATAAATCGGATGCATCTGGCCGTCTGGGTTTTCTGTGGATTGGTTCTGCTGGCAGAGTGTGTTGTGCTGCTGGTTGGCGGCGTGAAAATGACGAGTGCAAAAAAGGCACTTATCCACGAGCAGCAAAAGCTTTCGCGGTTGTTAAACCGGAGTCCGTATCCCTCGGAAAAAAATGTCCAGATTCTGGAGTGTAATCTGGATGAACTGAATTACCGGATTGGTGAACTGGCAGCTGAATTGAGTCGTGATCCTTTTCCGATGGAGTCCGTGGAGGCTGCTGAATTCTCTGCCCGTGCTCAGGGTGTGATTGAACGCTTCCGTCAGCGGGCAGAGCGCGCGGGTATGCAGTTGCCGGAGTCGCTGGAAGCGGGCTTTGCTCAATATGCGAGCGGTGGTGCTGTACCGGAGCCGGAGCATGTTCCGCGTCTTTCCCGCCAGCTGTATTCGGTGGAACGGGTGGCCAATGTGCTGGTTCAAAGCGGTGTAACCTCGATTGACAGTTTGTCCCGGGAGGACTTTGAAAATCGGGACGAAGCAGAACCGATGCGCAGGCGTCGGCCCGGCGGTGATGCGGCAGCTGCGAGGAAAGAAAAACCGCGACCGCTTATGGCTTCAGAGGTTGGAAAGGATCAGCTGTATTTTATCGAGCGCATCGGGGTTTCATTTACGGCAAGAGAAGCTGAAGTCTGGCGTGTGCTGGACCTGTTTGCTTCGGACGATCACTTTATGGTGGTGTCGGAGTTTTCCCATCAAACGGCGAACGATATTCTTGCGTATAATCCGGATGCACTGAAAAACGGGAATGCCACGGATGATGAAACGCTGCGGTACCTGGCAGAAGGAATACTGGTGGGCGAAAAAGCTCTGTCGCGTCCGGAGCGGATTATTTCGGGTGATGAGCTTGTTGAAGTCCGGATGACCATCGATGTGTATAACTTTGATCCGAAGGTGGTGCAGTAATGAGCGCATTCGGAACCGGAAAAATCCGCCCGGAGTTTTTTGCGTTGGCTGTTCTGATTGCAGTCTTGCTGATTTCAATCGCGATGACCGTTTCAGTGTTGCGTGCCGAGCAGGGAATGCCCCGGTCCGCGACTGCCGCGAACGAAGCCGAGCCCATGAATTTCCAGCGGTTGGAAAATCTATCAAAGCAGGCCGCCGATCCGGTGGTTTCAAATCCTGATCTGCATGATCTTTTAGTAGGAGAACTTCGTGTGATCGCCATTGGCAGTGCCTATCCGATTCCATACGAGGCGGAGGTTTGTCCTTTTTCAAATATTGAGCAGCCTGCCATGAATCAGCTGGACCGCGATGGGGATGGGATTACGGATGATTGGGAGCTCGCCTACAGTTTTGACAAATACGATGCTGCCGATGCAGCGCTGGATTCCGATGGCGATGGCTTTACCAATCTGGAAGAGTTTATCGCTAAAACCGATCCGCGGGCAGTCAGTTCTCACCCGCCCTTTGCAGAAAAACTTCGATTTATTGCACGCATGGATATTTCTTTTTTTCTGGTCTTTCAGGGATTCACCGAGCTTTCGGACGGCAGGGTTGTTTTTCAGCTTAATAATCCGGCTACAGGTAAGTCTCATTTTGTTGAAGTGGGGGAGAGTGTGGAAAATGTTGTTATTCAACGCTTTGAGAATTCTGAAAATGGAAGGCCGGCACGCCTCTTTGTGGAGCGGGACGGTGTGGAAATCGAATTAGTGCGCGGTGAAACTGCGCTTGATCCAGAAAGTAAAGCTGAGTTGATTAATATACTTGATCGATCCCCGATAATAGTTACTATGGGCGCGTTATTATCTTTGCATAGTGATGAGTACACGGTTCTGGGTGTGCACGCAGATAGGGTGATCCTAAAGGACATGCGGACCGGAAAAGTTTACGATATTGTCGGTTTAGCCGATGGAGAACGGTAAGTTGTTTTCCGGAGGATTTATACTATAGGGTGATTGTTGTTGGTGAATGCCTGTTCGTGGACCCTGGTGAACGCACGAGTTAAATGGCATTTTAAATATGAGAAGTAGAGGGGAAGGAAAAATGAATAAAACCTATATCTCGTCTCTATTGGTTGTGCTGATTGGAGCACAAACAATCCGAGCCCAGGAAAGTCTGGATGATGTATTCGCACAGTTGGATGCAGCTCAAGGCGGTACTGAACAAGCAGCTCCAGCATCTGTTGCTCCCGTAGCAGCTCCTGCTCCCGCTGCAGTACAAACCACGCAACCTGCGCAAGTTGACGCGAAAGCTGTCGCTGCAATGCCGGCTGCCGAGGTTCCGCAAGCCGCGGACACGGATCTGATGACCCGTGGCCTTGAATATTATAACGCCGGCGAACTGGTTAAAGCAGAGGCCGTATTTGAAGCGGTGCTTGCTGAAGACCCGTACAATCGTCGTGCAATGGAATTTCTGAAGCGTACTGCTCAGAAGACATCTGCCAATGAAATTGCTCTTCAGCGCGCCAGCCGTGCAAAAGCAATGGCTGATGCAGATGCTGCATGGAATCCGGATGCTGTTGTTGTAGCACTTCCCGTTGATTCTGCCGAAGGAGCTAAAAAAACTCCGGCTGAGCTCGCCATCGAAGCCATGACTGCTCGTTTGCAGACCATCATGATCCCCAGCCTCGACTTCCGCGATGCCAACATCAAAGACGTTGTGCTTTTCCTCACTGAAACCTGCCGTCGTCAGGATCCCACCAAGCAGGGTGTAAACATTCTTCTGCTTGGCATGGATGATTCCATGACTGCGAGTCAGAATAACATCACCATCTCTATCCGCGACATGAGCCTCTATGAAGCGCTGCAGTACATCGTGGAAATGGCCTCCCTGAAATTTGACGTTCAGGCCAAGGCTGTGGCTGTTATGCCGATTGGATATGTTCCGCCGACAGATCTGAAACTCATCTCTTATGATGTGATTCCAGAAGTGGGTGCTGAACTCGAATCCATGTCCGACGGTGGCGGCGGCGGCGGTGTTGACGACCTGTTCGGCGATGCTTCTGCTTCAACCAGTTCCGGCGGACCGACAGACGTTGCTGGATTCTTCTCCATCGTAGATTGGCCGGACGGTTCTTCTGCGATCTATCAGCCGAACTTCCACAAGCTTTTCGTGAAGAATACTCCGAAAAACCTGAAAGCGGTTGAAGATATCCTGGATGACCTCGAAGATGAAGCCATCAAAAAACGTTCACAGCAGGTTGAGATTGAAGCCAAATTCGTTGAATACAACGAAGGGGCTCTCGAAGAACTCGGCTTTGACTGGACGCTGTACGACGATGGTTCGTTTGCTGGTTTGAGCCTTGCTGATTCTGATACGAAAAACTTCTATCAGCCAGGACAGGGACTGACTTCCTCGACTACGCTTCCGGGCGGCGGCACCCTCTATAGCAACCCGACTACAGGTTATACGCAGATTACTTCGGATACAGGTACAGGCCAGAGCCTCTTTGGTTCAGGTAACCGGAATAACTCAACTGCATTTGACACTCTGCAGACCGGCATCCTTGCCACAATGGGTGGAGCTCCTGCTGAAATGATCCTGAGTAACACAAGCAGCTTCCCGTTCGATCTGGCTATTACCGCCCTGGAACAGGAAGGAACAGCCGACGTTCTTTCCGCTCCGAAAGTAACTACCAAATCCGGAAACGAAGCGATCATCCGCGTTGTGGAAGTTCACCGTTATCCGCAGGATTATGATGTGGAAACCGGTCAGCGTACTGCTCCGGTTGTAAAACCGCAGGACTGGGAAGATTACGACTTGGGTGTAGTTCTGAAGGTTACTCCGGTGGTTGACGCCGAAAGCAACACCATTGACCTCGATCTCCAGCCGGAAATCAACAAGTTCAAAGGTTTCGATAGCTACATTGCCGGTTACAATGCATATGAGTCCGGTGGCGACAACTCTTCCGAATTGTTCGGTAACAGTGCTCCGCTCCTGATTCTAATGCCATACTTCGAAACCCGCGCTATTCAGACGCAGGTTACCATTGCTGATGGATCTACCATTGTCATGGGTGGTCTGGTTGACGAACGCACTGAAACCTTCCGCGATCAGGTTCCTTTCCTGGGCGATATTCCTTACATCGGACGTTTGTTCCGCAGCGAAGGCTCCCGCCAAGAAAAGAAAAACCTCGTGATCTCTGTGAAAGCTACACAGGTTGATGACCGTGGAATGACTCGCGATCAGCGTGAACTGGCCCGTCAGGCTGCTGCTAACTAAGCAACGCCTTTAAGGTCTCAGAAAAACCCGTCCGATTCGTTGGGCGGGTTTTTTTATTCCCCTTTTAGTTCGCCTGAAAAGCACACATCATTTAATTGTAGTAGCATGAAATTTGTAGCATTTGATTTAGAAACGACGGGCACAAAGCCGACAGAAGACATGATTGTTGAAGTCGGAGCGGTGTTATTCGATGGAGATAGAGCAGTTAAAGGATACGGGTCCTTGGTAGATCCGGGTATTTCAATTCCGGCCGAGGCATCAGCGGTGAATGGAATTACCGATGAAATGTTACGCGGCAAACCGAAGATTACAGACGTAATGGTTGAGTTTGCCGAGTTCTGCGGTGATCTTCCGCTGGTTGCGCATAATGCGCCCTTTGATTATAAATTCCTGTTGGAAGACGTAAAATTGCATAATGCAGTGGCTCCAAGCGGAGTCGTATTGGATACCTTGCCGCTGGCTCGCAAAGTTTTCCCGGGACTTCCCAATTACAAACTTTGGACGTTGACCCGCCATTTTAACTTTCCGAGCGGCACCTTCCACCGGGCGGAAGAGGACAGCTCCTATTGCGGGCTGCTGTTTGCCAAAATTGTGGAAACGCTTGAGATGCGCGGTGAACCCTGCGATGAGCAGGCGCTGGTGCAGCTCATGGGGGGAAAAGAAGAAATGCGATTCCCGCAGCTTAAACCGCAACCCGATCAGCTTGACCTCTTTTAAGCACGATCATTGATCCCTCCGGAAAGGCGCTTTTCAGTCTTCCGGCGGGGATTCATTTTCCAGTTCCCGCATGATGAGCTCGGCCGGGGTCAGAAATTTTTTATCGTTATTGCATTCTTTGCAGCAGGGTACGCAGTTGCTTTTCGTACTTTTTCCGCCGCGTACCACCGGAAGCACATGATCCATTGTGAGTTCCGATGGCTGGAACCTCTCTCCGCAGTAATGGCAAACTCCCTTGGCCTGCTGCTGCCTCCACCATGCGCTCTTTCGGAGTTCCTTGGCTTTTGCCCGTTCACGTTTCACGTGGACGGGGTCTTTTTTAATGTCGATCCAGTCTTCGTTCATAAAAAGTCTCGTTTCCAATGACTGGAAACTAAATCCGGCGAGTTCAGGAATCAACTCAAAGCTTCCGATCATTGGAAGAACAAAGGTTGTTTTCAGATTGAACAGAAATTAGACTGTTTCGGTCTTTGATTCGGAGGCAGCAAAATGAGATTACAAATTATTGCATTAGGTATGGCCGCGAGCGTTTTTACGGCATGTGCAAAAGAGGAGGAAAAATCCATGGAAACGAATAAAGTGGTAAAGACCGATGCGGAGTGGCGGGAGCAGCTGGATGGCATGCAATATCAAGTTACGCGCAAAAAGGGAACCGAGCGTCCCTTTACCGGGAAATACTGGGACCATAAAGAGCTGGGCGTTTATTCCTGTGTCTGTTGCGGAACCGACCTTTTTCTTTCTGATACCAAATTTGATGCGGGTTGCGGATGGCCGAGTTATTTTAAGCCGGTTAATGATGACGTTATCACCGAGCATCGCGATACGACCGCCGGTATGATCCGCACCGAAGTGGTCTGCACCAAATGCGATGCACATCTGGGGCACGTATTTCCCGATGGTCCGCCGCCAACCGGCCTGCGTTACTGCATCAATTCCGCTTCGATAACCTTCCGCAAGGCGGATGCCGCTTCTGCATCGGATTGATTGTGACAGCTGGAGTCATTCGTTTGAAATTTTCCCCTGGCGTGAAATTCAATGTAAGGATTCTCATTTCCGGACGACTACCGGTTGAAAGGAAATAATATGAATGAAACGACAGTGGAAAAAATGGAAGAAGGACCGTCCGTGAATACGGCTCCTGCAAGAGGATATATTCAGCCCAAGGGATTGAAAGAGCTGTGGTTCCATACAGGAACGGTATGTAATCTACGCTGTTCCTTTTGTCTGGAAGGTTCGAAACCGGGCGACAATCGGCTGAATGCCATTTCGCTGGAGGAGGTCAAACCTTTCATGCAGGAGGCGGTGAAACTGGGAACCGAACAGTTTTCATTTACGGGAGGCGAACCGTTTGTCATTTCGGAAATGGTTGCCATTCTGGATTATGCACTCGAACTGAATCCCTGTTTGGTGCTGACCAATGCCACGGAACCGTTGCTGAATAAGCTGCATCAGGTGGGTGCACTGGCCGATAAAAAACATTCACTGAGTTTTCGGGTGAGTCTGGATTTTCCCGATCCTGAAAAACATGATACTGAGCGTGGAAAAGGAAATTTTTATCTTTCACTTAAAACCATGTCCGAGCTGCATCGGCTGGGATTCAGTGTCTCGATTGCGCGGCAGAGTGCTGTTGGCGAGGATGTGGATGCCGTAAACCGAAACTATCTTCCCTACTTTGAAAAAGCCGGACTTCCGGCCGATACGCATATTGTGGTTTTCCCGGAGTTTGATGTGCCGAACTCCAACCCTGATGTGCCCTACATCACTGAATCCTGCATGACGACCTACAAGACTGAAGCGCAACGTGATGGATTTATGTGCAGTTTCAGCAAGATGGTCGTGAAAAAGGGCGGGCGTATGAGGGTTTATGCCTGCACGCTGGTGGACGATGACGAGGAGTATGATCAGGGCGGCAGTCTTGCCGAGGCGCTGGAGACCCGCGTGATGATGAAGCATCATCGGTGTTATACCTGCTTTGCCAATGGGGCAAGCTGCAGTGAACTTTAAGGAAATGGAAATTATGGAAACCCTGAATAAAACCGATAAACACGAAGCCGTCAGCGCATACTACGGTTCGACGCTTGAAAAATCAGAAGATCTCAAAACCAATGCCTGTTGTACGGTTAAGCGGTATCCCGCTCCCATTCAGAAAGCCATGGATCTGATTCATGACGAGGTACTGGAAAAATATTACGGCTGCGGCTTAACCATTCCCGACGGACTTGAAGGGAAGCGCGTGCTGGACCTGGGGTCCGGCTCCGGGCGTGATTGTTATATTGCTTCCTATTTGGTGGGACCGCAGGGGGCTGTGGTGGGCATTGATATGACGGATGAGCAGCTTGCTGTTGCCCGCCGCCACATTGACTACCATGCGAAGCAGTTTGGTTATGCACAACCGAATGTTGAATTTCATAAAGGATTGATTGAAAAACTGGATGAAGTCGGTCTTGAGACGGATTCGTTCGACGTGGCTATTTCAAATTGTGTCATCAATCTTTGCCCGGATAAGCCCGCTGCGCTGCGCGAAATTTTTCGGGTGCTGAAACCGGGCGGCCAGTTCTATTTTTCCGATGTCTATTCCGATCAGCCGGTTCCGGCCCATCTGGTAGACGATCCGGTGCTTTATGGCGAATGCCTCAGCGGTGCGCTGGCCGAGCAGGATTTTATCCGTTTAGCGGTTGAAGCAGGCTTCCGGACACCGATCGAAATCGAGCGGTCGGAAATCACCATCGATAATGAAGAAGTACAAAAGAAGGTGGGCGGACTTCGGTTCGACTCCATCACATTTAATGTCATCAAACCCGGAGAACTCACATGAAAATTCTAATCCTGATGGCTGCCTTGTCAGCCGCTTTTGCATCAACAGCTGAAATTAAACCCTTAACGAGCGGGGAGACGATTCCTGCCGCGACGTTGAAAACGGCTGACGGGGCCGACTTCGATCTGCAGACCGCAATTGCGGAGCAGCCGACCATCTTAATTTTTTATCGCGGCGGCTGGTGTCCGTATTGCAACCGTCATCTGGCGGCCCTGCAGGATCTGGATCCCCAGCTTCGCGAGTTGGGGTATCAGATTATTGCCATCAGCCCGGATCAGCCTTCGGAGTTGGCAAAAAGTGCGGAAGGCGGACACCTGTCGTATACGTTGTTGTCTGATTCCAAGGTGGAAGCGGCAACGGCTTTCGGGCTCGTCTTCACCGTGGATGATGCGACGATTGAAAAATATAAAAAGTACGATATCGACCTGGAAGCATCCTCGGGTGAATCGCATCACATGCTTCCGGTTCCGGCCGTATTCATTGTGGGTACCGACGGGGTAATTGACTTTGCCCATGCCGATGCGGACTACAAAAAGCGGATCGAATCAGAGGTCCTGCTGAATGCTGCTAAAGCGGCCCGGTAATGGCTGAAGTATCGCCTACTGAATTAGACCCGGAAGTCTGGGTGGATGAGCACGGTGATGCGCTATACAGTTATGCGCTGAGCCGTTTGAATAATCCTGCTTCCGCCGAAGATGTCGTGCAGGAAACCTTGCTGGCAGCGCTGAAATCCGGGAAATCCTTTTCGGGCCGATCTTCTGCCCGCACCTGGCTCATCGGTATCCTCAGGCACAAGATCGTGGATCTCATCCGTAAGGAAAGTCGTGAGCAGCCCCATGAGGAGATCGAAACAGCAGAATCGCCGGAAGAGGAGTTTTTTGATCGCAAGGGGCGTTGGGGCATCAAGCCTGTTGAATGGCAGGTGAATCCCGGAAAAATCCTGGAGCAGAAGGAATTCATGGCTGTGCTTTTCCAATGTATGGAACATCTGCCGGACCGGCTGCACCGCCTGTTTGTGCTGCGCGAACTTGAAGATCAGGATTCTGATTTTGTCTGTAAGGAACTGGGGATCACCCCGACCAATCTATGGGTTATGCTTCACCGGGCGCGGATGCGCCTGCGCGGTTGCCTGACCGAAAACTGGTTTGGAGCGAACGAATAAAATGCGCACGTGCAAAGAAATTTCAAAGCTGGTATCGGAGTCACTGGATCGGGAACTTCCGCTCCGCGAGCGAATGGCGATGCGGTTGCATTTAATGATGTGTTCCCTCTGCCGCACCTATAGCCACCAGATGCGGCAGCTTCGCTCCGTCCTGAAGAAGGCCTCGGATGTTGAGACCCCCACGGAACAAACGCTTTCCGAAGAAGCCCGCTTGCGCATCAAACAGGCGCTCAAAAAGGAAGAATAGCAACCGGAATAGTTCCTGCGCTTCGCACATCAGGATTCACGTTTTATAGATACGGCGGCTAAATAGTGTGATATTGCCACACAATTGAGAATCAATTGCGCACTGAAGAAACACAAAGACCTGACTTGCTGAGTTTTCGTGCCTTTTGCGCCTTTTTGTGGCCATCAATCCGATGCATAGGAATCTCTTTAATCGCCGGAGCAATAAAATGGAACGGGTCTCCAAGGAGTTTCACCATGTTCAAAACAATATTCTCGTCGTGCTTGGCTGCCATCGCACTGGCCATGGGCCCGGTGGTTGCATTTGCCCAGCAGCCTTCCTTCACGCAGGGGGAAGCTCAAACCGATATTTCCACGCTCTTCGATTGGAAGGGGGCGAACCCGCGGACGGCAAACGTCGGCACCATCAAATCGTCCGATGGTCGGGAATGGACGGTACCCGCGAAAACGCATTTCCAGTCCGGCCCGAAGGCTGCTGATCTATACAACGAAGCCAACGATTTTGAGCCTGCCGGATGGACGGAGATTGATCTGGAAAAGGTTCCGGTGTTCGATGCGGGCGGAGACGAAATTTTTACGGCCTGTGTTTTCGGCGACAACTATTTCGAGTTCTTCGTGAATGGCCAACTGCTCGCGGTCGATCCCGCTCCGATGACGCCGTTCAACAGCAGCATCATTCGCTTTAAAGCACAGCGGCCCTTTACGATCGGTGTGATGGGCGTCGATTGGGAAGAACACCTCGGCTTGGGCTTTGAAAATTTTCGCGGGGCCCCATTTCATCAGGGCGATGCCGGGTTGGTGGCAGTCATCAAAGACGCCTCCGGAGAAACCGTTGCCGTGACTGATGAAAATTGGAAAGCACAGACCTTCTATATCGCCCCCCTCAAAACCAAAGAATGTCTGATTATAAACGGGAACCGCCGCGACAGTTCAAACTGCAGCACCGACGATGTTGCCGATGGATCGGCCTGGTTTGCCGCGCACTGGCCGATTCCTGAAAACTGGTCCGCCACCGACTTTAACGATCAGGATTGGCCAAACGCCGTCACCTTCAGCAACGATTACGTTGGCGTCGACAACAAGCCCGCCTACTCGAACTTCACCGACCTGTTTGATGACCCCGCCGCCGATGCCCAATTCATCTGGTCGTCCAGCCTGGTGCATGACAATCTGGTGCTGATGCGAACCACGATCGGCAAGTAATACGAAGCCAGAGCATTTAACGGTTTGGAGGGTCGAGTTCCACCTCGACTAAACCCGCTCGAGCAGAAGACCGGGAGGAACCGGTCCCCTCGGGTTCGGTCGTTAAGGTCCTTTTTCAAAGATGAAAAAAAATGGGTCTAATTTTTTTTGCCTGGTTGACTGAACTTCAGTCATATGAACGTTACGGGTGATCCTGAGTGGATTGTGGTTCAACTTTATCGACCGGCGTTGTCACGATAGGGTCCACCTGCTGGTTGGGAATGTTTGCGCATGTTGTAGTCTGGGGATGTTCAGTTAGTGTGGTGGTAATTTTTTCCAAAGAGGCCGAGTGCTTAGGGAGATCTTCAGGCTTTGTATTTGGTACTGGTGTTAAATTCAAAATTCCAAACAAAGTTAGAGAAACAATGGCTGAGACAAAAACCCATGGAGTAATTTGACCACATATTCGGTATTTATTAGGTATTGAAACGGAGCCTGCTCCTTTGTCCATTCCGCTTTTTACTGCGTTAAGACAATCTTGTGCTGTGTGAAATAGAAGAATGTGCTGACCTTGCAAAGCGAATAGTGACAGGACGATTGAAGCTGCAAATAGAAACCAAGATATTTGCAATATGATTGAGGCCTGCGGGATGCCTGGTGCAATTTGATTTCGTAAACCGATTAGAATTGTCAAGCTACCAACGGATAAGGTCAAAATTTGTTTTATCCACGTAAAATATGCCAAAGTACCCTCGTCAATTAACTGACTGTATTGGATTAGGGCACTTTCTGAAATTGGTGTGTTTTCATTCATATTTTGTTTTCCCAACATATTATTGATCAGCAAAATTGCCTGATATCCGAATATTGAAGGGGTAAGCGGGCAAGCCTGCCTGTTCCCAATCTTCAATATTGGTATCCTTTATATTGGAAAGACATAGTGGTTTCGAGGGATTCTTATGGCAAGTAAATAGAAGGGCATTAGCTTTTTCCAATGATTGGAACGATGGCGCTTCATTCTATGCCCAATCCGACGCTTTCATTTTGCCGCGTTGCAGGTGTAGAGACCGCTTACCCGAAGCATGAGGGAAGCGGTGGCGTCGCAGATAAGCCGGCTGCGGAGATCTTCGTTTCCTTCGTTCCTCAGGTAAACGAACGCTACACGGAAGGGGATTCATGCTCGCTATTCAGTCCAAAATATCATCAATCAACGCTGACGCTTTTAAGGAAGAGTCATCCGACTTCCAATGATTGGAAAATAAACCTCCCCGCTACAAGCAGACGGGGTATCCTTTTTTCTTGTAGGGCGGAAACGGTTGACGAAGGAGACCTTGCCGCCGCTCGGCTGGAAGGCATCGTGCCTCAGCCATTCCATCCCTACAAATTACACGCTGCAAGTAGCGGGGTATTAAACCCTCGGCTTCGCAAAAAACAGCTTTTCCAATGATTGGAACGATAGCGATTCGTTCTACGTCCAATCCGATGCTTTCATTTGCCGCGTTGCAGGTGTAGAGACCGCTTACCCGAAATGAGGGAAGCGGTGGCGCCGCAGAGATACCGGCCGCCGGGATCCACGTTTCCTTCGTTCCTCAGGTAAACGAACGCTACACGAAAGGGGATTCATGTGTAAGGATTCCGCAACACGCCCGACTACTGGATGTCGGGCGGTGAGCGTTCGAATGCATGAAGGAGAGAATCCATGAAAAAACTCATTTTATTTGCAATCGCCCTCGGGGCCGGACTGGTGGCATCCGCGCAGGATTTCGATGCCTTGCTTAAACAGCATGTGGTGAACGGGCGCGTGGATTACGCGGCATTGAAGGCCAACCCGATTCCATTAAGAACCTATCTCGATCTGGCGGGCGCGGTTTCGGAAACCGAGTTCAATTCGTGGGACGAAACGAAGCAGTTAGCCTTTTTGATCAATCTCTATAACGCCGCAACGCTCCAGCTGATCGTCGATCATTATCCGGTGAAGAGCATTAAGGATATCGGCAGCTTTTTCAAAGGCCCGTGGGATCAACCGGCCGTTCCACTGTTTGGAAAAACCATTACGCTCAACACGCTGGAGCATAAAATTATTCGCCCGAACTATCACGATCCGCGCGTTCACATGGCGCTGGTTTGTGCCGCCAAAGGCTGCCCCGTTCTCCGTGGTGAGGCTTATGTCGCGGATCAATTGGATGCTCAGCTCGACGACCAGTCGCGGCAATATCTCGCCACTCCGGCGGGGCTGGTGATCGATCGTAAAAAAGGCACGGCGTCCATCTCCGCGATTTTTAAATGGTACGGCGATGACTTTGAATCCGTTCCGGCTTTCATCGAGAAATTCAGTGGAGAACGTATTGGGGGGTTGAAGATTAAATACCTTTCCTACGACTGGTCGCTGAATAAATAAGAGCTGAAATAGGCCGGGAGATAAGCAGTAGATATCTCTTTGGGCTTACTCGGTTCCATGTCATCCTTTCCTCAAACCAAATCAATGTTGAGGGAGTGTGGGAATGGCCGATTTTTTCATGCAGTTCCATCCGGTAGTCCAGGCGCTGATTGCTACGCTTTTCACCTGGGGCGTCACTGCACTGGGTGCGGCACTGGTTTTTATGCCGGGTATGGTGAAGCCGAAATTCATGGATTGTATGCTGGGTTTTGCCGCCGGCGTAATGATTGCCGCGAGTTTCTGGTCACTGCTTGCGCCGGGCATCCAGATGGCGGAAAATTTGGGGCATACGCCCTGGCTCACGGCTGTCGTTGGTTTCATGGGCGGTGGCATTTTCATGCGGCTGACCGATAAGTTTTTACCGCATCTGCATCCGGGACTTTCGATAGAAAAGAGCGAAGGGGTGAAGACCTCCTGGCAACGCAGCACGCTGCTGGTGCTGGCAATCACATTGCATAATATTCCGGAAGGGCTCGCGGTGGGGGTGGCTTTTGGCGCGGTTGCGGCAGGACTGCCTTCCGCCACAATCGGCGGGGCAATTGCGCTGGCTATCGGGATCGGCATTCAGAATTTTCCCGAAGGTACGGCAGTGGCTATGCCACTGCGGCGTGAAGGCATGAGCAAATGGAAAAGTTTCATGTATGGACAGGCTTCCGGAATTGTGGAGCCCATTGCCGGCGTCATCGGTGCGGCATTTGTGATGAACATGCAGAATATTCTGCCCTATGCGCTGTGCTTTGCCGCCGGCGCAATGATTTTTGTGGTGGTGGAAGAACTCATTCCTGAATCGCAGCGAAACGAAAAGAACATTGATATTGTCACCATGTCGACGATGGCCGGCTTTTCGGTAATGATGATTCTGGATGTCGCGCTGGGATAGGTGCTTTCATTCTGTAAGGTTTGATTCCCTCTCCCGACTACTGGGTGGAGGCTATAAAATGAAAAATTTAAAATGGATCAAACCCCTGTTGATCATCGTAATCGTTGGGACTGTGCTGGTGGTCGGCGGAAAACAGCTGAATCTGCAGGAACACATAAACAATGCATTGGTATGGATTAAGGAGCTGGGTCCAACCGGGATGGGTGTATTTGCTCTGTTGTATATTGTGGCCTGCGTCTTCTTCATTCCGGGTTCCCTGCTCACGTTGGGGGCCGGAACGATTTACGGGGTGGTGACCGGTTCCATTCTGGTTTCAATTTCATCGGTGTTGGGAGCAACCACGGCTTTTCTCGTCGGGCGTTATTTTGCGCGCGGCTTTATTTCTAAAAAGATCGAGGGCAATGCCCGCTTCAGTGCAATCGACAATGCCGTGGCGGCCGAAGGGTGGAAGATTGTCGGGCTCACACGTTTATCACCGGTTTTCTCGTTCAACCTGCTGAACTATGCGTACGGGCTGACCCGGGTTTCCCTGAAGGAATATGTCCTCGCCTCATGGATCGGTATGCTGCCCGGAACGGTCATGTATGTGTATATCGGCTCGCTGGCCGGTGATCTCGCCAGTTTGGGGGCTGAAACGGCCCAGGCACCGTCCGGAGCCCGGTGGATCATCAATATTGTCGCCTTCCTCGCGACGGTTCTCGTGACGGTTTACGTCACGAAGATTGCAAAGAAAGCCTTGGGAGCGCGCATTACCGACGGGGGAGAATAGAACGTATGTATCGGGCAACGTTTCCTTCGTTCCTCAGGTAAACGTTCTCTATACCGCGATAGGAATTCTTCCGGGCGAGCTTCGTCAGTCGGGAGATGCAATTGGAATTTTCAGTCCTTTCATGTAAGGATAGCCACGCTGGCCCGACTACGTTGTACAATGAGAAATTTATGACTGAAGAATGGAACGTACAACCTGCACCGATGGATGAGCACAATCAACGACTGGTCGATAACGTGCATCCCAATGATTGGAAAAATCCGACGCCCGACGGCATCTATAACCTCGTCGCGATCGGCGCCGGAACCGCCGGACTGATCTCCGCCATCGGCACGGCCGGGCTTGGCGGAAAAGTGGCGCTGATTGAGCGGCATCTGATGGGCGGTGACTGCCTGAACGTCGGCTGCGTACCTTCCAAGGCACTGATTGCGCCCTCGCATCTCGCTTCAAAAATGCGTCGTGCCGCAGCATTTGGTTTGACCGCTTCTGAAACTTCGGCGGCCGATTTTCCGAAAGTGATGGAGCGGCTCCGTAAAATCCGCGCCGACATCAGCGTCAACGATTCCGCACAGCGTTACATGGATAAGGGCGTGGATCTGTTTATTGGCGAAGGCAAATTCACCGGCCGCAATACGATTGAAGTGGGAGGTCAGACCATCAGGTTTAAGAAAGCGGTCATCACCACCGGCGCCCGGGCACTGCACCCCGATATCCAGGGATTGGAAGAAGCGGGATTTCTGACGAACGAAACGGTGTTCAATTTGACTGAACGGCCGGATCATTTGGTCGTGCTCGGGGGCGGTCCGATTGGCTGTGAACTGGCGCAGGCTTTCAGGCGGCTGGGCTCGAAGGTCACCATTATTGAGCGGTCGCGCTTTCTGCCGCGCGAGGATCCCGAAGCTTCGGCGATTCTGGCGGAATCTTTCAAGCGCGATGGAATTGAAGTGCTGCTGGAATCCACGGTGGAAAAAGTTTCGGCCGATGGTGGAATCAAAAAAGTGCATATTGCTCAAAATGGAAAAGCCATCACCCTGGAAGGCGATCAGATCCTGATTGGTATGGGCCGGGTTCCGAATGTTGGAAATCTGGGGCTCGAAGAAGCGGGCGTTGAATACGATGCCCGCACCGGAATTACCGTGAATGACAACCTGCGGACCACGAATAAAAATATCTTTGCGGCGGGCGATTGCTGTATGCAGTGGAAGTTTACCCACGCCGCCGATGTCGCCGCGCAGATTGTGATCCAGAATGCGCTGTTCGGAGGGAAGAAAAAACTTTCGGATGTCAACATGTCGTGGTGCACCTATACCGATCCGGAAATCGCCCACGTCGGAATGTATGAACATCAGGCGAAAGAGCAGGGGATTGAAACCGATGCCTATAAATTTGAGATGGCCGAAAACGATCGGGCGCAGGCCGAAGGCGAAACCGGGGGTTTTGTGAAAGTGATTGTGAAAAAAGGGACTGATAAAATCCTCGGTGCCACCATTGTTGCCTCACATGCCGGGGAAATGATTAATGAAATCTCCGTTGCAATGGCCGCGAAGATGGGCCTTGGCAAAATCGGCGGGGTCATCCATCCCTATCCAACCCGGTCCGAAGCGATCAAACGCACCGCCGGCCTCTACAATCAAACCCGCCTCACGCCCACCGTCGCCAAGCTCATGGAAGGATGGTTAAGATTTCGACGTCGATGAAAAACCGACTCATCATTTTTACGCGTTATCCTGTGCCGGGAAAAACAAAGACGCGTCTGATTCCAAGCCTTGGAAAAGGTGCTGCGGCAGCGCTGCAACGTGAGATGACGGAGCATACGGTTCGGCAGGCCCGCAGCACCGGGGCGGACCTTGAGGTTCGCTATACCGGCGGAACGGTGGAGCAGATGCGCGATTGGCTGGGTACTGATCTGATCTATGCGGAGCAGGGCGAGGGCGATCTGGGAGAACGGATGCAGCGCGCCTGCGAAGATGCTTTTTCCAAGGGTTGGAAGAAAGCGCTCCTCGTTGGTTCGGACTGTCCTTCCAATGATTGGAAGAATCTTACTGAGGCATTTCAAGAGCTGGACTCCCATGACGTGGTGATCGGCCCGGCAAGTGATGGCGGCTATTATCTGATCGGATTGGGCAGGGCGGTTTCGACGAAACCGCTATTTGAAAACATCGACTGGGGCGGGGAACGCGTTTTCGAGCAGACGATGCAGGCGGCATCCGGTTTGTCGGTTCATCAGCTTCCGAAACGGCATGATGTCGATTTGGTCGAAGATATTCCGCCGAAGATTTCCGTTATTGTTCCAACGCTGAACGAAGAGGGGCACCTTTTCCAAACTCTGGAAAAAGTTCGTGAGGGGTTCGGTGTGGAAATTATTGTGGTGGACGGCGGCAGTTCAGATGGCACGCGATCCATCTTTCCGAATGCTCTCGAATGCAAGAACGGGCGGGCCGCCCAGCAGAATCTCGGAGCGGAAAAAGCGTCCGGTGAGATCCTGTTATTCCTGCATGCCGATACGATCCTGCCTGACGCATGGGATAGGCTGGTGCGGGAAACCCTGGCGGATGAATCGGTTGCGGTCGGAGCCTTCCGCTTCAAAGTCGGGGAAGCCTTTTGCGGACAAAAATTTATTGAAGACACGGCGAACTGGCGCTCCATTAGGGGCGGGCTTCCTTACGGGGATCAGGGATTATTTCTGCGAAAAGAGGTCTTCGAAGCGGCCGGCGGATTTCCGTATCTACCCATCATGGAAGACTATGCTTTTGTGCGCACGCTTCGTCATTTTGGAACGGTGGTCACGCGGCCGGAGGCGGCGATCACCTCCGGCCGGCGCTGGCAGCAGCACGGCGTTGTGAAAGTAACTCTGGTCAATAAGCTGATGATTCTCGGCTATCAACTGGGCATTTCTCCGGAACGGCTGGCGCGGTTTTATCGTGGCAGATAAAAGGGTCGATTCGGCGTTTGGCTAGTGCTTATCCAGAGCGGCCTGCCATTTGATCCAAAGGGATTGCAGTTCTTTGGGATTTTCGAGCCCGATGTCATGTATGGCAGATTTAAACAATCCTTTTTCGGGATGGCTGAAACCGGGATTTTTTTCGAGAACTTTTGAGGAGAGATCGGCATTTTCGGAGGCCGCTTTGTTTCCGAATAGAAGGTTTTTTCCTTTGATATCGATATCGGGCTCACGGCCTTTTTCAGAAGAAAAACCAACGATCCCAGTTTCATTGTCCGCGATAATGTTGTTTTCGATTTTCAGTTTTGCGGTGTCGGCGATGGCCAGTCCTGCGTAGCCGGAACGGATAATGACGTTATGATCAATTTCCAGCTTTGAGTTGGCAAAGACGTTGATTCCGGTGGCGTTATCGACGATTAGATTGTTGCTGATTTCGCCGATGGCCGAGCGGTTGCCGATGTAAAATCCACGGTTCTTGTTCCGGATCACAAGATTGGAGTCGGCTTCAATTTCACCGCCGGTGCATCGGATACCGTGATAGCGCGAGCCGGTGATGATATTGCGAGAGTTCAGCGCTGGACTCGTTTCCAATTGTAATTCCGCAATGCCCCGGATTCATGATGATACAGTCTTCAATGTCGCCTTCGGCGCCGTTCCAGAACTGAATTGTATATTCAAAGCCGTTGAACCGGCAGTTGCTGATTTCCACCTCTGGTTTATCCTGTGCAGAAACCGCCCCGGGTGATGCGGCTCCGTCGCCCAGTGCGTCGAAGGTGCAGTCTTTAATTTCAACGTCTCCATTTCGGATCAATACAGCGTAAGGGGTATCGCCCTTCTGCGGTTTGTTTTCCGTTTTGTATTTGATGGTCAACCCTTTGAGCAGCACGGTTTTGTAGGAATCAATCAGGATGGCCGGTTGGTTGGATTCCACTTCGAGCACTGCGTTTTCACCTGAGAGGGTCAACCCTTGTTTGATGGAGAGCGGGGTTCGATAGGTACCCGCCGGAATGGAAATAACGCTGCCTGATTTTGCGGAGTCGATGGCTTCCTGAATATTGAATTCAGCATAGGATGTTGCTGCGCCGAGAAGCGCGAGGCATATGAATTTCATGATTAATCCTCTGGTTTTGTTTTAAATTGTCCGCTCTTTAGTTTGGCCATGTATTTTTGGGTTTCGGCAACGACCATACCGGAGAGCAGAATCAGGCCGATCAGATTGGGTATGGCCATCAGGGCGTTGGAAATGTCGGCGAGGATCCAAATCACACGCAGTCCGCCAACGGCTCCTATGGTAATTGCGATGATGAAGATCCAGCGATAAATCGGAATGGCTTTGGGACCGAAGAGGTATTCTGCGCAGCGGTCGCCATAGTAGGACCAGCCGAGAATGGTGGAATAGGCAAAAAATGCGAGGCCGATGCCAACGAGATAATGCCCCCATCCGAAGAGGCCGGTTTTAAAGGCGTGGGCTGTGAGTGCCCCGCCATCGTATGTTTCGTTGTTCGCGCCGGTCACGAGAATCACCAACGCCGTCATGCTGCAAATGATGATGGTGTCGATGAACGGGCCGAGCATGGCGACGGTTCCCTCGCGCACGGGTTCGTCGGTTTTCACTGCTGCGTGGGCAATCGGTGCGGAACCCAATCCGGATTCATTGGAGAAAACGCCGCGCGCCACGCCATAGCGGATCGTTGCGCCGATAGCGCCTCCGGCGGCGGCATGGGGGGTGAAGGCATATTTAAAAATCAGGGCAAAGGCGGCGGGAATGGCATCGGCGTGCAGAATTAAAATGATGACGGCGCCGATGACATAAAAGGTACACATGAAAGGCACGATGATGCCAGCCACATTGGCAATGCGTTTGATGCCGCCGAGGATGACAATGCCGGTCAGAAAGGAAAGTGAAAGTCCGGCAATCAGCCCCAGCCAGGAAACGGTGAATCCATCCCAGAGCGTAAAGCCACCGGTCTGGGCGGTTTCGGGGAGCAGATAGCTCAGGCCGCCTACCACGGAGTTGGCCTGCACCATATTGCCGATACCGAAAGAGGCCACAATGCCGAAGAAGGCAAAGGCTCCGCCGAAAAAGGCCCCCAGTTTTTTATTTTTTAAGCCGTATTTCAGATAATACATCGGCCCGCCGCTGGCGGATCCGTCTGCGTGAATGACCCGATATTTTACGGCGAGAGTGCATGACGTGAATTTGGTGGCCATGCCAACGAGCGCGGTCACCCACATCCAGAAAACAGAACCGGGGCCTCCGGCGGCAATGGCGGTGGCCACGCCGGCAATGTTTCCGGTGCCGATGGTGGCGGAAAGAGCGGTGGCGAGGGCTTTGAAGTGCGAGACATCACCGGCCTCATCGGGCTTGTCGTATTTTCCGAAAACGCAGGCGATGGCGTGTCCGAGGTGACGGATTTGAATGAAAACGAGGCGGACGGTGAGATAGAGTCCGGTGCCGACCAATAGAGCAATCATGCTCCATCCCCACACAAAATGATCGATCTTATTCAGCCACTCGCTCAACAACTCCATGAAAACTCCCATTAAATGTATGCAGGTTAAGTACTGTGCGAAGGCTTTGCAATCTTTCCGCATCGAAGCCTCAGAACAGAGACACCTTCAAGAGACGTTCTTATTTCTATAAATAAGTATTGTTCTGCTCGGGTGGTTAATGGGATTGCGCGTTTGCCGGCCTCTGAATTACGGCTGGATTTCTACGGAAAGGGCAGCGCGAATTGTTGGAAAATCAAATAAGCCCCTGAAATTTAAAACGATAATTGACGATTATTGTAAGACTGATATTCTGTTTCAATGATTTTCCGGATGCTCATGATTTTGTTGCTGATCGGCACCTTCTGTCAGGCACAGACGTATGAGCTATATTCGGAGGCACTGAAAACAGCAACAGATCAAAATAGCACACATCGGTTGAAAGCGCAGATCGCGGATGCCGCCATCCAGCGTTTGGAAACGGAAGAGCTTTCAAAAACAGCTGTCAAAAAACTTCGGGAAGAAATACAGGCCCACTGTGCGGATGTGCAATTGGGTGCGATGGATCTGTGGTATGGCAATTCCGTGGTCACGTGGGCGCGTTTAATGGTCCTCGATGGAAAATGGAAAGAGGCGCGGTCGATGCTGTGGGATCAGGCGGAGGTGCTGCAGAATATCGAAAAGAATCTGACGGCGAATGATATTCCCGTTTCATCAATCAGCCCGGTGGCGGGATGCCGGTATCTGCTCGGTGAAACCTATCGGATGGAATACGAGGAGTTCCAAACATTGGAACCGGCCGCCGAAGCGCTTAGGCACTTTTACAACGTCTACATTAAATATGGCGACAGCCCATGGGGCGAGCGGGCCGGAGAACAGGCCGAAGCGGCGCAGGCTTTTCTGGAAAGCAACGGCAAGCAGGTTCGTATCGATTTAGGCCCGCACCGCGATGCCTTTATCGCTAATAAATTTCAGTTAGGCGCCCGGCTGATGGCCGACGAGCGCTATGCCGATGCTATTGAGCCGATTGAAACCGCAATCAATTTTTTTCCAGAGACGGGGAGGTCAGTGGAGGCCCTGCGTAATCTGGCGCTTTGTCAGCTGAATCTCGGGCACGATGAACAGGTTACTCTGATTTCAGAATATCTATGCGAGCGATTTCAGTCCGACACCAATGCACCGCTGGCCCTGCTGGGCATCGGGCGGAATTACATTGAAGGAGGCAATGAATCCAATGGTGAGCAAATCTTTGATCTCTATTTAGCCGCCTTTTCTGACGATTCGCACCGCGCTGATATCATTTCCTATTTTGCGTGGAAGGCCTACAAAGCCGAGCGGTGGGAGGAAGCCGTAGGCCGTTTCCAAGCCTTGGAAACTCTGCTTCGTGAAAAAGAACAGCACGGATTGGAGCTGGAAAAAGCGGTTTATATTCAAGCCACGCATCCGGCCGACCCCGTAAAGCTGGATGCTTTTATGGACGAGTTTCCGGAGTCGGAATTTCTGGCATCGGCGTTGAATAAAAAGGCGCAGTCCCTGTTGGTGGCGGGCGATTTTGATGCGGCCTTCCAAACCTTGGAAACCTTGCAGGAACAATTCCCCGAAGCGGCGGCCACAAGATCCGCGCTCTCCGGTTTGATTGTGGCGGCGGTGGATGCAGAGCGATTCGATGTTGCCGAGCAGGTGCTCGACCGGATGCTCGAAGATCAGGAATCCTATGGATACGACGTTTACCTTTCAACCGGCGATGGGTTGCTCGCGTCCGGCCGTTTTGCTTTAGCCGAAAAAGCATTCAGCGCGGTTCCGATGACGGCCAAGCGAGCGTTTGCGGAGCGGGCGCTGTTCGGAAGGGGCGCCTGTCAATTCGGGCGTGAACTGTTTGATGTCAGTTTCCAAACGCTGGAAAACCTGCTGAGCCAATTTCCAACCACTGGAACGTTTTATGATGCACGATTAATGCAGGCCCGCAGTCTGGTTCAGCTGGGCCGAATCGATGAAGCGGCTGCGGCCTACGCGGAAGTGGTTGCCGCAAAGCAGGATTACGCGATTACGTTTGAAATGGCCGCAGTGCTTGCGGAACCGGAAGAACAGCTGGCGGCGTATCAGCGCATCGCATTGCTGGCCGACCCGACTGTGAAAGAAAACCGGGAGCTGATCGCCGACAGTATTTTAACGAGTCTACCGCTCTGCATGGAGCTGCAGAAATATGAGCTGGTCCTGAGTTCCTGCGATCAATTTGAAGATCTCTTTCCGGAACACGAACAACTTCCAACCCTTGGAACATTCCGAAAGGAGGCCGAACGTGCGTTGGTTCAGTAGTTTTCTAATTCTATTGGCGGTTGCTTCGGTCGATGCCGCCTATGTGGTGAATAACGCGGGGCGTCAGATTAACGGTACGATGATTTCTGCGAGTGAAGACGGGGCCGTCACGTTAACGACCTCCTCCGGCCAAACCATGACCTTTCAAAAAGGGCAGTATCGTTCTGCCGCCGCCGATCGCCCAGCTGCGTTGAATAAAGCCGAGCAGTTATTAGAGAGCGGACAAGGGCAGCAGGCAGTTCCGCTCTTAAAGCAGGTGAAGGCAGAGTGCCGGTTTCTGGCGTGGGACCAGACGGCGATTCAGTTACTGGCGGACTACTATTTATCATCCGGCCAATATGGCGAAGCCGTCAGTGAGTTCCAGACCTTGGAAGATCAGAGCGATCCTGAAACGCAACGCAAAGTGCGCGAGGCGATGCTGAAGAGCGGGGCGTCCGATTCCGTATTGCTGGTTTTGAATCAAGACATTGCAACCGGCTCCCGGGAAGCGGCGGCGCAGGCCTATTTGTTGCGCGGTGACCTGAACGCTTCAAACGGCGATCTTGAAGGCGCGCGCCGTGATTGGCTCAAAGTCGCCACATTCTTTAAAGCACAGAAAGAACTCGCTCTGGAGGCTGAGCAAAAACTGGATAACCACAAAGAAGCACATGGCGCCGCCGAAAAGAAGGCGGCTGCGCAAAGACCAGATCCTCCGAATTAATTTTGTCTTCGTATTTCTTGCGCCTCTTCGTGGCCATAAAAATTTAGAAGGAGAAGTAGGTATGAAACGACTAATGATGGGTTTATTGATGTTGCTTTTAGTGGTGCCTGTATTGGCGCAGGAAGCGGAGATTGTGAAGAGCGAGTCGGTGCAGGCGGCGGAAGCGGCGCCGGAGGAGGTTTCCGGTTTCTTGGATGTGGTCAAGGGTGGCGGGGCGTTCGGTATGGCGCTCTGGCTCGGGCTCGCCGGACTCTCGCTGGCGGCGGGCGCGCTGATTGTGGATTCGGTGCTGAATATCCGGACCTCGAAAATTATTCCGAAGACGCTGGTGTCGCTGGTTCGCGAAGCCATTGAAGACGGCAGCGTGAAAAAGGCGGCGCAGCGCTGCAAGGATGTGCCGGGGCCCTATTCCAATATTCTGCTGGCGGGTTTTGAAAATGTGGAGGACGGCTTTGATTCAGCGCAGGAAGCCATCGGCATTGCGGCCGACATGGAGAGCGAAAAAATGCTGCAACGCGTGAACTACCTCAACGTGGTTGGAAACCTCGCGCCGATGCTCGGCCTGCTCGGAACGGTGCAGGGAATGATTCTGGCTTTCGCCACATTGGGCACCACTTCCGGTGCGGCGAAGAACGCGCTGCTTGCCATCAATATTTCGCAGGCACTTTATACGACGGCCGCCGGGCTGGTGATCGCTGTCCCGGCGATCGGCTCCTACTTCTTTTTCCGCAACCGTGCTGCCAAGGTGATCCTCACCATGGAAGGTCTGACGATGGAAGTGATGAAGGGGCTGAAGAAAAAAGGGGAGTCGAACGTCTGAAGGTCGAAGGTCTGAAAGTCGGGAATAGCTGACTTACGACTTTTGACTTTACGACTTTTGACTGATTTATCATGAAACGAAATTTCCAGAAAGGCGGTAGCGGCGGGATTAATATGACGCCGATGATCGACGTTGTGTTTCAGATGATCATTTTCTTTGTCTGTACCGCACAGCTGGAGCGGGAACAGTTTTCGGAATGGATTACATTGCCGGATTCGCCGAATGCCCCGCAGATGGCGCAGGAAAAAGACCCGTGCACGATCACCATCGAAGTGGATGAAAAAGGGAAGGTTTTCATCGGCCGCACGCCGCTGAGTATTTCCAAACTTCGGAAGGTCCTCACGAAGACCGTCGCCGATTACGGAGTATACGGACCATCGATTCCCATACAGATTCGAGCAGATTCTTCAGTCCCTCACTCATTTGTGCGGCAGACTATGGATATCTGTACGGAATCGGGATTGTATAAAATTGCGTTTATTGCGGTGAAGGATTCGGTGAGTGACTGAGGTGGTCGAAGGTCGGAATGTCCAAGGTCGAAAGTCAATAGCTTGTAGCTTAAGGAGGAACACGTGAATCGAGTGGAGAGTTTTGAAGATCTGCGAATTTGGAAAGAGGCCAGAGAACTGGTGAAACATATCTATTCTGATCTTAAGGCCAATCGGGATTATGGATTCTGCGATCAAATACAGCGGGCAGGGGTGTCTATCATGAATAACATTACAGAAGGTTTTGAACGACATTCCGATACCGAGTTTGCCCGGTTTTTGAATATTGCCAAAGGTTCGGCAGGAGAGGTTCGTAGCATGTATTACGCAGCAGAGGACTTAAGCTATGTTTCAGGACACGTGGCTACCGAGAGGCGCAAATTTTTGAAAAGCATTTCAAAAGGGATTGGCTCCCTCGAAGGGTATCTTCGCAAGTGACCTTCGACCTTCGACTTTAAGACCTTTGACGACGAAATCGAATGAATTGATATGAGAAGGAATAAAAACAGACGCTTTGCCAATACCAACGACGAAATCGAGTTGTCGATGACGCCGATGATTGATGTGGTGTTCCAGCTGCTGATCTATTTTCTGGTGACGTTCAGCACGGCGGATGTGCTGGCGTTGTTGGATATTTCGCGTCCGGCTCCGGATGCGGCGCAGTCGCAGCAGACGCCGCCGGCGGACATGATTCGGGTGGCGGTGTTGAAAGAGGGATTTGCGATTAACGGGCGAGCGGTTTCAGTTGAAGAGCTGGATGCGCTGTTGAAGAAGCTGGCGCAGATCAGCACCAAGCAGACGGTGATGGTGAACTGCGATGATCAATCGCTGCACGGAAAACTCATTCAGGCCCTGGATATGTGCGCCTCGCACGGATTGACGCAGATTGCGGTGATGTCGGGGAAATAGGGGATCGCCACGAAGAGGCACAAGAAGCACGAAGACAAAACCGGAGAGGGATATGGAATGGAAAACTATTAATGAATTGTGTGATGCGGTTCGTAAGACGAGTTTAGACATACATCAGTATCATCGATCCGGCCATTTGGAGAAGATATACGAAAATGCACTGGCTCACAGGCTGAGAAAGTTAGGGTTGGATGTGAAACAACAATATCAACTAACTGTTTATGATGAGGACGGAACTGAGTTGGGAGAATATTTTGCAGATCTGCTTATTGAAGGCCAGCTGATTATAGAATTGAAAGCATGTAAGTCGGTCTCTGATGAACATGTTGCTCAAATCCTGGGTTACCTTCGTTCATCCGGCATAGAGCACGGTTTGTTAATCAATTTCGGTGCTCCCAAACTATTCATCAAAAAATACATCCTCAATAATAACCCTCGATTAGGTAGTAGTTCCCTCAAGAGTCTACTTCTGAGTCTTTGTGCAGCCGCCTTCTTTTCGGCGGCGCCATGTGCCTCTTTGTGGCTAATTATCCACCAGCAATGAAATCCAGTAGTAACAATTTAATCAGCAGAGTCAGTGGGCCGGCGGTTTCGGTCGTTGTTCATGTTGGAATTGTCATCCTTTTGCTGAAGGTGCTGGTGTTCCGGACGCCGGAAAAAGAGACGGCGATTGATGTGCAGGTGGTGGAAGAGCAGATTCGGGAGCTCGATAAAGTAGAAGAGCAGGAACCGCAACAGGAGCAAACGGCTGAAGAAGCGTTGGAAGCGCCGAATGAGTTAGCCGATGAATTGCCGGCAGATAATTTACTACCCGATTCCATGTTGGATTCAGAACTGGATCTGAGCGGGCTGGATGCCGTGGCGAATATTGAAAGTCCGTTGGTGATGAAAGGGCTGATGGTCGGCCGGTCAGAGAGCGGACGGAAAAAATTATTGCGCGAGTTCGGCGGGCGCTATGGCGGGCAGGCGGAAAAGGCCGTATTGAAAGGGCTCGATTGGCTGCAATCGGTTCAGGATGAAAACGGTTCGTGGGGTGTGGGTAAGAGCAGGAGTATGACGGCGAGGCAGGAGCGGGCGCGGCTGACAGGGCTGGCCTTGCTTTGTTATCTGGCGCATGGGGAAACCTCGCAGTCGGAGGTCTATGGCGAAACCGTCCAGCGGGCGATTCAATATTTGCTGGATGAGCAGAATGACAAAACAGGAAGCTTTGTTCCGTTTTCAAAAACAGTCGGCTCGCACGACGATATTGGCGTTTATGGCCACGCGATTGCGACCTATGCGTTGTGCGAAGCGTATGGGATGACGCGTATGCCTTTGCTGAAGGAGCCCGTAGAAAAGGCTGTGCAGGTTATTATTGACGGGCAGCAGAAATCCGGCGGTTGGGATCACCGCTATCAGCATGAAAAGTGGAGTGACCTTTCGGTGGGGGGTTGGCAGGTACAGGCGTTGCGGGCGGCACAGGCGGCTGAGGTTCAGGTGGATGGAATTTTGCAGGCCTTGGAAGATTCGGTTTCGTTTGTGCAGGGCATGTATGCGGGGGAAGGGAAGTTTTATTATCGTCTCGGAAACAAAACGCCGAACGGGGACCTGGATTATATGACGGGTGTGGCGGTGCTGTGTATGCAGCTGGCGGGCAGCAATCAGGAGGATGAAGTGAAATCGGGATTGGATTATTTAAAGGATGTTGAATGCTCGGATTGGGACGAGGGCTGGGAAAAGACTGGTAAGAACAAGAGCTTCAATATTGCCTATGAGTGGTATTACAACACGCAGGCGATTTTTCAGAAGGGCGGTTCAAAATGGTCGAGCTGGAATAAAAAATTTGCACCGATGCTGATCGAAGCGCAGGACTCTTCCGGAGCCTGGAAACCGCCGAGTGAAATGGATGAAGCCGTTTCCAAAGACATTATTTACACGACCAGCTTCTGCACGCTTTCCCTGCAGGTCTACTATCGTATTCTGCCTTCATTCAAAAAGGCCGATCGTAATGATCGGCCTTTCGAATTCGATAACGATGTGAAGATCGTTGTCTATTAGTTCCTTCCGTTGTCACTTGGGTGTCATAAAGTCAAAGGTCTGAAGGTCGAAAGTCCCGTACGTCCGGACAGGCAGCCCTTAGACTTTTGACGTTAAGACTGTTGCTGCCGCCTCAGATGCTGATGATCAGGTTGATGGCGGAAAGCAGACCGACGACCCACATGACCGGTGAGATCTTTTTGAAATCGCCCGAGCATACTGCAATCAGAATGTAGGAAAGGAAGCCAACGGTCAGGCCGGTGGCAATGCTGAAAGTCAGCGGCATCAGGATCATGGTAAGGAAGGCCGGAACGCCGATTTTAAGATCCTTAAAGTCAATTTCCTTGATGTTGCGGAACATGTAGACACCCACAATGATGAGGGCCGGGGCAGTGGCGAAAGCCGGAACCACGCCGATCATCGGTGCCAGGAAAAGGCCGAGCAGGAACAGGATGCCGGTAACCACTGAGGCGAGGCCGGTGCGGGCGCCGTCGCCAATGCCGGAGGCGGACTCGATGTAGGTGGTTGTGGTGCTGGTGCCCAGCAGTGAGCCGGCAATGGTGGCGACCGCATCGGCTTCGAGCACTTTATCGATTTTCTTGATCGTTCCGTCGGGCTTCACATAGCCGGCTTCGTAGGAACAGGCGACGATGGTGCCGATGGAGTCGAAGAGGTCGACAAACATGAAGGAGAAGATGGCTCCGACGAGTCCCCACTGCAAGGCGGCCATGATATCCAGTTTGAAGGCAATCGGTGCGATGCTCGGCGGAGCCGATACCCAGGTTTCAGGCATGCTGACTTCACCGAAAATGACGCCCAGAACGGTGGCGATCAGAATACCGATGAGAATGGAGCCTTTAATTTTTCGTGCTTCCAGAACCGTAATGATGATGAGGGATGCCAGACCGATCAGTACGGGCGTGGTTAATTTACCGATGGATACCAGTGTGGCGGGATTATCGACAATGAGCCCGAGGTTTTTCATTCCGATGAACGTAATGAACAATCCGATCCCGGCAGCGGTGGCAATTCGCAAGCCGACCGGTATGGCGGTGACCACCTTTTCCCGAATCCCGATCACCGTCAGAATCAGAAAGGCGACGCCCGAGACGAAGACCACGCCGAGCGCCGTCTGCCAGCTCAGGCCCTGACCCATGACAAGGGTGTAGGTGAAAAAGGCATTCAGTCCCATACCCGGTGCCATGGCAAAAGGCACGTTGGCCCAGAGGCCGACGAGCAGCGTGCCGAGGGCTGCCGCCAGGCAGGTGACGGCAATCAGCGCGGGCTTATCCATGCCGGCTTCGCTCAGAATCATGGGGTTCACGAAAATGATATAGGCCATCGTCAGGAAGGTGGTGATCCCGCCGATGATTTCGGTTTTAACATCGGTTCCGTGTTCTTTGAGTTTAAAAAAGCCGAGCATGGTTTTCTCCCGTTAGCGTTTGGCTGGATTAGAAATGATACTGAACGATGCCGCTGATGGCATTCTGATCGGTGTCTAAACCGAAGTTACCGTCTTTAATACCGTATTTATTTTTCCAGTAATCATATTCCACACCGGCGAGCAGCTTGCCGCCTTCCATATTGCAGAGCGCGCCGATATCAAATTTGAGCTGCGGGCAGATGTGCAGGTTCTTTTCATAACTGCCATCGCTGTTCATTACCCAGTCGATGAAGCCATCGAAGATGAAAGTGGACTTCGCAACGGGAGTGGAATATTTCCATACGGCCGTCAACTGAAGGGATTCTCCGTTGTCGCCTTTAAGGTCGAAGCGCTGATAAAGATTGAGTTGTACAAAGTCAAAGGCGGGCACATCGAGATCAACACCGGCACCGACAAGAAGGTTATGACCGTAATCATCCCCATTAACTCCGTGACCATATTCATAGCAGGTAGCGATCAGCCAATCTTTTACAAAGGCTACGGAGAGGTCTTTACCCGTCATCTTATTGAAGCTGAAGCGTGGTGCAATTTCTCCATAGTATGATGTTTTATTCCCAAAACCGTTTTCGTCTCCATTGAAGTAGACTAGGTCATTGAACCAGAAAAAATCACCCCATTTCCACCCGTTAGCATATTCAATGGTTAGTGTCTCCTGGGTTTCGGGATCGACTTCAAAGCCCGTCCCGTAAAGCCCGGTTAGGCTGGTGTCCTGCCATTGAATGAAATCACCGGCAAAAGAGAGTGTGGTTGCTGAGCATAATAATACAGAAAGTAGTGTCCGATTCATCATTTCCCCTGAGTTGTACCGCACCTAAATTGTACGGTTTAATTAAAACTAATTTTCATAGGCGGGGCACTATGCGTATATTTTTTAGATGGCCAAAGCCTAATTTAAAAAAACCTAATTCAGGAAACTGCGATAATATTAACCGTAATTTAATATCTGGCATATGTGACTTTTACGGAAGGGAGCAGGGAAAAGGCTTATTTTAGAATCGGCGGGTAAGACCGATGATCATGGTGTCGTCCGGTTGCAGATTAAGTTCCATATGCAGATCGTCGGGGGAGTCGACGCCGAGAAAAGCATCATTAATGAACGCCCCGAAAAAGTTTCCGAGGGCGATGCCCGCCAGCACATCCGATGGATAATGCCGCCCTCCCTCAATGCGTGCCCAGCCGGTGGCATAGGGCAGTATATAGAGTCCGGTTTTAAGGGTGGTTTTACTCCAGCCGGGAATCAGAAGCGAATCTGTATTCTTAATTGCCAGCATGCTGTTGACCGCTGCTGAAGATGAGTGGCCGGATGGAAAACTTTCATTGTCGTCCATGTTCGGACGGGTGCGGTTGCTTGCGGATTTTAATAATTCCGTGGTTCCTAATGTGAGCAGGGGAGCCGTTAACTGAATGCCCGTTCCCCTTAGTTTTGCGGAGGTCCACTCTTCGGAATCAGAACCACTGGGTGTTGCCAGCGCGGTAATACCGAACATCACCATTGAAAAGCCATCCAGTGCGTTGCTGGCATCGGTGGCTTTCCGGTGGGTGCTGAAAACGGGGGTGTTTTCATAGGCCCAGTCCGAGATGGATTGATCCGCACCGTCAATCTGCAACAGCAGTGCCGTCCCAACGGGAGCCCAGACGTTCGGGGAGGATGCCGCGTTCCAGGCCGCATGCCGGACGCGGTCCCAACCGGGAGCGAGGGTGGCATGCTGTCCCCACCGCTGCCCGTTCGGCAAGGTGCCGCACCCGGAGAGCATGCAGAGGCCGATGAGTGACAAGCCCTGCAGAGCTACAGAGAAAATTATCGCCATTGCACGGCCGGTTGAATCAGACCTTCTCAATCACTGCGGCTCCGAAAGTGAAGCCGCCACCAAAGGCAGTAAGGCCGACCTTCGTTTCATTTCCAACGGTTGGAACAAGTTCGCACAATGCAATCGGAATGGTGTTCGACGACGTGTTTCCGTATTTCCGGATGTGGTTGAACATCTTTTCCTTCGGATATTTGATCGTCTTGCGAATGGCCTCAATGATTCGTTCATTCGCCTGATGCGGAACAATGAAATCTAATGAATCCACGGAAATGCCGCGTTCCTGACAAGCACTGTCGAGCACATCAATCATTTTACGCACGGCCAGTTTAAAGACGGTCAGGCCTTCCATTTCGATGACTTCGCCGCTTCCCATGTTTGGAACATAGAGCACTTTTTGATCTACGCCGGTGGCGGAGAGGAACGGGCGGTTCAGTTTCACACCGATATTGCCCGGCCGTTTTTCACAGCTCACCAGAGAGGCGGTTGCCGCATCGCCGAAAAGGGCCATCGTTTTCTGGTCGTCGTGATTCACCATCGGCGAAAGGGTTTCGGCGGTGATGACAATCACCTTTTTGTCCGGTGCATTTGTGAGAAAGTCGTAGGCCGACTGAAGGGCATACATGTAGCCGGAGCAGGCGGCATTCACATCGTGCGCCTGCATGAGAACTTCTCCTTTGGCCGGGCTGAGTTCGTGCAGTACCTGGCAGGCAAGCGAGGGAGTCATGGTCATCGGCGTTCCGGTGGAGCAGATGATGGCGCCGATATCCGAGATGGTCAGATTTTCTTTTTCCAACAGCTGTTTGGTGGCATCAACGGCGAGCGTCAGTACATTTTCATCGCCATCAATCCAGTAGCGGTTTTCGATGCCGGTCCGTTTGCGGATCGCTTCCGAATCCCACTCGCCGTGGCCCTGAAGCAGCTCGTCGTTGGTGAGATGCCGGGAACCCATTACGGTGGTGATGTTGGAAATATAAATCGGTTTATGTTCAACCACGTTACCGACCTGCACTTCCTCAACCTGCGATATACGCCGACGCTCCATGATCGGTGTGCCGGGATCTTCTTTGGTGAGCGGCTTCAGCTGAGCGGCTTCGTTGGAAGCGATTTTCAGCATCGGGGTGCCGACGGTGAGCGTGTCGCCTTCGTCCACCAGAATGTCGGAAATTGTTCCAGACACCGGAGAGGTGATGTCCATCGACGCTTTATCCGCTTCGACCGATGCAATCAGATCGCCTTCAGCAATCTCCTGACCGACGCCGACCAGCAGGCTCGCCACATTAATGGTTTCATCGGATGGGCTCGAACCGATGGCTTTCACCGTAACGGTTCCGGCTTCTTCTTCAACCGGCATTTCCCAATGCAGATCAATATCGAGCAGTTCGCAGCACTTTTCGAGGGTGCGTTTGAACGAAGGCAGGACTTCAATCTGGCAGGAAAAATCGTATGGAATATACGTATCCGGCCGTGTAACGCGGGCCAGCTGAACTTCAGCACCGGCTTTTTCGGCAATGGCCGCGGCAATTTCGCCGCCCATTCCGGCGGTCTGATTGTCTTCGTGGACAATGACCAGTTTTCCGGTTTTCCGGGCGGAGGTCAGTACGGTTTCCTCGTCCCATGGGAAGATAGAGCGCAGATCAATGACTTCGGCATTCAGGCCGATTTCTTTCAGGGCATCGGCGGTACGTTCAACCACCGGCATGGAGCCGCCCCAGCTGAGCAGGGTGATGTCCTGGCCGACGCGCGTCACGCGCGCTTTACCAATCGGCACATAGTGCTTGGCAATATCAGCCGAGGTGGTATTGCTCCGGTCGTTGATCAGACTTTTCGGGAAAAGGAAAACGGAGGGGCGTCCGGATTCTGCGATGGCATTGAGCAGTCCGGCGGCATCGGCGGCGGTGGACGGCATAAAGACGTCCACGCCGGGCACGTGCGCGCAGATCGATTCCATGGTCTGGGCGTGGTACGGGCCGAGGCCCGGACGGTAGCCGCCGGAAATGGACATGATCAGCACGGGGGTTTCCCATTGGCCGTTCGTGCGCCAATACATGGCTCCGATTTCGGAAAGAATGTGGTTATAGGCCACCGGCATAAAGTCGGCGAACTGCATAAAGGCGACCGGTTTTGCACCGGCGAGGGCCTGTCCGGTTGCCATGCCGAGAATCGTATTTTCGGCAAGCGGGGCATTGCTCACCTGCGATGGGCATTGTTGGGAAAGCCCGCGGGTCAGTCCGAAAACATCGCCTTTCGGATCTTCAATATCCTGTCCGTGCAGGATGGTTTTCCGATCATTGGAAATTCGAATTTTGAGCGCCTCGCGCATGGCTTCGAGCATGCTGAGGGTGCGGTCTTCAGCCGTGCCGAGATATTCTTCGCGCGGTTCCGGAAGCGGTTTTTTTGCGGTAAGCACGGCTTTCGGCGTGGTTCCTTTGCGGGCGGTCTGGAAGGCGGCATCGACGTTGGCTTTTACGTCATCCTCCACGGTTTTGATGGCGGCGGCATCCACGCTGTTGGCGAGCATGTAGTCGCGCATCTTGGCGCAGGGATCCGCATTTTCCATGGCGTTTTTAAGATCGGCCTCGGTGCGGTACATCGATTGATCGTCGGCATTGGTGTGGCTTTCGAGTCGTTCAACATTGAATACCACAATCTGCGGGCCGCGGGTTTTCCGGAGTTCGGAAACCACTTCGCCGAATTTTCCAAAGGCTGGAACCGGTTCGGAACCGTCGACCCGGTGAATCGGCAGGCCGTAAAAAGTATCTGTATCGCCATGAGGCAATGAATAGAAGGTGTTGCCTTTCGTGACGGTGGAGAGTGCAAAGCGGTTGTCTTCGATCAGGAAAAGGACTGGCAGATTGGAGCGGACGGCTTCAGCTACGGCTTCATAGAATTCGCCCTGCTGTGTGGCTCCGTCGCCCACGGAAACGAGCACAAACGGGTTTCCGTCGTCGTCCTTAATGGCGGATGCAACGCCGACGGCCTGCAGCACATTGCTGCCGACGAGGGTGGGGGTGCTCATGATGTTCAGCGAGGGGTCGCTCGGAAATGCGGGCATACGGCGCCCGGCGGAATTGGATTCAGCTTTGCTGAACAGACCGTAAAAAACGGTTTCATAGGTTACGCCGCGGGCATAGGCCAGGGCGCGGTCGCGGTAGTGGAGGTGCAACCAATCGCTCTCGATCAGATGCGGCGCCAGCGTGGCTGAGGCCTCATGACCGGACGATGGGATATAAAAGAAAACTTCTCCACGTTGCGCGGCAGCCGACTGAAGTTGGTCGGTGTAACGCGATGCAACCATGGGACGGTAAAGTTCGAGCAGCTGTTCTGCAGTAGGTTTATTCATTAAATTCTAGCCTTCTAATTGAACGAAAATAGTACGTAAGGCCGTCGGGAAGGTCGATTCGTAAATTGGATAATCTCTAAACTTTGACTATCGACAGAATGCCCGATATGTTGTCCTCTATAACCGTTTGTTATTAAACTATGAAAAAGAGAAATGTAGATCTTGTTTGCGACATCGCTGAGCTGATTTCGCTGGCTGAAGGGGGCCGTGACCGTAAGGAGTTACTCCAGAAGGTGGTCACGTCTGTGGCGATGCATATGCATGCGGATGTTTGCTCGATCTATATTTATGACGAGGATGAAAAAGTTCTGACGCTACGTGCGACGCAGGGACTTGATAACAGCGCCATCGGTCAGGTGAAGCTGAGGCTTGACGAAGGCATAACCGGTCGGGCGGTGCGTGAATTACGGCCGATCTGCGTTGGAAAAGCCTCGGATAACGCCGCATATAAATTTTTCCCGGGTATTCATGAGGAAGATTATGAAGCCTTTCTGGCGGTTCCGATTCTGCGCGGGTTGCGTCGGATTGGTGCATTGGTGGTGCAGGCCCGCGAAGCGAACTATTTTACGCCGAACGATGTGAAGGCCCTGAGGGCCATTGCGGCCCAGCTGGCCACCATGATCGAAAACGTGCAGTTGCTGAGTGATGCGCGTGCGGAAGCTGTGCGGTTAACGCAGCCTGCTCCGAAAAAGGTCACAGCCGATTCGCTGATCCGTGGCCGTTCTGCCAGCACCGGCACGGCTCGCGGAAAAGCATTTACACTCGATTCTGCCAAAGCTGCGGTCTGTGCTCTGCCGGATCCGGACGCTGCGCCCTATACTGTGGACGATTTTTCGATGGCCGTTGAAAAAACGGTGGATCAGATTGTGCAGCTTCAGCGACAGACCAGTGAGGCGCTTGCAGATGTGGCGGTTCTGATTTTCAGTGCCCACCTTCTGATTCTTGAAGACGATCAGTTTGCCGGTCGCATTTCCCGGTTGATCAGTGAAGGTACGGACGCAGTTAAAGCGATTGCCATCGTGGTGAATGATTATGTTGAGGTGTTTTCGAAAAGCAAGATGCCGCTCATTCGTGAAAAAGTGCTCGATGTTAAAGACCTCGGCAACCGGCTCACCCGCAATCTGCTGAATGAAACTGCCGATGAATACGATTACCGCGGTCAGATTATTATTTCCCATGAATTGCTGCCGTCCGACATTCTGAAACTTTCGGCGGAAAATGTGGAAGGTTTCATTGTCAGCAGTGGTGTAACTTCGCATAACGCCATTATCTCGCGTTCGCTCGGCATTCCCATGATTGCTATCAGCCGGGAGCAGGCTGACAGTATTGCAGATGGTGAAGAAATGCTGATGGATGCGGCGCAGGGGATCATTTATCTGCGTCCCGGAGCGGAGGTCTACCGAAAATATCAGGAGCTGGATAATGCATGGAAGATGATGCATAACGCTTCGGATATGAAGGAAGAGACCTTCACGAAATGTGGCGAGCGTGTTCACATTTATGCCAATATAAACCTTTTAAGTGATGTGCATCTCGCCCGCGAGTTCAAAGCGGAAGGGGTGGGCCTTTACCGGTCGGAATTCCCGTTTATTGTGCGCAACGATTTCCCGACGGAGGAAGAGCAGTACATCATCTATAAAAAACTCGTCGATCAGATGGATGGCCGAATGGTCACCTTCCGGACACTGGATATCGGCGGCGACAAAATGCTTTCGTATTATTCAAGCGTGAGCGAAGCCAACCCGTTTCTCGGGATGCGGGCGATTCGCTTCTCGTTGCAGAATAAGGATATTTTCACCCAGCAGTTGCGGGCTTTTCTGCGGGCGGGTGCCGATGCGAATACGCGTATTATGTTTCCGCTGGTTGCATCGGTGGATGATTTCATTGCGGCTCGGGACATTGTGTATGAGTGCATGCGCAGTCTGGATAAGGAAGGCATTGCCTATAATCCGGATACCCAGCTGGGCGTGATGATGGAGCTTCCTTCGGCGGTGGAGGTGGTGGATGAACTGGCGATGGAAGCGGACTTTCTTTCGATCGGTTCGAATGACCTGATTCAGTACATGCTGGCGGTGGACCGGACCAATGAAATGGTTTCGAAACTTTATCTTGCGCATCACCCGGCCATTCTTCGGGCCATGAACCGTATTGTTTCCGCGGCATTGACCCAGAATAAAGATGTATCGATCTGCGGAGATCTTTCGGCGGATCCGCGCATGCTGCCTTTCCTGCTGGGAATCGGACTGAAAAAATTCAGCGTGGATAGCGTGAATGCGCCGAATGTGCAGCGCTTGGTGAGTGCCACGAACCTGTGTGATGCAGAGGAAATTGCCAATTGCATGCTGGATCTTGGCCGGATATCCGAAGTTGAAGCATTTTTGGTCGACCGGAATATGGCTCCCGAAATTGAGGTCTAGTGTCCTGATTCATAAATAGGTTTATTTAACTTCGTTCTGGCCCGATTGATTTTTTCCAAGATGTCTTTGCCTTTGGCAACCCAGCGATA
>JARNMJ010000038.1 GCA_029432795.1 Pontiellaceae bacterium B12219
GTTTTTCCGCCTCTTCTTGTTCGGTCTGTATACGTTTTTGTACACAGTTCGCATTTTTAACCCCGGTTTTATTGGGTTCGGATGTGGCTTCGAATCCCACCCCGAGCACCATTTTCCTTTCATGGAACTTCTGTTCCCTGAAAGGTTTTTTTTTGTCCGGGAGGTGTGACGCAGGGCAGAAAGCCGGGTGTTTGGAATCTAATTCAAAAAAATTACTTTTCCACTTGCGCGCTCAGAATATTCGTGTACCTTCATCCACCTCTTAACGAGAAAAGATTGCGGGGTAGAGCAGTCCGGTAGCTCGTCAGGCTCATAACCTGAAGGTCATTGGTTCAAATCCAATCCCCGCTACCAATCTTAAAGGCCGGAACTTCTGTTCCGGCCTTTTTTGTTTTATTTTCCCGTTTCCGGTGCGTTGGAGCTCTGTGCTTCAGGGTTTTCGTTCGCTGAAGGCCTGGACGCGCTGGCGTTCTTCTTCTTCGCTACGGAATTGGATGTCTTTCCACTCCCTGGATTCTGCGGCTGAAAGTCCGCTGAAGTTTTTCCGATATTGGGACGGTGTTGTTCCGGTGGCGTGTTTGAAGATGTTCGCAAAGTACTGGCTGGTGCTGTAGCCGCATTCGAAGGCGATATCGATGATTTTAATGTCGGTTTCCCGCAGAAGAGTTTTGGCGCGTTCGATGCGGATTCGAGCAAGGTATTCAAGGGGCGTGCTGCCGGTGAGTTTCTGAAAAATTTTACCGAGCTGGGTTCGTTGAATGCCGCATTGGCTGGCCATTTCGGCGAGGGTCCACTGTTGTTCGTAACGGGTGGGGAGCGAGGAGATGAGTGCCTGAACCTTTTGTTCGGAGTAGGTGTATCTGCCGGTATCAACCACTTCGCCTTCAATGATTCGTTTCAGCTCAACCAGAATGGCACGAAGGAGTGTTATGGTGTGGGCATCACGAAGGGCGTGGGTGCTCTGCAGCTCGGCAATCAGGGTGGACATCAGTCCGCGCATGGCGGGTGTGGCGGGGAAGCAATGGGCGCCGCTTGCGGTGAAGGTGGAGCTGAGTATTTTCATTTCTTCTGCTGTGAACCCGAAGGAGTCGGCAAAACGGAAGTGGCTGCGGGCGGTGGGATAATCCTCTTTGAGGTGAAAGAGAACGTGCCAGATCGTATTGTCGGGCTCTTTTGCGTTAACACTGCCGTGTACCTGCCATGGAAGGGTGAAATAGATGGAGCCCGATTCAATGGTTTCCACTTTTCCCTCAACCATCCATTCCATCATACCCTTTTCAATGTAGGTAATTTCCATACCCCGGTTTTTGTGCGGTGTAAGTTCCGAGCATTGAAAGCGGCCATAACTGATGATTTCTTTCATATAAATTCCCCTGAAATGTATAATATATACCACCTCCAAAACCGATCGACAAGTTTTGCCTATGCCACTTTAATGGTGCAATCAATCGAAATCCAAGGAGAGACACGATGAGTAAAGACAAAACATGGATCACTAAACTTCCAAAGATTGGAATCCGTCCGACAATCGACGGCCGTTACGGCGGTGTGCGTGAATCGCTTGAAGGTCAGGTCATGAACATGGCCAAGGCCGCAGCAAAGCACATCAGCGAAAATTTGAAATATCCGAATGGCGAACCGGTAGAGTGTGTAATTTCCGACACTTGCATCGGGGGCGTTGTTGAAGCGGCCGCCTGTGCGGAAAAGTTTGATGCAGAAAATGTCGGTGTTTCACTGACGGTTACCCCTTGCTGGTGCTACGGCTCCGAAACGATGGACATGGATCCGCTTCGTCCGAAAGCGGTTTGGGGCTTCAATGGCACGGAGCGTCCCGGTGCTGTTTATCTGGCAGCCGTGCTTGCGGCACATGCGCAGAAAGGTCTTCCGGCCTTTGGAATTTACGGGCGCGATGTGCAGGATGCCGGCGACACGTCGATTCCTGCAGACGTTTCTGAAAAGATTCTGCGTTTCACCAAAGCCGGTCTGGCTGCGGCGATGATGAAAGGAAAATCATATCTTTCCATGGGCGGTTGTTCGATGGGCATCGGCGGTTCGATTGTGGACCAGCCTTTCTTCGAAGAATATCTGGGCATGCGTGTTGAAGCGATTGACCTGACCGAAATGCACCGTCGCATCCGGGATGGCATCTATGACGCCGATGAATACGAAAAGGCATTGGCCTGGGTTAAGGAAAACTGCCCGGAAGGCGAGGATGTGAATTCGCCGGAAACCACCCGTTCGCGCGAGAAGCTCGATGCGGAATGGGAAATGTCCGTGAAAATGGCATTGATTACCGAAGACCTGATGTATGGCAATCCGAAGCTGGCTGAAATGGGGTACCAGGAAGAAGCGCGTGGTCATAATGCCATCGTTTCCGGTTTCCAGGGACAGCGTCACTGGACGGATGCCTACACCAATGGTGACTTCATGGAAGCGATTTCCAACAGCTCGTTCGACTGGAACGGCATTCGCGCTCCGCGTCTGGTGGCCACTGAAAACGATGCCATGAACGGCGTTTCTATGCTTTTCGGTTATTTGCTGACGAATACGGCTCAGGTTTTTGCGGACGTTCGCACGTATTGGAGTCCGGATTCTGTTAAACGTGTTACCGGGCATCAGCTCGACGGCGTTGCGAAAGACGGAATCATCCACCTGATCAACTCCGGATCTGCTTCGCTTGATGGCTGCGGTCAGCAGTCGATCGATGGTCAGCCGGCCATGAAGCCGTTCTGGGATATTACTGAAGAAGAAAAGGACGCCTGTTTGAAAGCCACCACCTGGCATCCCTCCGTTACGGAATATTTCCCGGGCGGCGGCTGGTCCTCCAAGTTCACTACCAAAGCGGGTATGCCGATCACGATGAGTCGAGTGAATATGGTGAAGGGCCTCGGACCTGTTCTTCAGATTGCTGAAGGTTGGACGGTTGAACTGCCGGATGATGTGCATAAGGTATTGGATGATCGCACTAACAGCACCTGGCCGACCACGTGGTTTGCTCCGCGTATCACCGGTAAGGGCGCATTCTCCGACACGTATTCCGTGATGGCGAACTGGGGCGCAAACCATGGTGCCTTCAGCTATGGGCATATTGGTGCAGATCTCATTTCGCTGGCATCGATCCTTCGCATCCCGGTCTTCATGCACAACGTCGAAGAGGGTGAAATTTTCCGCCCGGCGGCCTGGAGTTCCTACGGTACGAATGACCGTGAAGGTGCGGATTTCCGTGCCTGTGCAGCGTACGGTTCGATCTACGGCTAATAGAACGACGCATCATTCAATTCCGCATCCGGCTTTGGCCGGGTGCGGTTTTTTTGTGCCGGAGGTTGCGCCGCTTCTGCCGCGTGCTACCGTGTTGACTATGTTGGAAAAAATACAGAAAGCGCATGCGCGCATGCGGGAAAAGCTGCTTGCAGAACAGGGACCGTCCGGCCTTTGGGAGGGTGAAGTTTCGAGTTCGGCGATGGCCACGGCGGTGGCTGCGTTTACGCTGAAACTGGCGGGAAATACCGAGCCCGCACTGCGCGGGTTCCAATGGTTGGAAACCGATCGCCACGACGACGGCGGGTGGGGCGATTGTCCGGAAGGGCCGAGTACGTTTATCACCACGCTTTTATGCCGTTGCGCGCTGAATATGGAAATCGGTGATCCGGGAAAAGTTGCTGCTGAAGTGATCCGGTTATACGGCCGCGACCTTTCGCAGTCGGTGCCGGTGTTGGCCATGAGTATGTTTTCCCGCAAGCTGGGCGATGAAGGTTCGGTGATTCCCCGGCTGCCGTTCAACCGCCTGTTTTTTCCCCGTAAACTATTTCGCTTTCTGAATCTGCCGATGGTCAGCACCGGGCTTCCTTTTCCGCTGGCGATGGGCATTGTTCATCCGGACCGTCGTAAACGGGCAGAAAAAACCTTAAAAGCCATAGCTTCGGTTCAGTCGGAAAACGGCAGTTTTATGGACCAGATTCCACTGACTGGATTTGTGGCGATGGCGTTGATCGGCGCGGGACAGAAGGAGCACCCCGCCACTCAGAACTGCATTCGGTTTCTGGAGCAAACGGTTCGTGCCGACGGCAGCTGGCCGGTTGAAAAAAGTCCTTCGGTTTGGCTGACGTCGCTTGCCGTCCAGACTTTGGAAGGGGATGTTTCCGGGGATTGGCAGGAGCGGGCGCGCGATGCACTGGTTCGCGAGCAGCTTCAGGAGGCCCACCCATTGAATCCGGCGGAGCCGGGCGGCTGGGGGCGGGGCGGTTTGCCGAACGCAATGGATACGGCTGCAGCTTTGGTTGCATTGCATCAGTTGGGATGTGATGTGGCGGTGGCTGAAAAAGGGGTGTTCTGGCTGCTGGAGGTGCAGAATCGGGACGGAGGAGTACCGACGTTTTGCAAGGGATGGGATCAGTCGCCGCGGGATAAAAGTGCGCCGGATGTTACCGCGCTTGCGATCCGCGCGTGGGCTTGTTGGCGGGATCAACTGGATGAAAATTATTTTGCGGCCATTTTTGATTCGATTCAGATTGCCGTGGAATTTCTGGAAAAACAGCAACGCAAAGACGGGGCCTGGGAGTCGCTTTGGTTCGGCAGTCCGGTTTGCGGAACGGCGCGGGTGCTGGAGGCATTGCTGGAATTGAATCTGAAGGAATTTCCAAAGGTTGAAAGAATGCTGCAGCGCGGGTTCCAATGGTTGGAAACCGCGGAGCAGGACGATGCTGTTCCGGTTGAAGAGCGCGCGCTGATTGCGGGGCTGACGGGGAATGGGGCGGAATTGCTGCCGGAGATGGCGGAGAGCGATGTTTCAGCGGGTGCGGTCGGGATCAATTTTGCGGGCCTGCGGTATTCGGAACGGTTGTATCCGCTCTTTTTTGCAGGGGATGCATTGAAGCGGGGCTGCCGGAAATCCTCGGAAGAAAAGCATGAATCTGAGTAAAATGCAGACAGGCCTGTCTGCAGGGACCTGAAAAGTTATACGCAGGATTTCATCAGTTTTAATCCGGATTCGGGGTGATATTTTTTTGGAACAAGGGTCGATATGAGAGTTGTTTTAGCGGTTATTCTATGTTTTTCGGGGCTTCAGGTCCGGGCGCAAACCTTTATAAGTGATGCCGAAATTAATGTGTTATTCCGGGACATGAATGTGGAGGGCACTTTTGTTGTTTTTGATGCGCAAAGAGGTACCTATACCGCGCATGACCCTTCGCGTGCTGAAAAGCAGTATGTTCCCGCATCCACCTTTAAAATTGCAAACAGCCTGATCGGTCTTGCCGTCGGCGCAGTGAAAAATGTTGATGAAGTTCTGCCGTATGGCGGTGAAAAACAGCCGGTCTCTGCCTGGGAAAATGACATGAGTTTGCGGGAGGCCATTGCGGTTTCCAATGTTCCTGTTTATCAGGAACTTGCGCGGCGCATCGGTTTAGAGCAGATGCAGAAAAATATTTCCATGCTGAAGTATGGAAACGGTGAAGTTGGAACGGTGAATGATAAATTCTGGCTGGAAGGACCGCTGAAAATCAGTGCGGTGGAGCAGACGGAATTTTTGGCGAAATTAGCAAAAAATGAACTGCCGTTTTCAGAAAATATTCAAACCAGCGTTCGTGACCTCATTAAGCTGGAGGAGGGCAAGGGGTGGGTGCTTTATGGCAAAACCGGTTGGGCCCGGGAAATCGGATGGTGGGTTGGCTGGGTTGAAAGAAGCGGTGCAGTTTACAGTTTCGCTTTAAATATGGATATGAAGGATATCGAGCAGGCTCCGCTGCGGGTTAAACTGGGTAAAGACGGTCTCAGAATTCTCGGTATTCTTGATTAAGGCAGGGGCGCTTGGTGCCGCCGTTTTTTCAACGTGCCGGCTTGATGTCTGCCGGGATTGAGCTGTCCGACAGACAGTGCACATAACTGCTTCGTATTCTCAGGCCTCGATGAGTTCCTTCACAGTTTGAAGAATGGCAGGGAGGTCGTCCATTGTGATGCCGGAAAGCCAGATCTTTTGCGGATAGATCATGATATTGGGGCCGGCCTCGCAAACGCCGAGGCAGCTGGATTCGGAGATGCGCACCATCGGCTTCCATCCCCGGTTTTTAATTTCATCTTTCAGGATGTTTTTGAGCTCCGGGGCGCACCCGTCGCCACAGGATTTGCGCACGCCGTCGCGGGATTTGGTGCATAGGAAAAGGTGTACTTTATAAGGGGATTCGCTTTTTTTCATCGTGAGGTTCTCCGGCTTTGAAATTAGGGTTGCCATAATGAGTATCTGGACTGGAAAATAAAGGCATTTGAAGGGCTTTTTTCGTGAAGCCCGGGCTGTATGCACGGTTGACTGCGAACGGTTGTGCGGGGTAGATTGTTTCGGAATATGCACTGAATTAAGTGTTTTGGATGGGGTATCCAACTTTTTAAGGAACGCATGTTTGGAAAAACAAGAATTGAGAAGGTGCAAAATGCTGCAACCCTGCCGAGCGGGATTGCGGAGATCATTTTCTGTATTTTTGACGAAAAACGAAGGTTAAAGCACCATTACCAATCGATTCGACCAAATGGAGCAAGCGCGGGCGGGTTTAAGCTTCTGAATGATCCGGCTGCTGCATTCGACCATATTTTGTTGTGCGAGGCTGTTTCTTCCCGGAAACCGGTCTCGGTTTTATTCAATGAAGGCGCCGGGCGGTCGGTATTTTTCAATGTACTTCCGTATGAGTATAAGCGGGGAAGGTTTCATTTTGCGTGCCTGCAGGTGGCGATCGAGCAGCAATCCGCTCAGGAAACAGAACCGGTTGACAGCCTGATTGCGCTGGATGAATCCCGAGTATGCCTGCTGCTTGCGGATGCCCGGAAAGCAGTTCTTGCGGCGAGTTCAGTGGTGCCTGAAGCGTTCGGATATTCGAGCGACAAACTGGTGGGTCAAAAATTGTCTGATCTTTTCGGGGTGGCGGATCTCGGGAGAATTTATTCCGGTTCCGCAGATACCCATGAGTCGATTCAGAATTGTGTTTTCCAATGTCAGGATGGCTCGAAACGCGATGTTGAAGTAAAAAAATATACCGCCACCGATGGCGGGATGCTCTATGTGGTATCTGATGTGACGCGGCCGCAGCTGAATGAGGAAATCACCTCGGTTGCAACGCGCGAACGCCGCCGCATCGGGCAGGATCTGCACGATTCGGTCGGGCAGATGCTGACGGGGATCAGTCTGTTGGGCCGCTCGTTGGCGAACGGTCTTAAACGGGCCGGGAATGCGGCGCATGAAGATGCTGCTCAGATTTCCGATCTGGCTGACGATGCGAGCAATCAGATCCGGCAGATTTCCCGGGGATTAATGCCCACGGATATTGTGCACCGCGGTCTGCACGACTCGTTGCGGAATCTGGCCCGTATGACAACGGCCAGCTGCGGAATGAAATGTGAAACAGCGATTGATGACAGGATTGTTTTCCCGGACGGGGCGATTGAAACACACCTCTTTCGTATTGCGCAGGAGGCGGTGAATAATGCCGTCCGGCATTCCGGGGGAAGTCATATTTACATCACAATTTCAGAGGAAGAAGGACTCCCCCAACTGGAAGTCCGGGATAATGGGCGCTGGCGGAATATCATAGAAAATGAAGGCGGTATCGGTATGCGGACGATGCAGTATCGGGCAACCGCCATTAACGGGAAGCTGAATATCGGACAGGTTCCCGGTGGTGGAACCCGGGTGCTCTGTCGGCTTGAAGCCGATGATTTTGGTGAAATAAGGGTGGATTAGGTATGGCTGTGCAAAAAACGAATGAAGTCGGAAACCTTAGAAAGCGGGTTTATCTGGTGGACGACCATCCGATAGTGCGCCAAGGCCTGATCAAGCTGATTGAGCAGGAAGCGGGGCTGGAAGTCTGCGGCGAGGCCGGCAGCGTTGGCCGGGCGCTGGATGAAATTCAGAAACAGGGACCGGATGTGGTGTTGGTGGATATTTCGCTGGAAGATTCCAACGGGCTGGAGCTGATTAAGGCCATCGACGATCTTGGACTTCAGATTCCGACGCTGGTGCTTTCGATGCACGATGAAACGCTCTATGCCGAACATGCGCTTAAAGCCGGGGCGAGTGGATATGTTATGAAACAGGCGGCATCCAGTACGTTGATTAATGCGATTGAAAAAGTGCTGGCGGGACAGATTTACGTCAGCAAGACGATGTCTTCCCAAATGCTGAAAATGGCATTCCGGGGCGGCGGCGAAAAACAACGCAGTGGTACCGATGCGTTAAGCCTGCGTGAACTCGAGGTTTTTGAGCTGATCGGCCGGGGAAATTCAACCCGCGAAATTGCAGAACAACTCAGTCTGAGCGTTAAAACCATCGAAACCTATCGGGGTAATATCAAAAGCAAACTGCAGCTTCGCAGTGGAACCGAGTTAATGCAGAAAGCGATTCGGTGGGTGGAAACCGAGTCGCATCGAATCGGTTGAGTTTGTACATAACACATTCATAGTAAACGCCTTCGTTCCGTGCTCCGGAAGGAAGGTCTTTTATTTTCTGAGGTTTGTTCGGGTAAAAGCGGATGCGCTATCGGGGAATCCCCCATGCCTTGCTTCGGATTTTCCTGTAGTGTTGATCAGGGTTAAGTCGATGTTTCTTTCAGCAATCACCCGTCTTGTGGAAATATGCCATGCGCGTAGCCTTAGTTTGTGGTCCGAACGGATTATCAGATTTTATGGTGTATTGAAACATCGTGCCGGCAAGCGGGATAACGGGGCGTCGTTGGCGGAGCATCCATCCTCTTGGCATAAAGAATGCGCAAACGAGCGGTTGGTTGGTTACAAAAAAGGAGAAAATAATGATTAAGCACGTGTATAAGGCTGACGTGAAATACTGGGTGGGCCTGCTTGTTTTTGCCGTTTGCGGAACACTGACGGCAACTGCCCAGAACGTATTGGTAACCAACACGGGGGGATCGGAAAGCAGTGAATCTGTTACCGACGAGGAGCTCTCTGAATTTGTAACCATCAACGTTAAAAACGCCAATATTTCCGAAGTTTTAAAAGCGTATTCTCTTCAGACGGGGCAAAGCATTGTGGTTGGTCCGGATGTTGTTTCCGATAATGTGAACGTGCGGCTGAATAATATCCCCTGGGAAGATGCTCTCGACGTGATTTTAAAACCCTATGGGTTTGGCTACCGGGTTGTGGGCGATACCATTGTGATCAGCAAGCTGGAAAATATTGTCACTGTGGAAGGCATTGAACCGCTGGTTTCGAAAGTTTTCAACCTCGGCTATTGCGATGCGTATGATATCAGAGCAATTGTTGAAGCGCAGCTGACCAGCCGCGGAAAATTTACGATTCTGGAGACCAGGAGTCTTCCCGGCTGGGAATTCGGCGGCGATGGAAAAAGCGGTGCCGCCACAGAATCCGGGGTGCGCAACCGCAAGGAGCGGGAAGATATCCAGAAAAGCAAGACCTTCGTGGTCACGGACGTGCCATCTGCCATAACCCGAATTGGAAGCATTATTAAAGAAATTGATCTGATGCCGCAGCAGGTACTGATTGAAGCCAAGTTCCTTGAAATCAGTACGGGCGGGCTTTCCGATATCGGGCTCGATTATATTCAGGGATTGGAAAATGTTGAGGACTATACGCAGAATGGCGGAGGTTCGCTCACGGTCAGTCCGGTAGATGAAGTGCTGAAACTGCTGAATGGATCCACGGGGTTCCCGAATCCATTGAATACGGCGGCGGCGGGCGGATTCTCGCAGGATCAAGGCATTACTCTTTCCCACAGTGTGCTCGATGATTGGGGGGCTGAAATGGCCTTCGCCTTCATTGTGAACGATGAAGACTCCAATTTGCTGTCCTCCCCGAAAATTCTGACGCTGAATAATCAGGAAGCTGCAATTCTTGTGGGCCAGAAATATCCGATCATCGATTCGCAGAATAACAGCAGTGGCGGAAGTGCTCTCACCTCCACCAGTCTGGATTACTATGAAAATATCGGGATTCAGCTGAATGTAATTCCACAGGTTTGCGCCGATAATTATGTAAATATGGTGGTTCACCCGGCGGTCAGCGAAATCGAAAGTTTTGAAGCCGGTGTGGTTACGGCGGGAACCGGCGTGCAGTCGGGCACGCGTTATCCGATTCTGAAGATTCGTGAAGCTGAAACACAGATCATGCTGAAGAGTCATAGCACGGCGATCATCGGCGGACTTCAGACCGAGCGGGATAAGGAAACCGTTAAAAAAGTTCCGTTCCTTGGAGATATCCCTTTCATCGGCCGGCTTTTCCGCCGCGAAACCATCACGAAACAAAAAATTGATCTGCTGATCTTCATCAAAGCTTCCATTATTGACCCGAATGAATATCAGGCCGCTTCGGCGAAAAAAGAAACACAACGCCAGGAAAAGATGGATTTCGAGATTCTGAGAGAAGATGAAGGCGCTGATTTTCCTGAAACCTCGCGAATGAATGATGCGGTGGCAGCGGAGCAGGCCGTTGCCGCAGTGGATGAAGGTGTGGAAGCGGACAATGCCGCGGAAAATGCTGAAATTCTTGCACTGGTTCAGCGTTTGGGCAGCACCTCAGCCGCCAAGGATGCGGATACGGAAAAATAGTTTTTGCAGAACCCGAAACGGAAGATCGCGTGAAATGGATTTAAGGGATACTACGGAATGATTACCGACCAACTAAGTGAAATGATGATTCGGAGCGGCCGCGTCGGCTCTTCGGAACTGGAACAGGCCATGGCTATCCAGGCTGAAAGCGGGCGGATCCTGACCGAGATTCTGATTGAGGAAGGGCTGGCCTCTCCAACGGATATTGCGCTCACATTTTCCGAATTGCTCAATATCCCGTATCTGGAGCTCGGCGATGAGTTTCATTTGAAGCGCGATGAGTACGACATGATTCCGGAATCAGTTGCACGGCGGTTTTGTCTGATTCCACTGGTGAAGGAAGAAGGGGTGGCCATTACGGTGGTCATGAAAAATCCCCTGGATATGGATGCGGTTGATACCGTGCGCTCATTAACCTCGTATGAAATTCATAAGGCTGTCAGTACTGAAGAAAAAATCAATGCGATTATCGACAAGTGCTATCGGGAAGAGGCCTATGTTGAAGCCGGTCTGAAAGACATCGTTGATATTGAAACCGCGTTGGGTGATGCCGAGAATTTTGAGCAGAATATCGGGGATGTGGACCAGCTGCTGGTGCATGCCAACGATGCGCCGGTTGTGCGGTATGTAAACCTGCTGCTGATGGAAGCGGTTCGTGACGGGGCTTCGGATATTCATTTTGAGCCCGGCGAAAATGCCTGTTCGGTTCGCCTGCGTGTGGACGGCTCGCTGCATCCTGTAACACCTCCTCCGAAAAGTTTATACCCGGCCATCGTAACGAGGATTAAAATTCTGGCGGAAATGGATATTGCCGAACGCCGCCTGCCGCTGGACGGCCGGTTCAAATTTAAATTTTCCGGTCGCGTTGTGGATGTTCGTGTTTCGTCGATGCCTCTGGTTTTCGGCGAAAAAGTGGTGATGCGTATTCTGGATAAAGAGAGTCTGCTGCTGAATTTAGAGGATATCGGTTTCGAAGGCCAAAGCCTGAAGCGGTTTAAAGAAGTGCTGGCGATGCCGAACGGAATCGTTCTGCTCACCGGGCCAACCGGAAGCGGTAAAACCACCACACTCTACAGCGCACTGCAGATTCTGAAGAGCCCGACCCGGAATGTCCAGACGGTGGAAGATCCGGTGGAATATCTGATTGAAGGCATTAACCAGATGCCGATACGGCCGAAGATTGGCCTCACTTTTGCGGAGTGCCTGCGCCATATTCTGCGCCAGGATCCGGACGCGGTAATGATTGGAGAAATCCGCGATGCGGAAACGGCGGAAATTGCGATGCGCGCCTCGCTGACCGGTCATATTGTATTGAGCACCCTGCACACAAACGATTCAACCTCTTCGTTTTCGCGGTTGCGTGATATCGGTATTCCTTCCTATCTAACCGCCGCAACCATACGTCTGATTATTGCGCAGCGCCTCGTTAAAACGATCTGTCCCAGCTGTAAGACTATATATCAACCGGACGCCACGGAAATGGAATGGGTGAAGCAGTTCGATGCTTCCGCACCGGACTGGACCTATTTTCATGGAACAGGCTGTAATCAATGTAAAAAACGCGGCATGAAAGGGCGACGTGCCATCTTTGAGTTTCTTGAAGTCACTCCGGGTATCCGCGAAATGGTTCATGACGAAGTGGACGATATGACGCTGCGGCGCAAAGCCATTGAAGGCGGCATGCAGACTTTGTCGGGCAATGCCTTCCAACGCGTTCGTGAAGGGCAGACCACAATTGGTGAAGCGATCAACGTTTGCATGGTGGATTAAACATGGCTGTATTCAACTACATCGCCAAAACAAAAGAAGGCCAGGAAGTTCGTTCTTCGCTGGAGGCAACTTCGCGCCTCGATGCACTTGAAACCTTGCGGAAGAAAGGGCTGACCGTTGTTGACCTCTTTAGTGCCGAGGATGAAACCGCGGTGCAGAAAGGCGATAAGACCGGTTCGCCTAAAATCGCAAAAATTAAACCCCCGAAAAAATCACTTTCCCTTTCCTCCAGGGTGAAAATGACCGACCTGGCCATCTTCTGCCGGCAGCTGGCCATTTCTGTGAATGCCGGTGTGCCGCTGCGTGATGCCATTGAAGGCATCAGCATGGAGCTGGAGCATCCGGTGCTGAAACGCGTGAGCAAAGATGTGGTGCAGCAGCTGCACGACGGTAAAAGTTTTTCTGAAGCGATCGGCCGTCATCCGAAGGTTTTTAATGAAATGTTCACGGGGTTGGCAAAGGTTGCCGAGGAATCGGGAAAACTGCCGGAAACATTGAACCAGCTTTCAACTTATCTGGAACGCACGGACCGCTTGCAACGGCGGATCAGAGCGATGGCGGCCTATCCGATTTTTATAGGCATTTTCTTTGCTGTGGTCTGCCTGATTATGACGCTGTTTATTCTTCCGAAATTTACCGATATTTTCAGTGGGTTCGGTTCCAGTTTGCCGCCATTTACCAAATTGGTTTTCAGCATTAATACTTTTTTTGTGGATAATATTCTGCTCTTCGGTATCGGGGCGGTGCTGCTGGCGCTGGGCATTGGATTTTATACTCGAACGCCGGCCGGTTCGTACCGGAAAGATCAGCTTAAACTCAGGTTGCCCTATGCCGGGGGATGTCTCAAAAAATATATTCTGGCCCGTTTCTGCCGGAGTATGTCCATTATGGTGAACAGCGGAGTCCCGATTTCCAATGCGCTGGAAATCTGCGCGGATTCCACCGGGAACCAGTTGCTGAAGCACAGCGTGCTCGGGGCACGGGAATTGATCATGAACGGCAACCGGATCTCGACCAGTCTGGAGCGTGCGGAAATCTTTCCCGGCCTGATTGTTCGAATGGTTTCGGTGGGGGAGGATTCCGGTCAGCTTCCCGAGGTGCTCGAAAATGTTTCCGACCTCTATGAAGATCAGGTTGAAGTTTCCATCATGACTTCGATGGCGTTGTTTGAACCGGTCATTATCTGTGTGTTCGGAGCCTTTATTCTGATCCTCGTTTTGGCGATTTATCTGCCGATCTTTACGGTTTCAACGACGATGCAGTAGCCATAAAAAAGGAGCCGGTTATTTATGAAAATGAAAACGATTAAAAAGTTCCAATGATTGGAATGTCCCAGTGGGTTGGGGTACCTGCTGAATTTTAAAAACCAGTAACTAAGGAGAATAATATGAAGGCTAAAAAACAGAAAAAGTCCGGTTTCACTTTGGTGGAGTTGATGGTGGTTGCAATCATCGTCGCGATTCTGGCCGCAGTGGCGATTCCGTTGATGTCGGGCAACACTGACGCTGCGATGGCTACAGAAGGTCAGACGGGCTGCGCTACAGTTGCCACCGGCATTAAGCTGTGGTTGGTTGAAGGCGGGGATACGAATTCAACGCCAGCGATTGCTGAACTTCCGGGTATCAGTGTGGATAACCTCAAGGGTAACTATTTTGATACGTATGAGATCAATTCGGTTGGCGGCCCGAACACGTACACCATCACAGCTACGGGGAGAGGAAAAGCGGCGGGCAAAGAACTTACGATGACTGTAGCTGATGGGGTGGTTACATGGTCAGGATTGGTTGATACTGATGATGAAGAATAGTACCTCCCCGTGATTATCCAAATTACAAAAACACTTCCGGGTATTTGATGCCCGGAAGTTCATTTCGTTAGGAAATGAAAATGGAAAAACTGAATGAGTATTGAAAACATAGCTGGAATCAATATCGCGGATGGGGTCGTCAGCGCGGCGCGCGTCGTGCGGCGCGGGCGGTATAAAATTGTCCTCACGCATGCGGGCTGGATGGAATACGCACCCGATGCGGATGAAGAGGCAATCATTGACGTGATTCGTAAGCTGTGGAAGAAGGCCAGGATGCCGACCCGTACAGTTTGTTCCGGTCTTCAAACCCGTTCACTTTGCCTGAAATATTTTAAATATCCCGACCTGGCTCCGCGCGAGCTGACATCGGCGCTGAACCTTGAGGCGGAGGAAACGCTGCAGCTTCCTCCGGATGAAATTGCATTGGACTGGCATCTGAACCGTCCGAAGAATGATCCGTATACCCAATTGGGCGAACAGCTGCACGGCATTCTGGTTGCGGTGGCAAAAAAGGAAGTGAACAGTCAATTGAACCTGTTGAAAAAAGCCGGCCTTTTTCCGGTGATTTCGGATGTCGGCTGTACCTCGCTTTGCAATCTGTTCCTCGCACTGCGCGGGGAAAAGGTGAATAACGATAATGCGGTTTGTGTGGTAAACCTTTCCCGATATAACGCTGATATTTCTATTTTATATAATGACCACTACATCTATCCGCGCACCATTATTTCGCGCTCATCCGAGTGGTCGAGTAAAGTGCAGTATCTGATCGAAAATATATCGGATGCCCTGCTGTATTATCATGTAAAGGTCGATAAGACACCGGTCACTCAGTTGGTGCTAACCGGCTATGTGCCGAAAGAGCGGGAATTTGTGGCTCAGATTCATGACACCATCGGACTGCCGACTGAAGTCTGGAGTCCGCTTGAAGATGCAAACTTTGCGGTCTCCCGCGGAGTGAAAGCTTCGAAGGATTACGATCTGATTTCCCCGTTTATTACGACGACATTGGGATTAGCTTTGAGGAATACATAATATGCCCGCTGACTATCGCATCAACCTGGCGAAGGATCTGACCAGTTCCGTGGAAGAGCGCACAAGGTTTTACAACAGAATGCTGCTTTATCAGGTGGGCTGTGCTGCACTGCTAGTGTTGGTTGCCTATTTTAGCAGTGTGAATTTAAATTCCTTTTTGAGAAACAGATTGGAAGCACATCAGCTGCTGGTAACGGCGGCGGTGGTATCTGATCTGGATCTGGAAACCTTTAAAAATCCGGACACCATTTATAAGGAGCTCGACGTTCATTCGCGGGAAATTGCTTCGTTGCGGCAGGTATTGGAAAGCCGGGTGCAACTGCTTCCGGTCATCCATAATCTGTTTTTGAATCTGCCGGCGGACGTGTCCCTTCAGATGCTTTCTGCAAATCGGTATAAGCTCTCTTTCGGTTTGGTGATGCCACCGCTTTCTGAGCATGCCGGAGATCCCGTGCGCGATCTGAGGGAAGCCTGGGAAAAAAATGAAGAATTGATGATGCGGGTTTCCAGCATCCGTCCGTTAACGGGCGAGCGCCGTACGATCGGTAATACGTCTGTGTTTTATGTTCAGTTTGAATGTCTTTTGAAAAAGTAGGTGGAATATGGATGTGGGCAAATTTAAAGCGAGCCGAGGCCGGTTGTTTCTATGGATCCTTATTCCGCCGTTTCTGATTGCGGGAATCGGGCTGACTTCTTTTGCACTCAAACTGCAGTCGGATTGGAAACTGGAACGAACCCGGGCTTATGCAAGTGTATTGCCCGAAGTGGCTGCGGCAAAGCGTAAGGTTGAAACGCTGATCTCGACGTTTAATAACTCGGAGGCCGGTCGGATTAAAACAGAGGATGAACTGATTTCTTTCCTCCAGAGTTCGGCACAGGATGCAGATTTTATGGTGGATACGCTTAAGGTGGAGCGTAAAACCATTTCGGCCGGAGGAAGTGTTCCGGTATTGCTGGCCAATGTGCGCGGTTCTGGTTCGTTTGAAGCGATTCAGAATTTTCTCAGCGAAGCGACTTCCCGGCAGCAGCTGCTGACCGAAAGCTCGTTGCAGATCAGTCGTGGAGGCCAATCTCCGGGGCACGATGCCTGCCGTGCGGACATCTCTTTTGAGCTGATTTTGTTTAAATTGAAGACACCCGGCGGAGGTGCATAAAATGAGTTCAAGAACAACGCTGTCCACCCCGGGAACACCGTATAAAGAGGAATCGATTAAAATTCCGGCCGGTGTAACGGTGGTTCTTTTGGTTCTCATTTGTATTCCGCTGCTACTTTGGATTTTGCGCATTAACGAGGAGGGAGCCCGGGCGACCAACACGGCGAAATACGATGCCATGGTTGCGAAAGTTCAAAACGATGCCCAGACGGTGGATGCGCTGTTGCGGAACGATGCCGCTGAACTGGAAGCCATGCGTGCGGCGAAGGAGGCTGTTACCTTGATTGTTCCGGAAATCGTTATTGTTGAGGAAAAGAAGGAGCCTGAAAAAATCGGTGCTCTGAAGGTCAACATTGATGGAATTTACTGGAGCCCGAAAAATCCTCTGGTGAGTATCGGCGATGAAACCTATCGGATAGGCGATGTGGTGCAAGGGTATGAAATTGTGCGGATTAATAAAACAACGGTTCATTTTCAGGCGCCGGACGGGACCCTTGTCGTGCAGGACATGTATGAAGACTTACTCCATAAATAACAGGAGTCAGCGCAGCGGATTTTCGCTTATAGAAACGATGGTTGCGCTACTGCTTCTGTCGATTATTGCAGTGGGGGGCGCCGCTTTGATGCAGCGCACAGGGATGACGGTTGCGCAGCAGAATAACAAGCGGGCAGCGCTTGCGGCCGCAGAGCGGCGCCTGGAGCAGTTGAGGGCTCAGCCCTATAGCAATATTAATGATGGAGAGGCGGGGACTCTGCGATATGCGTCGGAACGGTATAACGATGGAACATTCCGTGTTGTTTCTTCAAAGCCGACAGAAACGGTGCGGGTGAACAGAGTACAACGACCGGTTTGGGTGGAGCTGATCCGGTTTGACGAAACCAATCCGAAGCGTGAGTTTGTGCAGGCAACTGTTTTTGTGGAATACGCCGCCGGAGAAACGGTTTCGTTAGCGACCAATCTGAGGTAAGCCATGAAAGGTGCAGACCGAAAATCAAAAGATGGCGGAATACTTCCTCTGGTTCTCTCCGTTCTGCTTGTCATGAGTATTTTAGGGATTGGTCTGTTTCGTCTGGCCGAAACCGATGCGCTCGAAACCGGGCATGCGCAGAATCGAGCCAGAGCATTCTGGCTTGCGGAAGCCGGGGTGAACGAGTTTAAGGCCATCGTATCTGAACCGGCACATTTCGTGCCGCTCGAAAATATAGATTTAGTGGGACGTGGGGTGGTCCGCGGTTCAATTCCAGACCTTGGAACTTATTCGGTTGATGTGATTGCCGATGCAGAGAATGCCGGCCGTTTTACTCAGCGCTACACGATTACTTCAACTGGAACCGCTGTCGGCGGGGAGATTTCCCGCGTTTCAATCGTTGCCACGATAAAAACATGGGGAAATTTTAATTACGCGTCGCATGATGAGGGAGAATACTACTTCGGTGATGATGACGTGCTTGGACGGGATATCAGCAATCTGGAAGAAAATGGTACTTTTCAAACGGATGGGGAATTGCACATCTATGGATCTCCTGATTTCTATGCAGCAGTCCGCTCTTCCCAAAGCAGCATCGATTATAATGATGGTCGGGATGGGCAATATGCTGACCCTTCCGTGTTTCACAACGGTGTGGAGCTGGGAGTGGATGAACTGGATTTCACAGAGCAGAACTTTGATCAGATTGAGCGGGTGGTTCCGTATGCAAATCGATTGGCAGGAGGCTGTGCGATTACATTTATCGGTGACCAGTATATTCTTGAGGCGGGGAGCGGGGACATTTCCACGAATCAGATTTCGAGCTTGGGATTTTCAGAAAATGAACGAATCATCTATGTAACAGGTGATGTCGAAGTCCGGGGAGAGGTCGGAACTGCTGTCAGTGTGGCGGCAGAGGGATCTATTTATATTACCGGTGACCTCTATTATTCCTCGTCAAATCACAAGCCCCATACTGAATGGCTGTCAAATTATCAGCCGGATGATGATGAAGTGCTGGGCCTGTTTTCGGAAACCCGCGTACAAATTGCGAAAGGATGGGAGAATGAAGAGGGAGGAGTGAACGATGGTATTATTATCCACGCCACGATTTTAGTGACAGACGAAAATGCAAATTCACATGATCCTACCTACGGCGGATTCGGTGCTGCTTGGGATGGGGCGAGTGGTGATTACGATTATACGAAAGACTATGGGACGATTTATCTGTATGGGAGCGTGAGTCAGTACCGCCGTGCAGCCGTGGGATTAGTGAACAAAAAGGGGTATAGAAAAGAATATGGCTACGACCCCCGGCTCCAGTTCAGCCCGGCTCCAGGCACGCCAACCACGGGATACGAATTATCAAATTGGAGGCAGCTTTAAATGAAGGTTCTTGCGCTGATTTCATTTCGGCACATGGTGTTGACGGTCTGTATTCTGTTGACCATAGGGTGTCTGTTTCTGGTGCGATACGGGATCGCGGAAATGTCAGAAAACGAAATGGAATCCGGAAATACTGTGCCGATTGATTTACTCGCACCTGATCCTGCTCCTGAGCCTCCGGAGGATGTGCCGGACTTCCTCTGGGACAAAGAAGATGCCGGACAGGCAACGAATACAAACGGGCAGCTGTTAACCTGAGTTTAATATGAGGCGTTTGAATAGAAAATCAGGATTCACCTTGGTTGAAATAATGGTGGGAATCCTTGCAGGAACGGTGCTGGCCATTACGTTCTCTGCCATGTTGATTGCGACGTACCGTTCCTGGGAGAACAATCGCGACTCCGTGAAAATGCAGAACGATGCCACGCTTGCTCTCGCATTGATCGGTCGGGAAATCCGGAAATCCAGTATTGAAGATCTTGCCATTAACGGAGTGAAATTCAGTGAAGATCCGGCGGCCAGAGGAGAGCGTTTGGATTTTTCAATAAGCACCATTCGCTCAAACGCCGTAACCATTTTTAGAAACGGAGATCGGTTGGTTTCAAGTGCCGGCGACTTCGTGGTGGTTGAAGGTGGACTCGATGATTTTGCGGTAAGCTTTTCAGAAGGTCCCGGTGTTGATGTTGCTTTCCGGCTGGATGGTGGAAATCGTGTGGGGCAGACCACCCTTCGGGCAACTTTCGTTCCGAGAAATTAAACCGTCTTGTAAATTTACAGAGGTTGGAAATAAAACATGCCGGTTTAAAGCAGTACGCCTTCGGGGATGGCGCCGTCATCATTCTGATCCCACCAGCGTCCGGGCTCGGCACCAATGTATTTGATACTCTTGGTTGTCATCCGGTTTCCGCGCGCCTTCACGCTTTTTACGGCGATATCTGAAGGATTAAACCGCTGTTGATGAATTCGCTGACCTTTGGCCGGGCGGTATTTCACATAGATGCCTTCCGGAGTTCCATCGATCAGCAACTGCAGTTTTGATTTTTCGCCCTGCGAAATAAAATACTCGCGGTTCATAATCGCACCACCGATAGCAAAGCGTTTCATGTAGGTTATTTTTTCGTCGGTGTAAACGGCGGTGAACAGCTTGTCCCGATCGAAAATTTCGCACCGTTCAAGGTTATCATCCACAAACAGTTTATCCGGAGGCGGAAGCACTTTGTACTGCCCGTTTTTCCAGATTACCAGAAGCTTATCGAGTGAAGAGCATTCCAGAATAATCTCGCCTTTGACGTTGGTTCCGATGTAGCCGTTTTCATCCTGCTTGATCTGCAGTTCGGTCGAGGTCAGTTCTCGTACATCGGCTTCTTTGAAGCTGGCCGATTCCGTGCAGCGCGGATACTGGTCTTTGTATTCTTTGATAAGGCGTTTGATGTAGCGAATCGTATAACCGTTGAGCCCGCCCAGATCTTTTTCAACCTGATTGAGTTCGGCGAGAATCTCTTCAATGTCTTTGCGGTTTTTCTCAATGTCGAAGAGTGAAATGCGTTTAATACGCACCCCGAGCAGCATCTCAATATCGTCATCCACCACCGCGCGTTTCAGTTGACCGGAAAAGGGTTCGAGGCCTTTGTAGATCGCCTTGTAAACGGCTTCATAGGTTTTACATTGCTCGATCTTCTTATAGATCCGGTTTTCAACAAAGATCTGCACAAGCGTCTTGTTGTGAAAGTCGTCGAGCAGCTTGGCCTTTTTCAGCTCCAGTTCCCGTTCGAGGATGATCAGAAGCTGTTTAACATTTTCGCGAAGAACCTCATCGACTGTCATTTCAACCGGGCGGTTTTCACGAAGGCAGATCAGCCGGCTCGAAATCGAAGTTTCGCATTTGGTGAAGGCATACAATGCCTGCATTGCTTTTTCCTGCGATGCACCGGGGGTGAGCGTGAGTTCGATTTCCACTTTTTCCGCGGTAAAGTCGTCGATGGAACGCACCGGTACTTTTTTCTTTTTAACGGCATCTTCAATGGACGCGGTGAGCGATTCAGTATTGGTGCCGTGCGGGACTTCGGTAATCACCAGCCGGTTGTTTTTGCGCATCTCGATTTTTGCGCGCAGTTTCACTTTCCCGTTGCCTTTGTTGTATTCAGAGACATCCATCAAGCCGCCGGTCTGGAAGTCGGGCAAGAGATTGAGTTCAGCGGGCGTGCGGACTTTTTCGCGCAGAATTTCAATCTGCGCTTCCAGCAGTTCAATAAAGTTATGCGGCAGAATGCTGGTGGAAAGACCAACGGCAATACCGTCTGCGCCAAGCATCAGCATGAGCGGAAGTTTGCACGGGAGGCTTACCGGCTCTTTGTTACGGCCGTCGTAACTCGCAATCCATTCCGTCAGCTCTTTATTAAAAATTTCATTGCGGGCGAGGGGAGTCAGCCGACATTCAATATAACGGGAAGCGGCCGCCCGGTCGCCGGTGAAGATGTTGCCGAAGTTTCCCTGCCCTTCAATCAGATAGCGCTTATTTGTGAGGGTGACGAGCGCATCGGCAATGGATGCATCGCCATGCGGGTGGTACTGCATGGTGTGGCCGACAATGTTCGCCACTTTGATAAAGCGGCCGTCGTCCTTTTCCTTCAGCGCATGCATGATGCGCCGCTGTACCGGCTTGAGGCCGTCTTCCAATGCCGGGATGGCGCGGTCGCAGATGACATAGGTTGCGTATTCAAGGAAGTTCGTGCGCACCATTTGATTCAGCGGGCCGTGCTCCTCGTGCAGAGGGTCGAATCCCTCTTTTTCATCAACCGCCGGTTCGGTTTCCTGTTCTGTATGTTCTTCCTGCTTTGTTTCTTCGACGACCTCATTGGCGGGGTCGTCAAACAGTTCGAGCTCTTCGTCTTTTTTCTTATCAGCCATGTTCAGTCTTCCAGCTATTGGAAATTAGGTTTGCGGGTTACACCAGCATTTCTGCATCGACGACCAGATTGTCCATGATGAAATCGCGACGGTCGGGGGTGTTTTTTCCCATGTAGAAAGAGAGGATTTCTGAGACCGAATGGTCGCCTTGAATGTCGACCTGCGAAAGCCGCATGCCATCGTCGCTGATGAAATCCTTGAACTCCTTCGGTGAGATTTCTCCGAGCCCTTTGAATCGGGTAATCTCTGCGCCTCGCCCGAGTTTATTGAGGGCGCGTTCGCGCTCTTCATCGGAGTAGCAATAGATGGTCTCTTTTTTATTCCGTACGCGGAACAGCGGTGTTTCCAGAATTTTAAGATGGCCTTCCCGCACGAGTGTTTCAAAGAAGCGCAGGAAAAAGGTGATCATCAGATTCCGGATATGCAATCCGTCGACATCGGCATCGGTGGCGAGAATTACGTTGTTATAGCGCAGGCCGTCGATGTTCTCTTCGATATTCAGGCTGCGCATCAGATTATAGATTTCGACGTTTTTATACAGTGCATCGCGTTTGAGATCGCAGACATTCAGCGGTTTGCCCTTCAGGGTGTAAATCGCCTGATTGTTGGCATCGCGGCAGCTGACAATTGAGCCGGCGGCCGACTGCCCTTCGGTAATGAAAATCTGTGTTTCCAGATGTTTCTGCTTTTCGCGGTTAAAGTGGTTTTTGCAGTCTTTCAATTGGGGAATGCGGATCGAGACCGACTTCGAGCGTTCGCGGGCCAGCTTTTTGACGGAGTTGAGTTCTTTCCGCAGTTTCTGGGTTTCCTCAATTTTTGCGATCAGCTTTTTGGCTTCAGCCGGTTCCCGGTGCAGGAGGTCGGAGACCACCTGTGAGACTTTGGCCACAATATCGGATCGGATTTCTGAGTTGCCCAGTTTGTTTTTGGTCTGGCTTTCAAATATCGGTTCTTTCAGGCGGATCGCCACTGCGCCGAGCACCCCTTCGCGCACGTCGTCGCCGGAATATTTTTTATTGGCAAAATCGTTGATGCCGCGCAGCAGTCCTTCTCGGAATGCGCTGAGATGGGTGCCGCCATCGGATGTAAACTGTCCGTTTACAAACGAGTAGTATTCTTCGGAAAAGCGGTTGGTGTGGGTGAGGGCAATTTCGAGCGTTTTGTCGGAATAGTGCAGCGGGGTATAGATTTTTTCGTACTGACTTTCGTCGCGAATCAGATCGAGCAGGCCGCCTTTGCAATGGTAGAGCTCGCCGTTGAACCAGATCTTCAGGCTGGCGTTGAGATAGGCATAAAAGCGCAGGCGACGCGCCAGATGGTCCGTATTGAATGCAAATTTCTTGAAAATATCAGGGTCCGGAGAAAAGGCCACATAGGTGCCGTTTGGCTCGTCGGTTGCGCCTTTTTCTTCCCGTACGAGGGTGCCCCGTTCAAATTCCGCTTCCACGTATTTTCCGTCACGATGTGAGCGCACAAGAAAATAGGTGGACAGCGCATTGACCGCCTTGGTGCCGACCCCGTTAAGGCCGACGGAAAACTGAAAAACGTCGTCGTTGTATTTTGCGCCGGTATTCATTTCCGAAACACAGGCCACCACTTTACCGAGAGGAATACCGCGGCCGAAATCGCGGATCGTGACCATGTCGTCTTCGATGGATACATTGATCCGGTCGCCGTGCCCCATAATAAATTCGTCGATGCCGTTATCAATCACCTCTTTAACGAGGATATAGATACCGTCGTCATAGTGCGCACCATTTCCGGTCCGTCCGATGTACATGCCGGTGCGCAGCCGAATATGCTCCAGCGACGAAAGGGTCTTGATTTTGTCTTCAGTGTATTCGTGTTTCTTCTTGGCGGCCATATGCCTAATTCCCTCTTAAACCACAAGATATGGATGTAATTTGCTGTAAACCCACAAAACCTAGCAAGTCGTACTCACGCCTTCAAGCGGCAGCCTTGAATTTCTCGCGCCCGGCGCCGGTTTCCAACCCTTGGAAGCGCTTTACTTTGTTCAGGGTGAATCTATGATGAACTCATTCAAATTAAGGATTTTTATGAAGCTGCATTTAATTCGTACAGTCGGAGTTGCTCTGTTGGTTTCCTCACTTGCCCTGACCGGGTGTAAGACGAAATCGCATGCCGGGCAGGAGGCGAAAAGCGGGGCGGGTTATGGCGCGCTGGGTGGCGCGGTTTCCGGATTTTTCTGGGGGCTTTTCAGCGGCAATCCAATGCAGCGTGCTGCGCAGGGAGCCGTGGTTGGCGGGGCAACCGGTGCCACAGTGGGCGCGGTGCACGGTTCCGGTAAGGACAGGGAATTGAAGGCTGAATACGGAGAAACCAACTATAAAGGGCTGATGGCTCTGGTGGAGCGAAATTATCCATTGGCAAAAGAATATGCCGCCCAGACTGCAAATGATCCGAATCCGAAGTATAAACATGCATCCGTTTGGCTTTCCGTGCTGATTGCCGGCGAGACACTCCGGGCAGATGAAATGGCGCCGTACTATAAAGCTCTTGAGGCTTCCGACCCGGATATCAACTCCATCGAAGATGCGAAAGTGGAAGTCCGGTTGGCTCAGCGCGATCTGAAGTCGCTTCGCAAGCAGCTCAAGGCTCGGTAAACCCACGATTTCCAAGGATTGGAACGCATGGGGCGTCGTAAGAAAAAGAAGAGAAAGAAACGTTTCGGGCATTGGAAGGCTGTGTTGCTGACAGCTGTCTGCATCTGGCTCATCGCCGAAGGCCGGTTTTATATTCCGCGTTTCATCCGGCCGCCATCGGGGGTGCAGCCGATCACGTTAAATCTGAAAACCACGTCCTATTGCCATTGCGGCCGATGCTGCAGCTATAACTGGCTGCTGGTGATTCCGTTTCAAAAGGTCAGTCCGTTCGGGTTCCGGTTCAAGCACGTCGGAAAAACGTCGTCGGGGGCTATGGCTCGGCCCGGAACCATCGCCGCCGACACGTCGGTTTTTCCCTATGGGACGGTGATGTTTGTGCCGGGATATGGATACGGAGTTGTGCAGGATACCGGAGGTGCAGTTAAGGGTGCGCACATCGACCTTTACCGGCCGAATCATGCATGGGCCCGATGGTGGGGTGTTCGGATGAAAAAGGTGAAGATCTGGCTCCCGCCGGAAAGAAAAAACGATGTCGCCGTGGAAGGAACAAAAGGCAATTAATATTGCTTAACATCAACTAATGTTTTATATCTGTTTAAAACTTCAATGGAGGCAAGTTATGAAAAATTTAGTGACCAGTATTTTAGCCGTAACCATCATTGGATCATCAATGATGGCGCATGCCCAAAATAAATTCCCGTTGCGCGTTGATATTGACGTTTCAACCAAAAGTTCAAAAAGAAATATCGGTTCCGGTTCAGATGGTTCCGCGAACCTTTCCAATGTTCAGGTCATTGTGAAAGTGCGCAAAAGCTCTTCCGAACCCTGGACGAAACCAGTCGGTATGGAACTGTATGTCATCGGAAAACAGATTCAGACCGGTTACTACGGAATTATTGACGTGCAGAAGGGCGAATTTGCTTTTAACCAGGAAGATGATTACTCCTTTATCTATAAAAGCCCGACCTATACCCTGGGAAGAACCAGCGGAAATATCAATGTAGGCGGGATTTACGAAACCTACCTCGTGGTCGTTACCGATCAGGACGGAGAAATCGTGGCAACACGCAGTGGACGACACATTCAGGACAAAGGGATTGCTTTCATTCGTGAACTCGGCCCGTTAACCCTGTTCGATCGCGATGGCAACATCCTGGGCAAAGCGGATGCTTCTGCTCCGGCTTTCAGGGCCGCGGTTCCTGCTGCCGTAGGTGTATATGACAACTAAGGATTAACGACGTATCAGTCCTGTTGAAGCGATCTCTGCAAGGAGGTCGCTTTTATTTTATATAATCGGTTCGAAACAAAACGACAAATGCCCCTTGCCTTGCTCTGGCTCATTCATGTATCTCTAGCTCCGCTTTTTTTAAGAAACAAGAAGGGCCTGTAGCTCAGTCGGTCAGAGCAGGAGACTCATAATCTCTTGGTCGGGGGTTCAAGTCCCTCCAGGCCCACCAAATTCAAGCCAACCGTAAGGTTGGCTTTTTTTGGTTTTCCACAAAAATACGGGCGCGAAGCGTCAGCTCCTTCCAGACTCCCTGCCTTTTCTGGGGTTATCTTCATGAATAAATCCATTTATTTGATTTTGCGCAGCTGGTGAATGATCTTCCTTAACCGTATCCGCGTTATATTGGTTAAGGGGAGAGATTGGGGTGTTATCTGGGGTTAATCTGGTGGGACACTCTGTCGCAGGTGTGTCATCCGGATCGAGGCAGGTGGGACAGGTGGCACAGTTTTAAGTTTCGGTAATTGGATTCAGTTTTTTCGGTGATTGTTGGTTTATGTTTCGTATGCAGTGGGTTATGCGTTTTTGCTTATGCGGAATTTCCGGTGGCACGCTTCGTGTTTATAGGGAGTGCATCACTACAGGATCAAATTTAATTTAAATGGAGACAAACGAATGAGCACAGCAGGATCAAAAGTATTGGGTATCGACCTGGGTACCACCAACTCGTGTATGGCCGTTATGGAAGGCGGCGAACCGACAGTTATTCCAAATGCAGAAGGCGGACGTACAACCCCTTCAATCGTGGCTTTTACCAAAAACGGTGAGCGTCTTGTGGGAACCGCGGCCAAGCGTCAGGCGGTAACGAATCCGCAGCAAACGATCTTTTCAATCAAACGTTTTATGGGTCGCAAGTTTGACGAAGTGGAGCATGAAATTCATCTCGTTCCTTACGACGTGGTAAAAGCCAAGAACGGCGATGCGCACGTTAAGGTCGGCGACAAAGTATACAGCCCGCAGGAAATCTCCGCGATGATTCTGCAGAAGCTGAAAGTGGACGCAGAAGCCTATTTGGGAGAAACCGTTTCTCAGGCCGTGATTACGGTTCCGGCTTATTTTAATGACTCGCAGCGTCAGGCGACGAAAGACGCCGGTAAGATTGCCGGTCTGGAAGTGCTTCGTATTATCAACGAACCGACGGCTGCTTCGCTGGCATACGGCCTCGACAAAAAGTCGGAAGAAAAAATTGCAATTTATGACCTCGGCGGCGGAACCTTCGACGTTTCGATTCTGGATATCGGCGATGGCGTATTTGAAGTGACTGCAACCAGCGGTGACGGACACCTTGGTGGTGACGACTTCGACCAGAAGATTATCGACTGGCTCGTTGACGGATTCAAAAAGGAACACGGCATTGACCTTTCGGCTGATGCGATGGTGCTGCAGCGCTTAAAAGAAGCGGGCGAAAAAGCGAAGTGCGAACTTTCCAGCTCGCAGTCGACCGAAATCAACCTGCCGTTCATCACGGCCGATGCAACCGGTCCGAAGCATTTGAATGTGACGCTGTCCCGTGCGAAGCTTGAAGAGCTCTGCGATGATCTGGTCACGAAGGCAATTGAACCGGTTAAGGTGTGCTTGAAGGATTCCGGCCTGAGTGCTTCCGAGGTTAATGAAGTCATTCTGGTTGGTGGTTCCACCCGTATGCCGAAAGTGCAGAGTTCCGTGAAGGAAATCTTTGGCCAGGAACCGCACAAGGGGGTTAACCCGGACGAAGTGGTATCTATCGGCGCATCCATTCAGGGCGGCGTTCTGAAGGGTGAGGTGAAAGACGTTCTGCTGCTCGACGTGACTCCGCTGACGCTCGGTATCGAAACCATGGGCGGTATCGCGACTCCGTTGATTGAGCGCAACACCACAATCCCGGCGAAGAAGAGCGAAATCTTTTCGACTGCCGCGGACAATCAGCCGGCTGTGGAAATTCACGTGCTGCAGGGTGAACGCAAAATGGCGAACGCCAATAAGACGATCGGTCGTTTCAATCTTGATGGTATCCCGCCGGCTCCGCGCGGTACACCGCAGATTGAAGTCACGTTCGACATCGATGCCAACGGCATTCTGAAAGTCAGTGCCAAAGATCTGGGCACCGGTAAAATTCAGCACATCACCATCACTGCTTCCAGCGGTCTGAGCGACGAAGAAATCGATGCGATGATGAAGGATGCGGAAGCGCATGCGGCAGAAGATGAAAAGCTGAAAGAAAAGGTTGATCTGAAAAACCAGGCGGACTCGACCGTATTCCAGACGGAAAAATTCCTGAAGGAAAACGAAGACAAAGTTTCTCCGGAGCAGAAAGCTGAAGTGGAAGCCGCTATTGAGCCGGTTAAAAAGGCGATCGAGGCTGAGGACTACGAAGGCATGAAGACCGCTTTGGATGCGCTCAACGAAAAGATGCAGGCTGCCGCAACTGAAATGTATGCCAATGCAGCTCCGGGTGCCGAACAGGGTGCGCCGGGAGCAGATGCAGGGGCTGCGGGGGGTGGCGAAAAGTCCGCCTCCGATGTTGAGGAAGCCGACTTCGAAATGGTTGACGAAGACGACAAGAAATAGAACTTAAAAGTTTAGAACAAGGAATATCGGATTCCGAAGTATCTCTTCTGAATTCCATGTTCCTTGTTCAGTGTTCGATATTTATATAACCTAACAAGGAGAGAAAGTTCATGAAGATTAAACCATTGGGTGAACGTGTACTGGTTGAGCCGGTAAAAGAAGAAGAAGCCGTTAAAGGCGGAATCATTATTCCCGATTCGGCCAAAGAAAAGCCGCAGGAAGGCAAAGTGATTGCTGTGGGCACCGGCAAAGTGGACGAAAAGGGGAAAGCTATTCCGTTCAACGTCAAAAAGGGTGATATCGTCCTGATGCCGAAGTATGGCGGAACGGAAGTTAAAGTGGATGGTAAGGAATACCAGATCATGCGCGAAGAAGACATCCTCGCAATTATTGGGTAAATAAATTTCAGAATCCGAATCTCTAACTCCTAAACAAATAAAATGATGACGTTCCCGTGTTCGGAACACATCCGGTTTAGAAATCAGAGCTTAGAGGGTAGGGTTTATTAATCGACGAAGGAGATTAAGAATATGGCTAAACAAATTGTATTTGATGTAGAAGCGCGCGACGCGTTGCTTCGCGGTGTTGAAAAGCTCAGCAAAGCAGTAAAGGTTACTCTCGGTCCGAAAGGCCGTAACGTGATTCTCGACAAGAAGTTCGGTTCGCCGACGGTCACCAAAGACGGTGTTTCTGTTGCAAAAGAAATCGAACTTGAAGATGCGTACGAAAACATGGGCGCACAGATGGTTAAGGAAGTGGCTTCCAAGACTTCTGATATCGCCGGTGACGGCACGACCACCGCAACTGTTCTGGCTGAAGCGATCTATCGTGAAGGTCTGAAGAACGTAACGGCCGGTGCTAATCCGATGAGCCTGAAACGCGGAATCGACAAAGCAGTTGCTGCAATGGTTATTCAGCTCGGCAAACTGAGCAAAAAAGTGAAGTCCACCGAAGAAGTGGCCCAGGTCGGAACCATTTCCGCCAACGGCGACGAAACCATCGGTAAGATTATTGCTGAAGCGATGGAAAAAGTCGGTAAAGACGGAACCATCACCGTTGAAGAAGCGAAGTCCATCGAAACCTACCTCGACGTAGTTGAAGGTATGCAGTTCGACAAAGGATATCTTTCTCCGTACTTCGTAACGGATCCGAACACCATGGAAACCGTTATGGAAGATCCTTACATTCTGCTCTTCGAAAAGAAGATTTCCAACCTGCAGGATATGCTTCCGCTGCTCCAGAATGTGGCCAAGACCGGTAAACCGTTCCTGATCATTGCAGAAGACATCGAAGGCGAAGCGCTGGCGACTCTCGTGGTTAATAAACTGCGTGGAACGCTGAATGTCTGTGCGGTTAAGGCTCCGGGCTTCGGCGACCGCCGTAAAGCGATCATGGAAGACCTCGCTGTGCTGACCGGCGGTAAGTTCATCACCGAAGATCTCGGCATTAAACTCGAAACTGTTTCCATTGACGATCTCGGTTCCGCCAAGCGTGTAACGATTGGTAAGGACGACACCACCATCGTTGAAGGTGCTGGTAAAGTGACTCAGATCAAAGCGCGTATTGACCTGATCCGTCGCCAGATCGAAGAAACCACTTCGGACTACGACCGTGAAAAACTGCAGGAACGTCTGGCTAAGCTGGCTGGCGGTGTTGCGGTAATCAACGTTGGCGCAGCTACAGAAGCTGAAATGAAAGAAAAGAAAGCCCGTGTTGAAGATGCTCTGCATGCGACCCGTGCTGCGGTTGCTGAAGGTATTGTGCCTGGTGGCGGTGTTGCTCTGATTCGCGTTCAGAAAGCGATCGACAAAATCGACGTTGAAGGCGACGAAAAGATCGGTGCAGACATTGTTCGCAAAGCGATCGAAGCACCGCTTCGTCAGCTTGTGGCCAATGCCGGTGAAGAAGGTGCCATCGTGGTGCAGGAAGTTAAGAAGGGCAAACAGACCATGGGTTACAACGTGGCGACCGGTGAATATGTCGACATGATTGCTGCCGGTATCATTGACCCGGCCATGGTTACCCGTTCTGCGCTGCAGTACGCGGCTTCCATCTCCGGCCTGTTGCTGACAACTGAATGCATGATTACCGACCTGCCGGAAAAGAATCCTGCACCTGCAATGCCTGATATGGGCGGAATGGGTGGTATGGGCGGAATGATGTAAGTCTGATCCGTGACTGGATTTCCGGCGGGTGGGCCTTGTTCCCGTTCCTCCGGAAATCCGCCATTTCAATAATCCACCTCATTTTGAGGTGGATTATGTTGTAAATGATGTTTGACGAAAAATAGTGGGGTGCTACACTACGCGCCGATTTTTTTTACATTATTAGGATTCTGTTTAAACAGATTAAGACAAAGCAGTTGCGCGGAGCACAGACTATGAATTTTGAATATCTAAGCCTTGCCGAAGAAAAGATTACCAACACACCGGTACTGGTAAACCTCATTTCCTATCGCACCCGCCAGCTTAACAGCGGCGCTCGTCCGATGGTTAAGAAGGACCATCCGGAAATGGATAATCACGACCTCGTTCTTAAAGAAATTGCACAGGGACTGCTGACCGCGGAAATGATTTTCACGCAGGAAGAGCCCGAAATGCCCAGCCTGGATTTCGACGCGACCATCCTCCTCTAGGGGGAAATCTGAATATCGGATATTTAAATTCGAAACAATTTGGAATTTTGAAAGGCTCAAAGCTACAATGTTTTGAGCTTTTCTGCTTTAAGTTTAAAGCGTGTTCAGGCTTTCGTATTTAGAAATTAGGATTTGCCCCATACATGGCAGGTAAAAACAAAAAGAAAAAAAATGATCCTGGATCGGGGGTGCTGGCCACCAACCGGAAAGCGCTGCATGATTTCCAGATATTGGAAAAACTGGAAGCCGGAATGGTACTGACCGGAACCGAAGTAAAATCGTGTAAGCAAGGTCACGTCAGTATCCAGGAGGGCTATATCCATATCGATGAGCGATTGGAAGCCTGGTTGGTTGGAAGCACGGTTCAGCCCTATGAGCAGGGTAATATTTTCAACCACACTCAGACCCGTGAGCGTAAGCTGCTGTTGCATCGTAAAGAAATTGAGCGTCTCTACGCCAAAACGCGGGAAAAGGGGCTGACCATTGTTCCGCTTAAACTTTATCTTTCGAAGGGCAATGTGAAGCTGCGCATTGGGCTGGCCAAAGGTAAAAACGTGGTTGATAAACGCGAGACGCTGAAAGAGCGCGAATCAAAACGCGATACCCAGCGTGCAATGCGTAACCACAATCACCGGTAGGTTCAGGCGGATTTCATAACAGTCACGGCCAGCAATATCCAGCCGATGATGAAAAAGAGGCCGCCGATCGGGGTGATGGCGCCGAGCACTTTGATTCCGCTGATCGAGAGCGCGTACAGGCTTCCGGAAAAAAGAAGGATGCCGACGAGAAAACTCCAGCCACTGGACGTCAGCAAGCCCGATTGGAATTTGAGCGCGAGCAGTCCGACGGCGAGCAATGCAAACGTGTGGTAGAAGTGATATTGAACGCCGGTTTGGTAGACCGTCAGCATCTGATCCGAAAGTTTACTCTTCAGCCCGTGTGCGCCAAACGCCCCGATTATGACACCCAGGGCACCGCTGATGGCACCGAGCGAGAGAAACAGTTTTGCGATGGTGTTCATATTGTCTCCATTAAATATTATTTGCGCCTCTTTGTGGCTTATCCGATAATCAGCGGTTTGTTATGCAGAATCGGTTATTCAGTGTTTTCAGTAGATTCTGTCCCCTGCCATTCGAGATCGGAAATTTGCAGAGTGGCTTTATTGCCTGATTTGGTATCGAGCAGTTCGAGATCTTTTGCGACCCACATGCCATCCATTTTTTTGATGCTCTTGATTTTCATGCGGCGCAGCATTTTTTCTTTGGGGTTCAGGGTTTGGACCTCCAGCACCATGCCCATATATTTTTCCACCCAAAGGCGCATGATATTTTCAGAATCGGGAATGGGCACATCAATCACGTAGGCATCGCGATTAATCTTTTTCTCTTCGCCGACCAATTTTGAGTTCGGCCACCAGAGCATCGAAAAACTGAGGTCGGCCCAGGTGAGGCCGGTACCGAGAATTTCGGAGGTCGGCGAGTTCCCGGCCTTGGAAAAGGTGTAGTAGGGCTTGTCGCCCTGCCAGGAGATGGTCAGCGACTGGTCATCGATTTGATAAAAAGCGGTGGCCGGGGCAGCCCCCCAGTTGAGTTCCATGGTGACGGGCAGGTTGGATTTGGTGTAGCCGTTGCGCGTACGCACTTTCAGAGAGCCGGTCAGTTTAATCGGATCGGACGGCAGTTTTTGCTGAACCATCTGCAGAATTTCATCCGCCGGCGGTTGCTCCACCGCGCCGCATGAAATAACACACAAAGCCAGAATTCCTAAAATCAGTTTTTTCATTTTTTACCACTCACTTTGCTGGAGACGCGGTGTCCGGAGATTGCCTCGTTTCCGTGACTCTGCGCTTCCATGGTTCAATGCATCTGCTATGAGACCGCTTTAGCGATTTTATTGAACAAAATAATTATATGCAAAATGTTGTCTTCGCTATCGGTCGGAGTCGCAAGACCGTTTTTCATCCTCATTTTGCATATAATTATTCTGTTACACCTTTTCAGATGAGAGCTTCAGCGCGTAGCGCAGGGCCTGATCGATATTTTTGACGGTTTTAAAGGTCAGCTTCTTTTTCACATCGTCGGGGATTTCAGCCAGGTCGATTTTGTTTTTTTCCGGCAGCATAATGTGTTTGATGCCGGCACGGGAGGCGGCGAGCACCTTTTCCTTCAGTCCTCCGATTGGCAGCACGCGTCCGCGCAGGGAGATCTCTCCGGTCATGGCAAGATCGGGCCGAATGGGTTGCTCCGTTAAAATGGAAAGAATGGCAAGCGAGATCGCCACGCCGGCGGAAGGCCCATCTTTCGGAGTGGCCCCGGCGGGCACGTGAATGTGGATATCCGTTTTTGAAAACAGGTCGGGATCAATTTTAAAGGTGGAGGCATTTGCCCGCAAATAACTGAGTGAGGCGCGGGCGGATTCCTTCATAACATTCCCCAGCGAACCGGTAAGAATGAGGCCTCCTTTGCCGGGCATGGCGGTGGCTTCGATGAAGAGGATGTCGCCGCCATAGGGCGTCCAGGCCAGTCCGGTTACCACGCCGGGCATAGCCGCATTTTCAGCAACGTCCTTATCGATCTTCACGGGGCCGAGGAATCCTTTGAGCTTCCGGGGGGTGACTGTAACCGCACGGGTTTTACCTTCAGCAAATCCGCGTGCAATTTTTCGGCAGATATTGGCAATTTGACGCTCCAGATTACGGACACCGGCCTCGGCGGTGTAGCCGCTGATGATACCTTCAAGTGCTTCTTTCTCGAATTTGGCCTGTCCGCGTTTGAGGCCGTGTTCGCTAATCGCTTTTGGAACGAGATAGCGGCGGGCAATGGCGGTTTTTTCCTGCAGGGTGTAGCCGGAAATACGGATCACTTCCATGCGGTCGCGCAGTGGGCCGGGAATGGTTTCGAGCATATTGGCGGTGGTAATGAACAGGACCTTGGAGAGGTCGAACTGCACATCGAGATAATGATCCTGGAAGGTGGAATTCTGTTCGGGATCGAGCACTTCCAGCAGGGCCGAAGCGGGATCGCCCCGGAAATCTTTGCCCACTTTATCGATTTCATCGAGCATGATGACGGGGTTGTTGGTTCCGCAGCGGCGTAAACTTTCAATAATACGCCCGGGCATGGACCCGATGTAGGTGCGCCGATGGCCCCGGATTTCCGCCTCGTCGTGCATACCGCCGAGCGACATGCGAATAAACTCACGGCCCAGCGCACGGGCCACGGATTTCCCTAGGGATGTTTTTCCAACCCCTGGAGGTCCGGCGAGGCAGAGAATCGGGCCTTTCATATCGCTCTTGAGTTTGAGCACAGAGAGATATTCCAGAATGCGGTCTTTTACTTTATCGAGGCCGTAGTGGTCTTTATCGAGGATCTTCTGTGCGGCCAGAATGTCGAGATGGTCTTCGGTGGATTTTGACCACGGAAGCTCGGCCATGACGTCGAGATAGGTACGGATGACTCCGTGCTCAGGCGATGCGGTTGGAATGGCTTTCAGCCGATCGAGCTCTTTGCCGGCTGCTTCGCGCGCTTCCGGCGGCAGTTTGGCGGCTTCCAGTTTTTTTTCCAGTTCCAGAATTTCATTGGCCTGGGGGTCGTCCTGTCCCAGTTCGGCCTGAATAGTTTTCAGCTGTTCGCGCAGGAAGATTTCGCGCTGCGATTTTGTGAAGGTTTCGTGCACCTTGTGTTCGATCTTACTGCCCAGTTTCAGGATCTGATATTCCCGGTTCAGAAATTCCATCAGGGTATTCAGCCGTTCGGCCGGTTTGTTCAGCGCGAGCAGGTTCTGCCGCACCTCCGGAGGAATCGGCAAATTGGAGGCAATCAGATCGGAAAGCTGGGAGGGGGTGCCCATGTTGAAAATGGCGACCGCCAGTTCGTCGGGCAGATTGGGGGTCATGGTGACAATCTGCTGGAACTTTTCGGTGGTGTTGCGCACAAGCGCTTCGGTTTCGATGGAGTCATCCACTTCATCTTCGATCATTCGGTAGTGTGCGGTGGGATAGTCCTCTTCCGTGAGCAGGTCTTTGAGCTCGCAGCGGGAAAGGCCTTCCACGAGCACATGCGTGGAGCCGTCGGGAAATTTGAGGGTTTTCAGCAGGCGCGCCACACAGCCGACTTTGTAGATATCGTCCTTCGTCAGATTGGCTTCATCGATTTCATCTTTGCGCTGCAGGGCTGTGATGAAATGCGGTGATTTTGTTGAGAGGTCGGTAATGAGCTTTTTGGATTCGTCCGTCGTGATTACCAGCGGGGCAATCATCTGGGGGAATAACACAAAATTTTTCAGCGGCATCACCGGGAGCAGGTCGGGGACGTCCTGTTCCTGGATAATTTCAATTTCAACATCGTTCTGGTCTTCTTGTGCGCTCATATAAAAATAGGTAGTAGGTTATTCGTTAATAGAAATCAGATTTCCAATGGTCTACACCGTAGGGCAGGCGGCTTCCAATGTCTGGAAAAATGCGCAAAAAATCAAGGGGTTGGAAAAGGGCGCGGAATTACAGGCCGGGATCCAGTAAAACCCGGTAGTATGCCGCCGCATTGCTTTCCGCCGGAGAGAAAAGCAGCGGAGCTCCGGTTGCTTTGAACGTGGAGATGGGATGCCAGTGGCCTTCCACCAGATTGGTACTGGTCAGCAGGGTGTAGGAAAAGTCGGGGAACAGACGAGGGGTGAAGAACAGCGAAAACTCATCCTCGTTCATGCCCATCGTTAACACATCATACGGCGGGGAGCCGGCTTTTACCTCAAAACTTGAAGCTGCCCTGGTGGTCAGCTGACCGTTCACCGACCAGATGTCCAGCCCTTCCGCGAGGTCATTAGTGGGCCACGAGGCCGTGATGCCCGGATAGTAATCATAGATGTAGGTGATGGAAAATGTGTTGGTTCCCTGAGCCAGCGCCGGAGCGTCCGGCCAATTGGTTTGGGTGGCAGGAAGAGAGGTTGCGACGGCAGGAAACTGGACGTCGGAACCGAGAACGCTTACAGAGAGGTCGGTAAAGTTAGTGGGGCCGATCCAGGCCATCCTTGGATTTCCAAAATGATTGGTGGTTCCGTTTGCGGGAGTAAGAATGAGCGTTTGCGCGAGGGTGTTGGTATCGATACCGTCCAGCTCCACACTGAAATAATAGATTCGGTTGGATGCGGAACCCTGATCGAATTCCAGAGTCCAGGTGCCGTTCGTACATTCCGAAAGGGCCTCGGCCAGGGTCGGGAATTCAGGGGAGGTCGAGGTGCTTTCTGTGGCGGTGCACAATCCGTTCGGGGAGGTGATTTCGTGGAGGGTTGCTGCGGCCGGCACCGGATTAATCAGATCGGGATAAAGGCGGTAGCGGTTGGAGGCATCGCGTTGGATATTTAATGCGAAGGCTGCACCGTAGGGAATTTCAGGTTCCGGTTCCACAATCTCGAATTTTCGAATTGCATACGTCCATACATCCGCTGTTCCTGACCAGTTTGAGAGAGCGGATCCATTTACGATATTGGTCGGTGTTGAATAGGTAACGCCCACGAAATCGTTGGATAAATTTCGAACGAAAAAAGTGTTTGTTCCCGGAGATAGGGTTCCATTTGGGGTCCAGTTTGTGGTGCTTTCGGGAAGTTGGTCGGCAAGTTCAACAGAACGGGGTGGATTATATGCTCTGACTCTGGTCTCCGGCAGCGATGAGGTGGTGATCCATTCAAACGCGGGAGGGTTGTTGGTTATGGTACTCTTTGCTTCCGGCGCGGTGATTGTTATGTCCCCGAACAGGTTCGTGGTGACGTCATTGATTGCAAGTGAATAGGTGTATTTGGCTTCGGAAGCATCACCGACGTTGAGTGTGATTTCCCATAAATCATTGGTGAGACCGTATATCACGGCATTCAGATCATTTGTGTATGCTGGCGCATTCCGGGAGCTATCCGCTCCGACGTTTTTCCAGTATTTCCCGTTAGCGGATTGTACGCGGTGGTAGGTGATTGGCGTTGAGTCGGTTGTCACGTATAGCGTCGCGTAGTAGTTAGAGTAGCTGTGAGTTAAATCCAGACGAATGTCTACCTCGGCATGCGCCTGCTGTGTAGATAGGCCAACAAATACGAGCAACGCGGAGGTGAGCAGAATGCGCAAAGGATTATAGCTGGTTTTTGAATTATTCATTTTTATATCCTGCCCTTCGTTTTTTGGACCGTTGAGACGAGTCGTCCGGTGCCGAATTGGCTGTGGACTTAAAAAGATCGGCCCCTTATTAAATGGAAATGACTTTAAATGAGCTTTGTTCAAAGACAAAGGCATTTCCAAGGTTTGGAAATGGGCGCAAAAAAATCCAGCGGATGGAAGGTTCCAACCACTGGAAGTTCTGTCTAAACCGGGAGTTTAAACCTTATTGCGTTTTGATTTGATAGAAGGCCGCCGGGTTGGTGGTGGGCAGCGTAATCAGGTTCGTGGTGCCGTCGCCGGGGAAGTTGGTGGCGGGAACCCACGGGCCGGTCACCAGATTCGTGCTCCATTCAATTTGATGGGTTGCGCCGGATTGGGAAACGAAGGACAGGCCGAAGTTTCCTGAAGAAAGAACCGGGGACAGGATGGTGACCGGTTCGGGGATGATCCCTCCGCCGACGACAAACTCGGAGAGGCCGCGTGAGCCGAGGCGGGTGGAAGCGAGCCAGTTTGTGAGGGTCAGAGAGCCGTTGGAGGGATAGCTGAATGACAGCCCGGAAAAGTTGTTTTTGTAATAACTGATCACCACGCTGTTAGTCGCTTCCGGAAGGGATACGGCCGCCGTCCAGCTTGTGTCGGACGGTGAAAGTGAAGTGCTGTCGACCGTTGAGGCCGCTTCTACATCGCGGACATAAATGTAGGCTGAATTCCATCCTGAAGGTCCACTCCATTCGAAAGCAGAAGCGGTGGAGACACCTGTGGAACCTTCGAGCGGCTGCGTGATGATGACCGGCGGGAGATCGTTGGTGCTGAGTGCATTGGCACTGATGGTGAAATCATATTCGTAGGAAGCACCGTTGCGGTCGAAGTAGATCGTCCAGGGGCCGTCTTCCAGCTCATTAATCACCGCTTGCAGAGACGAAAAATGAATGGAAGAGGAGGAGGAATCCGTGCCGGAGCACAGGTTGTTGGGCGATTCGACCTCATCGAGGCTGGATACGGGATTAACGTTGTCCAGGCGCGGTAAAACCAGGTAGTGCGTGCTGTTGCCGGAAGTGACCCGCTGAATTTCAATCTCGAACTCCGCTTCGTGGCTGACACTGTTGCTGTTGTCGCCGGTATACGTGTAGCGGATGTTGTCGAGGAAAGCGGAGTCCGGATAGAAAGCGTTGGTTTCATCGTTGTAGAAGTACCAGTTGAGGTAGTAGATGTCGTTGGAGGAGAGCGTGACGGTGTGGGTATCCCAGCCGTAGGTTTCATAGCCCTCGTAATAGAAGAAATCTTCATCGTATCCGGACTCGTTATCATAGGCATAAAATTCGAAGGAATCGCCATCGCTCCCGAACAGGGCCCAATCGAAGGTGATCACTGCGGGACCCTGAACGACTGCTTCCAGATAAGAAGATCCCCATTCTCCGGCCGTGCTCTGCAATGACGAGTAGCCCGCAGTATAGTCTGCGGAGGAAACGATCCACGGTTCATATTCGTCGGTATACCAACTGAAGCCGGGGCATTCAACGGCGACGTTAAACGGATCGGAGCAGGTGTTGCTGCCGGGGACTACAAATTCTGAAACGTGATAACTGCTGACATCCGCCGATGCCGTCCAGTCGACGAGCGGAGATCCGCCACCGGTCATCGGGGTGGTGAAGGTGATGTCCGCAAAGTTATTGGTCTGGTAGGCGAGATAAATATAGTTTGTGCCGGGTAACACCGGTGACGGCGGTGTCCAGCTGTTGTAGGGAGCCGGGGCGGTGTAATGGTTGCCGGGTTCCGGAGGCTGGTACCCGTTATGCACCTGAATGTGGATCTCAGGAAACAGGGACGTGCTGGTCCATTCAATGAGCGGCTGGTTGGTGGATACGGATTCGAACAGACCTGGATTGGTGACGGAGGTGTCGCCGAACAGACTTTCACTCAATCCGGAAATGCTGACGGTGAACGTATATTCTTCCTCGGAGGGATCGCCTACGTTGGTGGTGAGGGTCCATGGTCCGTCGGTACATTCATCAATCACATCCGAATAGCTTTGGCTCCCGTAGCTGTAGTCATTGAGGCTTCCGGTATTGCGATAGAACAGACCGTTCGGGGATTCGATCCGGTGATACGTCAGCGGTTCTTCACCGCCGTCCGCATAAAAACTGATGTACGGATAGAATGACCCTCCGGTGCGGTCGAGGTTAAGCGTCATGTCGATTTCGGCCAGAGCTCCGCCGACTGCAAACATGGAAATGAGAAGTGCCGCCGTTAGGCGGAGGCTGCAGAGCAGCTGAAGTGGATTACTGTGGACGTGCGCATTCATGATTTTCCTCCCGTTAGAATCAATATGCTTTGTTTCCAGCATCTTGTATGTGCAGATTTTATGATGTCAAGAAGTGTGAGAAATATGATTCTTATATAAGTATTATATTGGTAGGGGCGATTTTTCTGGGAACCTTGTTTTTGAAACGGTTTACTCTTTATAGATATGTAAAAGAAGAGGTGCGCATGCTTTCGCAGGTAAATTCAGGAGCAGTGGTCGGGATTGAAGCCTATCCCGTAGAGATCGAGGTCAATGCCGGGCACGGTGAACCGAAAGTGGTGATTGTCGGTTTGCCGGATGCCGCTGTGAAAGAAAGCTCCGACCGCGTCTGGACGGCGCTGATCAATTCGGGATTCCGTCCGCCGATGGGCCGCACCACCATTAACCTTGCGCCGGCCGATATGAAAAAAGAGGGGCCGAGTTTTGACCTGCCGATTGCGCTCGGGATTATCGCCGCGCTTGACGATATGTCGGCGGATCTGCTTCCAAGGATTGGAATTGTCGGCGAGCTGGCGTTGAGTGGAGCGGTTCGGAAAGTGCGCGGCATTCTGCCGATCACGATCATGGCCAGAGACGCCGGTCTGAAAGCCATCATGGTTCCGGCAGAGAATGCGGAAGAGGCGGGCGTCGTGGACGGGATCAAGGTGTTCCCCGTGAAAACGCTGCGCGAAGCCGCTGATTTCCTGAATCAGGATCTGAAGATCGCCCCGTACGAACTCGACATCAAATCGGTCTTCGAAGCCAACAGTTTATACGAAGACGACTTCGCGGATGTGAAAGGGCAGGAATTTGCAAAACGGGCCATCGAGGTCGGAATCAGCGGCGGCCATAATTTGCTTTTGCTTGGTCCTCCAGGGACTGGAAAAAGTATGCTCGCCAAGCGCATTCCTTCCATCCTGCCGAACATGACGCTGGATGAAGCGCTGGAGACGACCAAAATTCATTCCATTTGCGGATCGCTCAAATCGCATCAGGCGTTGGTTGCCACGCGTCCGTTTCATTCGCCGCATCATACGATTTCCGATGCCGGCCTGCTCGGGGGCGGAACCAACCCGATGCCGGGGGCCGTCAGTCTGGCGCACAACGGCGTCTTGTTTCTCGATGAGCTGCCCGAATTTCAGCGCAGTGTGCTCGAAGTCATGCGCCAACCGTTGGAAGACGGCGCAGTCACGATTGCCCGTGCCGCCGCCAGCGTCACCTATCCCTGCCGCTTCATGCTCGTCGCCGCCATGAATCCGTGCCCGTGCGGCTATCAGACCGACCCGAAACGCGAGTGCCGCTGTTCGCCCACGCAAATTGCGCGGTATCGCAGTAAAATCTCCGGTCCGTTGCTGGACCGAATCGACATCCACGTCGAAGTCCCGGCCATCGATTACGAGCAATTGACCAAGCTCGAAAAAGGCGAACCTTCTTCCAAGGTTCGGAAACGCGTGGTCCGCGCCCGCGAGATTCAGCAGGAGCGCTATAAGAATCAGCCGGGCACCCATTGTAACGCCAATATGCGGAGCAAGATTCTACATCAGATTTGCACGATGGAATCCGATGCCGAACAGATTTTAAGAGCCGCCATGAGCGATCTGAATTTCAGCGCCCGCGCCTACGACCGGATTCTGAAAGTTGCCCGCACCATCGCCGATCTCGCCGAAAGCGAAACCATTCATTCGCACCATATTTCCGAAGCCATCCAATACCGCACGCTCGATCGGCAGCTTTGGGTTTGATAACGAAATAATAGGACTGACACTTTTGCCGAAATAATAGGACTGACACTTTTGCCCTGACACTTTTGCCTATTAGGTAGGGCTGGTTCGCCGAACCCGCCGCCGATGGATGAGTTTTCACCACAGAGGTTTTTAGACAGGATCTACAGGATAGACGGGATCTTTATGTAGCTGCGATCCGTGATCGCGGAGCGGTGGAAAAAGGCGGTGCGGTTTAATTGGGTAGGGCCGGTTCGCCGAACCCGCCGCACGGTGGATAGGAATTTTTTCACCACAGAGGACTCAGAGGCACACGGAGTTCCATACATTGGAAATGAATATGTAGATGCGACGAAGGCAGATTGCGTAACCTTTGCGAAGGTGGACGGAAAATTTTTGAACCCCTGAATACACGAAATACACGGAAGGGAAAGACGGGCGGTTCTCCGGCCAGCCTCGCTCCGCGTTAGGCGGCTATGGCGGGACAAGCCAGAGCGCTACGCGCAAAAAGCCCCAGCTTCTTAAAACCCTTTCCTTTACTTAAACCTGAATCCCGATAAGCTGTGCGAATATTTTTGCTGTGCGTATGGATTGTGCAGCTGAGTGGGCGGATGATGGGAAATGCGTTCTAGTCTCTTGGATAAGATCTGAGGAATGATTGTTTACTAGATTGCGAGACTGACCCCCTTTTCCTGTTGCGCATTAAGCTTTTTTGATCTGAATTGATTATATAGGGGTTTGGTATGCCAGATAAAGAACATGCATTTTCAGCGGATCAGCCAATTAAAGGAAAATCGGAGGATGTTCTAAACAGAGCAAGGTTTTCTGAATCAATCGCAACCGCGATAAGAAATTGGGCTGGCGATGATAGTTTGGTTCTGGGCCTGTACGGGAAATGGGGTAGCGGGAAGTCTTCGGTTAAGAATATGATTTTAGAGTCGTTGGAAGGCGAAAAGCCGGACTCTCCCAAAATAATTGAATTCAATCCGTGGCAATGGAGTAGTCAGTCGCAAATTGCTCAGGCGTTTTTCAGAGAAATCCAGATCGCTCTTGAAAAAAGCCCGACCAAGGATGACAAAGCAAGAGCCAAGCATTGGCGACTCTATGCCGCCTATCTGGATTTTGGGGCAGAAACCGCCAACCTCATGCAAAAGGCAATCGTTTTAATATTCCTATTAGCAACCGGTTTAATGCTGTCTTTTAGAATCGTTCCGCCGGGATGGATTAAGCCAATAGCCTACATATTAGCCACTCTGTTTTTAGGCGTATCAATCTTATGCGCTCGGGCAAACATTGTAGCGGAGAAACTTTCTAAGCTATTACAGGCTCGCGGTGAAGCTAGGCAAAAATCTCTTGAGGAGATCAGAGGACAGCTCATGAAATCTATGGCGCAGTCCGGCCAACTGCTCATCGTTATTGATGATGTTGATCGCTTGACTCCGGATGAATTAGTACTGCTATTCCAACTAGGGCGTGTTAACACAACGGGAGCATGTCCACGGTGAGCGCAAAGTGAATAAAGGCGCAGAACATGACGTCGAGTTTCTCGAAGCGTGAAA
>JARNMJ010000039.1 GCA_029432795.1 Pontiellaceae bacterium B12219
CCGATGATTGGAATTCTTTTATGTCTTCACTGGATTCTGATTTAGCTCTCTCAACCGATTTCTGTTCTTCAATTTTTCCGATGTTCGGAATTTATTTTTTGTTCCGGAGAATCAGTTTGTTTATTCCGGTTGAGCTGCTTGTTTTTCAGAGAATCTGAATTGATTATCTCTCCAAATTTTACTCTGTCACAGATCAATTAAATTTCTCAGTCCAACGTTCGGGCTGACCTGCCGTGAACATAAACGTTGACCGGATCAAACGGGCGTTTTCACGGTAAGGTCAAGCCCCTGGTTGGACGGTTTTCTTTAGTATTCCGGTTATCGAAGTTAAGCATTTTATTTCCGTCATTCGGAATTTGCCGAGAATCAATCGGTCAGGAAAAGCAGGTTGCAATCGAGTGACTGGGGGTTCCGGTTGAACGGTATGGATTTGTTTTATTCAGTTTTTTCATTCAGGCACCGGAGTATTTTTTAAGCACCTTCGATTTTTATTTTTCTGTCAGTCCAACAGTGGGTTAAATGGATTCAGTGTTTTCCGGGGATATATGGAATCATCTAACTCAATCGCACTGAATTCCGCATAATTCATCTCCGGAAAATTATTTCTGTAAAATAAACAAAGATTTAAACAGGTGCATTTTAAATAATCAATACTGAAAGAGTTTTCGGGGCGGGAAAAATTATCGCAAGGCTGATTTTTAATACATCCGGAAAGAGGAAGTCTTCTGCCTCGAAATCATTCAGCCTGTTTCATACCTGTTTTTGCGGTGTGGATATCGGCCTGGCAGGCTGAAAGGGTTTTGTAGTCGTTTTCGAGCAGGAGCCAGCCGGTGTAGTTTTTGGTTTTGAGGATTTCCAGGCATTGGAAAAAACCGGAATTGCCTTTTCCCAGCGGTTGGGAGGGGCCGTTGTCGGTACCGTCTTTGAGGTGCACTTCGCAGATGTGGGGATAGAGGGCTTCGAGGATTTCGGCGGAGTTGAGGCCGCTCATGGCAAAGGCGTTGCGGGTGTCGAAATAGATTTTAAGCTGGTCGGAGCCGACACGGTTGAGCAGTTCGAGCTGCTTTTCGGCGGAGAGGGCGTTTTCGGTTCCAATGATGAGGCCGGTGCCTTCGGCCAGTTTGCAGAGCAGGCGGAAACATTCGACGGTTTGTTCAAAGTCGGCGTCGGAGTTGATGAAGCTTTCACAGAAGCTGGGTACCTGCAGTTTCGGGATGTTGAGTTCGGCGGCGGTTTGCACGGCGCTTTCGAATGTGCTTTTCAGGATTCCGAGTTGCGCGGGATCGCACATGCTGTGTTTGCAGCAGGCATTGATTCCAAGGGTTGGCAGTTCGAGTTTCCAATGGTTGGAAAGTTCGCGGAAACGGGGTTCGTTGCCGCCGGCGTTTTCGAGGTCGATTTCCAATCCTTTGAGGCCGGCCTGTGCGGCCCATTCAAACCGGGGTGCGGTTTCGGGGTGCGGAATATTCCATTCGCAGATGCCAATTTTCATGTAAGGAGTTATATCGTTTGAGTTGTATGTTTCAAGCAGAATGGCCTAGGCTGTGGTTCGTTATATGAAAGATTATCTGCGCAGATGGAGAACGATTGGCTTTGCATGGTTATGCATGGCCTCTCTTGTTTTTTCGGCTGCGGAGGGGGTGGAATATAAAGTCAAGTTGAAGGGCGCGGATGATGGCGGAGTGAAGCGGGCGGTGAAACAGTCTTCGCGGACGATCACGATGCGGAAGCGCGTTCCTTCGACGATGGGCCAGCTGCGGCATCGGATTGAGCAGGATGTGCCGGTCATTGAACAGATTCTTGAATCGCGCGGATTTTATGACGGCACGGTGGCGTATGAAATCGTTACGAAGGGCGACAAGGTCCGGATTGTTCTGACGATTGAGCAGGGGCCGCAGTATCGCTTCGGTTCGGTTGATTTGACGTATGCGAATAATTCGGATGAAAAATTGAAAATCAAGCCGATGGTTCGTTCGGGGCAGGCGGCGGTGGCGATTAATGTTTTTGCGGAGCAGCAGCGGATTATTGATCAGCTGAAGCGTCAGGGATATCCGTTTGCGAGTTTGCTGTCGCGGTCGGTTGAGGTGAATCGGGAAACTAAAACGGTGGATCTTGCATTGACGTTCGAGCCCGGAACTCTGGCATTTTTCGGGCCGCTGCAGGTGGAGGGGGTGGAGCGCTATCCGTCGAAATATATTCAGCGGCAGGTCCCGTGGAAAGAGGGGATGCGCTACGATTCTGATCTGGTGCGCGATTTTGAAACCCTGCTGTTGGGAACCGGGCAGTTCGGTTCGGCGCGGGTGGAACCGCAGCAGGTGGCGGGAACCAATGCGATTCCGATTGTGGCGGTGCTGAAGGAACGCGATGTGCGGACGATTCGGCTGGGAGTGAACTATTCAGACATCGGGCCGGGGGGCTCCATCTATTGGGAGCACCGGAACGTGCTCGGGGGCGGAGAGCGCTTTGAGACGGAGTTTACGGGGTCGCCCATTCTGCTGGAGTGGAGTGGCCGTTTGATTCGTTCGGGATTTCTGGATGCCAATCAGGCGCTGGTGCTGGAACTGGTGGCAGCCCGGGAAACGCCGGATGCCTACGATTCAGATATGCTCAATGGAACGGCGATGGTGATCCGCGATTTCACGCCATCGATTCAGGGCGGTGCCGGGATTGGATATAACTACTCCAATGTTGAACAGTTTTCGGATGCCAGCCGCTATGGCTATGTTGTTTTTCCGTTGCAGGCCACGTTTGATTACCGGAATGATCGACTGAATCCGGTGAAGGGGTTTCAGGTTTTCGGCCGAACCTCGTGGTTTGCGGATGTGGTGAACGAAAACCCTTTTCTGAAAAGTTATCTGGAGGGCCGGCAATATCATATGTGGTGGGAACGCTATCGGGTTTCTTCGGCTTTGCGGCTGACGCTGGGCAGTATTGACGGGGCGGCGGTGGATGAGGTTCCGGCTGATGAACGCTATTATGCGGGCGGCGGCGGTTCCATTCGCGGTTATGCCTATCAGGATGTCGGGCCGCAATTAGACGGAACCCCGACCGGCGGGAATAAGCTGTTGGAATTTTCCGCCGAACTTCGCATGCAACCCGGTGCCAAACTGGGGTATGTTGCATTTCTGGACGGCGGCACGGTGTATAATTCGCTGGTGAGCGATGGCTATGATCAATCGTTGAGTTACGGAGCCGGTCTGGGCATCCGCTATTTCACCGGTATCGGCCCGTTGCGCGTTGATCTGGCATATCCGTTGAATGCAACAGCCGAACAGCAGGAACGGCTTCAGTTTTATATCAGTTTGGGACAGTCGTTTTAATGAAGAAGAAAAGGTCCATTCTGAAAGTATTCGTTGGGTTGCTTCTGCTGCTTCCGGTCCTTGCGTTTCTGTTCATTCAGACGCCTCCGGGAAAAGCGTTGCTGGCCCGGACGCTTTCATCCGTTTTGAGCCGTTCGGAGCAGCTGGAGGTTCGTATCGGCACGATCAGCGGCTGGATTCCGGGGAAGGTGAACATCAGTCGGCTGGAAGTGGGCGATGCCGAGGGAATCTGGCTGACGGCAGACGGGCTGCAGTGTCGCTGGATGATTCAGGAAATTTTTAAGGAGCGCATTCATGTGCCGCGCCTGAGTGCTGAAGCCATTGTCTGGCATCGGTTTCCAACCTATGGAAAACCGATGAAGCCGGACGGGAACAAGACCGCAAAGTTCCAACCCCGGGAAGTCCGGCTGGACGGGCTTTCGGTTGAACGTTTTCAATTGGATAAGGCGGTGACGGGAACGCCGCTTTCCTATTCGGTTCATTCGGGCGAAATCAGCTTGCTCCCGTCCGGACAGTTTACGGGGATTCTGTTGGTCGGCGGCGATGCCGAAGGCGTGGTGGAACTCGATGCCCGGGTTGCCGGAACAAAAGAAGATCAGCTTAACGTTTCGGCCCGGCTGGATCGCATGACCCGCCCAACCTTCGGGCTCGAACAGATTTCCGGGGAGGCGGATGCCGTGATTCGGGCCGATGGCGTGACGGCTGTGCTGAAAACCGATCTGCTGATGGGCGGGCAGACCAACCGGCTGGCAACGCGATTGCAGTTTAAAAATAAGGAACTGCAGTTCCAGCAGTTTCAATTCAAGAATCCGGATTATTCCGGGGCCGGAGATCTGTCGCTGGCATTCAGCAATGCAACAATTAATGTGGCGCTGGATTCCTCGTTCATCAATGCGCAGACGAACCGGTTTGATGTGCGCGGAACGGCCGATGTTTCAACAAAAAACAAAACCTGGGGGGTTGCGCTCCATGAATTGGAAATCCGGGGATGGGATGCGGTTTCGATGGTGATGTCGGGGCAGTTGAATCCGGATGCCGTCCGGTTGGTCGGAACAATTCCTGAAACCGATCTGGGGCGGTTTCCAATGGCTGGAAGTTCGAATTTTAATGGCCGCGTGAGCGGCTCCTTTTCCGTGCGCGGCCTGTTGGGCGAACCGGCAGTCGCGGCGGACTTGAGCATTGTCGGCCTTTCCAGTGCCAAAGATGCGCTGGATGAACTGCCGGAACTTGATTTTCATATTTCAGGCGGGCTTGCGGAGGGCATGCTTTTTGCGCAGACCTCAATCACAAATTATACAAGCGGTTATTTTCTGGCTGATCTGAAGATGCCGGCCGTTTTGTCGCTGAACCCGCCGCGTTATGCGCCGGTGCCCCGGTCAATTTCGGGGAATGTGGATGCCAGTCTGGATCTGGATATTTTTAATCGGCTGGCGCTGTTCGAAAATCAGTTCATCGCCGGTTGGCTGAATGCGCAGGTCAGCTATAACGAGGGGGTTCCTTCGGGATTTCTTAAAGTCGAAAACGGGCACTACGAAAACTATGCGCTGGGTTTTGTCTTTCGCGATTTTAACGCGGACTTCGAGGCAAACGAGACGGGATTTGTGGCGAAACACGCTGTGGCATCCGATGGCGGGGCAGGGCGGGTTGCGCTCAGCGGCGGGGTGATGCCGCGCGGATTCGATCTGAATATTGATTTTTCAAAAGCGAACATTGTCAGCCGCGATGAAATTACTGCCCAGGTGTCCGGCAACCTTCAGGTGAACGGGCCGTTGAGCCGTCCGCTTGTTGCCGGCACGATGACGATTGATCGGGCAGATATTATGCTCGATAATATCATCACGCCGGCCCCTCCGCTGCTGACGGATTATCATCGGGCTGAAACGAATGCCGTGGTTCAGGTGAATCGCAAAAAGCGGAAGCCGTCGCCGGTCGGTCTGGATATTCAGCTGAAGTTTCCGGATAAGGTTTTTGTGAATGCCTCCATGATTGAAGCGGTGCTGGGCGGAAGTCTGCATATTAAAGATACGCCGAAGGGGGTGTCGGTGAGCGGTACGATTGAGCCGCAGCGGGGTTTTGTGAGTTTTGTCGGTAAAAAATTCCGGTTTACGGAGGGCGATATTCAGATGGACGGTTCCATTCCGGTTAATGCAAATCTGGATAATCTGACTGCGGAATATTCCCGTCGCGATGTAACGGGCCGTCTGGTGCTGAACGGGCCGGTGAGCGATCCGCGGTTCCGGCTGGAATCCACCCCGTCGATGCCGGAAGATGAAGTGCTTTCCCACGTGCTGTTTAATCGGGATACAAGTTCAATTTCCCCGTATCAGGCCTATCAGATTGCCATGGCGGCCCGGCAGCTTTCCGGCGGAATGAGCGGGCCGGGGTTCATGTATGGCGTCCGCAAGGCCATCGGGGTGGACACACTTGAATGGCGCGAAGCTGAAGCGGCGGGGGAAGCCTCTTCGGTGGCAGCGGGAAAATACATCACCTCCGGATTGTATGTGGAAGTCAATCAATCGCTCGAAGCCCGCGGCGAAACCGGCATGATGGCGGAACTGGAGGTGACCCGTCATTTTTCGGTGGAAACCTACACCGGTCCGAAGATGCAGCCGGGCCTGGGAGTGAACTGGCGGAACGACTATTAAATTGCTGTTTTACTGAATAAAATATGAAATCCGGTTATTCCATAAAACCCGTACACATTTTTACAACAATGAATCTTGACGGGTAATAAAGTCATGTTTATACATGATAAAAGTTATAACCAATTCACAGTTTACTTGGAGCAGTAAAATGAAATTATCTACAAAAGGCCGTTATGCCACCCGTATTTTACTCTGTATTTCCCGCCTGCAGGGGGATCAGCCCGTTCCGAAGAAGCGCATTTCGGAACAGGAAGGCATCTCGACGGACTATATTGAGCAAATTATTGTTCCGCTGAAAAATGCCGGACTGGTCAACAGTGTCCGTGGCCTGCGCGGCGGTTTCCGCCTGGCAAAAGAGCCGGTGGACATCACGGTTTATGACATTCTGGCTGCATCGGAAGGGGACATTAATCTTGTCGGTTGTCTTGCAGAAGGATGCAGCAGATCAGATTCCTGTGTTGTTCAGCGTGTGTGGCAGGGAGCCAGCGATGAGCTTCGGGCCTACTTCTCGAAAATCACGTTGAAAGAACTGCACGATGATTATCTGAAGCGCACAGCAAACCAACCCATAATGTTTAATATCTAACGGAGAACTAATTATGCCTATATATGACGACATCACAAAAACTGTTGGTAACACCCCTCTGGTTAAACTGAACCGCATCAGCGCCGGCCTGCCGGGCACAGTTGCTGTGAAAATGGAATCAGCCAACCCGCTTTCCAGCGTTAAAGACCGTATCGGCGTTGCCATGATTGAAGACGCGGAAGCCAAAGGACTGATTAAGCCCGGCTCCACACTGGTTGAGCCGACCAGCGGAAACACCGGAATTGCATTGGCCTTCACCGCTGCCGCTAAGGGCTACAAACTGATTCTCACCATGCCGGAAAGCATGAGCATTGAACGGCGCCGTCTGCTTCAGGTGCTGGGCGCTGAACTGGTGCTCACACCTGCGGAAAAAGGAATGCCCGGTGCGATTTCCGCCGCTGAAAAACTGGTTGAAGAACATCCGGATGCCATCATGCTCCAGCAGTTCGACAACCCGGCCAACCCGGCCATTCACTCCAAAACCACCGCCGAAGAAATCTGGAAGGATACTGATGGCGCTGTTGATGTTTTTGTTGCCGGTGTCGGCACAGGCGGAACGCTGACCGGTGTGGCCCAGGCACTCAAACCGCGTAAAGACAGCCTGCAGATTGTGGCGGTTGAGCCGATCCAGTCTCCGGTGATTTCCGGCGGAAAACCCGGTCCGCATAAGATTCAGGGCATTGGTGCGGGATTCATCCCGAACAACCTCGATACGAGTCTGATCGACGACATCGTTAAGATCGATGGCGACGAAGCTGGCCGTATGGCACGTCGTCTGGCAAAAGAAGAAGGTATCCTTTGCGGAATCTCTGCCGGCGGTAATGTGCATGCTGCGATTGAGCTGGCTAAGAAGCCGGAGAATGACGGTAAGCTGATTGTTACCGTGATCTGCGATACTGGTGAGCGTTATCTCTCCACCTGGCTTTTCGAAGAAGCCTGATTTTCCAGTCGCTGGAAAATGAAGAACGCCGGTTCCAATCATTGGAAACCGGCGTTTTTTTGTGGGCAGGCCACGGCGCGGTGCACCGAGGCTGTGGAATCCCGTTTAATATCCGTTCGGATGAGCGGTATGCCAGTCCCAGGCGCTCTGCACGATGTCTTTGAGATCGGCGTGTTTCGGATCCCAGCCGAGCACAGTGCGCGCTTTGGTGGAATCGGCCACAAGTGCCGTGCAGTCGCCCGCACGACGCGGCTGAATTTCCGCCGGAATCGGGTGGCCGGTCACTTCGCGGCAGACTTCAATGACTTCCTTCACCGTATAGCCGTCGCCGTTGCCCAGATTGAAAGCGCCGGAGATGCCGGGCTTCAGGGCCAGAATGTGCGCCTGTGCCAAATCCTTGATGTGAATATAGTCGCGGACGCAGGTGCCGTCCCGGGTTTCGTAGTCATCGCCGAACATATAGATTTTTTCGCGTTTTCCTTGAGCAACCTGCAGCACGAGCGGAATCAGGTGGCTTTCGGGCTCGTGCGCTTCGCCGTACTGTTTGGTGGCTCCGCAGGCGTTGAAGTAGCGCAGAAATACGCATTCAATACCGTGAATGTCCTGGCCGGATTTAAAGATGTGTTCGCAGAGCAGTTTGGAATCGCCGTAAACGGATTCCGGTTTCTGCGGCAGGCTTTCGTCCATCGGAATGCGCTCGGGCGTTCCGTAGGTGGCGCAGGTGGAAGAAAAGATGAGCTTCTTGCAGCCGGACTCCACCATGGCGCTCATGAGATTCAGCGAGCCGCCGACGTTGTTTTCGTAGAAGGGCATGGGGGTAACCATGGACTCGCCGACTTCAATATAGGCGGCAAAGTGAATGACGGCATCCGGGCGTTCGGCCAGCAGTGCACTTTTGATGTCTTCTTTATACCGCAGGTCGCCCTGCAGGAATTTAGCGCGGGGATCGATGGCTTCCTGATGTCCGCGTTCGAGGTTATCGAACACCACCACATCGTGTCCCTCTTCGCAGAGCATCTGCGTGGTAACGCTTCCGATATATCCGGCTCCGCCGGCAACTAAAACTTTCATTTGAGAATCTCCGTAATGAGTAATTCATAATACGTCATCTTTTACAGGTGTAAGCAACGCATTACGTGTTACGTATTATTTAATAATCTGTGCACCTTGGGAAGGAACTATGATTTCCGCCGTGGGCTCAAGATCTTTCTCTTTGCAAAGTTGAATAATTTTATCACAGATGGTTTCGGCATCGGCGGCATGCACCAGCGCAACCACGCTACCGCCCCAGCCGCCGCCGGAAAGGCGGGCGCCGAGCGCACCGGCACTGCGGGCCGCTTCCACCACGATGTCCAGTTCATCGCAGGAGTTTTCGAATGCGGTGCGGGAGGTTTCGTGGGAGTCGAACAGGAATTGTCCAAACGCCGGAAGTTTGCCTTCAGCCAGGAGTTTAACGCCTTCTTCAACGCGGTAAATTTCTCCAACCACATGGGTGGCGCGTTGTGCGGCTTCCGGATCGATCTTTCCTTTAAGGGCGTCGAAATCTTCGAATTTGATATCCCGGAGTGCGGAAACGTCGTAGTCCACCAGTGCATTCAGTTCAGCCGCCGCTTTTTCGCAGCTGATGCGGCGCGCATTATAAGGAGAGTCTGCGAGGGCGTGTTTGATGTGGGGATTGATCATCAGGAAGACCACATCATCGGGCAGTTTCACCGGATAGGTTTCCAGGGTTCGGAAGTCGGAATGGATCAGGCCGTGGTGTACGCCGTAAATGCTGGAGAATTGATCGAGCAGCCCGCAGTTGCAGCCGGCAAAGTTGTTTTCCGATTTCTGGGCGAGAATTCCGATGGTGTTTTTATCGAGCTCTTTTCCGGCATAGCTCAGCGCGGCAAATGCCGTGGCAACTTCGAGGGCGGCGGAGGAGGAGAGGCCGGCGCCCATGGGAATGGAGCCGAGGAAGGTGCAGTCGACGCCGTCGACTTCCACGCCATATTCGCGGAGATAGAAGAATACACCTTTCACATAGTTGGCCCACTGGAATTTCTTTTCGAGGCGGTCGTTGTTGGTCGGGTCAAATTCAGCGGTTTCCTTGATGTCACCGGCCGTGAGCCGGATGCCCGGTTTGTCTGATTTGGAAATGCAGAAGCAATGCCCCATGTTGATCGCGCATGAAAATGTGGTTCCGGCGTTGTAATCGGTGTGGTTGCCCAGGACCTCGATGCGTCCCGGTGCATAGGAAACGGCGGTGGCTTCGGTGCCGTAGATTTCAGCATGGATGGCCTGCGCTTTTTTCACTACTTCTTTGTCATACATGGGTGTTCCTCCGGTTTACTGACTTGTGAGGATCTCAATATATGGAGCCGTGCGCCTTTCTTCCATGGGATAACCCGGCAAAGACATGGACAAAAAATGCATGTTATGCTTTTTTTGTCACTTGTCCTTAATGCTTGGTCCTTCGTCCTTAGATGGAGGGCCGGATATGGCGAGCCATGGACCAAGAACGAAGAACCCGGGACGGTTTTATATGTTGGAATCCTTACACCACACGATCAGTCAGAAAGTGGCCGAAATTTTCGACCTGTATACGGAACTTCATGATATCCGGATTTCTCTCTTCAGTCCCGATGGCCGGCTGATTTATCCGGATAAAATCGGGCGTCCGAATTGTCAGCACTGCACGATGCTGCGCGAAACACTGGGGCTCGATGCCATGTGCCGTGAGCTGGATCATAAAATGATGCATACCGCTTTTGAGCGGCAGGATATGATTTCCTACACCTGCCACGCCGGCATGCGGGAGGCCACGGTACCGATTCTTATTGATGGGGATTTGGCCGGATACGTCATGCTGGGCCAGTTCCGCAGTGAGGCGGCGCCCGTTCAGTCGCCGTATTCCGGGCTTTGGAAAAAAGAGCAGGGGACGGATGCGCTGCAGGCCGCCTATGAGCAGACGGCTATTTTTCCGGAGGATAAAGTTGAAACCCTGCTTTCGATGTTCCGGCATCTCCTTGAATTTATTGTCGGGGGGCAGCTGATCCACCATAAAGACTACGATCTGATTGAGCCGGTTATTGAGCGTATCAGAAAAATGCCGGACCGCGAGCTGTCGCTCAGCGAGGCTTCTGCATTGGCGGGGCGCAGTGCTTCAACGGTTTCTCGGGTATTTAAAAAAGTGACCGGTCTGAGTTTTAAACAATATCAGGTGGACCATCGGTTGACACTTGCGGCCACGCAGCTGAAGACCAAGCAGCACCATCCCGTTGCTGAAATTGCGCAGGCGGTCGGCTACGAAGATCCACTCTATTTTTCCCGTGTTTTCCGTAAATACTTTGGATGTTCGCCTTCTGAATACCGCGTCGCTGCTGATTAAACTTGCGCCGAAGTGCCCGCCGTGAAAACCCGCGTTCCAAGGATTGGAAAATTTATGCTTCGTCCGGTTGACAGGGCCGAGGCCCGTGCGTATATTCCGTGCTTCTTTTTGAGAGTGATTAGCTCAGTTGGTTAGAGCACTACCTTGACATGGTAGGGGTCGGAAGTTCGAATCTTCTATCACTCACCATTTTTAAAGGCGCCCCGCTTTGCGAGGCGCCTTTTTTGTTTGCGTTGCCAGCTTCACCAAAAGGGCCTGTTTCTTGAACCTGCATTATTAGGTGATGTTCTTGCGGCGGGGCATCGGCTTGAGATTCTTTTCAGTTTCTCCAATTGCGGCTCGTCGTTGTTTTCTTTCCTGAGCAATAAGCACCTCTAGCCCGCGTTGAACCAACGCCGCCTTATCCAGAATATTGTCCCGGTTTGAGCAGGAGAGAATCTGAGTCATCGATACTGCTCCAACTTTTGCATGAGCACCTTTTGCATTCGTGGTTTATCTTTTGGGTAGAGCGAGATGAGGCGCTTGCCTTGCTGCTGGTAGAGTTGCTGTTTTTTGAGCATGCCGATTTTATAATCCGCAGTCGTCATACCCCAGTATTCGATATAGATATCGAATTCGGGGAGATAGAAGTCGGGACGAATGGCGTAGCCATCGAGAATGCGGAATCGTTCATCGTAGCGGTAGCGGATATTGGCGGCGGAAAGAATCTCGGCAATCAGGCGCTCACCATCGGACTGCACCCACGTTCCATCTTTAGCGCGGATCTTCTTTTGTAACTCCACTTTCATTTCAAAATTGCGACGTTCCATGAAAACTTCATCGAAGCAATAATTGCAGAACGGGCGTTGGAAGGCTTTTTGTGAGCGGGCGAATTCATCGGCTTCCAGCTCGACGCCACAGCGTTGGCAGCAACGGACCGCTTGCTTCTCTGCGATACGCAATGCCTCCTCAATCGTTTCAACGGCCCGTTTGGCATCTCGATTATTGTATTCGGGTTCAACAGGGCTGATGGCTAAGTCCCGCAAATCGGAGAGGGCACATTTGGAAGCTGTACCGTAGGCCTTGAGTGCTTTCATGGCATATTGCCGAACCTGTGGCTTGGCGTCGCGAAGCATCGGAACGAGAGCGGAGACAGCCTTTTTCGCATTCGCCAACCCGGCCAACTTGCCGATGGCCGATGCCGCAAGCCGGCGCACATTGGCGGCGGGGGAGCGCGTCAGTTCGGTCAGCTCAGGCAACGCATTGGGGTCGCCGGAGTTTCCGAGTTCAACGGCGCGTTCCCTGAATTGCTTTTCGAGCTTGCTGTCCATTTTTCTTAATGCGCTTCGAGCCAGTTGGTGCCGGTTCCGCTCTCAACTAAAATCGGGATTTTCATGGGGATGGCGGATTTCATTTTTTCTTCGATCAAAGGAATCAGTTCGTCGGCTTCGTCGAGGGCGAGGTCGAAGACGAGTTCGTCGTGGACCTGGAGGAGGAGCTTGGTTTTTGTTTTTCGCTCTTCGAGCATTTTCTGGATGCTGATCATCGCAATCTTGATCATATCGGCGGCGGTGCCCTGAATCGGGGCGTTGATGGCGTTGCGCTCGGCGCCGGAACGGACCATCTGGTTTTTGGCATTGATGTCGCGGATATAGCGGCGGCGTCCGGCGATGGTCTGCACGTATTCATGTTTCTGCGCAAATTCGATGGTGGTGTCGAGGTAGTCCTGCACGCCGGGATAGTTGGCGCGGTATTGCTCGATGATCTCCTGCGCTTCTTTGCGGGGAATGCCGAGGCGTTGCGAAAGGCCGAAGGCGGAGATGCCGTAGATGATGCCGAAGTTAACCATCTTGGCTTTGGAGCGCATTTCGCGGGTGACGTCATCCTTTTCGACGCCGAAGACACGGGCGGCGGTGGCGGTGTGAATGTCTTCGCCGTGGATGAAAGCTTCGCGGAGGCCTTCATCGCCGGAAAGCTCGGCCATGATGCGCAGCTCGATCTGGGAATAGTCGGAAGCGAGCAGGGTGAAGCCCTTTCGTGGAATAAATGCGCGGCGGATTTCGCGGCCTTCTTCGGTGCGAATCGGAATATTCTGCAGATTCGGGTTCACGGAAGAGAGGCGTCCGGTGGTGGTGATGGCCTGGCTGAAGGTGGTGTGCAGTCTTCCGGTGTCTGGAAAAACTTCCTTGGGCAGGGCATCGACATAGGTGCTTTTGAGTTTGGTCAGACCGCGGTATTCGAGAATTTCGCGCACGATTTCGTGTTCGTGGGCCAGCCCGGAAAGAACCTCTTCGTTGGTTTTATATTGGCCGGTTTTGGTCTTTTTGGGTTTGTCCACGAGTTGAAGCAGATCGAACAGCACTTCGCCGAGCTGCTTGGGAGAGTTGAGGTTGAATTCCATGCCGGCGCGGGTGTAGATGCTTTTTTCCAAGGTCTTGATCTTTTCTCCGAGTACGATGGAATAGGCGTCGAGGTTGGTAACATCCAGATTAATGCCGTTGTATTCCATTTGGCAGAGTACGGGCAGGAGCGGTGTTTCAATTTCGTAAAAGACGCGTTCCTGTCCACGCTCTTTAAGGATGGGTTTGAGTTTATGCCAAAGCTGGAGGGTGATGTCGGCGTCTTCGGCGGCATATTCGCAGAGCTCGTCGAGGTCGACCTCGCGCATTGATTTCTGCGTACTCTTCTTTTCGCCGATGAGCGCTTCGATGGGAACGGGTGAATAATTCAGCTCGATTTCAGCCATGCGGTCCATTTTATGGCTTTGGTCCGGATCGATGAGGTAGTGCGCAAGCATGGTATCGAGCAGCTGCCCTTTCACTTCAATGCCGTGCCACTTCAGTACGCTGATATCGTATTTCAGGTTTTGGCCGACTTTCCGGACATCGGAACTTTCAAGGATTGGAAGAAAGGGTTTCAGTGCCAGCAGGGCCTGTTCGCGATCGGGCGGGAGGGTGACGTACCAGGCTTCGCCGGGATTGATGCAGAAGGAAATGCCGATCAGTTCGGCGGTGCGGACATCGAGGCCGGTGGTTTCGGTGTCGAAGCAGATTTCCATGGTGCCGGAGAGTGTTTTTGCCAGTGCTTCGCGTTCGGCGGCGGTGGTGACGAGGTGGTAGGTGTGTTTGACATCTTTAATGGTTTTAAAGCCCGGTGCGGGCTGGGTCATTTCAGGGTGTTCAGCGGCGGCGAATTCAAACAGATCGCCCTGACCGGAACTGGCGGCGGCCACAGCGACGGAGGCCGAGGTGGGCGATTCGCCGAAGAGCCGTTTGATCATTGATTTGAATTCAAGTTCGGTAAAGAGCAGTTTCAGGTCGTTGTCATTGGGTTTGCCGCGGAGCAGGCTTTCGGGATCTTCCTTTACGGGGACATCGCATTTAATGGTGACGAGCCGTTTGGAGAGCAGGGCCTGATTTTTGTTTTCTTCTATCTTTTCCTTCTGTTTGCCTTTCAGCTGATCGGTGTTTTCGAGCAGATTTTCGACGGAGCCGAATTGAGCGATGAGTTTCTGCGCGGTTTTGGGGCCAATGCCTGGAACGCCGGGAATGTTGTCGGCGGTGTCGCCGGCGAGGCCGAGAATGTCGATAACCTGTTCGATCTTTTCGATATTCCACTGTTCGAGAATGTTTTTGACGTTGAGCAGCTCGGCATCGCCCCCGCTGCGACCGGGCTTGAGCATGAAGGTGTGTTCGTCGACGAGCTGGGCATAGTCTTTGTCGGGCGTGACCATATAGGTATCAAACCCTTCCTTTTCCGCCTGTCGGGCGAGGGTGCCGATCACGTCGTCAGCTTCAAAGCCGGGATATTCGAGCATCGGAATGTTGAACGCTTTCAACAGGTTTTTGATGTGCGGAACGCCGGTACGGATGCCTTCGGGGGTTTCATCGCGGTTGGCTTTGTATTCCGGAAATTCTTCGTGGCGGAAGGTGGGGCCGGAGGCATCGAGCGCAACGGCGATATGGGTGGGCTCGTAGGTGTGGATGATATCGAGCAGGGTGTTTACGAAACCGTAGACTGCCGAGACGTTTTCGCCTTTGGAATTGATGCGGGGATTGCGGATGAAGCCGAAGTAGGCGCGGTAGATGATGGCCATGCCGTCGATGAGGAAGAGTTTTTTGTCCATAGGATATTCCTTCGTAATACGATTCTAAATTGTGAATCGCGAATGCTACAGGCTCCGCTTTCCAATGTCTGGAAAATCCTGTATCAAATTCGTCCTACTTTTAATGGGAGGCTTATCGATGAAAAAAATCGTCTTTTTATTACTGATGACAGCTGTTGTTTGTTTCGGCGCAGAGCCGAAAGAAAAGTTCGCCATTATTCTGCAATCCGGCAATGAAACCAATGAGGGCGCCGCCCGGGCCATGCATGCGCTTTTATATGCGCAGGAACTTGCCGAAAGTGGCTATAAGGTTGCGTTGATCTTTGACGGGGCCGGAGCGGGATGGGCGGTTCAGTTCCGGGATCCGGCACATCCGATGAATAAAGCGTATCTGAGCGTGGTGAATTCCGGCACGGTTCTGGAGATCTGCGATCATTGCGCGGAAAACTTTAATGTGAAGGATCAGCTCTCCGAACAGCAGCGGAATTTTCTTTCCGGTGATTATAAAGGACATCCGAGTCTTGTTCGGTTTATTCAGCAGGGCTATCAGCTTCTGATTCTTTAGAGGAAATCGCGGCGAAAAAAGGGGCAACGAAATTGAGCCTTTTTTATACTTTGGCCTTTGCTTAACGTTGTGCCTTTCGCTAGATTCCCCCTTCATTTTTTGAATCGCAACGGGTGTTAACTGAAATATTTTTACGAAAACGGAGACTGTTTAAATGAGAAAGAAGATCATTGCCGGAAACTGGAAAATGAACAAAACCATCGAAGAAGCTGTTGAACTGGCCAACGGACTGAAGCGCGAAGTCGGTGGATGCACTGAAGTTGATGTGGTTCTCTGCCCTCCGTTTACCGCTCTTAAATCGGTCAGCGATATCGTTTCTGAAAGTCAGATCGCTGTCGGTTCCCAGAATATGTCTTCTGAAGACGAAGGGGCTTACACCGGCGAAATCTGCCACACCATGCTGAAAGAACTCTTTGTTCGTTACGTCATTCTCGGGCACAGCGAACGCCGGGAATATTACAAAGAAACTGACGAATGGGTTAACAAGAAGGTCATTAAGGCCCTCGAAAAGAACCTGCGTCCGATTCTCTGCGTGGGTGAAACCCTCGAAGATCGTGAATCCGGCAACACCGAGAAAGTGGTTGAAGTTCAGGTTCGTGAAGGTCTGAAGGGCGTCTCTGCAGATGCGTATACTGAGTTGGTGATTGCATACGAACCGGTTTGGGCCATTGGAACCGGTAAAGTGGCTTCCGCCGAACAGGCGCAGGAAGTGCACGCGTTCATTCGCGGCATTGTTAAGGATATGGTTGGTGCCGAAGCGGCTGATGCAGTTCGCATTCAGTACGGCGGATCCATGAAACCGGGTAATGCAGCCGAGCTGCTTTCCCAGCCCGACATCGACGGCGGCCTGATCGGCGGCGCGGCGCTGGATGTGGCTTCGTTCGCAGGCATCATCAATGCCGCGAAGTAAACCAAGTAAGGAACTGTTATGATTTTTATTAAAGCACTGTTTATTGTTGTTCTTGTTCTCTGCTGTCTACTGTTGATCGGTCTTGTGCTGTTGCAGAAGTCCAAAAGCGAAGGACTGGGCCTTGCATTCGGTGCAGGAGCCGGTGAGTCGCTGTTCGGCGCACGTGCCGGGAATGTCCTTTCGAAAACTACAGTGGTGATCGGTTGTGTCTTCATGGCCTCTGCTCTGGTGCTCAGCGTATTGTTCGCTCAGGAGGACAAACCGCTGATGGCCGGTGAACTGAGTTCCTCGTCGGAAGTGGTGGGTGTTGAGTCCGGTTCAGTTCAAGAACTGGATCTGGGCGCTCCGGCTGCAGAACCGATCGTGGTCGAAGAAGAGGTTGTTGTTGACGCTCCTGCTGCAGCTGCAGAATAACGACAGCTTGAATGCTCTTTGAATGAGGTTTAAACCTCCAGTGCACAGACTCCTCTCAGCCGCTTTGGCGGTCATTGCGGGGAGTCTTTTTCTTTTCGGATGCGGAGAGGAAACGTCGGGCAACCTTCCAGGGGCTGGAAGTGAAACCGTCTATTATTCCCAGACCAATCCCATTCGCGGATTGGATCCGGCATCGGCCGGCGAGGTTTCTTCGTCGCTCGCCATCGCCCGTATTTATGAAGGCCTGCTGGAGTACGATTATCTGGCACGCCCGTATAAGGTGAAACCGCTGCTGGCGGAAGCCCTGCCTGATATTTCGGACGACGGGCTCGTCTATACTTTCAAAATCCGTAAAGGCATTTATTTTCACGACGATCCGTGTTTCCCCGACGGGCAAGGACGCGAATTGGTGGCGGAAGATTTCATCTATTCCATCAAACGTATTGCCGATGTGAAAAATGTATCGTCCGGATTCTGGGCCTATAACAACCGGATTCTGGGCATTAACGATTTTCACGAAGCATCCAAAAGTAAAGAGCCGACCGATTATGATGCCGAGGTTGAAGGGCTTCGGGCGCTGGATGATTACACGCTGCAGATTTCGCTCACCGATCCCTATCCGCAGCTGCTCTATATTCTCGCAATGCATTATGCCTTTGCGGTGCCGCGCGAGGCGGTCGAGTTTTACGGTCAGGATTTTGTAAATCATCCGGTAGGAACCGGTCCCTATGAACTGGTGGAGTGGCGCCGGAATTCCCGCATTGAATTTGAGCGCAGTCCGAAATGGGCGGAAACCGGGCGGGTGGAACTCTACCCAACTCATGGAACGCCGGAAGATGCGGCGGCGGGGCTGTTGAAAGATGCCGGGCAGCAGCTGCCCTTTATTGACCGCATGGTGCAGTATGTGATTGAGGACTCGACGACGGCCTGGATGATGTTCCTGTCCGGCCAGCTGGGGGCTTCAGCCATTTCGCGCGACAATTGGGATGAAGTGATTACCGGGGACAAGCAGCTGAACGATTCGCTGGGCGAGCGGGGGATTGATCTGATTTCGGCACCGACCCTTGATGTGTTCTACATCGGCTTCAACTGGGATGATCCTGTTGTGGGTGAAAATGCGGATCCGGAACAGAACGAACGGAATAAGAAGCTGCGTCAGGCGCTGAGCTGTGCGTATGACTTTGACCAGATGAACCAATTTATGAACTATCGCCTGCATCCGTTGGGCGGCCCGATTCCGCAGCCGTTAGCGGGCAGTTTAAAAAAGCCTTCGCCTTATGCTTTTGATCTGGAAAAGGCCCGGCAGCTGTTGGTTGAAGCCGGTTATCCGGAAGGCGTTGATCCGGAAACGGGGAAACGGCTCGAACTTTCGATCGAGCTGGGCAGTGCGGATTCCAATACCCGCCAATCGATGGAGCTGATGGCCGATATGTATCAGAAAATCGGCATTGTTTTAAAAGCATCCTACAATACCTGGCCCTCATTTATTGAAAAGATGAACCGCCGTCAGGCGCAGATGTTCCGATTGGGCTGGGTGGCGGATTATCCCGATGCCGAAAACTTCCTGCAGCTGTTCTACAGTAAAAATGAGTCGCCGGGACCGAATCATTCCAACTATAGGAATGCCGAAATTGACAAAATGTATGAGCAGATCCGGACCCTGCAGGATACGCCGGAGCGTACCGCGATTTACGAAGATATGGCGGAAATTATTGTAGAGGATTCACCATGGATTTTCCTGTTTCAGCCCATGAGTTATGCGCTTAAACACAGTTGGCTGGAAAACTATGTTCCGCACGATTTCCCGTATGGCATGGGCAAGTACCGGCGCATAAACAATGAAACGCGTGAGCAGTGGTTTAAGTCGTACGACGACACCAAACTCGATATGACGGGGCGGGAATAGGCATGCTGAAGTATATTCTCAGACGTTTGTTGCAGATGATTCCGACGGTGATCGGGGTCATTCTTGTGACGTTTGCACTGTTTAATATTGTGCCGAACGATCTGGCGGCTATCGCGCTCGGTAAAAATGTGACGCTTGAAATGCTCGAAAATTTTGATGAGCAGCGCGGATTGAATAGGCCGCTCTTTTTCGGGACGCGTTCTGCGATTCGGGCGTATGAAGATCAGGATTTGGCGGAAGGTGCAGGACGTTGGCGCAACTGGTCGAATGCCGTGTGGTCAGCTGAAGCCGGATCCATCACCCTTCAGCCGGGTTCGGAAATCGATCCGTTGGCATTCAAGCTGAAAGACGAGGTTGAATACGAATGGACAGTTAAATACCGCGGCGAAGGAACGTTGGCCGGACAGGAACTTTCTTCCAGCGATTGGAAAACTGAAAAGGTTCGTTTCCAGGGATTGGAAAGCGGAGCATTTGAAACCGATCTCCAGACGTTGGAAATTAAAAAACTTAAATTGCGCCGCGTTGTTTCGAACCCGTTTGATTCACAGCTCTTTTTTTATGTCGGACAATTGGCGCGGGGTGAACTGGGCTTTTCCGAGCATTTCAAGCAACCGGTTTCGAAGCTGTTGCTCGATGGGGTTCCGCCTTCGTTGGCACTCATGATTCCGATCTTTTTTATCGGGCTGATTGTATCGGTGAGTCTATCGCTGGTATGTGCGTTTTTCCGCAACCAGTTTCTCGACCGTTTTCTGGTGGTCACCGCCGTTGCGCTGATGAGCATTAACTATCTGGTTTTCATTATTGTGGGGCAGTATTTCCTGGCCTACAAAGAGGGGCTGTTTCCGGTGTGGGGCTATGAGTCGGCCAGGTATATCGTGTTGCCGGCCCTTATCGGGATTGTGAGCGGATTGGGTTCAAATATCCGTTTCTATCGCACGATCATGCTGGACGAAATGTATAAGGACTATGTCCGTACGGCCTTCGCCAAGGGCGTTTCGAAGCCGCGCGTGCTGTTTGTTCATGTGCTGAAAAATGCTATGATTCCGATCATTACCAATGTCGTGATTGCCATTCCTTTTCTGTACACTGGCTCGCTCCTGCTCGAAAAATTCTTTGGTATTCCGGGGCTGGGCTATCTCGGTGTAACGGCGGTGCTGTCGTCGGATATAGATGTTGTCCGGGCGCTGGTTTTGATCGGCGCACTGATGTTTGTGGTGGCCAATCTGCTCACCGATATTTGTTATGCCGCCGCTGATCCACGGGTGAAATTGAAATAATGAAGAGCAAATCACAGAGCCTTTGGGGCGATGCCTGGCGCCGGTTGAAAAAGAACCGGCTCGCTATGTTCTGTCTGGGGCTGGTGATCTTTTTCACGCTGCTCGCGGTCTACGGTGAAATTATTTACCGCTACCATGAGATTCGCGATATTACGCCTTCGTATCAGCTGACCAATCTGGATGCAGCCTATGAGGCGCCGAGTTCCAGCCATTGGATGGGAACCGACGGGCTCGGGCGCGATGTCATGGCGCGCTTGGTGCAGGGCGTTCGCATTGCCTATAAGGTCGGTATTATCACATCCATGATTGCGATTCCGATCGGCGTAATTCTCGGTTGTCTGGCCGGATTCTTCGGCGGGAAAGTGGACGATTTCATTGTATGGCTCTATTCGACCTTCGCCTCCATGCCCGGACTTTTGTTTATTCTGGCGATTGCGATGGTGGTTCCGGATCGGGGCTTGCTGGGAGTGTATCTCGGTATTGGTTTGACCACCTGGGTCGGCTTGTGCCGGCTGGTGCGCGGCGAAGTGATGAAGCACAAAGAGCAAACCTATGTGCAGGCCGCCAAAGCGCTGGGCCTCGGTTCCGGCCGGATCATGTTTAAACACATTCTTCCGAATATTTCGCACGTGATTATCGTCACCTTTTCACTCCGGTTTCCGGCGGCGGTCGGTACGGAAGTGATTATGAGTTTTCTGGGCATCGGCGTGCAGGGCGAGCCCTCGTGGGGGTTGATGATTGATTCCGCGCGCATGCGCCTCTGGCAGGGTATGTGGTGGGAAATGACCTTTGTGACGATTGCTCTGTTTTTATTGGTACTGGCTTTTAACCTGTTGGGTGATGCCTTGCGCGACGCTTTGGATCCTCGTTTGAATGATTAAGGTATTTTAGAATGTTGATTTTAGATTTCAGATTTGCGGGGCTGCGACAGCCTCTTTGGGAGAGAGGCCAATGCCGTTTGAATTCCACAAATCAGCAATCGAAAATCGGAAATGAAAAATGAGTGCAACGGACAACATTCTGGAAGTGAAGAATCTTCAAATTCATTTTGGACATGGCGACGATGTCGTGCGTGCGGTGGATGGGGTCAGTTTTCACGTGGCGCGTGGCGAAACGCTCGCGCTGGTTGGAGAAAGCGGAAGCGGAAAAAGCATCAGTGCACTTTCGCTGACGAAGCTGACTCCGCGTGCGGCGATCTACGCGGGCGGTCAGGTGCTTTTTAATCAAGCAACCGATATGCTCTCACTTTCCGATCGCGAGCTGCGCAGGATTCGCGGCAGTCAGATTTCGTATATTTTTCAGGAGCCGATGTCTTCCTTTAATCCGGTGTTCACCATCGGGTGGCAGATTGAAGAGGCGCTGAAGCTGCATCGTAAAGGCGTTGACCGGAAAGCAGAGGTGAAACGGTTGCTGGATCTGGTTCAACTGCCTTCGCGCATGGCCGATGCCTATCCGCATGAAATGAGTGGCGGTCAGTTGCAACGCTGTATGATTGCGATGGCGCTGGCCTGCGATCCTGAACTGCTGATTGCCGACGAACCGACCACTGCGCTCGATGTGACGGTGCAGCGTGAAATTCTTAATCTGCTGGCCGAACTGAGTCGGAAGGTGAATTTGTCGGTCCTAATGATTACGCATAACTTCGGCATTGTTTCCGATCTGGCAGACCGGGTTTGTGTGATGAAAAAGGGAAAAATTGTGGAAGAGGGTAAAACCCGCCAGGTGCTGGACGATCCGCAGCATGATTACACGAAACAGCTGATGGCTGCCGTCCCGCGCCTCAATCCTTCCAGGCAGAAGTCCGCCTCGGCAGAAGAGGTGGATGATGAAATGCGAAGGTGGATGCCCCGATGAACTCAAATGTTTCCAGAAGAGCGGATGAAAAGAAACTGCTCGATGTTCGGCAGCTGAACGTGATTTACGGCAAGGGGAAGGATTCCGTTCATGCCGTTAAGGACGTGAGCTTTCACATTAAACCGGGCGAAATTTTCGGCCTTGTTGGAGAAAGCGGCTGCGGTAAAAGTTCGCTGGGCAAAGCCGTGATCCGCCTGACCGATCCGACCTCCGGAACGATTGATTTTAACGGAATTGATGTGGCTTCGCTGAAGGGGCGTGCATTGAAAACCTACCGGCAGGAAGTGCAGATGGTTTTTCAGGATCCCTACGGTTCGCTGAATCCGCGTATGAAAGTGGGCAGTGCCATTGTGGACGTGCTCGAAGTGCATAAGATCGGAAAGAACACAACGGAACGCCGGGAGCGGGTTGCAGCACTTTTTGAGGCGGTGGGGCTTGATCCAAATTGGGCCTGGCGCTATCCGCATGAATTTTCCGGCGGACAGCGGCAGCGTATTTGCATTGCCCGTGCGCTGGCGTTGAATCCGGATCTGCTCGTGGCCGATGAGCCGGTTTCGGCGCTCGATGTTTCTGTGCAGGCCGAGATTCTTGAGCTGCTGGAAGAGCTGCGTGCCAAACGTAATCTGGCTTTTCTTTTTGTGAGCCATGATCTGGCGGTTGTTCGGAATGTTTGCGATCGGGTGGCCGTCATGTATAACGGCGAAATTGTAGAAATAGGCGACGTTGCGGACGTCATCGATCATCCGCAACATGAATATACCCGCAAGCTGCTGGCAGCAGTTCCTTCATTTTAATCAGGTCCAAAGAGGCATCCGACCATGGAAATTAAAACCGTTCGCGTGAATAAAAAAACACTGACCTGCAGAACCTGTGAAACCGAGTTTTTCGGATATTCCGAGGCGCAGGATGCACCGCGTTTGTTTGAATGCGAAGAGTGCTCGGCCATTTTTTCCCTGCCCAAAGATCAGTACGCATTGCTGGATGATCGTATTAAGGGGCAATACTGTCCTGATTGTGATGCGCCGCTCGAAGAGACGCTGGTTGAGAAAACGCAGGCAGGAAGCTGTCCGATGTGTGAAGACCGCGATTATTACGGTACGGGTGAAGCTGAGGAAGTGGATCTCGAAACGTATGCGCTCTGATTAATCTGTTTTTCGGCACTGGTTTAAACAAATCCTGGCACCACCAGGCGCAGACTCTGTCTATTCTTTCTCGAAGGTCCGCAGCGCCTTGATGCGTTCGAGGACGGGGGGATGGGAATATTCCAGAAATACTTTCAGCGGATGGGGGGTGAGGTTGGAGAGGTTGTCGACTGACAGTTTCTTGAGGGCATTAATCATTTTGCCGGGAGCTTTGGTTGTTTCAGCGGCATAGGCATCGGCTTCAAATTCGTGTTTGCGCGAGAGGATATTGCCGAGCAGCCCGAGAATCATGCTGATGGGCGCGTAGAGGAATCCAAAAAAGATGAGCCCGGCATAGAGCGGTGTATCTTCAATTCCGAACGCGGCGTAGAGCCCGGCTTTGGTGATGAAGAGCGAGAGTATGAAGAACATCAGCAGGGAGGAGGCCATCGAGATGACGATGCCTTTTTTGACATGTCCCCGTTTGCAATGCCCGATCTCGTGAGCAAGCACCCCGACGAGTTCTTCGGTGGAGTGGTTTTCGATGAGCGTGTCGAACAGGGCAATACGCTTGGTTTTTCCAAAGCCTGTAAAAAAGGCATTTGATTTGGTGGAGCGTTTGGAACCGTCGATTTTGAAAATACCGCTCAGGGTGTATTCCTGGGAAGCCGCATAGTCTTCGATGGCAGACCGGAGTTCGCCGTCTTCGAGCGGGGTAAATTTGTTGAAGAGCGGCAGGATGGCGACCGGGGCGATGAACATGACAAAGAGCTGGATGAGGCTCAGTGCAGCCCAGGCCCAGAGCCAGGCGTTGGTCACCGAAGAAAAGATCCAGAGCACAAGCGCAAAAATCGGTGCACCCAGCAGAACGGTGAGCAGGATGCCTTTCAGCAGATCTACGATAAAGGTTTTAGCCGTCGTTTTATTAAAGCCGTATTTTTCTTCGATGACGAAGGTGTTGTAGATGCTGAAGGGCAGGCTGACGATTTGGCTGAGCACCATCAGAAGTCCGCCGAAAACCAGACCCTGCAGAATCATATGCCCGGAAGAGGCTGCCGCCACATCGTTCAGTATGCGGAAACCGCCAAGCAGGATGAAGGTAATGGTGAGCGGAAGCATGATGGCGGACTGGACCTGTTCGAAGCGGGTGGTCTCTTTTAAATAGCGTTGCGACTCGGCATATTTTTCCTCGTTATAGATTCCCTGAAACTCATCCGGAATGCGGGTGGATACGTTGCGGACATTGAGCGTTTCAACGATCAGCGAGAGCAGCCAGTTGAACACCAACAGGGCCAGAATAAAAATCAGGTAACCGTTCATAAGTGAAATCCTCCGGGGTTGATTCGGCCGGTAAAATCAGTCTGTGGAATCGATCTGCTGCGAAGAAGGAGGGGCAAGTTCTTCCAGGGCCTGGAATGCAGCCTGGCGTTCGCCTTCGCGTTTGCTGCCGGCCTGTGCAGTCCAGGTTTGTCCGCAGGCGGTAACTTCGACTGTGAAAACGCGGTCATGTTCAGGGCCGGCGGTTTCGATGGTTTTATAAACAGGAATCCCGTGGCCCGTGCTTTGTGCAAATTCCTGCAGTGCTCCTTTGGGATTTGCTTTTTTTACGGGGGCATCCTGCAGTTCTCCGAGCTCCGGCAGAAATACGCGTTTAAAAATTTTATTGGTTGCGCGGGCGCCGCCGTCAATCCAGGCGGCTCCGATAATGGCCTCGACCGCATCGGCTAAATTGGATGCCCGTTCGGCTCCGCCGTTTTTACGTTCACCAACTCCGACGCGGATAAATGCACTGATGCTGAGTTTTGCGCCGATCTGCGCGAGCTTGCGGTCCTGCGTCAGGCGGCTGCGCAGTTTCGACATATCGCCTTCACGCGCTTCCGGATTACTTTTAAAAAGGTATTCGGCCGACATGAGGCTGAGCACGGCATCGCCCAGATATTCCAGTCGTTGGTTGTCGTCATCCTGGTCCTCATTTTCATAGCGGAATGAGGGGTGGGTGAGGGCCAGTTCGAGCAACGCTTTCTTTTTGAAGCGATAACCGAGTTCCAGTTCGAGTTGTCGGTAGATGGACTTCATTAAAACGGGGCGGCTGTTCCGATTTTTGTGTTGATTGCGGCTTCGGCAATGGAGCGGCCATCGATGAGTTTGGGTTGCAGGCGCGGACGCCAGTGGCGGCGACGGCTGCGAATCAGCAGCTTATGGCCGGGGATGAATTCAAGCTTGGAGAGTATCCAGAGCATTGGAAATGGAAGGAGGGAAAGGTTGTAGAGTTTGCGGAAGGCGTTGAGCTCTTCCTTGCCGGCATTTTCGCGAATCAGCCAATAGGGCAATGTGGTGATCTGTTTTTGCACCGCTTCTGCCAGCGTGGCAATCGATTCGAATGCGCCGTTGGAATAGGTGATTGTTTCCGGAACATCGAAGCCGTCTTTCAGTTTGTCAAAGAGTTCGCCGGCGGTGTAGCCATTCCGGAAGGCACCGTGTTTTTTAGGAGTCAAACTGAAGGCCTGCTGAAGCAGTGCGGTGAGCGAAAAGGGAAAACGCCGGGTTTCGCTGATGATGACCCATCCATCGTTTTTAAGCACCCGATGACATTCATGCAGGAAGGTATAGTCGTCTTCCATGTGTTTGAGTGCATCCACAATCACCACCCGGTCGAAGGTATGATCTTCGAACGGAAGCTGTTCGTTCGGCAGGGTGGTGATGGGTTCGTTCAGGCTGTAGTTAATGGAGTCGGCGGCACTCTTGCTGGGGACGGCAGTTTTCCAGCTGCCGCCCAGTTTGCGAAGGTTTGTGCTGATGGCACCATCGCCCTCGCTGATTTCCAAGAGCTGGAGATTCATCGTGGTGCCAATGGCCCGTTTAATTTGATCCAGTTTGCGCGTGCGCCGAATGGAGCGTGTCAGCAGTTTTTCCTGCCAAATCCGAACTTCAGTATCCATAGTGTTATCTATTTCCCTCATACATCCGCGGAATATAGGTTCATGAGGGGCGCGGGTTAAAGCCTATTCACGCCGGAAATGCCGAGCGCAGCGGTTTCGGTGATCTGAACCGGGACGAGCTGGCGGTGCAGATTTTCCGAAGTCTGGAATTCAACCGGGATATAATGTTCGGAATAGCCCGTGGCTTTTCCGTCTTTCACACCTTCCACCAGCACCTCGACTTCCAGATCCTGGAACTGGCGATGATAGTCGGAGGCCATGGTTTCGCCCAGATCGCGCAGTCGTTCGCTGCGTTCCATGGCAACGGCACCGTTGATCTGCTGGCCCATGCGTGCGGCCATGGTTTTGGGGCGGGGCGAATAGGTGAAAACGTGCATTTGCGAAAATCCGACTTTTTTGCAGAAGGCATAGGATTCGTCGAAGTAGGTGTCGGTTTCGCCGGGGAAGCCGACAATGACATCGGTTGTGAAAGCGGGATTGTTGAGGGCGGCGCGGGCCCGTTCAACCGCATTGTAATATTCTTCGGCGGTATAGCCGCGGCGCATAGCGTGCAGGACGGCATCGGAGCCGGACTGCAGTGAAAGGTGAAGGTGCGGCATAATGTTGGGTGAACCCGACCAGACTTCGAGCAGTTCTTCGGTCAGTTCGCCGGGATGCAGGCTGGAGAGCCGGATTCTTCCAAGGTTTGGAATCTTAACCAGATTGCGCAGCATTTCGGCCAGAGAGGAATCGCGCCCTCTGCCATAGAGGCCCACGCTGACGCCGGTGACGACGATTTCACGATAGCCGGCTTCGGTGAGCGCGGTGGCTTCACGAACGGCATCTTCAATGGCTTTATCGCGCGGTTCTTTGCGGAGCTGCGGAATGATGCAGAAGGAGCATCCGATGTCGCAGCCATCCTGCACTTTCAAAAAGGCGCGGGTGTGGTCGTTGAACCGGGAAATGGTGAAGGTGTCGGTTTCGATTCCTTTAACGCCGTGCTGTTTGGGCATGGCCAGCGAGTCGAGCTGTTCGGCAAGGCGCTGCAGCCAGTCGGCTCCGGCCGGAACGCGGAATACGGGGTCCTGATCAATCTGTGTGAGTTCATCGTTGGCGGCACAGCCGGTGACGATGACGTGGGCGAGCGGATTATTACGCTGCATTTTACGAATGGTCTGCCGCGATTTTTGCGCGGCGGCGGCCGTTACACCGCAGGTGTGGACGACAATCACGTCGGCTTCGTCGGACTGGTCGGTTTTGTCGAGCCCGTAGCGCTCCAGCAGCTGTTCGATCTGCTGGCCGTCGTATTTGTTGACCTTGCAGCCTAAAACGTGAACGAGATAGGTGTGTAGTTGATTGGTGCTCATGATGATTTGTTCCAATAAAAGGCTTGGTTGTCTACCGTTTTCCAAGGATTGGAATCAAGTCGATTCATGTTCTTATTGATAATCGGTTTAAATTGGAAGGAGCCTTATTAAACTCTTCCAAACTCCGGATAAATAGGGCACCTTACATGAAGATGCGTAAGTTGAGTTCCATTGTCGGGTATTGGTTCGGCTGCGATGGAACGCAGCAATCATAGAGGGGGATGAAGAGGATGCTGAATAAAAGGGCGATAATTCTGGCTGTGCTGCTGGGGCTTCTGGTGGGGACCGGGGCTTTTACCTTCCGGTATGCGGAGGGACTTTCTTATTTCAGCACCGATCCGGCCGCCTGCGCAAATTGCCACATCATGAATCCGCAATACGATTCCTGGCAGAAATCCAGCCATCACACAGTGGCGGGTTGCGTGGATTGTCATCTGCCGCATGATTTTATTGGCAAGTATATCGCCAAAGCTGAAAACGGCTGGCACCACTCCAAAGGGTTCACCATGCAGGATTTTCATGAGCCGATTTTCATTAAAGGGAAAAACCGGCAGATTTTGCAGCATAACTGTGTGGAATGTCATGAGGACACCGTTCATGAAATGTTCAGACAGGACATAACGGATCCGGATGCAATCAGCTGTGTTCATTGTCATGCGTCGGTGGGCCACGGGACTTTGCCGACCAGTATTGGCGGGGCAGATCGAGGAGAAAAATGGGAAAGGGAAAATCATGAATAAACTAAAAAGAAAACAGGGAAGTGCCGGGATATTTATCGGACTCATCGTGGTTGTCGCAATCGCCGCCTCGTTGGTTACAGCATTGCTGACGAATATTTTTGAACGGAAAGTCGAAGCCCGGGATCGCTACGTGCGGGTGGTTGAGGTGACGGAAGATACCACCGATCCGGAAATCTGGGGTAAAAACTGGCCGAAACAATACGACAGTTATAAACGCACTGCCATCAGCACCCGCACTCGATTCGGCGGTCACGGCGGTAGTGAAGCACTTCCGGAAGAAAAAATTGAGCGCGATCCCTGGCTCAAGCGAATGTTTCTGGGCTATGCCTTTTCCATTGATTACCGTGATCGTCGCGGGCATGCCTATATGCTGAGCGACCAGGAAAACACGGAGCGTCTAACGAAGCCGCAATCGGGTTCCTGCATGCATTGTCATGCATCCATTATGCCGGTTTATCGGGAACTCGGAGATGGCGACGCGCTGGCGGGCATGAATAAAACGCATGCTATGCCGTATGAGGAATTGAATAAAATGGTTCATGATATGGGGCATGGTCATTCTGTTTCCTGTGTGGATTGCCACGACCCGGAATCCATGGAATTGCGCGTAACCCGTCCGGCCTTCATTGTCGGCCTGCAAAAACTTGCAGAATCCGATGCGCCGGTTCCGGCCATTCCTTCGATTGACATCTGGCGTAATGGTCCGCGCGATCAGCCCTATGATCCAAACGTGGATGGAACACGTGGTGAAATGCGCTCCTTTGCCTGCGGGCAGTGCCATGTTGAGTATTACTGTTCCAGTGCCATGCCGCTTACTTTCCCGTGGAGCAATGGCCTGACGATGGATGGGGCCGAGCAGGAGTGGAACGAAACGGTATTGCCTGATGGAGAACGCTTCTACGATTACAAACATAAAGAATCCGGTGCCGAAATTCTGAAAGCACAGCATCCCGAATTCGAGCTTTGGAGTCAGGGCATTCATGCCCGCAGTGGTGTTTCCTGTGCGGATTGTCATATGCCTTATATGCGTGATGGGGCATCCAAGGTTTCCGATCACTGGGTGCGCAGTCCGCTGCTGAATGTGAATCGGGCCTGTCAGGTCTGTCACCATATTCCTGAGAGCGAAATTCTGGCCCGGGTAGATTCGATTCAACAGAAAAACTTCGATCTGCTGCAGCGCGGCGGTGCTGCACTGATGGATCTGCTGGATGCCGTTCAGTTGGCCAAGGATGCCGGAGCAACGGAAGAGCAGTTGAAGCCTGCGCTCGAAATGCAGCGTAAGGCGCAGTGGCGTTTGGATTATATTGCCGCCGAAAACTCAATGGGCTTCCATGCGCCGCAGGAAGCGGCCCGTATTCTTGCGGAAGCAGCTGACTATGCCCGTCAGGGGCAGGTTGAAGCGCTGTTGCTGATTCAGCAGTAACATTCCGGATATCGGAGGAGATCAGGGGTGTCCGTTTTGAGCGGACGCCCCTTTTTTTTTGGTTACGCGGGAGATTCCATTCGACGGATTCGGCCCGTTTGTGAAAAGCTGTACGCATAATTTTAACCGGCAATCTGATAAAGGAGATTCGATGACACAGGAAGAAGTTTATAAAGTTTTTGAAGAAACGCAGGCATTGCTGAATGGGCATTTTGAATTGCGTTCCGGTCTGCACAGCAATCAGTTTTTCCAGTGTGCGCTGGTTTTGCAATATCCCCGGATTGCCGGGCAGTTATGTGAAGCGCTGGTTGAAAAAATGAAATCCGAGCTTAAGGAGCTGGAGGTTGATACGGTTATTGCTCCGGCGATGGGCGGGATCACCATCGGTCACGATGTGGCCCGTGCACTGGGTGTTCGTTTCATTTTTGTGGAAAAAGAGGATAACGTATTGAAGCTGCGCCGCTTTAAGATCAAAAAAGGCGAACGTTTTGTGATTGCCGAGGATGTGGTGACACGCGGAGGACGTGTGCAGGAAACCATTGATATTGTGCAGGAAAATGGTGGTGTTGTGGCGGCGATCGGTATTCTGGTGAACCGCAGTGGCGGAAAAGCTTCGTTTGACGCGCCGTTGGTCAGTCTGCTTGAAATTGAACCGGTCACCTATGATCCGGCGGATTGTCCGCTTTGCCGCGAAGGGGTGAAGCTTGTTCATCCGGGCAGTAAGTAAATGGTATATGGTTCCGTCTTGAAGCGGGTTTTCCGGTCTCGTATGGCTGCCCGAAAGGCGGAGCTATAAACCTGAGCAATCGCTTTGACTTGTTCAATTCGAACGAGTACCTTTCGAAGCTTGTTTTTTAGAAATTGAATAGGAGGTTGCCTGTGTCGCATCCGTTGGAACCGATTTATGCCTTGCAGAAGAAGGATCGTAAGCTTTTGAAACTCATGCGGGAATTCCGCGATATCCCGCAGCGAAAAAGCGAAATTGAAGCGCAGTTGAGCGGGTCGAAAAAGAAGCTTGATATGGCGCTGGACAGCCGGAAGCATACCGAAGCGACCTTGAAGGAGCAGGAGCTCGAGGTGGAATCCCTCAAGGAAAAGGTCACCAAATATAAGAATCAGCAGATGGACGCTCAGAGCAATGAGCAATACCGGGCTTTTGTAAAAGAAATCGGTGCTGTTGAAGATGAGATCAAAGCCCTCGAAGAAAAAGAAATTCAGCTCATGGAAAGCCTCGAAAAGGGGAAAACCATCGTGGCGGAATGCGAAGAAAAGCTGAACCTTGAAAAGGCCGGCATTGCAGACGAGCTCGCTGAACTGGATGAACGCTCCGCTTACCTTAAGGAAAAAATTGAAGGCATGAAGGCCGATCGCAACCGTGCGGCGCAGGGTTGCGACAAAGAACTTCTTCTCAAATATACCCGCATTTTGAATAATAAACGCGATTTTGCGGTGGTATTGGTTGAGCCGGGCGGGCATTGCGGCGGTTGCCACATGAAGTTGCCGCCACAGGTTACCAACGACGCGCGGAATCCGACCAAAATTGTTGCCTGCAACTTCTGCGGACGTATCGTTTATAATCCGCCGGAACGCGGGTAAATCGGGTTTAAGCGGTTAGGTTTTAAGAGGTAAGCGCTGGCCATCTAAAACTTAACACTTCAAACCTGAAACCTTTTGACAGACAGGGTGTATCGGTCGCTCTTTCCAATCTTTGGAAAGGGAGGAAAGTCCGGACTCCGCAGGGCAGGACGTCCCGTGGTTAACGCGGGAACTCATGTGCCAGACCGCATGGGATGGAAAGTGCCGCAGAAAATATACCGCCATACCCGTTTTGCGGGTGTGGTAAGGGTGAAATGGTGGGGTAAGAGCCCACCGGACCAAAGGTAACGATGGTCGTATGGTAAACCCCGTCTGGAGCAAGATCGAATAGGGAACCGAGGAGCTGCCCGCTCCGTTTAAGTTCCGGGTTGATCGCACTAGATAAATGACTGACTCCGCAAGGAGAACAAAATCCGGCTTACCGCCCTGTCTGTCTTTTTTATTCGGGTTTAGTTTGGCAGGTGGCCCGCCTGAAACACTTCATAGGCAAAGCGATCGACCGCTTTTCCGCTGGCGAGTTCCAGTTTGTTTTTGATGTTGATACGATGAGTATCGACTGTATTTCGACTGATGTTGAGCCGTTCGCTGATGGAAAGCGCATCAAGGCCCTCTCCGATAAGTTTGAAGATATCCAGTTCCCGGTTGGAAAGTTTATCGATCAGGGAGCGCGGGGAGTTGTGGTGCCCGTTGACCTTGTTCTGAATGCGTGTTGTGGTTTCGGGCGAGAAGAAGTAATCGCCCGATAGCACCGTGCGGATGGCTCGTTTGAGTTCTGAGGGCGGCGAGGTTTTCATGACGTAGCCATCGGCTCCCGCACGGGAGGTACGTTCGGCAAACAGTTTTTCTTCCGACATGGTGTAAACGAGAGTACGCAGTTTCGGATATTTCTTTTTCAATTTCTGAATAAGAGCTGTTCCGTCGGAATCTCCGAGAGAGAGATCAATGATGGCAAGATCAGGCAGGTTGTTTTTAAGGAGTTTAAGCGCCTGATTTGCCGAGGATGCCACGGCAGATATATTCAGATCTTTTTCGCTTCCCAATAGAGTTTTAAGACCGTCATGAATGATCGGATGGTCATCAATGATCATGATGTTATATATTGCTCTATGCATACTGTTACACTTTCTCATTTAAACTCCATTTATCCTATAAAATCCGAGTGAAAAACAAAAGTAAAAAAGCAGTGAGCTAGGCCTGCAGGCAGCGGGTTGAACTGCATTTGAGGTTTTGCCATTTCCGAGTGCCCTGATATATTTCCAGCCTATGGAATTTTCAAACGCCATTAAAGACAAGCTGAAAACTCTGCCGGATGCACCGGGATGCTATCTGATGCGGGATCGGGACGGTAAAATTATTTACATCGGCAAGGCAGCCTCGTTGCGGAAACGGGTGAAGAGTTATTTTCGTTCACATACCCGGCGTACGGCTCAGCCGAAAATTCGGAGTCTGATCAGCTCGATTGAGGATTTTGATATTGTGGTTCTCAAAAGCGAGGCAGAGGCTATTCTGACCGAAGGTAAGCTTATTAAGGAGTACCGGCCGCACTACAACACACTCTGGAAAGATGACAAACGGTTTCAGATGATCCGGATCGATGTGCAGCATCCGTTTCCAACCATTGGAAAGTGCAGGATTCGCAAAAAGGACGGGGCGGCCTATTTCGGGCCCTACACCTCCGGCATGGCCGTGAAAGTGGCGGTTGAATTTCTGGAACGGCAGTTCGGGTTGCGCCGTTGCCGTCCGCGCGAACCGGATGCGGACACCTATAAACATTGCAGCAACGACATTATCGCGAACTGCTCGGCACCGTGTATCGGGAAGGTGACGCCGGAGGAATACCGTGCCCGCGTGGAAGAGGTTTGTGCCTTCTTGCGTGGTGAGCGCATGGGCATGCTCAAGGAACTTCGGGCGGAAATGGAGCAGATGGCGGCGGAGCTTAAATTTGAAGAGGCGGCCGCGCTGCGCGATATGCTGCTGCATCTTCACAATGCTGTGAAGGAACGGGCGAAGGTTCGGAAAACGCCGATGATGAAGCGCGATGAGGCGCGCGTGGGATTAAAGGAATTGCAGAAACAATTGAAGCTGGCTTCGGAGCCGCGGGTGATCGAGTGTTTTGATATCTCGAATATTTCGGGAACCAATTCGGTGGCGAGTATGGTTTGTTCGGTGGATGGTGTTCCGTATCCAAACCGCTACCGGCGTTTCCGGATTAAAACGGTGGAGGGAGCGGACGATCCGCGCTCAATGGCGGAGGTGGTTCGGCGTCGGTATTCAAGACTGCTGATGGAGAAGAAGCCGCTGCCTGAATTGGTGATGGTGGATGGCGGGATTACGCAGTTGCGTGCTGCCAAGGCGGAACTGGTCGTGCTGGGACTGGACCGGCTTCCCATTGTCGGGCTCGCAAAGCGGTATGAAGAAATCGTTTGGGATTATGAAGCGAATTCCGGGAATCTGGTGCTGCCGCGCCATTCCGCGGGGCTGACGGTGGTCACCCGGCTGAGGGATGAAGCGCATCGGTTTGCGATTACGTATCATCGTGATTTACGGCGGCAACGCATTATGGAATCGCGCTTGGATGAAATTCCAGGCATTGGAAATTCAAAAAAGGAAGTGCTGCTGAAGCATTTCGGCTCGATGGCTCGTCTGAGTCGTGCGACGGTTGAGCAGATCAGCGAAGCTCCCGGCATTGGAAAAAAGACGGCGGAACTGATCCGTTTGGAGCTGGATAAAAAATAATTTTAACCACGGAGACGCAGAGACTCGGAGGAATGGAGTTTAGAACGCTGTGCCTCCGTGTCTCTGTGGTGAAAGAATATGAGTGTACCAACAAAAAGATTTGGAAGAACAGAAGTGCAGATGCCGGTTTTGACCTGTGGCGGCATGCGTTATCAGCAGGGCTGGGACGATCTGGACCCGGATAAGATTGATCCGAAAATTCAGGAAAATCTGGAGGCCACGGTTCATCGCGCATTGGAGTTAGGCATTAACCATATTGAAACGGCACGGGGATACGGGCCGTCGGAAATGCAGCTGGGTATGGTGTTGCCGTCTATTGATCGCGATAAATTTATGCTGCAGACCAAGATTGGAGTGAAGGAAACGGCCGAAGAATTTCTGGAGGTTTTTGAGACGTCGATGAAGTATCTGAAGGTCGATCATGTCGATTTTCTTTCAGTCCACGGTATTAATCTCCCGGAACATATCGATGCCAGCACCCGCAAGGGCGGGTGTTTGGATGCGGTTCGAAAACTGCAGAAAGACGGGAGGGTTCGTTTTTGCGGCTTTTCCACGCATGCCGGCCCGGAGGTGGTGATTCCGGCCTGCGAAACCGGCGAGTTCGATTATGTGAATCTGCATTGGTATTATATTTACGATCAGCTGCACTGGTCGATGGTGAAAGCGGCAAACAAAATGGATATGGGCGTTTTCATCATCAGCCCGAACGATAAAGGCGGCATGCTGTATAAGCCGACTGAAAAAATGTCGGCTCTCTGTGCTCCGCTCACGCCGATGCAGTGGAATGCTCTGTATTGTCTGGCCCGCCCGGAGGTTCACACCCTGAGTATCGGCGCCGCACGCCCTTCGGATTTCGATGAGCATGTCGAGGCTGTTTCCAAACATTGGAATTCTCCAATTGTTGGGAAAATCGAGGAACGTATTTTTCAATCCCTGGAAAAAGATCTCGGCGCGGATTGGATGCGGTATTGGCCGGAGGGCCTGCCGCATTATTCAGATGCGCCGGGGCAGATTAATGTGCGTGAAATTCTGCGGTTATGGACCTTTGAGAAGGGGCTGGGACTGACGGAATTTGCCAAAATGCGATATAATCTGCTCGGAAATGCGAGCCATTGGTTTGCGGGGCAGCAGGCGATTGATATCGATCAGCATGATTGGTCGTGTTTGGCGGGAAGTTGTTTCGCAGATAAAATTCCGGATATTTTAAAGGATTCGCATGCGCGTTTTCATGTGGATAAAGAGGCGAAGCGGTTGAGTGAATCCTGATGGGATTGTGCGGGCTGTATTAGGGATTCCCGCCCGAAAATAATATATTGTGAATAGATTAAGGGTTTTGGCATATTGTATGCATAGTTACGTGGATTGAATTGCAATCAATATGTATTAAGGCATCAATCTATTATGCGTCGTAAAATTTCAAAAATGCTAATGGCCGTTGCTGTGCAGATTTCTTTCTGCATGGCACTGGTTTGTTCTGCCCAGACCAAAAGCAGTTTTGAGATCGGTGATTTTACCGGTTGGAGTGCTCAGGGCAGTGGTTGGAGTATCTATGGCCGTGCGGCTTCGGACGGAAATAAATCGGCCATGTGCGAGGTTTCAAAAGGTGAGGCTCCGGGGCTTAAGGCCTGCGCCAAACTGATTGATAAAGCTGAACCGGGCTGGATTGTGACGGCTGATCTTGATATCGCAGGCAAAAATAAGGCCGGCAGTTCCCGGGCCAAGATTTCGGTTGTCTGTCTTGATGCGGCAGGAAGCATTCTGGCAGAGGTTGAAAAGGTGGTTTCAAAACCTTCCACCGATTTTAAGAAAGTGGTTGTTCCTGAATTGCTTGTTCCGTCCGGAACCAAACAGACCTATCTCATGCTGATGGTCGAAGTCACTGAAGCCTCAAAAGCAAAAGAGTGGTGGCGCTTTGACAATATTTCTATTGTCGTAAAATAAGCGCCCTGCGTTGTGCTTCTCATTTTCCGGAGTCCGGAATCTCGATGTGTTTCTCCTTGTGCGGGTGGAGGGCTCTGCTCGCTCCCGTTATGCGCCCAATTCGATGGCGTCGGTTTTATTAAGGGGTGTAATTACCTTGAACTCACAGGACGGATTTCCAATGATTGGAACTTTTGCATCCCGTTCAATATATTGGAAAAGGAGGATTTCATGCTCATTGGTGGAGGAATCATAAAATCAGCCATGAATAAGCGCGGATTTAAGCATCGCCGCACGGAAGACCAATTTACCATCCGTGGTGAATATGCGCGGAATCTGCAGTATGTTTATTCGAAGGAATATCAGTCTAAAGGCGGGCTGGTGATTGATCTGCTCTATTTTTGCGTTGATATTCTGAATGAAAAACTGGTCATCGGCCTTTATCGGGAAAATCCAACTATTGAGAATGGGGTCTATATTAATGCCTCCCGGGCTGTTGATCTGAAAAATTTTACAGCTGAGCGTGTTGAAGCCGAGCTCGATAAGCTCGTCACGCCGGTTCGGGATCGATTTAAATAAGGAGAAATATTGAAATGAATTACGAAGCACTGTTTGCCGATCGTATCGGCGGAACCCAATTCGGAAAATCCACCGAAATCTATAAGTTTGAAAAAATCAAACGCGCAAAAGCGAAAGCCCGCAAACAACAGCCTGATCTCGAAATCCTGGACTTCGGTGTGGGCGAACCCGACCAAATGGCGCCGGCGCCGATTCGTGAAGTGCTGAAAGTGGAAGTTGATAAAGCCGAGAATCGCGGTTATGCCGACAATGGCGGGCCGGAATTCAAAGCTGCCGCAGCTGACTATATGCAGGAGTTTTTCGGTGTGGAGCTGAATCCGGAAACGGAAATCAACCACAGCATCGGAACCAAACCGGCACTGGCTATGCTGCCGCTCGCTTTTGTGAATCCCGGCGATGTGGTTTTTCAAACGGTTCCGGGCTATCCGGTCATGGCAACGCATTCCAAATATCTGGGAGCGGAAGTTGTTGATATTCCGCTGCTCGAAGAAAATGCCTTTCTTCCGGACCTTGGAAAAATTGATCCGGCATTGGCCGACCGTTGCAAATTGTTTTACATCAACTATCCGAACAACCCGACCGGAGCCGTTGCCACGCCCGAGTTTTATGACGAGCTGATTGCTTTCGCAAAGAAACACAACATTCTCATCATTCAGGATGCGCCGTACGCCACACTGGTTTATGACAACGAGCGCACCTCGTTGCTGCAGCGTCCGGGAGCAAAGGAGTGCACGCTTGAACTGCATTCCATGTCTAAAGCCTACAACATGACCGGCTGGCGTATCGCCTTTTTCTGCGGTGCTGAATGGGCGGTTAATGCACTGGCTACCATTAAAGACAACTGCGACAGCGGTCAGTTTAAAGCCATTCAGAAAGCGGCCTGTGCCGGCATTGCCGATCAGTCGTTGGCAGAAGGTATTCGTGTCCATTACGAAGTGCGTCTGCGCCGGATTGTGGAAGTGCTTCGCGAAGTCGGTTTCGATGCCAAAATGCCGGGCGGAACGTTTTTCCTCTACACCAAAGCGCCGAAGGGGGCCGGCGACATCACCTTCGCAAATGCGGAAGAAGCATCGCTTTATCTCATCGAGAACTTCGGTATTTCCACCGTGCCGTGGGATAACACCGGACCGTTCATTCGCTTCGGCGCGGTGTTCGAATCCGCCGGCGATGCCGACGACGAGCGCGTGCTGAGTGAACTTTCGGCCCGCCTCAAAAAGGCAGACCTTAAATTCTAAAAATCAGCTTTGGTGCGGTGAGGGACGGATGATCCGTCCCTCTTTTTTTGTCCACCCTTATTCCAATGATTGGAAAAGGGCAGGAATTTTATGCGTTCTGATTGTGTACTCAGTGCTGTTGACGTCGGAATTGACTCGGCGGCATACCGACCACCCGGCGGAACTGACGGGTGAAATAGTTGCTGTCGTTGAAGCCCGTCTTGAATGCAATTTCGGTGATTGAATATTCGGTTTGGTGCAAGAGCTCCATCGCACGCTGAATGCGAAGGCGCATGAGATAATCGATGGGGGACTGGTTGGTGGCTTTACGAAAAACTTTAAGTAAATTGTTTTTCGACATGTGAGCGATGGCGGCGAAATCGTCGAGTTTCCAATCCTTGGAAAAATCATTTTCCATGGTTCCGATCACCTCGCCGACGCGCAGCAGCGCCTGCGTTTCGGTAGAGTTTCCCTGGGTGTAAGCACGCGAGAGATAGGTGATGAGTTCTTGCAGTTTGGCGCGGAGCATGACTTCGCGACCCGGCGTTTTCTCATTGCATTCGCGTTCCATTTCATCGGTGATGGCCAGCACTTTTGCGAGCTGAATTCGCTTAAGGTGCAGTCGGCTGGCAAAGCGGTGCTGTTTCCGATAGGTCGGTTCGAGCAGGAACATGGCGCAGTAGCCCGGCATACTGCGCAGGTCGTTTTCCGGCAGTTCGATCTTATCGGGATCGTACATGACGCTAACCAGTTCCAGGTTTTTCCGGTCGTGAAAATAGTGGCGCTGGCGTCCCTGCAGCAGGAACACATCGCCGGCAGTGATCGGCAGGTCCATGCCTTCCAGATAGTGGAGACCGTTGCCCTGCGCAACGATCACAAGTTCACAGAAGTCGTGGCTGTGTTCAACTTCGGTCAGATCAGTTGACGATGCCGGAGTTTTGAGGATCCGGCTTCGTCCCACCATCAGCGGAAATCCGGTCTGTCCGTAATAATCCGAACCATCTGCAATAACAGGCTTCATTGAGTGATATAATGCTTTGGATATCCAGTGATATCAATGTGAATTAATAATTATACTGGCTACAAGGAATTAAAGCTAAAATAGACGAATGTGAGATAGTGCTTAATAAATGTGATATGGTGAAGGCATCGGTGCCGTTCATATGCTTGTTTATAGCTTCTTCAAAAGCAGAACAGATATAACGGAAGGCCAGTATGTATACTTTCAGTAAAAAACAGACGTCTTGCATGCTGAGCGATGGCAATAAACGGCTTCGGATCGCTTTTGTGAATCCTGCGGTTATTCGTGTTTCATATATTGAAGGCGATGAGTGGGTGGACGCTCCGAGTTCGATTGTTACGTCGGATGCTGTTTTTACAGATTTCCAGACCTTGGAAGAGGACGATTCAATTTTCATTTCCACCACCGAACTGCAGGTGCGCGTTTCCAAAGCGACCGGCGCGATTTGTTTCATGGATGCCGACGGAAAGGTGCTGCTGCAGGAACCGGAGCGCGGGGGCCGGTCGCTGACCCGCAAAGCCGTTTCCCGGAATGTGTATGACCATACGGCGGAAATCAAAACGGGGCATAATATTGACGGCGCGCGGGCGGACGGCGACGTGGTGGAACGTGTTTTTGATCGCCACGCCTTTGAAGCAAAACTGGCCTTCACCTTTGCCGAGGATGAAGCGCTGTTTGGTCTGGGCTCGCATGAAGAGGGCTACGGAAATTTACGAGGAAAATCGCAGCAGCTCTATCAGCAGAATATGAAGATGGTCGTGCCGTGTCTGGTTTCAACCAAAGGGTACGGCCTGATGTGGGACTGCGCTTCGGCCATGGTTTTTCATGATGATGCATACGGCAGCTACTGGTGGGCGGAATGCGTGGATCAGGTCGAAACCTATTTTATTGGCGGGGGCAACGCTTCCGCCGTGGCCAAAAACTATTATGCGCTCACCGGCACACCGCCCATGCTGCCGCGCTGGGCCTTCGGTTATGTGCAGTCGAAAGAGCGCTATGTTAACGCAGAAGAGATTCTGGATATTGCCCGTGAATATCGTCGCCGCGCGATCCCGTTGGATGTGCTGGTGCTGGATTGGAAGTCCTGGCCCGACGGTCCGCAATGGGGACAGAAGAATTTTGATCCGGTTCGTTTTCCAAACCCTGGAAAATTTATCGAAGCGCTGCATGCGATGGGCGTGAAACTGATGGTTTCCGTTTGGCCGATTATGTCGGGCGAATGTGCCAACCAAATTGAACTGCGGGAAAAGAGGCTGATGCTGGGCAACCAGTCAACCTATAATGCCTTCGATTCCAATGCCCGTGAAATCTACTGGAAGCAGGCCGAGAACGGGCTGTTTAAACACGGCGTTGATGCGTGGTGGTGCGATTGCACCGAACCGTTCGAGGCCGATTGGACCGGTAAAGTGAAACCGGAACCGCATCTGCGGATGATCATGAATTGCGATAAAGCAAAGCAGTATATCGATGAAGGGCAGTTGTCCGCCTATTCGCTGCACCATTCGCAGGGTATCTATGAAGGGCAGCGTTCGGCAAGCCGTGAAAAGCGGGTGCTGAACCTGACGCGTTCCGCCTATGCCGGGCAGCATCGCTACGGCACGGTCAGCTGGTCGGGCGACATCTGCGCCACCTGGGAGGTGTATAGGCGTTCCATTCCGGAAGGGGTGAACTTCTGCGCCACCGGCGAGCCGTACTGGACGCTGGATATCGGCGGTTTTTTTCTGCGGGATGATCCGGAGATGTGGTTCTGGAGCGGCGACTACGAAGCCGGGTGCCGCGGCCTCGGAACACGGGAAGGGCCCGACCCGCTTGAAAACGACCACGGCTGCACGGACCGGGGCTTCTGGGAGCTCTACACGCGCTGGCTGCAATACGGGTGTTTTCTGCCAATGTTCCGTTCGCACGGCACCGATGCCGCCCGCGAAATCTGGCGGTTCGGTAATGAGGGTGACCGCTTCTATGAGGTCATCGCCAAATTCATTCGCCTGCGTATGCAGCTGCTGCCCTATATCTATTCCGTGGCGGCGGAGGTGTCGGAATCCGGTCTGGCATTAATGCGCCCGGTGGCCATGGAAGTTCCGCAGGATCCGGCAACCTTCAATCTGACGGATCAATATTTCTTCGGCCCCGGTCTGATGGTCTGTCCGGTGGTGCACCCGATGTATTATGAACGTAATTCCCAACCGTTGGAAAATGTGCCGGAATCCCGCTCGGTTTATCTCCCGAAAGGAGAGGGATGGTATGATTTCTGGACGAAGAAATTTTACGAAGGCGGACAGACCATCGAAGCCGCCGCGCCGCTGGAAATCCTACCGGTGTTTGTTCCGGCCGGAACGATTCTGCCCTTGGGGCCGGTGATGCAGCACACGGGCGAAAGCCTGGATGCGCCGATGGAGATTCATGTGTATTCGGGAGTGGATGCTTCATTTGTGTGGTATGAAGATGCGGGCGATAGCTATGCCTATGAAAACGGTGAATGCGCACGTGTGGTTTTGAATTGGAACGAGGCGGACCAAAAACTGTCCATTTCGAACCGGGAAGGGGCATTTGATGAAATGGTGAAATCGAGGGCGCTGCATATCAGAATTTATTCATCAACCGGAATTCTAGAGCACTCGGTTGATTATGACGGCCGAAAAATTGAAGTCCGCTGATTTCAGAAGGATCAACTATGAGCATATATGACTATATTGTAATCGGGGTATACCTGGTCTTCATGCTGTCGCTGGGGCCGATCTATAAAAGCTTCAACAAAACGGCCAGCGACTTTTTCCGAGGTGGGGGCGGTATGCTTTGGTGGGTGGTCGGCGCCAGTGCGTTTATGACGCAGTTTTCGGCCTGGTCGTTCACCGGCGGTGCGGCCAAGGCCTATGAGACGGGAACTTTTTTTCTGATCCTGTTTGCCTGCAACACGGTGTCGGCTCTGTTTACTCTTTTCTTTACGGCACACCGGTTTCGGCAGATGCGTGTGATTACCGCCGTCGAGGCCATCCGCAACCGCTTCGGCAATGCCAGCGAGCAGATCTTCACATGGCTTCCGCTGCTCTTCATGATCCTGTTCGGCGGCGTGGCGCTTTATACGATTTCGGTTTTCATGTCCGGTGTGTTCGGAGCGCCTATGATGCTGATCATCTTTGTGCTGGGCGCGGTCATGATTGTCATGACGCTGCTGGGCGGTTCGTGGGCCGCAACGGCCGGCGACTTTGTGCAGATGATCCTGGTGCTCACGATTACCATCATTATGGCCGCGCTTACGCTGGGGCATGAAAAGATCGGCGGCCTGGGCGGGATGATCGAAAAAATGCCGGCTCAGCATCTAGTGTGTTGAGCCGTAAATAGATTTACATTACAAAAAGTTATGGTATGATGGTTTGCATGGGTAGACCAATTCTTCAAATAGAAATCAA
>JARNMJ010000003.1 GCA_029432795.1 Pontiellaceae bacterium B12219
CTTTTTCGTTTCACAAACCGGTTGCCGCCGGATAATTGGCCGGCCCGCAGAAAATTGGGCCTGTGTCTGGGTGCTAACTCCGACAGACTGCTAGAGCGATTGTCGTATTAAATGGCACGTAATCGTCGGGGTTGGCAAGAAATTCTATGTAAATATAAAAAAAGCCAGATCAGTTGATCTGGCCTTATCCATTTTAAAAGAATGCTACATGGATGGGAGCTGTTGGGGCAGGGCCGGGTTCGGTACCCAATTCCCATTGGCATCTGCCTGGAAGGTAATCATCAGTTCGCCGACCCGTCCCTTATCGATAAAACCGAGGCGGAACGTCACGGGCTGCGTCTGAAGGGAAGAATCGTCTTTGGTTTCCGAACTGATGGGGCGAACTCCGGGATACTGACGTTCGAAAACAATCATGGCCCGATCGGGGTTCGGCCGAATACGAAGCAGCAGCGGTTCGGCTTCCGGAGCATCCAGCTTCTGTAATGCAGTGTAGAACGGAGATTCCGTCAGCACCTCGCCGGCTTCCAGCTTATTGCTCACCACATGGATCAGCGGTTGCAACGCCCTCTTTTCGTTCTGATTGCCGAGAATTTCGGCGGCATTGCCGGCAATCAGCTGATCATCGTCTTCAATTGCGGCAATGAGGGGGAGGGTGGCTTTGTGTCCGGCTTCGGCCAGCTTTTCTTTCGCGAGGAGGCGGTTGGCTTCGCCGCGGAACATATCACGCTGTGTTTTCACAACCGGAATGCCGTCTTCGTCATAGTCCGGTTCTTCGGGGGGAGGTGTGGTGGTATCGCCCAGCAGATCGATCAGAAGCGGGATGTAGGGGCGCTCAGCCTTAAACTGAGGAGCGACAATGATGTTGAATGCCGGGCGGGACTGCATTTCCAGGCTGGAAGAAATGGCGGGGTCGTCTTTAAAGTCGGGATTGAGTGCGGCAATCGCGGCCCAAAGATCAATCTGGGAAGAAGGTGCGCCGGCCCAGGTTCCGCGTTTGGCCATCCATTTTTTTGCCGCGCTTCCGGCGTGAGTTTCTGAAGCGATCAATGCTTTTTCGAGTACGGCCTGCTCATTATGCTCCAGAATATACGTCGCATATTCCCGGAAATCCACGATTGGAGAGGTTGCCGCCAAGAGGAGGGTATCAACGGCCTCCGCGCCAGCATTTTCCAGTGTTTGGATAATTTCCGGGTTTAGCGTCTCCTTGTTGTCGATAGAGCCGAGGGCGAGCTGATACCAGATCAGGTTGCTTCCCGAGGTTGGAACGGCATCCAGATTCTGAAGGGTTTTAATGACGCCTTGACGAATAATTTCCTGTTCATTCTGAAGTGCACCCAGCAGAAACGGTACGCAGAAATCGCCCAGATTTTCCAAGGATTGGAAGGCCGCATCCCGGACCGGGATTTCTTTATCGGCCAAGGCATTGATGAGCCCTTCAACCCCGATGGAACCGCCGGTTTTGCCAAGCGATTCCACACAGACCACACGCAATTCAACCGGAGCTGTTGCCAGTTTTTCGACCAATGCTTTGCTGCCGCCTTCATTGCGGATCTGGCCGAGAGAAACGGCGGCAGCCATCTGTACCTCAGCATCAGAGTCGTTCAGAGATTCCGAGAGTTGAGTGACGGCGCCGACGGCTTCGAGTTCGCCTAAGGTGACGGCCCCGATTTTTCGGGCCTGAGCATCGTCGAGTGTCAGCGCCACCGTCATGGGGGTGATGACGGCCGGTGTGCCGATTTCTGAAAGTGAAACAACGGAGGCCATAATAATTTCCTCTTCATTGTCATTATACAGTGCTGTCAGGCTGTCAACGGCCGATTCGGCCTGCAGCTCGCCCAGCGCTTCGGTGGCGGCGAGCCGCACTTCAAATTTAGGGTCGGAAAGGGCTTTAATCAGTTTTTCAATACGGCCCTGGTCTTTCCATTTTGCAATGTCTTCCACGGTGCGGCTGCAGCCGGTCAGGCCAAGCAGGGCAACGGCGAGCAGCAACGGTATGAATGCGATCGTTTTTTTAGTCATTGAATTCAATTCCATTTAGCAGCGGACGTCTTCGTTTTCAAGGGGTTGGACGCATCCGACTGATTTGACCAAGATCTTACAAAGGTGCTGTGGCGCAATCAAGCGGACAGAGGGGATTTGATTGGGTTGCAGCTTTCCAGACTTTGGAGGTTCAGAAAACCAGCAGGTCGCGCGGGGCATCAATGCCGAACAGTTTTCGGGAGAGATCGCTCATCACGCCGAGGGTTTCCGCAGAGAGCAGCTCCAGAATTTCCTCAATCACATCGCCGCAGAGCACGTAGGGGGCACCGCTGAAAATCAGATCTTTATCAATACAGAATCCGTACAGTTGATATTCGTCAACTTCGCGAACCGGATAGCCCTTCACCATGCAATGAGAAATCCATTTTTCATGTTTTGTGCCGTGCGCCTTGAGCAGTTCTTCCTGCCGCCCGTCCACATCGATCCGCTCTGCAAAATAGTCGCGGATGCGCAGGCGGCTATCTTCCGACATCGACTGATTACACTCCGTGTAACAGTTGAGGCATAACGCATGCTCGAAGATGGTTTCGCCTCTTTTAAAGGCTTTTTCGACGAGATAATTCGTGCCGGGCTGCATCAGATCGCATTCGCAGAGCTTGCAGGAAGCAATTGGTTTTCCGGTTTCGAACGACCAGAAAATTTCAGGGATCGGAATATAATCATGATGAATATCCATAACCGGAGCGTACGCTTTCCGTTATGGGGTTCAAGTCTTTATGCGCGCTTGGTAAAAGGACCGGATATTGGCATTTTTTATGCATAACACGTATCGTTACAAAATAAAGGAGAAGAAGATCATGCGGTACAAACTGGAAATCTCATGGACGGCGAAAATTGTGAATGCACTCGGCCGGCGTCGGAAGCAGTTCAAAACGAATCCTTCAGCAACAGCCCGAATGGGCTGAGTAAGAGCGGCTGGAAAAAGTCGATTCGTGCTGCCGCGCGACTCTGCACTTGAATCAACTGCGTTTAGGACTTATAAGGTTCCATATGCATTCAGTTCCAGCCATTCGAAAAATGAGAACCCGCAACTTTAAGTTGTGGGTTTCGTCGTTGGCGCTGGTTGGATTTATTGCCTCCTTTTTCTTCTGTTGCCTGTGCGGCCCGTATTGTGGAAACGATGTTGCTGTTGCCGAACATCCGGCGGCGGTGTCAGACAGTTGCTGTTTGGCACACCATAAAGCACCGGTTTCTGAGTCATGTGGCGCAGCGTTGCCCGGAGAACTCTGTTGCGAGACCGATCCTACGGGATATGTTTTGCAGGATTCCGGGTCGTTGCTTCAAATCGATGTGCCCTCGGTTATTCTGTTTGTTGCTGATTATATCGCCGCCGAACAGGCTGTTCTTTATTCCTCGGCCCCGGAACTCCGGGCGGCCGGGTATATCCCTCCTCTTTATCTGCGTTTCCATTCCTTCCTGATTTGATCCTGACCTGTTGTTCTTCGGAATAAATAATCGGGGCATTGCGCCCGATTGAAACAGGAAATCAGGATGTAAATATGGAACAGAATTTATCTGAAATCGGTACGGAGTTTCCTCCGTCCAAACATAAATCAAAAGGGCCGGGGCGCTGGAAACCTATTCTGCTGGCAGTGGCCGTGCCGCTCGGTTTAATACTTTTATTGTGGATGTTATTCCGCGAACAGCTTGCTCCGGCGGTTCCGGTTGAAACCGGGCGCGTTATTCTGCTCAAGCAGGAGGGATCGGGGGTTCCAACCTCAGGAACCGCTCAGTTGCTTTTCCAGGCGTCGGGATGGGTGGAACCCGACCCCTGGCCGGAAAGTCTGGTGGCAAAGACCGACGGGTTTGTGGATGCGGTTTTTGTGAAGGAGGGCGAATTTGTGACCAACGGCCAGCTTGTGGCCACATTGGATCCGCTTGATGCCCAGCTCGCGCTGGCCCTGGCCGATGCCAATGTGGCGAAGCACAAAGCTTTACTGGAAGCGCAGAAAAAACAGGCTGAAGCGGAGGTGAAGCAGGCCGAGGCCGCCCGTTTCCGGGTGGAGGCCGTTGTGGCCCGACTCACCCGAGAGCGCGATACCGCGGATCGTTTTGCGAACGCATCGCCCGGGGTTGTTTCGCATATGGAGCGTGTGGCTGCAGAGCAGGGCGTGGTTGAATTCGAGGCTGAAGAAAAGGCGGCCCGCGCGGCCTTGAATGCCATGGAAGCCAAGGCGATTGCGGCGGCTTCGGACATCCACGTGGCGGAAGCGGCGCTGGCTTCGGCGGTAAAAGAGCGGGCGGTCGCTCAGCTGGCATTGGATCGAACGGAAATCCGCTCGCCGATGGATGGCCTTGTTTTGCACCGTTTTGTACAGCCCGGCGATAAGCGGATGGTGACATCGGATGCAGAACACAGCGCGCATATACTCTCTGTTTACCGGCCCTCGGATCTTCAGATCCGGGTGGATGTGCCGATTTCCGAAGCCGGAAAAGTACAGGCGGGGCAACCGGTGAAGATTTCTACAGCGTTGTTGCCCGGTCGTATTTTTGAAGGGCACGTGATCCGAATTATCGGACAGGCCGACCTGCAGCGGAATACGTTGCAGGTTAAAGTCAAAATCAAGGATCCCGATCCTAAACTGCGACCGGATGTGCTGTGCCGGGTGGAGTTTATGAGTCTTCCAACCTCAGGAACGTCCGGCTCTGTTCCAACCCTTGGAACGTCGCTCTGGATTCCGGTCGGAGCCCTGGCGTCGGATACGGCAACGCAGCAGGTCTGGGTGGTTGATCCGATGGAAGGAAACGTTGAACCGCGTACGGTGCAGTTGGGCTCTGCTGAACGGGACGGATTCCGGGAAGTGCGGGAGGGTGTCCGGGCTAATGAACGTGTTGTGATCCGTGCGGGTGCATCGCTTGAAGAGGGCGTACGAGTGAAGGAGATTGAACGATGAACAATGCAGATCAACATTTAATCCGCTGCCGGAATCTGACCAAGCATTATAAAAAAGGCAGTCGACTGGTTACGCCGCTCGAAGGGCTGGACCTGGATGTGAAGCGCGGCGAATTTCTGGCGTTAATGGGGCCATCGGGTTCCGGAAAAACCACGTTGCTTAATTTGATGGCCGGCATTGATCAGCCCAGTGAAGGGCTGCTGGAAGTGTGCGGAGAAGATATCAGCACGCTTTCGCGGAGTAAACTCACCCGCTGGCGCGCGGAACATGTGGGTTATATTTTTCAGCTCTATCATCTGGTGCCTGTGCTGACGGCTTTCGAAAATGTGGAACTGCCGCTTTTGCTCAGCAATATGTCGCGTCGCGAGCGCCGCGAACGGGTGGAGCAGACGTTGGCCCGGGTGGGGTTGGATGGTCGCATGCACCATTTTCCGAAAGAACTTTCGGGCGGGCAGGAGCAGCGGGTGGCGATTGCCCGTGCGCTGGTGGCATCGCCGAAGCTGTTGGTGGCCGATGAACCGACGGGGGATCTGGATCGCGAAGCGGCCGATTCTGTGCTGGAATTACTGCATCGGCTCGTGAAGGATCATGGAAAAACCATTGTCATGGTGACGCACGATCCGCGCGCAGCCGAAAAGGCGGACCGTCTGCTTCATTTGGAAAAGGGCCGGTTGCTTGAAACGGAGGCGCTGCGATGAATCTATTCTGGAACTTAGGGCGTTTGATGGCGCTCGCTTCAAAGCAGCTGATTCGGCATCGCGTGCGAACGGTGCTGACGTTGCTGGGTGTGGCCTCGGGTATGTTTCTGTTTACAACGGTGCAGACGATGCAGCGGTCGTTGGATAAATCCACACGGCTTCAGGCTTCGGACAGCACGCTGGTGGTGTATCGCGAGAATCGGTTTTGTCCCGAAACCAGCCGGCTTCCCGAATTTTATCTCGATGAAATCGCTCGGATTGACGGGGTGCGGGAGGTGATTCCGGTGAAGATTGCGGTGAGTAACTGCGGGGCGAGTCTGGATGTGATTACCTTTCGCGGTGTGCCGCCGGATCGTCTGTCGAACTATGCTCCGGAAATGAAGATTGTTGAAGGGTCGTTCGAAAACTGGAAATCGCGCGACGATGGCGCGTTGGTGGGTAAGGCGCTGGCGGCTAAACGCGGACTGAAACCCGGCGATGTTTTTGAAGCGGTGGGCGTGCGCGTGGTGGTTTCCGGAATTGTGGATTCCCCGTTGCCGCAGGATAACAGTGTGGCGTATGTGCATCTGCCGTTCATTCAGCATGCCTCGCGGCATGGGCTCGGCGTGGTGACGCAGTTTAATGTGCGGGTACATACCGGGGCAGATCTTGAGGCAACAGCGAATCGTATTGATGAGCGGTTCCGCAGCGAAAGCGAGCCGACTTCCACCCAGCCGGAAAAGGCCTTTTTTGCTCAGACCGCTCGTGAGCTGATTGATCTGATCAGTTTTACGCGGTGGATCGGGCTGGGCGCGGTGCTGGCGGTGCTCGGGTTGATCGGGAATGCCGTGCTGCTGGTGGTGCGTGGTCGTGTGCGCGAGAATGCCATTCTGCAAACGATCGGGTTTCCCGGCATTGCGGTGGGCTATCTGGTTCTGTGCGAAGGCGCGCTGCTGGGATTCGGCGGCAGCTTTCTCGGCGTGGGGCTGGCCGCTCTTTTTCTGAAGCTGCGCGGTTTGTCGTTTGGCAATGAAGGGCAGGTGATGGCGCTGCTTCCGGATGCAACGGTGGTGCTTTCGGGGATGGGGCTGGCCCTTATTCTTGGAATGGTGGCTTCGTTGGTTCCGGCGTGGACGGCGATGCATCGGCCGATTGTTGAAAGCTTGAGGAGTTAATCATGCTGCCTTTTGGATATGCAATACGAAATTTACTCCGCGATCCCGCCCGTCTGGCGCAAGCCGTGTTGGGGAGCACTCTGGTGGTTTTGATGGTGATGATTGCCGGGGCGATCAACGACGGAATGGTAGGCGTGCTCTCGGCCTCGGGCTCAGAAAAAAATATCATTCTGCTGGGGGCGGGCAGCGAAGAGAGTGTGCTGCGAAGCGAAATCTCCGAACGCGCGGCCGGCATTGTGGAATCGAGTATTACCGGGTTGGAAGAAGTTGCCGGAATGCGCGCGGTTTCTCCGGAAATCCATCAGATGACCTTTGTGTCGCTTGATCCCGATGACCGGAAACAGGCCTTCATTCGCGGCGTAACGCCGGAGGCCCTTTTGGTACACCAACGCGTTGTTGTGCAATCGGGGCAGTATATGCGACCGGGCCAGATTATGGTGGGCCGTCTGGCCTGGCGGCGGCTGGATCTGCCGGAGGAGGCGCTGCAACCGGGGAAAACCCTCTGGGTGGAAGGCGCCGAGATGGAAATTGCCGGAATCTTTTCTGCTCCGGGAACAGTGATGGAATCCGAAATCTGGATGGATATGAATGATTTGCGTTCGCTGAGTTTAAGGGATCAGCTGAGTTGCGTGGTGGTCCGGTTGGGCGACGGCGAATTTGAGGATATTGATCTGTTCACCAAACAGCGGCTGGATCTGGAATTGGCCGCGCTGCGGGAAAGTGATTATTTTGCAAAAATCGCTTCGTTCTATGCGCCGATCCGCGGAATGACCTGGATTACGGCCATGCTGATTGCAACCGGTGCTTTGCTGGGCGGGTTGAATACGCTCTATGCCGCATTTGCGCCGCGCATTCGTGAAATTGCAACCTTGCAGGCCATTGGCTACGGCCGCCGCTCCATTTTGTTTTCGTTGATGCAGGAGTCGACGATTGCTGCGCTGTGCGGAACGTTGATTGCCTCGTTTGCGGCGATCTGGGTGCTGGACGGGATCGTGGTTTCGTTCTCGATCGGCAGTTTTATGCTGCGGGTTTCGCCGCTGGTTGCATTGACCGGATTATTAACCGGGCTGGGGCTGGGATTGGTGGGCGCAATTCCGCCGGGATTACGCTGCCTTTTGCCGCCGCTGCCGAGTGCGCTGCGCTCTGCCGGATAAACAATGTAATGAACTGAACATGGAGAATAGAATGAAAAAAAGTGTAACGATCAGTCTGTTGGCCGGCGTAATTTGTCTTGCCGGATGTGGAAAACAGGAGCAATCCTCCGAAAGCTTGGCGGTCGAAATACCCGCGGTTTTTGTTGGAGTTCCAATCTCTGGAAACCCCGTGGCGATTCCGGAAGCGCGCACTGAAGCTCAGGCAGGCGACGAGGTGATTTTAACCGGTCTGGTTATGGGGGTTCCGCATCCGTTTGTAGAAGGGCGCGGCGTATTCGTTCTGGGCGATGAAGAAACGATTACCCCGTGTGATTTAAACCCCACCGATTCCTGTGCGATGCCGTGGGATGCCTGCTGCGATCCTGCTGATGTGCGGCTGACCGGAACCGCAACCATTCAGGTGCTGGGGGCCGATGGGAAGCCGCTTCGCACCGGCCTTAAAGGCGTGAACGGATTGGCCGAACTGAGCCGGGTAACGGTTTCCGGAACGGTAGCCGCCAATTCAACGCCCGAAGCCTTCATCGTAAACGCTTCCGCTATCCATATCGGCGAGCGCTAATGAGGGAATAAAAAAAGCCCTGTATCAAAAGATACAGGGCTTTCCACCAAATTGGTGGAGGACGCGAGACTCGAACATGAAATACTCCATAAACCACATCTACTCGCATCTTGCTTCATATGAATGAATTATAAACCTCCCGAAATGGCTTCAAAACTCCTGCCGCAGGAAGCCATTTAACCAAATTTCCTTTCTCCGTTTTCTCCGAAAGTTTTATGCGCTTCATCCGGTGACCAGATTACGCGTTTATAACTCGCCCCCTCCTCACGGAATGGCAAAGGATGCTGTTCAAGAAGCTGCACATGTATCCCGCATCTCGTCATCGGATTTAAGCCGAATAAAAAGGGGTAGAATCTGGCAAGTGATGCCCTAGATTCTACCCCTAGTTCGTTGATGATACGGATTACTCTTTGAATCAATAATCGATATAGTAACCTCTACTTTTAGTGATCATGTCCTGCGTGATCATCATGCGCTCCATGATCGTGTCCATCATGCTCGGAGTGTTCAGTTGCGGGCGCGGAGGGCTCACTCTTTTTTCCACACCCGGTCAGCGCCATTGCGCTAACGGCCAACATCGCCACCAACAATAATCTGAGTTTATTCATCTGCTTATCCTTATTTTATTTTAACCAATAGACCGAATGGCCCTTTTGCCATCACGGCATATTTATTACAATGAGAGGACGGACAGATAAGGAAATCCCACCTGTCCTCCTTCTTTTTTAGCCCTGTGCCCTTCGTTCTATGCGCCTTTCCACTAATTCATAAATTGCTGGTAGCACAAACAACGTCAGAAACGTTGAGGTGGTTAATCCGAACACGACCACTGCCGCAAGCGGTCGTTGGACTTCTGCACCTGCTCCTTGTGATATTAGCAATGGAGTCAGGCCAAACAGCGTGGTTAGAGTAGTCATAATAACCGGTCTGAAGCGGATTAATCCTCCATTGATAACTGCATCGTGTATGCTTTGTCCTTCCTTCCGAAGATCATTGAAGTCAGTAAGCAGCACCATGGCGTCTTGCATCGCAATCCCGAACAGGGCAATGAAACCGATGGATGCCGGGACGGAGAGATATTGTCCCGTTACCCATAGCCCAATGACTCCTCCGATCAGTGCCATCGGAACACACAGGATAATCATAGAGGCATGTCGCACGGAATGGAATGTGATCCATAGGAGGATGAAGATGAGCCCAAGTACGACGGGAACGATAATCATCAGCCTTTTCATAGCTCGTTGCTGTTGCTCGAACTGACCTCCGTATTCAATGAACACACCGGGCGGGACATCTACTTTTTCTGCCACGGTTGCTTTAATATCTGTGAGTACGGCACTAAGTGCGCGGTCACTAATATTTCCCTGCACAATCCAGCGACGCTGATTTTGTTCCCGGTTGATTTGCAATGGCCCATCAACCTCCACGATGTCTGCCAGCTGATTCAGCCGAAGCAGCGCCCCGTCATCAGAACGAATGAACAGCTCAGCTAGTTGTTTGGGCGTTGATCTGAATTCCGGTGCAAGCCGAACATGGATGCCATAGCGCCGAGTATTACGATACAAGGTGCTGATCACCTCACCGCCTACAGCGGCTTCCACCTGCTCCAGAACCTTTTCACCGGGCACATTATGCCGTGCTAATTCATCGTGATTCAGCACCACCTGAAACTGTGGTTGACCGAAGCTTTGCTCTATCGACAAATCCACGAGCCCTTCTACACCCTCAAGGGCGGATCGCATGGATTCAGCGGTCTCCCGGATTTCATCCAGCTCTTCACCGTATACTTTGATGGCTAGCTGAGCTCTGGATCCAGATAACATTTCATCAAATATGTGTTGGATTGGCTGTGAGAAATTGACTTGCATTCCGGGATAATCTTTCAGGCGCTCTCGCAATTCGTCAACAATCCGAGGCTTTTCCTTGGGGTTGTCCAGCCCCACATGAATCATTGCAAAGTTGACAGGATGAGGATGGCCACCCGCCTCCGGTCGACCAATCATTGCGACAGCATCCTTTATTCCCTCTACCTGCATGATTTCCGCATTCACCCGCTGGACCGTTCGCTCGGCTTCTTCCAACGCGATCGATGGGGCCATGCTTACGTCGATACTGATAGATCCTTCATCAAGCACGGGAATGAACTCAGTTCCAATACGTTGTAGAAAAAAACCAGATGCTGCTAGCAGCATGGCCAACAGTATAAAGACCAGCACTTTGGCTTTAAGTGCACCGCTGAGCATGGCGCGGTAGCCGTTTTTTAGTCCGCAGAAGAAACGGGACTCTTTGTAAGGCTTTTCATTTAGAAGCCAGCTGGCCAACACGGGCGCGATAGCTAAGGCAAACACAATGGAGCCGCCAAGAGCCAACATGACAGTGTATGCCAAAGGCTTAAACATTTTTCCTTCGGTCGCCTCCATGGTAAGAACTGGAAGGAACACGACGATTACGATCATGATCGCAAAGGCAATCGGTCGACCGACCTCTTTCGTTGCATCATGAATCAATTTTAGCCGATCCGCTTTCTTTCCATGATTCAACCCGAGGAACCGGTGAATATTTTCGGTGACAACAATCGATCCATCCACCAACATGCCCAAGGCAATAGCGATTCCGCCCAATGACATAAGGTTCGCGGAAATACCGAAATGGTTCATACCAATAATGGCTACCAACGCGCAGAACGGCATCGCCAACGCAACAATGGTGGCCGCACGGAAACAGCCTAGAAAGGCAAAGAGTACCACCAGCACCAGTATCATCCCCTGAAGTAGGGCGACATTTACGGTGCGGGTTGAATTATTTACCAGATTAGCCTGTTCATAGTACGGAACTAGTTTTACGCCTTCCGGCAAATTGGCCTGAACTTCTTCAACCTTGGAATACAGATCAGTGATAACCTTGGATGCATTGGCTCCGAAAAGTTTCATCACCATGCCGGAAACGACTTCTTCATTTGTTCCCAATGTAACCATTCCTCGACGTAGTTCGTGACCATATTCCACTTCGGCTACATCATCAATCGAGATCGGAGTTCCATCGAATGTTTTGAGTGTAATTCCCCGGATATCATCCAAATCATTGAGGAACCCCACTCCTCGGACAAGGTGCTCTTCTGAATTAATCTGCAAATACTGCCCACCCACGTTCCGGTTGTTGGCTTGTACTGCGCTCATGACATCCTCAATAGCCAACCCGTATTTGTGCAACAGGAAGGGATCGATTTGAATTTGATATTGAAGAACAAAACCGCCAGCGCTCAGGATGTCCGTCACACCATTTACGGTTTGTAATTGACGCTTTACCACCCAGTCATTGAGATCGCGCAGGTAAGTCAGTTTATCAAGCCCTTTCGTATCGGCTCCATCTTCCAGTTCCAGATAGTAGAGGAATATTTGCCCAAGCCCAGTTGAGATTGGGCCTAGCGAGGGAGGCTCATGCATGGCAGGCAGATCGGCGGCGGCAGACGCCAACCGTTCAGCAACCAACTGGCGGGCAAAATAAATATCGGTATCGTCAGTAAAATAGACGTACACGACTGCCATACCAAAGGCGGAGGTCGATTTGACCAAGTTCACATCTGGCAAACCATTCATCGCGGTTTCTATCGGATACGTGATTAATTGCTCCACTTCTTCAGGAGCCATACCCTCGGCTTCAGCAAAAACTGGAACCACGATTGGTGAAATATCCGGAAACGCTTCGACATCCAGTTTCCGGTATTCGAACACGCCAAGCGCGATCACGCCGAGCAGCGCAATAAGCACGAGGCCTCTATTGTTAAGAACACTATTAATTATTTTTTCAATCATTGAGAAATCTCCATTTAACAGTCAAAAATAACTTAATGTCCATGCCCTGCATGAGGATCCATTCCGCTGGTAACCATCTGCGCTTTAAGGGCAAAAGCACCGACAGCGACATATCGATCATTCGGCTTTAGACCGCCGCGAATTTCGATGCTTAAGTCATCTTCCGTTCCTGTTTGAACGGGCGTTGCAACAAAGCCATGTTCACTTGGCGTAAAGATTACAGATTCACCCTCAATACGCTGTATTGCTTCGCGCGGGACCACCACACGGGCATTGACCTGCTTCACCACAATTTCAGCCCGCACAAAAGCCCCCGGTTTGAAATCTTCAGTAGCGCCTTCTAGTACACAGCGTGCAGTGAGTGTACGAGTTTCGTGCGAAACAATCGGACTGACGTACTTAATTTTACCTTTGGCTGTGTGGCCATCGTGCGCAACAAACGTAACGACGGTGTTCTTTTGAACTAAATGCTGATATTCTGGAAAAATACTAATATCCGCCCAGACTGATGAGAGATCAGCGACTTTATATAGAACCGAGTCCTCCCCAGCGGTTTCACCAACTGCAAGATCTTTACTAATGATGGTTCCATTCTGCGGAGCCGAGACTGTATATACGGCCATGGTTTCTCGGTTTTCCAAAGAAGCCAGCACATCACCCTTTTTAACGGTATCTCCAATTTCCGCAAATACCTGTCGGACTATGCTAGGATAACGGGGCGATACAGAAGCCGACCGATCCCGGTTCAGCTTGATCTCTGCGGGAAATATGGATGAAAGCGCAACGGTTCCTCCTTGAGCCTCAAGAATCTTAAGCCCCAACTTCGTGATCATTTCCTCAGAAAGTTCAATGCCCCCTGCCGCTTGATCCCCGTGATCATGCCCCTCATGATCATCGTGAGCTTCTTCGCCACTAGAGCCATCGTCATGGCCTTCGTGATCATCATGACCGGCCCCTTCGGCACCGTTGTCATGACCTTCATGACCGCTTTGTGCAGGAGCAGCTTTTTTTGCATGGTCGTGCCCTGAATGATCTTCTTGCTGTGCCTGAACGTAGGCAACGATAGTTAAAAAAAGAAAGATTGAATAAATTTTTTTCATAGTGTTCTCCTTATTACTCGGAAATATATTTTGTCATTTCTGCCAGAGCCAAACGGGCTTCCAGCAAGGATTCGATATAGCGGATGTTTGTTTCGGTTAAATGCTGCTGGGCTATAATAACTTCAAGTGCGGAATACCGACCTGCTGCATAGCCATCCCTGCTCAGTTCATAGCCCTTTGCGGCTTGTGGCAGAAGTTTATCACGATAGCGACTCGCTTGAATCGAAGCGCTTTCATACATAACCATTACGCGGGTAAGATCTTGCTGAAGGTCTCGTTGTAACCGCTCTCTCTCAGCAGAGAGGGCATCCGCTCGCAACATAGAAGAGGCGCTTTCATATTTTCCCCGTTTCACAAAAGGCAAAGGAATGGATGCTCCAACAACAAATGATTGTACATCTCCCTCCGCTTGATATCTCACTCCAGCCCCCAATGTAAGATCTGGAATACTCTGAGTGCGGGCAAGTTTGGCCTCAGCACGGGCCTGTTCTTCCAGCGATTGAAAACGTTGCAGTGCTGGATAGGATGTTCCAATGGAGACCGTTTGCGCATCATCCAATTGGTGATAAAAATCGCCAGTGGGATGGCCAAGATCTGAAAAGGGTACTCCGAGCAAAGAGGCCAAGCTCTTCAAGGCCCCCTCCAACTGTTTTTCAATGGCTATTGTGGCCAATTGAGCCTCTTCATACCGGGAATCGGCCTGTAGGGTGTCCAGCTCCGATGCTCCGCCCGCCTCGTACCGCTTTGTGGCCGTTTCGGAAAACCCACGAGCCAATACTTCCTGAGCTTTCCTGACTTTGGAAATTTCCTGAAGGGCGAGAACCCGTGTGAATTCTGAACGCACCATGGCGTCGAATTCACGTTCGGTTAACTGAATGGTTTGCTCCGCGGCATTTAAGCCATAGCGGGCAACATCCTTGGCCTTTCCTATTCTCCCGGAAAGCGGGAATTCCTGTGAAATACCCAGGGTATATTCGCCACGATTCTTGCCCAGATTGTCTCCGCCGACATTTTCGGCTTCGAATCCTAGTTCCGGATTGTGCCAAAGCCCGGCGGCTCGAATATCCTGTCCCGCAGCCTGAGCCTGGGCCCGGGCAGCCCTAAGCTCGGGGGATTGTTTTCGGGCAAGCGCCAGCGCCTGCTCCATTGTTAAACTTCCGGGCTCAGCGAACCCGCTTGCGGCATACAACATGCCCACACATAAAATTATCTTACTTTTCATTTATCACTCCTGATTGATTTCCAATATTCGGAACTGCGGAGCTATACCCGCAGTAACACCTCTAAAAGAGACTAAGTAATCGCCTTTAAGACAAAATCAAATCAGGAGTCTAATAGTCTTAAGAACCGCAAGAATGCCAGAGACCAACGGAGGGGGATTAATCTTGAGTTGTTCGCTACGGGGCGGCCATGCCATGACAACATCCGCAGCAGGCTGTTCTGCAATACTGGAAGAAACTTCTGATCTCTCACGCTCCAGATTCAGATCGTCTAAACAGGATGCATCATTGCACGAATGACATTCACAGGGAGCACATGAAACAGCACAAAGCCCCGCAACCTCATCATGCTGATGACCTGTATGCACTTCCCCATGCCCACAAGGCGAAAAACTCACCGTGAGAGTTATCAAAAGTAAAATGTGCATAAACAAACGCATAACTTTAAACCAGACCAATTCCTTGGGTATTCGTTCCGTAATAATTCATATCTTCATTTCGCGAGTGAACCTGAGCTTCTTCCAAGTAATCGCAAGCTATTCCCGATTACCAGCAACGATGCGCCCATGTCCGCTGCAATCGCCATCCAGAGGGTCGCCACATTGGCTACGGCCAGCCCCATGAACACTAACTTCAGTCCAAGGGCAAATATGATGTTTTGACGAATGATATTCAGCGTTCTCTGGGCATGCAGGATGAGCCATGGAATGCGGGTGAGGTCGTCGGACATCAGGGCAATGTCTGCCGTTTCAATCGCTGCATCCGCTCCAGCTGCGCCCATGGCAATCCCAAGACTGGCAGCAGCTAGAGCTGGCGCATCGTTGATACCGTCGCCGACCATGGCCACATCTCCATATTGCTGAACCAGTCCTTCGACCGTCTTTAACTTGTCCTCCGGCAACAGTTCAGCCTGAACTTCATCCAGCCCCACTGTTTTGGCTATGGCATCGGCAGTGCCTTGATTATCACCGGTAAGCATCACCACATGTTGAAGACCGACTGCTTTGAGTCCTTTCACGACCTCGGCGGCATGTTCACGAATCGTATCGGCGATACTAATGAGCCCACACACATGCTCATCGTTACCGATAACCACAATCGAATGACCAGCATCTTCCATTGATTCGATTTGCTGATGGAGCTCTGGGCTTTCCATATTCTTTTCGTGCAGAAGGCGGTGGCTACCTAGCCAGAAGGCGCGTCCATGAATGATTGCTGATGCCCCTTTACCTTTGATTGCCTGAAAATCTTCTGCCGGAGGAACATTAATTCCCTCCTTCTTCGCCAAACGCAATATGGCCCGTGCCAGCGGATGGTCGCTATGCACTTCCATAGCGGCGGCCCGTTCCAGTAGTTCGTTGCGCGTATGGTTATTGAGCGGAACGATCTCCTGGACCTCGGGCTTACCGTGCGTGATGGTTCCGGTTTTATCCAGCGCAATGGCTTTAAGACGTCCGGCTGCCTCCAGATAGGCACCGCCCTTAATCAATACACCTGCACGGGCAGATGACGCCAACGCAGCCACTATACTGACGGGTGTGGAAATCACAAGAGCGCACGGACAGGCAATCACTAGAATGACCAATGCCTGATAGAACCACGCCCCCCATGCACCACTAAACAAGACCGGGGGAACGAGGGCAATGAGCACGGCCAGTATAATCATCGTCGGAGTGTAGTAGCGGGCAAATTTTTCTACCCATTGCTCCGATGGGGCACGGCGGGATTGGGCTTCTTCAACCATACGAATGATTTGTGATATGGTTGTCTCACTGGCAGGTTTAGACGAGCGGAACTCAACGGAACCATCTTCATTCACCGTTCCCGCATAGACCTCGTCTCCCAGCTGTTTTTCCACCGGCATGGATTCGCCGGTGATGGGAGCCTGATTGACGGTCGTACTTCCTTTACTGATGACCCCGTCTAGCGGAAATTTTTCACCCGGACGCACAAGCACTGTCACACCGACGGGCACATCGGTAATGGATTTTTCCATGATGTCTCCATCGCAAGGGCAGATATAGCGGGCGGTGGCAGGCGTAAGATCCATCAAAGCCTGAATAGCCCGGCGGGCACGACCCACGCTCCAAGATTCTAACAGCAGGGAAAATGAAAACAGGAACGCCACAGCAGCAGCCTCAAACCATTCACCGATCAGCATAGCACCGATGACTGCAATGCTCATCAAAAGATTCATATCCGCTCTGCGCCTGCGCACGGCACTGATTGCCTTTGGCAAGACATACCATCCCCCGGCTATGACCGCACCAAGGTAGGAGAAAATACTGACCACCGGAATACTATGAGGCTCAGTACCTTCTCCTCCGGCCAATGCGTCGAGCAGGCTTTTGTGAAGAAACGCATGCAGGGCAAATCCAAAGAAAGCAAGAGCACCACTGAGGATGCACATGATCTTGCGCCCATATTGTTGCCAGAAGCCTTGATCAGGCTCGATACCGGGTTGATATGGTTGCGCCTTCATCCCGGCCTGAGAGACCGCCGCGATGACCTCTTCTTCAGCGGTGGTGGCATCAGAGTAGGTAACCGTCATGGTTCCATTTAGCAGGTTAAAGTCAAGTTGATCGACTCCCCCCAGCTTACCAACGGTCGCTTTAAGCGCGCTTACTTCCTCCGCACAATCCAATCCGGTGATTTTCAACGTTAACACATTCATCACTATTGACCTCTGTTCTTTATGTAATGCTTCAAGAACACTTGCTGGAAGTCGCTTTATGATGCTTCATAACAACCTCCGTAATAGTCGAATCAGTTGCGGGAATGGAAAGCTTAAACCTTGGTCGGTGAGAACTTTTTCTCATGAATACTTTTTTATTTGGCTCAACGATAAACGTTTTTACCACAGTACCGTCAGCTCCAAGTAGGCTGACATGCACATGTCCAACGGTTCTGGCTGTCCAGTTTTTAGGCCGCAGAATCCCTGAAATCTTTATCTCGCCAGCTTTTTGAATTGCAGAGGCATTGGTAATTCGAACCGTTCTGTCGGGATTGATGTTTACGTCGATCTTTATTTTTTCTGAATCTTGATGATTGGATGCAATTGCAGTGTTCAGTGCGAGAAGAGACGCGAATGCTATAACTAAATAATTCTTGTACATGATTAAACTCCGTTTGTTTCATTATTTTCGACTCTAGAACCGGAATTGATGTTCAGGTTGACCGGATGATATTCTCAGCGCTTATTTCTGCTTGAATGCTGAAGTTCAGAGTCTTCGGTAAGATTGTGTGATGGGGAAGGAAGAGTTGTTATTCACTCTTCAACTACTGGACTGATTTCCATTCAGGTGATTGAAAGCATAAAGCTTCGATGCATGGGGAAAAATCAGCCGATGTGTATCACACTCGGAGTATAATTTTGTTAAGGCGGCGTACCGTAAATGTATGCCTACTGTCACGGGCGATTGAATCCAAATACGTTCTTTGATAGTCCGACTTTTCAAACAATTGCACGATATAATCGAAAACAACTTTTTCGACCTGCTGAACCATTATTGAGGTTGTATTGGAAAAGAATTCGTGAGGATGAGCAACGTCGAGTTCACAATGAGGGTGGTGAGCGCCGTGGTGATGGTGGTCATTATGCGAATCTAAATGTCCAATTTCCTGACTGCTGTCAGGACAATGGCTCATTTCACAGGCATCAGCTACAGGGCATAAGAACACGCATAGCAACAGCGCCACAACCATGACGCTCGCTATCTTTTCTACATTGGCCCTTAACTTTCTCATAATCTGAACCCTTAATATCACTGCATTCCGCGCAATACAAGATCACATTGATCATATATTTCTGTTAGCTCTTTACTTGTCGGTTTCTGTAAAGCCATTTGCCACCTTCCGCAATTCGGGAGTGAAGAAGATGGCATCATATTACTGGCTATATTCCAGATGCCTTGCTGCACTGCTCGCATGCCTTGACGTTGATCCCACATTTGGAACAACTGTGAATAACTGTGTCGTCCTCGTATTCTCCAATACTATTATCCACATATATTGTTTTACATGCAGGGCAATGCATTTCAGTGGTCATCGTCGTTCCCTTGATGGGGCCTGTTGTAGTTACGGTACTACAAGCAGGACAATGAGGACTTTCATTTTCGGAAATGACCGTTCCGGGGGTTTGGCAACCAGCTATCATTAGCGCTGCCGCGAAGACTGTTATTCTTTGTGCTATTGCTTTCATGTTATGCATCCTCTGTTAGCTGTTTTCTACTCATCCGGACTTCCTGAATAAGGCAGTAAAGTACCGGGACTACGAGCATGGTGATTACCTCAATCAACATGCCTCCAAAGCTTGGAATAGCCATAGGGACCATGATGTCGGATCCGCGTCCGGTTGAGGTGAGTACCGGTAGCAGCGCCAGAATGGTTGTGGCGGTGGTCATGAGGCAGGCGCGGACCCGGCGATTACCCGCTTCAACTACCAAAGCCCGGATCTCTTGTTTCGTATGGACGGCTGTATCTCTAAACATCTGTGTTAGGTAGGTGCCCATGACAACGCCATCATCAGTGGCAATACCGAAGAGCGCGAGAAAGCCGACCCAGACAGCCACGCTCATATTGATGGTGTGCACTTGGAAGAGATTTCGCATTTCGACCCCGAAGATGCTGAAATCGAGGAACCAAGGTTGGTCGTAAAGCCAGATCAAAATAAAACCGCCGGACCATGCGATGAAGACGCCGGTAAAGATCAGCAAGGTGGTAGCCGTGGATTTAAACTCAAAGTAGATGAGCATGAATATGGCAAAGAGTGCAATCGGCAAAACCATCGCGAGTGTTTTAGAAGCTCGTTGCTGGTTTTCATAGGATCCCGCAAATCGATAACTAACACCTCGGGGGATTTCAAGCTCACCACGGTCTATCTTTGATTGAAGGTAGGCTTGGGCTTGTTCAACCACATCTACCTCGGCGTAGCCGGGTTTTTTATCGAAGACCACGTAGCCAACGAGAAAGGTGTCTTCCGATTTGATGTTTTGTGGGCCGCGTACATAACGAATATCGGCCAACTCAGTAATCGGAATCTGCTGCCCGGTCATACCGGGAATGAGTACTTTCTCGAGTGACTCAATATCATCACGCAATTCACGTGCATACCGAACACGAACGGGGAAACGCTCTCTTCCCTCGATAGTCCCGGTAACCTTTTTTCCGCCAATGGCGATTTCGACCACATTCTGGAACTTGTGAATTGGAATGCCGTAGCGAGCCAAGGCTTCTCGATCTGGATGAATTTCCAGATAAGGTTTACCCACAATGCGGTCGGCAATTACAGCTGCCGGTTCAACGGATGGCACTTCTTTCAGATATTTCTCAATCTGAAGCCCTACTTCCTCGATGGTTTCGAGATCTGGCCCTTGCACCTTTACGCCCATTGGAGCGCGCATCCCGCTTTGCAGCATAACAATTCGGGCGGCAATCGGTTGCAGATTAGGAGCGGAGGTTGTGCCGGGTATTTTGGCGGCCTTAGTAATCTCATCCCAAATATCATCGGGCGAACGAATATGATCACGCCATTGGCGGAACGGTCGACCTCGGGGATCTTCTATAAGTTCTCCATCAGCATCTCTGACAAATTCTCCATTTGAATATTTATAGTTGATGCGCTGCCCGTCTTTATCCGTTCTATATTCGGGAATATAATTAATCACCGTTTCGATCATGGATATGGGCGCGGGGTCGAGAGGCGTCTCAGCGCGACCAAGCTTTCCAACCGCCGACTCAATTTCTGGAATCGACTCAAAGGCCATATCCTGTTTGGCCAGAATATCAATAGCTTCACCAATGGATGCGTGGGTCATGGTGGTGGGCATGAAGAGGAAGGAGCCCTCATCCAGCGTTGGCATGAATTCTTTTCCGAACCCGGGGAACCAATGCGCCAATTTTTGAATTGGAGCTGTTTTTTCGATGGCATTTGGGAGCCATCCAAAGGTTTTACTAAAACCCAGCCAGCTGGTCATACCCATGGTAAATAGAAATACAGGAAGTATGAGGAATAAGGCCTTATGGTCTAAACACCACCACAGGATGCGCGCATAAAAGTGCTGGAAGAGTTGGAAGAATCCAAGCAGCCCCCCGATGAGCAGGATGACAAAAATCAGGTTTCTGAAGGTACCTCTTTCTGGTCCCAGCGGCTCCCACTCTAGCGTAAGCAACAAACCCACACAGGCAATGACCGTGATCACCCCAATGAGAGGAATGCCTTTTTTGAGTTTTTTAACACGGGGGGATACGAGTTTTTGTTTCTTTTTCTGTTTCCAGCAAAACAGGGTGTGTGAAAGCACGGGCAACACAGTTAATGCCAGAATAATGGAGGCGACCAGTGCCACCGTTTTCGTAAAAGCTAACGGTTTGAAGAGCTTGCCTTCCGCGCCGATCATGGTGAAGACCGGCAGGAAGCTGATCACCGTAGTCAGCACAGCTGTCAATACAGCACTTCCTACTTCTGAAGCCGCTCGGTGGACGACTTCAAGCTTGGATTCGTCGGGATCGGCCTTATCGAGATGCTTAAGAATATTTTCGCAGATGACGATCCCCATATCGACAATGGTTCCAATGGCGATGGCGATCCCTGACAAGGCAACAATATTGGCCTGGACATTGAATAGCTTCATGCCAATGAAGCAAAATAGAACGGTTAGCGGAAGCATGGTGCTGATAGCCAGCCCGGAACGTAGATGCAATACCATCATCAATACGACAATAATAGTGATCAATACCTGTTGCGTGATTGCCTCATTCAGGGTGCCGAGGGTCTCATAAATCAGTCCGGTTCGATCATAGAATGGAACCACAGTCACTTTGCTGAGTGTTATCCATTCGGGCCATTCCGAACGCTCAACCGAGCGCAAATACTCTTTCCACTCCGGTTGATTGATTTGATGGTTCTTATACGCGTCAAATCCCTGTTGTATACCAAATGCAATAACCTCTTCATCGGTTGTCTTATTGAAATCGATGATGGCTTTGGAAGGGAGTGCATCTGCAGTGCCTTTAATCTTCTCTTTGACATTGGCGATGACTCGAAGCGGGTTGTCACCATAGCGTGCAACAACAACCCCTCCGACCGCTGGCGCACCGCCTTTATCCAGCGTACCTCGACGCTGGGCAGGGCCGAGCGTCACGTTGGCCACATGTTTGACTAAAACAGGCACATTATCGGCGTTAACTTTGATAACGCTGTTTTCAATGTCTTCCACTTTCTTAATGAAGCCGATGCCGCGAATAAAATATTCAACCCGGTTCACTTCCAGGTTTTTCGCGCCCACATCCATATTGGCCCCTTGGACCGCTTTGTAGACTTCATCTACGCTCACGCCGTAGGCACGCATCGCATCGGGATCCACATCAATTTGGTATTCGCGCACAAAACCGCCGACTGAAGCCACTTCAGCCACGCCATCCGCAGATAACAGCCAATATCGTGCATACCAATCCTGGGTGGTGCGGAGCTCTTCGGGATCCCATCCGCCCGTTGGATTTCCGTCTGGATCCAATCCTTCCAGTGTATACCAATAGACCTGTCCCAACGCTGTAGCATCAGGGCCGAGCGTCGGTTGCACACCATCCGGCAATGTTCCCGAAGGTAGCGAATTCAGCTTTTCCAGTACGCGGGTTCGTGACCAGTAGAACTCCACATCCTCCTTAAAGATGATGTAGATCGAGGAAAAGCCGAACATGGAATACGAACGAATCGTTTTCACGCCCGGAATCCCGAGCAGTTGAACGGTTAATGGATAACCGATCTGATCCTCTACATCTTCGGGGGATCGTCCCATCCACTCGGTAAAGACGATTTGCTGGTTTTCTCCAATATCAGGAATGGCGTCTACCGCAACAGGGTATCGCTGGAGATCTCCGACCTTCCAATCAAATGGAGCAACGAGTAGACCGCCAAAGATAACGGCCATCGTAAAGAGGGTTACGATCAGTTTATTTTCCAAACAAAACCGAATCAGACGGCCTACTGGTGATTTTTGTTCGCGAGTCTGTTCTTTTTTAGTGAGCATGAGGAACCTCTGTTTTAGCTGGCTCTACCCCTTCGGCTCGCATCTGGCTGATATACTTCTCAGGATCTTCCTTGAAGGTGGTATCACAACCGGGGCAACAAAAATATACGCGCAAACCGTTATGGTCGGCGTAAACCTCTTTATTGATGGCTCCGCCCATAACGGGGCAAAGTGTCTGTTCGGATGACGCTGGCTCAGTTGCGCCTTGTTCCATAGATTTATGAGTAGAGTCGTTAAACGTTTGTTGAATTTCTCCACAGCGAAGCATCATATCACCGAAATAGGGATTTAATACCTCTTCTGAAGATTGCAGCCACTGTGCGCCTGCATTATCAAATGCCATTGGGCAATACGCCTGATATATAGTTTCAGGGACCGGGAAGGTTTGAACCGTTTTAATCAACTGTTGAGAAAGAGAGAGAAACGCTGCGCGTTGGTCCTCTATTTCCGTCGCTGCTTTTAATGGGCGGAATGCCGCATTGAAATTTTTCAGATGATCCATCCAGATCATGTGAGCATCGCCCGAAAGCAATCCCATATCAATGGCATCCAGCGCTTCTTTGGTGGCAGCCGCCGCAATGGTTGCCGCTTGGGGATCATCTCCCGCTAAAGCCTGCTGTAGCGTGAAATAGCTTTGAATCATTTGCTGTAGCTGTTGAGTGAAGGCTTCAGGCGTTTCCTGAACGATGATTTCGACAGGCGAATCGGTATGTGTTGAATGATCAACGTTCTGGCTCTCACTAGGCATGCTCATCATACTGGGTTTGGCACGAATTTGCAGTTCCGCATCCAGCTTGAAGGCTCCACGTGTTACAACAAGGTCGCCTTCTTCGAGACCGCTTTCAACCACGTAGTAATCACCCAGACGCGCACCTAATTCGACTTCCCGCCCTTCGTAGCTTGGTTTTTCCGAATTCGGAATCTCTACGTAGACTACAGCTCGTTTCCCGGTTTTTAAGGCGGCAGTCACCGGGATGAGTAGCGGAGCATTTCCTTCGTTCTCGGTAACATATCCAAGGGATTCAGCCGTCACCAGTGGCATCCCGCAGACATCACAGGGACCGGGCTCATCTTTAATGACTTCTGGATGCATTGGACTGATCCACTTACCAGCGAGCCCTTCATCCATTACTCTTCCAGCCGCTGCTACTTTTGGCCGAGCCAGTGCTCGAACAAACATTCCGGGCTTCAGTCGACCTTCTTGATTATCTACGATCACGCGAACTTTGGCAGTGCGGGTAGACGCAGTAATAACCGGATCAATAAATGAGATCGTTCCGGTGAATGTTTCTCCCGGATACGCTTCGGTTGAAAATTCGACTTTTCCGCCATATTTAAGCCAGTTCAAATCACTCTCATACGCATCTAACTGCACCCATACGGTAGATAGGTCAGCAATCGTGTAGATGCGTGTTCCTGTTTGAACATACATTCCTTCCTGAGCATTTTTATGGATTACAATGCCCGCTCCAGGAGAGTAGATGGTCATGTGTTCGCTAGGCGTTTCGCGTTGCTCCACTTCAGCGATCTGTTCTGCGGAGAATCCCCAAAGGCGCAGTTTTTCACGAGCGGCATCAATGGTTTTCTTGGCGGTTTCTATCAGCGTGCTGCTCTGACTCTCTTTTAGGCTTTCCAACGTGCGAATTGCCTGAAGGAGTTCTTCCTGCGCAGTGAATAATTCAGGACTATAGACTTCAGCGAGATGATCGCCTTTCTGAACGGGGATACCAGTGTAGTCGACAAAAAGTCGGTCTATGCGCCCTGCGATCCATGAAGATATGTAGGAGGTTCCTGTTTCATCATAGTCCACCTTGCCGATCATCCGAATTTCTGCCTCTCCAAAACGACGCACAGCAGGCGTTGTTTCCAGCTCCATCAGCTTAGCAGCATATTCGCTGACCCTGACTTCTCGTTCTCCTCCGCCGTCATCGCCGCCTTCAAGCGGAATCAGATCCATAAAACAGATCGGGCATTTGCCAAATTTAGGCAGTTGAATCTGGGGGTGCATGGAGCAGGTCCATACTTCCGGTTCAGTCGAAACATGCTCTTCATGAGCGCCAGCGTCTTCTATGTGTACCGCTTTCCCTCGGCTGCATCTACCCACCATAAAGGTAAGCAGAACAACGAAGACCGCAATCAATCCGAACTTTATCTGTGTTTTATTTGGTTTCATATGAATTCCTTTGTCCATTAACTACCACGAAAAATGATTGAGTCCATAAACCAGCATGCCTCCGAAATGGCCGGTTAACGCCACTAGCACAGCGGCTAAGACTAATGATACCCGATAGGCCAGAATGAATGTCGGGCGTTCTTTCCGAATGCCGATTTCCATGCAGCATGCGGCAACGATGGAGGCTGCCAATGTAATAAATGCCACGACTTTGTGCTTCATCAGTACTTCAGCATATTCTGCAGGATAAGAGGTCCCGGAAGCCGCAGCTAAGCCGAGGATGATAGCCGCCACGGCTCCCAGCAGGGCTAAATGTAAATTGAAACGGGCCGCGCCTCGAAAGAGGGGGTGGGATCCGAAGCACAGAAATAGGCTTTCTGCCAAGGCGGCCATTAAAATAAGTCCGATAGGTATGTGAACCGCTACCGGATGAAACTTTCCAATAAATGTGATCAAGCGGGATGAGGATGAATGATCTTGATGATCAGTAGCGTGGTCATGCACTTCAACTTTTTCGCTTAAGTGCTGTTCCTGCAGCTCCTCATTCACGGAGAGGTTAGCAAGATATTTTTCAGGAGCTTCCTGAAACAGGTTGACGCACATTTTACAGCAGAAATAGATACGCTGACCCTCATGATCAACAAAAAACGAAGGGTCAATCGGATTCCCTTCCATCACCGGGCAGGTGCTCTGGGTGGGCTGATCTGCCAAAGACAACCCGGCCATAAAGAGTGCCGCAGCCAATAAACCACTAATCAGATACGCTTTCATTGGAATCCTCCTTTTGGTTAATCAGAAAATCAGTCCCGGTCAGCTGGCTGAGTCTGGCTCGGGCAATCAGGTGGTCGGCGCGTGCCCGTTCATAGGACAATTCAAACTCGAGCAGCATCCGCTCCGCATCAATCAGGTTGATAAACTCCATGGTGCCGGATTCATATCCTTTTCGGTTCACCTCTAACGATTGGCGGGCTTTAGGAATCAAGCTCGCTTTATAAAGGTTAATTTTACGGTCTGCATCCCGAAGTTGAAAAAGGACTTCCTGCAATGCGGACTCCAACTCCTGCTGACGGTCGACACGATTGAACATGGCAGCCGTTTTCTGATAGGAGGCCGACTGAATGCGGGCGCGGTTTTTTCCCGCCCATATCGGGAGGGTTATTCCAACAGAACCAATAATCGCATCCTGCCCGGAATCGGGTACGGCCATCTCGGCCTCTCCCGTTTGTATATATTGCAGTCCCACAAAAAAATCTGGATACCGTTCGCGCTTCGCCAGTTTGATTTGTTGTTCGCTCTGCTCAATGCGCTGATCCCATTCCCCAAGTTCGGGATTAAAGCGTGCAATCGATGATCTTAGTTCTTCCGGCGATGAAAGCACCGGCATGTAGTCAACATTCTGAGGCCATGCCAACGGCGCATTTTCGGGACGGTTAAGTAATGTGTTAAGTCGGGCTGAGTGAGGTTTTCGCTGGTCATTTAAGGCTGCCAGTTGATCTTCAAGTCGCCCCAATTCTACCTGTGCCTGCAGAGTGGCTCCCAGTGGTGCTCCGGCAGAATAACGGGTTCGGGCGATTTGCTCCAGATCCCGGACCAAACGAATGCGGTCTTCCGTCACGTCAATGCTGCGTTTTAGATAATAGAGATCAGCGTATGCTTTAGTGATTCGATGATTTAGCCGCAATCTTGTTTGCTGAACCTTTTGCTGAACGGCATTTGATTCCTGCTGGGCAATAGACTTCTTCAAGGAAAGTTTTCCGAAACCGGGAAACTTCTGGGAAACAGAAAATCGTTGGTTTTGTGGACCGACTCGAGTTTCCACCGGTTCAAAATAATATCCATACGAAATACTTGGGTCAGGAAGTGCCTTTTTAACCGCGATCTGCTCTTCAGTTGCTTTCCATTGGTTATGCGAGGCCTGAAGCCCGGGATTCTGCATTTCGCCAATCTGTAACACAGCTCTCAAGGTCAAGTTGGAGCCGAGATTGTCAGCGAGGACAATCAGGGGGAAAAGAAGAAGGAATGTGACTATCGCTTTTGTTTTCATGGCATCCTTTGTGTTCAATCATGAAGGGGAACTGCTTTCGCGGAACCCCCTCAAATTTAACCAACTTGGTTAATGGTGGTGACCAGCATGCGAATTGCTCTTTTTCTCGCTCTCATTCTTGCCCGTCTTGGGAGTTTCGTCGAGGACGATTCCCTTATCTTCCAGTAGCTTAATGTACTTATCGGGGGCGGCTTTGATCTTGCCGATACATCCGGGACAGCAGACATAGATGCGTTTACCCTGAACATCCGCATATTGAGCTTTATTGATTTTTCCACCCATCACCGGACAGGTCGTTTGCTTTTTAGGCTCCGTTTTCTTTTCAGCCGCCTGTGCTGAGATCAATCCAATGCCCAATATCGTGGAAATAAGAATGGCCATAATTTTTCTGCGTTTCATGTGTTAGCTCCTGTTGTCTTCACTGGTTACTTATATCTATTAAACACTCTCTAATGGGATCCGCAGCCGCCGCATCCACCTTTGCTGGAGGCGGCTTCTTTTTTCGGGGCCGCTTTATCGAATTCCACGCCTTTGCCTTCCAGCTGCTTTATATACTTGGCCGGGGCCGCTTTGACTTTGGTGATGCAGCCTTTGCAGCAGACATAGATCCGTTTGCCGTTCACATCCGCATACAGCGATTTATTGATTTTGCCCCCCATTACCGGGCATTCAGTCTGTGGGGCTGCGAATGCGCCTGCTCCTGCGGTTACGACGATAGCCATGATCGTGATGATTGCTTTGTTACGGTTCATTGATTGCTCCTTGGTTATTTTAGACTAATTGTAGATCGCATCTTTAAGCTGATGAATGTCGATAGGTTTGGCTAGAATCCGGTCAATGTGCAACGCCTCGGAATCAATCTGATTGACCAGATCGGTATGGGCGCTCATCAGAATAATCTTGCACCTGAATGAAGGATCTTTTTCCAACCGGCAAATCAGCTCATCTCCATTCATTTCAGGCATCGAATAGTCTGTTAACAGCACATCAACCTGCTTGCTTCTTACCACATGAAACAGCATCTCTTTGGGATTCGAAAAAGTGGCTATTTCATGACCGTCGGCCCGAAGTACCAATTCAAGGCTCCGCAGGATCGAGGTGTCATTATCTATGATTACAATGTTCATCAGCTTACTCCTGAATGCCTCTTAAGCACAATGTGTGCCAGCGTATAAAACAGCAACAAAACCCGTGTTTTCGGCGTAAAACCTGTTTTTGATGGGCAGGAGTAATGGATCAGGTGGTCAGTTTCTGACGACCTTCTCACCAGAAACTGACCACTGTTTATGCAGATGGGCGTTGAAGATCGTAATCGCTGATCTTTTTACGCAAGGTGGTTGGGGAAATATCCAGGATTCGGGCCGTCTGTGAAATATTCCAATCACGGGCTTCGAGGACATATTGGATGTATCCTTTTTCTTCTTCCGCCAACGAATGCAGAGGTCGTTCCTGCACCTCTGATCGTTTAGCTTCTGCCGACGATTTTCCTAAAAACTGAATATGTTCGGGAAGAATTATAGGGGATTCGCTCAGGGCGACGGCCCGAGTGATGACATTTTCCAGTTCGCGTACGTTGCCGGGCCACGAGTGCTGGCATAACAATTGAAGAGCCTCATCGGAAAAGCAGTCAACCGTCCGCTGCATTCGTTGGCTGATTCGGTTTAAAAAATGATGGGCCAATGTTGGAATATCGTCCTGTCGTTCGCGCAATGAGGGTATGTTGACCTCTCCAACCACCACGCGATAATAAAGATCTTCCCTGAACGTGCCTTCTTTAACCATTTCCGCCAGATTCCGGTGCGTGGCAAACACGGCCCTTGCTTTAAAATATAGAGGTTGGCTTCCTCCGACCCGTTCATATTGCCTTTCTTGCAGAACCCGCAACAACTTGGCCTGCAGGTCCAAATCCATATCCCCGATTTCATCAAAGAAAACGGTTCCGGTTCCGGCCTGTTCCAGCTTACCGGCTTTCTGTCGGTCGGCTCCCGTAAAAGCTCCCTTTTCATGGCCGAAGAGTTCGCTTTCCAGCAGGGTGGCCACGATAGCGGAACAGTTAATAGCCACAAACGGTTTTCCGGGCGCGGACGCCCCATGAATAGCTCGCGCCACTAGTTCTTTACCGGTCCCGCTTTCTCCATGGATCAATACGTTTACCTGACTGCGCGAAAAACGACCGACCTGCTTAAGGATCTCTAAAACTTTGGGGTCATTACCAATGATTTCATCGGGTTGCGTGATTCTGGTTTCGATGGGTGCAGTCTGTTCTTCCTCTGAAGAACGGCTGAATTCCCGTTTAACCTTTTCCAGAACCAGTTCCACGTCATTTACGTCGAATGGTTTGCGGAGATAATCATGTGCCCCTTTTCGCATCGCTTCGATGGTCGCCGCCATGTCCTGTCGTCCGGAGATAATCACGACAGGAAGATTCGGGTTTGAGCTGGAGATTTGATCCAGCACCTCAAGTCCGTCTCCATCCGGCAATACAAGATCCAGCAGAATGAGGTCCGGGCATAATTCCTCCATGGTTGTCAGCCCTTCTTCTGCAGAAGAGCACACTTCAACGCAGTACCCTTTGCCTCCCAGAATGAGCTGGATTGATCGGCACAACGCCACATCATCATCGATAATCAGTAACTTATTCATCCGTTGAACCTCCCAAGGGAAGACGTATGGTAAAAACAGATCCTTCCTGCGAAGAGACAAATGAAATATCGCCTCCATGCAGTTCCACAATCTTTTTCACGTTGGGCAAGCCAAGTCCCGTTCCCCGTTTTTTCATGGTGAAGAAGGGTTCAAACAGCTTTTCACCAACGCGCTCAGAAATTCCCTCGCCCTGATCACGAACTTCAAAAAGGGTTTCCGCAGCGTCCGATTCTCGAACGGTTAAGATCACCGTGCCGTTCGCCGGACTCGCTTGCAGCGCGTTGTCGACCAAGTTGGTCACCGCCCGAAGCATCTGCTCCTTATCGACAAATAACGGTTTCATATGCTGATTGCTGATTTCAAACGAAACGTTTTCAACCTCTTCCGTCCGAATGCATGCGGAGACCTCTTTACAGAATTCATCGACCGTGACGGCCACCTTATCCAGTTCGATTTTCTTTCCGAATAACAGCAGGTCGTTCAGCATCACTTCCAGTCGCAGTGCCTGATCGGAGGCTATTTCCGCCAGTTCTGCGTGAACAGGATCCTCCTGAACCGCCCCCTTTATTACACTGAGGTTCATCATCACAGCAGAGAGCGGGTTCCTCATCTCATGTACAATGCTTGCACTCAATTTCCCAATGGCTGACAGGGCGGCGGCATGCGCCAGAGTCTCTTTGGCCCGTTCGATCTCATCCATCATCTGATTAAAAGCATCGGCCACCAGAACATGTTCTCGTCCTGGAAAATATTGCATTCTCGCATCAAACTGCCCCAAAGAAACAGATTGTGCCACCTCTGCCATATGGCGTAACGGATTACTGATTCTTCTAGCGGATTTTGCGGCCAGCACCAGCACGAGTGCTAGTGCGATGATGCCGGTAATCACCGCGCGGACTTTCAGGTGATGAAGCCACATAAAGGCATGGTGTGTTTTTGCTTCCGTAATCAGGATCCATCCTAATTCGTCAATATGAGTCGCCACACCGACGACTTTTTGCTGATCAAAATTATGATATACGGCAGGCTTCCCATCCGCCTTAACGAGTGCATCGGGAAGCTTCACCACTCTTTTATCCGAACGTACTCCATCGGGTACACCGGTCAGTAAAAGGCCGGTTTCAGAAACAATACACGATTGGACCGCCGTCGCCTTGCTGGTCTCTGGAGCCAACGCCGGGTAAACCGTGGAGGAAAGTTCAAGTACCGCGATAATATATTGAGCCAGAGAGTCATGTTTTACATCCAGCGGCACTCCGATATGAATGCCAATCATTCCGTTCTCATGAATGTGCGGCTTCGAAATAACTGCTCCTTCCGACTTTTCCAGTTCTTCCCTAAATGAAGGAGGAAGAAGCAGGCTTTCATCATGCAACTCACTCCTGCGCCCCCAGACCGGCTTCCAGTCGCGGGAATAAAGCTCAATACTTTCATACGCAGAATCATTTAATAGGATTGAAGATTCAATGGCGGCCTCAATGATAGGACAGTTTGTGGAAGGAGTTTCATGCAAGTCCAGAGCAACGAATCGGCTGAGCATCGTCAGCTCTCGGCTACGCTCCTGGATCCAATCGAGAATACGCTGCTCTTTAGCCTGCGCCACCACCTGAAGCTGTTCATGCTTCAACTCCAAGACGGCCTCTCGGGCACAATGGTAGCCCTGTAGCGCCATGATAATCAAAGGAGCAATTGCCACCGCAATCATCCAAAGTCGAACGCTCTCCGCAATGCTCCGATTTTTATTCATGGCCATCTCCTACTTCGACAATCGTTTGACCGCTGTCATAATCTCATCAATATGTTGATCCAACAGCTCCGGTGTATTACGAGCATCCATGACACAATGTCGAATATGCTTTTCCAGAATAAGCCTGCTCACCGAATGCAAGGCCGACCTCGCCGCTTCAATTTGCGTAATTATATCAATGCAATACTCTTCAGCTTCAATCATGCGGCACACGCCCTTTACCTGCCCTTCAACACGAGCTAAGCGAGACATATTTTCATGATGAGTCGTTTTAGGTGCATCCATATCGATCTCCTTATCTGTCCGCACCATATACCCCTTCAGGGTATAATTCAGCAAAAAACGACAAATACGATCAGCTATTACTTGGAGGAATTCCGGCGCTATCAATTAAGCCCTGAGCCAGCTCAAGCGCATCCACGGGCCAGAAGAATTTCGGGCGAGGATGCCGGACGTTTGGATTCCCTGCCTCTGGGCGGCAGTCCTGCAGGCAGTCGAACCATTGGGCGGGAATTACGTCCCGACCCCACACAGCGCCTAACAGCGCCCCACAAATGGCTGCGTTCGTATCGGTATCGCCTCCGCCCATGACGGTGTCGACAACACCTTCTTCGAGGCTTGGTGCATGAAGCAGTTGGTACAGGGCATTTTGGAATGCGATCAGTACCCATCCCTGCTGGTTGACATAATCGGCAGGCGGATCAGTTTCGGCTTTTTCAATGGACTCCAGCAAAGCCGGGGCAACGGCCATATTAACGGCCCGCTTCCGAATGCTTTGGTACAGCTCCTGACGGTTACAACCGGATCGGATGGCGTGAGCAATGCCGACCGTAAAAAGTGCGTTCGCCTGTTGGCAGATTTCATTGGGATGGGTCAGCGCCGCATCCTGCATTGCCCATTCAGCCACTTGATCCAGTTCAAATCCGGCTCCGAAGATACCAAGCGGACTGATCCGCATCATTGCGCCGTTGGCCTGACTGTCCGGGTTTGGATTTCCCCGCAGCCCAGAAGAAATGGTCATACCGCAGTCGAACGGACCGGAGCTCAGCCAGTATTGATATTCTTTCCGAGCCGCCTCCGGATCATACGTCCCCGTCTTCACCAGCATACGGGCCAGAAGCAGAGCCATTTCCGAATCATCAGTCGGTTGCCCCGCAATTGTATCCCACGTTCCGCCATCTTCCAGCTCCCGGACACCATCCGGATAGAGCGTCAGAATACCTGCGGGGGATTTGAATTCGACCAAACTTCCCAACGCATCACCGGCCAGCTGGCCAAGCAGGCAGCCTTGCGCTCTGGAAAGGACACTCCGTTTATCGATGTTTTTTGAATCTTGCATGACACACACTTCGCTCATGTGCCCGATTAAATCAAGCGATGTGTCCATAGGCTAAGCGACAATTTAGGTTCAGTCAAAAAGCGTACCGGAGTCAGTATCCATATTCTTCCATGATTGAGCTTTGATGACTTCCTTTACCCCGTCCAACGAAGGGGTCCCATCTTTTCGCCCGCGAATGGGTTGACCGCCTTTAGTAATAAAGTGCGGATTGGCTTCTGCCGAAGGGCCAGGCGCGGCGTAATCAATTACAAATAACGGTCGCTTTCGTTTAAGCGTTTCTTCTCCAGCGGCAAAGGTTCCGCCAGTCATGCCGGATTCCACAAGAATCATCGCGTCGGAAAGTCCGATGATAGTGCTATTTCTTTTCATGGCATTTCGTCCACTCCATGTCAGGCGCGGGGGGAATTGAGATACAAATAGATGATTTTCAGAGGTCAGCAGATCAGCGATATCATTCTTAACTTGAAAACGAAGGATTCCTTCTACCAGAACAAAGACTGTGGTTCCGCCATGTTCCAGTGCGCTTTTATGAGCTGCCATGTCGACTCCATGGGCGTAGCCGCTGACAACATTCAACCGAACCTCCGCCAGTTGCGATGCGCAACGGGCGGTTATACCTAGCCCCTTTTCGGACGCTTTTCTCGATCCGCAGAACCCGGCTCCAGGAGCATTCAGAAGCGAACAATTTCCTTTTACGAAAAGTACAGCGGGGGCGTTGTTCTGTAGTATCGATAACAGCCGGGCGGGATAATTTTCTGAGTTCCACCGAACAAGAGTAATGTTGTTTAAATCGAGCTGAATTGCAATTTCTTCCGCCTCCGTCTTAGCTTCCTTTATATTCTTTGCAACCTCGGGTTTTAGTTTTAACTCAGACGCCAAAGATATGGGGTTTTCGCATAATGCGCAGGCAGCGTCGTCTCCATGGTTTCTCGCGTAGGTGAAAAATTTCCGGAGGGCGGCATCTCCGGCTCCCTTAGCATAAATAAACTGTAAAATCGCTACATTCATGTGTTGTCACTATCTCTCATCGACTTAACCCCGACTAAGCCGAATACCCGCCTCGCCCCCGCTTCTTTAAGAAATTTCGCGTAAGCCCACATCGAAATACCCGACTGGTACAGATCGTCGACAATCACAACATCCCTGTCTGCAAAAGAGACTGCGCCGCAGTCCACGTTTCCCGGAACGCCGTAGATTGAGCTCCAAGTCAATACTTTTTGCTGTACGTTTAGCCCTTTCATTTGAGGCTTGGAGACGCGCAATTTCGGCTCCATAAATTCCGCCTCTTTTCTTTGAGCCACATGTCCGGCCAGAACTCTGGCGAATCCGCCAGAGTTTTCATTGGCAGGAATAGAGGAAACAACGGGCGTGGAATTCTCTCCAAATGAAAATTTTCTTAATGGCAGAAGGTCGTAAACCGCAAGCAGTGCGTTTGACATAATCGCGCAGTAATGCTCGCCTTCGCTTTGCGAAAGATCACCTGCGTGATATTTAAGCTGATATTCCGCTTCGCCTAATTCACTGCGGCCATGGATCTCTTTATCGTCAAAGATCGAGTTGAAATCGGCGGCGACGCAACACTCCAGCTCAGAGCCGGAAAAACAGTCACTCAGCTTAGAAGTCATCAGCCAAACAGATTGATTTCCAGCAAACTCAGCCCATCGCCTGATGCCCTCAAGATCAATCCCCGATGCTCTATCTGAGGGGATCCAAATATTTTTTGTTCCACCGTTGCTGTTCTGCCATCCCTTTGGCGCGGAATTTAAAATCAGAGGAAACTGGTTACTGAACACCCCAACCAGATCTCCCGATATAAAAATGTTGACGCTTCCATCGGGATTCTCATTTAGACGCATCCAAAACGCACTTCTTGAACGAGTATATTGAGTCGAAGCCATGTTAAGTTGCCCCCTTTTCTGAATCGATACTTATCAACCCGCCCTCTGCGGTTGTTTCCGAGAAGGGAATATTGCCATGAAGCCAGTCGACGATGGAATCAGCAAAGTCTGACAACTCGTGGCGTCGAGTATGGAGAGAACACTCCCACACGATCAACACCCTCCAGCCCAGTTCCATCAACTCACGCCGGCTCCGTTTATCTCGGGCGTGATTTGCTTCGACCTTTTCTGTCCAAAACTGAACATTTGATTTTGGAGTTCTTGCGAGTTTGCAGTTTGAATCATGGTGGCCATGCCAAAAGCATCCGTGCATAAAAATAACGGTTTTAAATCTCGGCAACGTTATGTCGGGAGACCCGGGCAACTTCTTATTATGGAGTCGAAAACGGAGTCCTTTCTTATGTAAAATAGATCGCAACAGCTTCTCCGGCGTTGTGTCTTTAGATTTGACTGCGGCCATAACCCGGCTACGTTCCTGAGAAGTTATATTGTCGACCATTATCCCTCTCCGTATATGACCGCAGACGCTTGACAGATCTCAAGCGCTTTATCCAGTTGAGCGGCATCAGAGGGAGTCATTTTCTGGTGGCGGGCGAACAACGCCAAAAGAATATGTATCTCCATGTGTTCTTGAGATGAAAACGGCTTAGAGGCGATATAAAGTAACGCTTTGCGAAGCGCGGTTTCCCACTTCAGGACTGTTCCGTCCGCAACCACGACAAAGCAGTTATTCTCCGGAGATTTGAACAGGGATACTTGGGATCTTTCATTGCGCTCCACGAAGTCTGCCGAGATACCCACCTTTTTCTCGATGATAGATCTAAAATCATCTGGCCTTTCCTTCTGAGTTTTATCTTTTGAATAGCGGTTGAGTATCGCGTCTTTAATGTATGTACGCACTTCGGCTTTTCTCATGAATTGAGCGAGCCGTCCTCCTACCTGTTCGATCTGAACCAATTGGTCCAAAAATTTCCCATTATCTACCCGCGACCGGGCGAGATAATCCACTTTATCTGCTTCGGCAAACACGAGATCCTTAACTTCGCGGGCCACAGTGTCAGGAACTTTATTCGCCATAATATGTCTCCACCTCGGGGAAAGCCAATTTTTCAGCGTCGTCACAGTCCTGCAGGCTGGCGACATCCAAGAGCCACGCATCCACAAATCGTTGAACATTGTCATTGCTGAATGTAACAACACCATCTCGCAGATAAACGGTTTCGACCTCTCCGGCGTTTGGTTTTTCTTTGGCCTCCATGTTCAGATCCCTCACGGCGGCAATTCGCCGGATATCCGTTACAAAATCAAGTACCACCACTTTTTCTTTCCCCTTTGAAATTCTAAGTCCCCGACCCAATTGTTGCACAAAAATCCGGCGCGAATGGGTAGCTCTAAGAAATACCAGAATATTAACATCTGGAACGTCGATACCCTCGTTCAATACATCCACGGCGGTTACCGCCTGAATTTTCCCTGATGAGAAGCTCAATAAAATCTGTCGTCGCTTGATTTTATCATCTACAGATAGGTTTGCTGCAGAAATCCCAGAAGATACAAGTTTGGCCGCGAAAGCGTCTGCGTGATTCTTCGAGGGAGAAAAAACAGCGACACGGGGACTCGGAGTCTCTTTTATCACTTTCAGTAGGTGGTCGATCACTGCGTCATCACGTTGAGGAATAAACAACCTTTTATTCAGATCCCTTATGCTAAGAGATTTATGCGCAAGTTTAGGCACCTGTTCCCAATCAACGTTATCACACATCAAGCGATAATCCACTTTTGCGAGGAATCCCATGCGCATGCCATCAATCAGGGATACTTTGGCCACAGGTTCTCCAAAGACTGATTCCACGGTAGCGCCGTCCCCCCGCCACGGCGTGGCAGTCATGCCGATCAACAGTTTTGGGGAAAGATGCTCTACACAAGATGAAAAAGCGTTCGCGAGCGCGTGATGCGCCTCATCAATAATGATCAAATCGAAGGCTGTTGGATCAATTCCTCCCAGATAGCCAAATAAAGTTTGATAAAGCCCGAAAGTAACTCCCTCCGAAGGCACGGGAGGTTCTCCGCCCATAAAAATTCTGGAAGGAATCTCTTTTGACATTTGTCCCCAGAACGATTGCTGAAGCTGGGTGGCCAGATCGGTGGCGTGGCATAAAACCAGCACTTTTCGGTAACCCTGATGAAATAGTTTGTCAGCGATGGTCGCAGCGATTACCGTTTTCCCCAGTCCTGTCGCCACGACAAATAACGCCTTTTGTCTTCCGGATTTGTGAGATTCAACAACGGATTGGATGATTTTAGATTGATAAGGACGAGGAACCCTACGCGCTTCACCATATGCGGGCCATTTGGAGAGAATATCTAAAAGGAACTTTCCATTCCATAGTCGCACATCGTATCCCTGCGCTTTTAGTTCGTCCCTGCGAGTATATGCGGATCGAGTGAAATCACCGTTGGTTGCCACCACCACAATGCGAGCTTTATAATGCGATTGACCTACAATAGCTTGATCAATAGCGCTTTTGCCTACATACGAACTGGAACTGACGGCTTTTACCTGAACCAGATAGGAGTCCGTTCCTCGAACCGCCAGCACATCGGCTCCTTTGTCGCCAGTTTCCCCCACATATTGGATATCTCGCCAGCCGCAGTGCTGCAAAAGTCGCGATACCGCGAGTTCCAGTGCCCGCCAATCGCCTCCCTGCATAATCGGGTCAGTAAGGAACGTATTCTCACGGGGTTCGCTCATTGCATCAACCCCTCCAACAGAGTTAATGTGTTTGCGTATCTTAGGAGCTCTTGTTTTCCCTGATTTCTTCCTGCCTGTAACAGAATAATCACGTCCGACAAATAGGTGTTCACTTTTTCAAGGGAGTTTCTGCGTAGTCGTTCCCGCATCGCGTCTCCCCCAATATTAAGATCTGAGTAAGGCTGATCAAATAGTTTCCCATCCATAAAATCAGCGGGGAATTCCAGCAGTAACCGTCGGAGCGTGCTGTTTGCGACAAACGAAAGTGTTTGAACTGCGGAATCCTCGAAATTTTGGTACGCTTCAAGCAAGTGGGGAGCCTCATCGAGCAATCGGGTGGCCAACTCCTCTTCCTCAGCTTCCACCGCTTGAATGGTCTCTTTAACTTTATTAAATCGGTGACCTAGTAGAGTCGGCAATCGCTCCTTAATTTCCGAAAGAATGGCTTCTGCTCTTTCCTGAAGAGCCTGTGTGTTTATTCGCTCTTCTCCTAGGTGATTGTCCACCAGCCCCAGAAAGGCTTCCTGAATTGATACGCCGGGTTCCCTTAACGAGAACTTTTCGGCCAATATTTGCAAGAGCATCTGTTTGGAGGAAATTGGATATTCCGCGAGTACGGGATGGGTCGGATCAAAGAAGAAATCAACCTCTATTCCATCTAAAAAAAGGTGACAAGGAATACGTTTCCCCTGAAGTTTTATCTGACCGCTTTTAATCCGCCATGCAGTTACCTCCATCCCCGGCGATGAGTTGTGAGTATAACTGCCTGATAGCGATTCATGTTTGTCCGAATCAGCGATGAGGCTGTCACGATCAGAAGTCTGAGGTGCCGGAACAACTGGTTCCGGGGATGACGAGGGAATGGTTGGCGTGACTGGTTGCGCAGGTGCCGGAACCTCTTCTCCCCCACCAGAGGGCAGGTAGGAATCAACATCATCCGACGGAGCGTTCCCAACGTTAACAGGAGTCAAGCCTCCCCCACCATCGCCTCGCTCTCTATCGGATTCTTGAGCGACTCGGTACCACTTTTCGTCTGTTTCATAATCAAGATCGCCCGAGTGGAATCTGGCCGCAAACTCTTTAGCCATGGAGTTTGGAATTGCCAAATTCTTGGTGCCAGGATCTGTTCTGCGATAGGCGTTAACCAGCTTGCCCAGCGGGGAGTCGTTATCTCCGTCGTATTGAAGAAGCTTCCGTTGTTTGGGGAGAATCGGTCCCGCACCACGAATCGCCTCAACGGTCAACCTCCAAGCCCGGTCCGTCGTATCAAAACCATTTTTCTGATAAGTCGGAATCAGATAGTCGACATGCAGTTCCCCGACGATTCGTCCACCGACGGTGGATCCAAGTTCGACGGGATATTCAGTAACAGTTGTCCCTGTATCGGGGTTATCATAAGAAAAAAGTGATTTATCCGAGACTAATATTTTTCGCCCGTTCCTAACGAAATCAACACCGAATTCAGACGGGTGCGCAAACCGCTGGATTCCAATCCACCCTTTGAGTCTGCGTGCCCTGCGAACAATGTGATCCGGTAATGCCTCTCCATTACTCATGGCTATATCCAACTCAACAGCCTCGTCTCCCGACAAGTAGCGATTGCGCAAAGAGTCAAAGTAAGACTCCCCAAGATCCCGATTGATCTGTTGTACCGCCTCGACCTTGATTCCTTTTCTGGTAATAAAACGAGAGCTGTTCCACACGCAGTGAGGACGAGGGCATAGTTGCTTCCCCTGAACATAAATCGACAATTTTCCGCGACTCAGAATGGGGGTATAGATCGTTTCGAGCTGCCTTTTAATCGCGCTCTCCTTACGCTTGATCTCTCCAATCACCCCATCTTTTAGTTTTCGAACTATGATTTTTGTTCCGGATTCAGAGGGATCATTTTTGGGAACACGTACCACCGGGGCGGAAAAAGTCTGATCCTTAATCAGCTGTTCGAAGCTGATTCTGATACCAACCCACGCATCTCCTTCGGGAGTAGCGGACAAAAACGTGGTCTCGTCGCCTAGACGGGCGGTTGAAATATTGAATCCCATGCCGAACAGGCCAAGGTTATGAATGGGATCATTGCTCGAATATCCTGCTTTGGCCGCTTTCTGCAGAACTTCAAGCTCCATGCCAAGGCCATTGTCCTGAATGACGATTTCGCGATCAGGAGCCGCTACGGAATCGGTGGACCAGTGAATATCAACACGGGGTGATTCGATAACCTTTCCGTGACTTTTCGCCTCATTGAAGGCATCAAGAGAATTGTCAGTCAATTCCGCCAGACATTGCCATGCCGCGAACGGAATATCCCCCAACGTTCGTAAAATTCTTGGAGTTGGCGTGATATCCACAATTTCGGAAATGTTCGATTCGATTATCATGGTGTGTTCTCCAGAAAGTTCATTATTGATTTCGCAACTTTATTTCCGAGCAAGGGGGGAACGGCATTGCCGATTTGCATCACATTGGCTGTAGCTGAATGTGGAAACTCAAAATTATCGGGAAACGTTTGTAATCTAGCGCATTCACGAACCGTAAGCCTTCGCTCAAGCGCATAGTGAAATTGAACCCTGGATTTCGCGTTGGCTCGTATGGTGTAGGACGGTTGATCCGCAGGATTTCTCTCATCGCCTTGTCCATTGCCATTTTTCGCCCGTGATGCCTTGAAATACTGAGATTGATTCGCGATGGATTCATCCACAACATTCTCTAAATCCTCCAGCGCCCATTGTGTGGTCCGGTAGGTGTTTTCAGAGTGTGATTTTCTCGGTTTTGTCGGAAAACCCGCAATATCATCCCGCACCGCGATAATGAAAAGTCGGGTTCTTCGCTGCGGAACACCGTAGTCGGGCGCGAAAAGCGTCCACACTTCCACCTTGTATCCCACTCGGGAGAGATCTTCTCTGATCTTTTCCAGTACCTCGCCCTTTTCCATATTCGCCAGCCCGGGGACATTTTCTCCGACCACAACTTTGGGCGAATGAATTTCCATATATTGTATAAGCGACTGATAGAGCCGCCCACGGGTTGAGGACAGTCCATGCCTTGGTCCGCAGGTGGCGAAATCCTGACAAGGAAAGCCTCCAATCAAGACATCAGCCTTTGGCACCTCATGGGCTGAGTAATTTGACAGATCCCGGACTTCGGCGTGATCAGAGATATTCTGTTTGTAGGTTTCAATACACTTTTCATCATAATCGTAAGCGGCGAGCATTTCGATGGGTTGTTTCGGAATACGGACTCCTTTGTAAGTGAATCCTCCAACAAATCCCAAATCCAAACCACCGCAACCACAAAAAAAGGAGACGACGGATGTCGTTTTCCTTTTCACTCCGTTCTTCCGACGCAAAGTGCCTCGGGGTTTACCCCTTGTCGCTCTTATAATTCTCAAATGCTTAATACTTGTCATTAGTTCCACTCTTCTCGTCCGCTCCACCGGCCTCTATCCACGCATCCACTTGGCTTACCTTGAATTTCCAAAGACGGCCCATCCGGTGTGCGGGCATGTCATGCTTATCGATCCACTTGTAAACAGTATCTTTGCTGACACCAAGATGTTGGCATATTTCATCGGCGGAGAACCATCGATCTTCTGTTTCTGTCATCCTATAAATCCTTATTTTACTGGAGCGCATTTATGCTATTCAGCGTAACGATCTGTAAACAATCGGCACAATATATCAAAAATTTTGTGTTCATAAAGCGATTTGAGCCGATTTCGGCTAATCTCACCCGTTCTCAATGACACTACAATCCCAATATCCATTGTAAATCCGCATCTCTGCATGACCCAACAATATGTCTGAACCGAGATAGATCCAGCAGGTGTGTAAACTGCTTTTGCTTTTTACCACCGAAAGAACCCGGTCATACATGCTCCTACCGTGAGGGTTGAATCCTTCCAGTCGGTCGATGGGCGGTAAATTAATGCCGGGTTCGTTAAAGGTCATCAGTTCGCCATGAATGAGATCCCAATCGCCGTCCGGACGTTGCATGGCGTTTACCGGTAATTCGATGTTGTTCTGTATTTGAGTATCGGTCAATGGATCGGCGGTGCCGGTCGCGAGAATGTTTTCCGTCGGAATGACCAGAGCGGGGAATCCTGCGGGCAGATGATACAGCCTTCCCCAAGTGGTGGCGGGGTCTATGCTGACGGCCTGCGAGCAGAACCGGTCATGGTTCCAGTACCCACGCTTGAGGGTTCCGTAAACAAATATGCGTAGCTGTTGGGTTGTATTCATGCGATCACTCCTTGAGGTAATGTTCCTTTTCGTTCCTGACAAATGAATTCGAAGGGCTGCTGCTCCCACTCCTGCAGATTTTCATGATTGAAGCTCAGCATGGTGAGTGGCGGAATTTCCAGATCCCGCCAGCCTCGCGGGTCGTCGAGCGCGGAATCTATGAACTCGGCTTCGGAGGCGTATAGAACCGCCCGACACTTGCGGTTGTAACGCAACGTGAGCGGTTTGTTTCCTTTGAGTACGGTAATGACCCCGGGATTGAACCGTGAGGCCAACACGGCGCTCATTTGCCCGCGACAAAGGCGCAGGGCTTTGCGGAAGCCTACATCGTTCCACCCACGCTCTGAATCAAAGCAGTCGGCCAACCGGAAAATCAGCTCGCTGTCAACCTCAGCATAGCGTGGCAGTTGGAATCGGCAGAATAGCTGGTCGGCGTTGTAGATGGTGCCGTTGTGCGTTCCGATGATGCTTCCCGCCCGAATGGGATGGTTATTGCGGCTGTTGGACTCACTGCCCCGAGTGCGCCATCGGGTATGTCCCATGAGAATGGTGGTGCGATTATTCACCTCGTCTAACACTTCGCCGAAAGTTGGATCACGAACGATGCGATGCGCCCGGCATGGTCGCTTGAAGAGCTGGAAGTCGCCGTTGGTTTGAAGTAGAGCCACGCCGGAGGCATGCGGTCCGCGCCGTTCGGAGCTGAGCAACATGCGATGGAATACCTCGTTCAAATATTCGCGCTCGGCAATCCGGCGGCGCTTCTTCCCAAAGATGATGCCTACTTGTCCGCACATGATGTGTCGCTCCCATTGCTGTTTGGGGGAAAGAAGATTTTCGGCTCCCCGATGATGAACTCCACGTATTCCACAAGATGGCCCGTGATCCAGTGGGCCACGTCGGGGTAGCCCATCTCGCGAATCAGATCGATGGCCACAGGAATGTCGAACATGTTGGTGCGTCCGGAATCGCGCACCGTCTCTACGGCCTCCTGAAACTGCTCGGGATACGGCGACTCGATGGTGTCCTCATCCGGCAGGAATTCCACCCAGCCGTGTTGCGCCATGCGGGTGAAAAATTCAGCGGCGGCCTGTTCAGGATCGCCCGGCAGAGGCTTCGCGCCGTCGCCTTCGATTTTGGCAAGTACCCGGAGCTGATATTCCCTCAGCGACAGGTCGGTGGTGAACGGCGTTTGATGGTGCATCTGTTCGGCGACCTCGAGGCAGGTCGGAGCCTGCACGACTCTGCCGTCGTCGATAATCGGCTTCCCGTCGAAAGCCATGGAATGGATCTTTATCTTCATGGTGTTTCCTCCTGTTAAACAGAGAGGCCGGATGTTGATCCGGCCTCTGTGGGGTGGGTTGTGGTTTCTGTGGGCTGTGGTCGCCCACGTTTGAAAGCGGCATCGCCGGGCATGTTTTTCATCAGGTGCAGGCGGGCGGTTTTAAATTCGTCACCGATCAGGCCGAGGTGGAGCAGGAAGACGCGAAAGTCATATTTCGCACTCTGAATATTGAAATCCCGTTTTCGGCTGGATGCGGATCGGGCGTTGAGAGCCTTGGCGGCGATGCCCAAGCAAAACTGCAGGTAGGCTTTGATCTTTCCGGCGTGGAGCGTGGACTCGAACCAGCGGAATTCAACTGTGCCGCGATACCAAACATTGTGGAGATTGAGGCCTCGATAGCGCGTTCGGTCATAGTGCTGTGGCTGGCTGTTGTGGTAGCCGTACCAGATGCGGTTTAGTTCCTCTTTGGTGGTTGGCCGGTGCTGTTCAATACTGCGGATCAGGTCGTCGCAGACCGGACGGGTGTATTGGCTGAGGCGATTGGAGCTGATGCCGAGCGCGTGAAGAATCAATGGTTCTTGCTTGTAGACCATCTTGGCGAGGTTGCCCAGTTTTCGGCCATCAAACGGTTCCGCATCGATATGAATGTGGATGCCGCACTGCGTATTCACCCGACCGCCAGCTCGGCGGACGGCCCGAACCACCTCCTGAAACTGAGGAATTTCGTCGTAGGTCAGAACCGGACTGACCAGCTCCGCCCGCAGGTGGCTGGGAACACCGGAAAGGGATGCATCGTTGACGATTTTCCATTTACGGCCCCGCAGGTCTTTCACTTCCCATGGGTCGTAGCAGGATGGATAACCGACGTGTCGGACGGTGCCGCCGACCACCGAGTGTACTGCCCGGGCGATCTGCTCGCGGGTTCGTTTTACGGTTTCAATCTCAATCCCGAATCTAAGGTCTCTCAAATCCATACTGTGCCTCCGCTCGTGTTTCTTCTCGTTGCGGGGCAATCTGTTACCCCGCTCTTTATGGTGTGCATACACGCTCTGTGTCGGAGGTATAGCAAGTGAAAGAACACGAAAAAGAACCCGCTAACACATTGGGAAAGAATATGTTAGCGGGTTGGGCGCTACTTTTCTTTCGATAGCAGCTCGTTATGGATGGCGATGTTGCGGGATTCATCCTGCTTCAGCTTTTCGAGAAAAGCGGAGCAGGCTTCGGCTTCTTCAAACGGGAAGTCCAGTTCAGCCTCTAATCGCTGCAGCCGATTGTGCAGGTTCTCGATCAGATTGAAGGAGTGATCCCGGACCAAACCTTCCCGTTTTTCCTGTGGAGACGGGATGAACTCGGTCATCCCGCCCCGGCGTTGAACAATCATCTCGCGCCCTCCATTAGCTCAATGTTGCGCCAAGGGTGTGAATCCTCGGATAAGCCAACGCGGATCCAGTCAGCTCTGCCATATAGCGAACTTTAGTTCCCGCTGGATCGGTGAAGGTTCTGATCAGCGTGTATTCCGTCCAGTTTTCATCGATAGGCCGAGTATCGTCGATGGCCATAGCTTCCCATGTTTCGCCGCCATCATTGGAGGAGAACCACAGAACACTGGTGCCGCTTGGGATATCCATTTGGGCATACACCTTCGTCGACTCCACTCCCTGCGTCAGTTCGTTCTCGCGGGTCAGGTAAACACCGGTCGTTTTGTTGAGATAACCGATCAGGTTAACATCGCGGAAGTTGAGCGCTGGCGTATCATTGTTCATGCCGGAGCTGAATCGAATCCGAACCAACACGCTGTCTGTCAGGTTGGGCAACCGTTCCTCTTCTGCCGGAACAACCGCGTCCCACGTCTGGCCTCCGTCGGTGGAATATTCCCACACAAGGTTGGTGCCTTCCGGGATGGCGGAATATTCATCAATATTCAGGTCGGAGAACTGCACACCGTTGATCGGCTGAAACTGAATGGAGCCATCATTCTCGAACTCATAACCATAGAGCTTCAGCGTGAGGTCGGAACCGTTAAGTGGAGTCCAGGTTTCGGCATTGGAACTTTCCAACAGCACACCTTCCGCATAGCTCTGGCGTGTGATAATGCCCGAACGACCGGTTTTCCCGAGGGTAGCGGTCCGCACCTTGTAGTTCGTGCTGTTGGTCAGGAGAACGACCGCATAGCTGGTATTAGCTTCCGCATAGAACGGATCATCGAAGGCGATTTTGGTTTCGCCACCGAGATTGATTTCCGACGGCGCAATCACCTTTTCGGCAAAGATGGTGTCGTTCGGCAATCCCGTGGTAACGCCGCGAATCTGTACCGTAACCGGAATAGACGGGTCACGCTCCGTGAACTGAATGCCTATCGCCGACAACACCCGGTTTTCCGTGAAGCTGAAGGTCTGCGCCAACGGATCGCGCCGCACAAAGATCGTGCGGGTTCGCCAGACCGTCCGCACCACCGGAACACGGACAATACGGGTGATGATGTTGGTTTGAATGAAACGCTGAATACGGGTGATCACCAGCGGATCGTTCACCTGCAGGCTGGTACGTGCGGTGTACTGGCCATCCGTCATTTCCACGATCCGGTTGCCGTTTCGGGTTTCCGTCGGAATCGTGAACGATGCGGATACGCGCCCGGCATCATCGCTGGTCAGGTTGCTGGCGACGATCCTTCCGTCGCACCGCAGAGCAATTCCGTTTTCGCTCGGCGTAAAGTTGATACCCGTCACCGCAACGCCGGTCTGGCCGCGACGACCGAGGTTCGGCGTGACCTGCAGCATGGCGGGCGGTTTGTCGAATACCGCATACGGGTTAATGTTGCGCTCCTCCGACCAATCGCTCTGATCCAGCAGCACTTCTTCCGTTCCGGGCAGGAGCGCAAGGCTGCCAAAAAATTCGGCATTGCTGTTGCCTTCATCCACTTCAAGCGGGATGGATACCGCCGTTCGATCCGGAGAGGCGAACTTTTCAAGGCCATTTACGCGGGCATCCCAGTCGGCGTGATAAATATCCGACTGCGCGGTATTGGAAAAGTCGTCCGAGTAGATTCCCTTTTTCGACTGCGCATCACGATTCTGCAGCTCATTGTTCATCTGATACTGCGCATCGTTGTATTTCAGATCCTCCACATCTTTGATGATTTCGTGGATCTGATCCATGGTGATACGGGTCAGGCCGAAGTTGCGAATGGTCATGATTGTCGAATTCGGCGGACAGTCGATGCTGCACAATCCGAGCGTGTTCTCCGGAACAATCGGCAGTTTCGGGAAGTCCGCCGGTGCGCCTTCGAGGCGTTTGATTTCACGGCTGGTGGCATAGATGATGTCTTTGCGCCCGAGATAGTAGTCGTAATCAACACTGCAGTTCGATCCGTTGATCGGTTGCTCGCCTAATGCGCCGCGCCCAAAGTTGACGACGTTGAGGTTACCCAGTTCAATCTGAGAGGAAGACATGGAAACCGATGCCGTATTGGCCGACGGAGGATTAACGCCAGTGGATTCATCAACACCGTCATCGATGTAGGTAACCGCTTCGCTTCCCAGTTCTTTGATTCGTTCAAAACTGGTGCGCGAACCATTGATCGTGGCCCGATAGACTCTGTAGCCGCTGGCTCCATTCACCGGAAGCCATGACAGGCGGTTCAGCTCACCGGCCTCCGTCATCCGGGAAAGTACGCGCTCGGCATCAAAGGCCGTTTCGCCGGAGCCATCGAATACGGTCACAATGTAATGATACGTTCCCGCCGCCGGATGAGCATCCTGGCCGAACCAGCCCCCGTCCACATAATCTTCGCCTTTGATCATCTGCTTGGTGTAGGTCCAGCGCACGGTGTAGGTGGTACCGATAGCCGGTTCATTACCGGAACCGATCCAGTCGACCTGATTGCCGGACTGCTGCCAATCCACACCTTCCTGAAAGATGGTTGCACCTTGGCTGACTTCCAGAATATCAACCACCGGATTGGGATCGAGCAGGTCTTCACCTCCGCCAACCGAACCACGGGTCACATTGGCGGTCATCTCCACGATGGCTTCCACCTGCGTCGTCTCTTTGAGCGGGGTGGAGTTTACCGGATACTGCCGCTGGCTGATGTTGTAGGTTTTTTGTTCACCGCGCACCGATTTGATGGCGACCGATTTCGGAACCGGCGTGGAGGTCGGCAGATCTCGCTGATGCCGGAAACCCTGAATATAGGCGCGGCCCGCGTTGGTAATTACCTCCACATCATTTTCATCCAATGCACCGAGGAAACTGTCGAACCCGTCGACCAAATAGCTTCCGGCCTGATCGAAGGTACGTTCCGCCAGATTTTGCAGGAGCGAGTTCAATCCTTCAGCAGCGGCAAAAGAGAGCTGGTCTTCGGTGATGGAAGAAACGGTAATCCGGCTGCCGGGCAGCGTGCCCAGTAGATCCTGAAGGAAGAGGTTTGATTTTTCCTGCACAGTAGCGGTCACATCGCCCGTGGCACGGTCAAATTTATAGATCGGCACCACCTTCCGTTCGGTAACATTGTTAGGCAGTGTCTGGCCGGATGTGTCAGTGGTCTTCAGGGCCAGCACCCACTTTTCGCGCTCGGCTGTCGGTTCGCCAGTCGCCGGATTAATCAGAGCGGCATCCTGTGTGTAGCCATAGTTATACTTGAGCAGTTCGGCATAAACGTAATCTGATCCGTCCATGGTGGCCGGATCGTAGGCCAGCGTGGCTCCATTGATTGCTTCCACATGGCCGTCGATATAGATCATGCCCTGAGTGAGAATCAGCTCGTTGGCCTGCACAGTCACATCCAGCCCGCTCAGAATTGAACCCTCCTTAAAGAGGATATCGGCAATCTTGCGGCGCTCGAGGTTGATCAGCTCTTGTTGTTCATTCAGTTCCGAATCGAGCAGATCCCGGTCCTGATGGTAGCGAATTCGCTTATAATTTTTAGTGGGGTCGAAAGTTTCTCTTGAAATACTCATGGTCGCGTTACTCCAGTTAATCGTTAATAGTTGTTGGTTGTTAGGCCTGTTATCAGATCGAATTTAAACGGGCCTATGGCCCTAGATTTTGATGATTCCGACCAGCTCGACGCGGGTGTCGGAAATTTTGTTAAAATCAGGGATATTCTTCACTTCATAGAGGTAGCCCGGGTGCAGCACTTCGCCGGTCGGATTGGTGTCCTGATCAAAGGGGCCGCCCGTGGCAAGATCACCGCTTACACCGCCCACATATTCCACGTCGCCGCCAAAAAAACCGTATTCACGAATGGTGATTCCATTGGCTTCGGCCTCCTCAAAACGGAAGAAAATCCCGATGGTATTGGTCTCTTCCGCCGTCTCCAGGTAGCGAACGCCATTAACCACCAATGCGCCTTCCGCATCTTCCTTGAGGAAGGTTCGTTTGTAGTACCGCTTACGGGCCTGCTCATTTTTGAGGACCGTTTGTTCGATAGTCGGTGCGGGCGGATTCTGCGGATCAACGAAGGTTTCATCTCCGTCACCGATTGCGCAGTGGGTAATGCCTTCCACCACCTGTCCGATTAATAGTTTGGCCGTGAGTACGCGGCCTGATTTTACAATGAGTCCCAATGCCATGGTTTTCTCCTTATGTCTGAATCTCGTGTTGCTCGTTAATAATCACATTGAAAACGGTCAGTCCGGCTTCTGCTTTACAGGAGGCGGTCTGCTTAAGGTTCTGGGCGGAATCGGCAACCAATGACCGGGGAGCGCTGATCCGGAATGCGGTGTCCAATGAGTGTTGCCGGGGATGCGTTACCCGCACTGCTGCGGGAGATGACTGCTGAAACGCCTGCGCCAGAACCTGCCATGCGTCGGAATTCTGATTCAGCTGACTGATCACGATGCTTTGCACACCGCCCTTCAAATTACGCTGATTTGAGACCCGGATGGAGGTCTGGGTTTGAACCATAATCGAGCGCCTTGAATCCCGAGGGGCCAGTAGGTCAAAGTAGGCTCCCTGTAGCGTCGGTCGCGACACTAGGAAGTGAGGCCGTCGAATGCCGCCGCCTACAGGAGCTGGTCGGATTATTTTTCCCTTATGCACGGCCACGGCGAATCCTCCCACCTGTCTTGAATGCTTTTCCTCTTGGAAGCGTTATTTGAAAGCGAGGAATCCGTCTGCCTCTTACAGTCAGTGTTCGTTTGATTTTTCCTTGGGCGGTTGCCATCGCAGTTACTCCTTAATTGCGCACCAGCCACCGCCGGACAGGCTGAACACCCGATAGGTATCCAGCCCGATTTCAATGGTATCCTCGGAGGCTACGTTACCGCCGCCGGTGGAATAGATTTCAATGAGTTCCCCTCGTAGTTCATGATAACTGGTGGAACCGTACATGCTGACCAGCCATGGAAAGAGAATCGTGGTGTTATATCGGCGCTCCGGATCGGCATCTGCTTGCAGGTTTCCGTGAGCCGCTCCGCAGCGTCCTTTTTGTCCGGTAGCGGAAGCCCAGCCGTCGAATTTGTTCACGGCATAAAAGGTCGATGGCATATTGTAATAGCCGGTGATGACGGGTTGCGGATCCTCTCCGATTTTTGATCCGGCTGCATAGTCTTTCGTGAGTGCTTCAATGGTGACTGTGTTAGGGGTAGAAGCGGTATCAATTGCCGTGATCTTAACCCGTTCAATATTGGCATTATCTTTGATGATGTAATGCAGATCAGGCGTAAAAATGGATGCGTCATTAACGGGCATAACCACGGCGCTTCCGCTGACGATTGCGGACTGAGTAACGGCGATGGCCGACGACCAAAAGCGTTTAATGGAGCCGCTGTAGTGGCCGTAATAGGTGGAGACGATCTTGCTGACCACAAACAGATGATCGAGATCGGCATAGAACCAATAGATAAAATCGGAGGTATCAGAAGCCCGGAGATAGGTGTAGCTGCTGGAATAGCCTCCATTGACACCCGTCTGGGTGGTGTTATCCCAATACTGGTATGCGTAAACTTCGATACGTCCAGAGCTGGTTCCAATCCGAAAGCTTAGATAGATGTCTTCTGCGCCGGATTCGCCGACCGACTTGAGCACATAATACGGCCTCGCGTCGGCTGATTGATCATCGTGCAATGTCCAGCCAACCGTAGTGACTAGAAAATCTTTGATTCGATTGAGTAGATCCAGCCGTCCGCTGGCGGTTCCTTGAGTGCTGAAATAAGCCATGGTTGCTCCTTATAAAATGGGGTTTTCGGTTCCGGTGAGACGCAGTTTGATGTCGGTTTTGTTTTGGACGGGGGTGTTGGGAAGCACCGTGCAGCGCCGCCAGAATGAAATGGTCTGGTCGTGGGCTTTGGCTCCAAGGTTGAGCGGTGCGCTTTGCGTGGCTGCATCGAGTTCGGCTTGTGTCAGCGCGAGCTTGTACCAGACCGACTCGTCCGTTTCGAATTCGTCAATGGGATCCATGACCAGCCCGGTGTAATCGTAGCCGGAATAGACGACGGCTTCGTCAGCGTGAGCGGCGGCTACGGTATTGGAAACAGCACGGCGCACAGTCAACGATGTGGTAGCGCCTCCGGAGAGGATCTGCATCTGCTCGGTTCCGATGATGATAAATTCCGCATCGACAAAGCGAGGTTCCGCCAGTTCGATGACCGTCTGAGTATCGTCAATCGGTGCGGCCAGCGTGGTCTGTTCGTTGGCCACGAAGATCTGGCGGTCTTTAATTTCGCCGTCGGTGCCGTTATAATTATCGGTGTCCGGATTGCTGAAATCGCCTTCCGAAATCTGCTGAGTCAGTTGTTCGTCAAGATATAGGTGAATTGCCATGATGCCTCCTTAAGCAGGCCATTTCGTTACGGTGTATTGATTCGTTGCACTCTCTACAGAGGCGGTATGTTCGTCGTTTAAATCCCGCTGACGGAACAGCCAGCGATATCCGGGTTCCGTGCGGCGGAAGCCCGATTGGTTGAGTTTTGCCCGGCTAACCTTGAGCGGACGGGAACGGTCTACGGATAGGCGCAGAGCCGTCGTATTCAAGGCACGTTGGTTCAGGCTCATTGGCGAAACTCGGGCGCGGTTGAAATCTGTGTTCGTGTAAACTTCCAACGTTGCCCGCTCTTCCGTCAGATTTACATTGCTCAACCGACGCCCATTCAGCGTGTTTGCGTTGAGACCGAAGGAGGGTTTGCGGCTGCACCACCGATTCAACAGATCCGTTGCCTCGGTCACTTCGCCCTGACAGGCAACGGTCGCTATGAGGCGGATTCCGGTACCGGTGACCATACTGTTGATCAGAATCTCACGATTGAGGGGAGACTGCCCGAGTTTAAAGCGGGGCTGAGCATTTGCTTCACAACGGATTTCAAGCACCTGTTGGTTTGACAGTACTAGCGAGGATTCGGCCTGCAAAACGGAGAAGATATCTTTCTGTCGAAAACAATAACGCACCTCCGCCTCAGCAAAGGGAATCTTTCGTTGATTCAAATAGTTTTCGGATAAGCGGAATCCTGCCTCGGCAATGTCGGTCCGGTAGTTGCGCCCTGTGTAAATGGGATTGCAGAACGAGAGTCGATCCTCGCGGACTGAAAGGTTCGGTGTTTTTACCCGGTTCAACCGTTTAGCATTCAGACGGAGTCTGTCCTGACGGCCATGGAAGCGAGATACCTTATTGGCGGCCCGGTCGATCTCCGGAGCCATTTCAACCGTGCTGGTCAACTGCAGCACGTTAAATACCTGCTGCTTATTGGTCAGGTGGTCGCAGGATCCAAGTTGGCTGCGGCCCAACACAAAGGTGTCATCCAGAAAGGCCAGTGCCACACGGCGGATATGCGCTGCGTTCTCAAATTTCAAATCGGTGGTCAGCTCAATAAAACTGGCCAGCCATTGAAGGAAAAAGGCCCGCGTTCCTGCCGGATGATGAAAACTCAGCGCCTCACGAACACCTTCTGCCAGATTAAAGCTGTGGACTCGGTAAGCGCCCAGACTGAATACCTGACCGGGCAAACGGGCAGCGTTTAACCGGGACCGGGCATTCAGGCGCAATGCCCGACGGAAGGTCTCCTCGATATTGCCTTCCCATCCAATAGCGGAAAGGCTCCGATCCATTGCCGGGAGCGTTCCTTTTCGGCGATAAATTTCGATGGATTCCCGAATTAGGCGACGCTGGTTGTTCGGCGCATCGGTTCCATCGTAAGTGTGGCCGACCAAATACGCCAGTAGCGGAAGGAACCGCTCATCGCAACGATCCACATCAAAGATGCCGGGCAAACGGTCGATGGAAGCCTTCAGCTCATCAAGCGTTTCTGCCGGTAATGAAAGAAAGGTCTGCAGGTCGCGGTCTTCATCCGCATCTGCATAAAGCGGCGGAAGCAGATCAATCAGGTTGTGCTGGAACCATTCCTCCATCATTGCGCCCTCCGGATATCGAGCGTCACGGTGCCAAGCACAGGGATTTCACCGCGTTTCAGTTCCATGTCAGTCGGAGGCGTGTGCAGATGAAGGTGGCTGACTCCTGGAACGCCATCAATCAGGGCAACCAGATCCGAGGTGTGGATAGCCTGCTCAAAATTGACTCGGTCAAAGGAAAAGAAGTCAGCCAGCGCGGTTTCGATTCGGCGTTGAATGGCTGCGAGATCTTCGCCCGGCCACACATAAACGGTGCAATCAATAGGAATGGAAAGATAGACCGGATCAAACAGCTTAACTTCAACTGTCGCCACTTTCCGGCATTCCAGAAAATCGGCCAGATCGCGTTTTAACAATTCGGAAGGCAGACCGCCTCCATTGGGGGCAACAGCCAGATGCACGGTGTAATAGCGAATGTTCAGGCAGTCGTTGGTGTCGAGCACCTTGGCCTTGGCCACACTGGGGAAGCCTTCTGCCAGAGCCTTATAATCCTGAAGCGTGACGGCCTTCCACAGTGTACTGAGCTCGGCGGGAGCTTGGACTTTGGCATGCAGGATGGTTTCCCGCGATGAGCCACCTGTTGCCGCCACCGGATTGGAAATGTTCAGGGGAACCTGCACGCTTTCATGATAGATTGGCGTGAGTAGTTGCGTGATTCGTTTGGGGACAATATTTCCGTTTGCGCCGAGGCTTTCGAGCCAGCTGATAGAAATGGTTTTCCCTGCGGGAGGAACAGCTCCAAATTGCCCATCCCCGAAAGAAATCGTAGTGACATCCAGTGCGGTGCAGTCGGTGGTAAAGTGGAAGCTATCGCCGTCGCTCTCCTGAAAATGGCGAACTTCCATCCATTGCTCATCATCAATTTGTACACGGATGGTTCCCTGAGCAATGGCCTTTCCGGTCAACTCAAACTGCTGCCACGGCTGCCCGGTTGCTTCCAGCTCCTGGACTTTCCGAATCCCTTGTCGAGCGAAAGCCTCAACCGAATGTTCTCCCCGGAGGATGAATACGCTGTCGGCTGTTTCAAAATCGATGTGGCCGTCCTCAACCAAAGCACGACAGGACGTTCCCCCGGGAATGGTCAGGTCAAAATCCAGCGTTTCCGGTAGGGAAAACAGAATGGTGGTAGTGGAGGACACCGGGCCGTCCAGCCGATAGCCAATGTGTTTACAAAGGTCGACCACACTCTGACGCTGACGGGCGGTCGGCAAAAAGGCCTCGGCAGCCTGCGCGTCCAGATAATAAGCCAGCATGTCGCCGACCCCGCAGAAGAGATCCAGTAGTACAATGCCGAGATCGGAAGGATTGAAATCCGTCCATCGATCCGTCAACTGCGGCACTTTGGCCAGCAGTTCCTGCCGGATCGATTCATAATCCTTATTGCTATATTCAATGCTTGCTCGACTCATCATTCCTCCGTCTCGGGTTACTTACCGGAAACGGAATGGATGTGTCGGAGGGCGGACGTGGGTTTCTATGTCGCGCTGGTTTGTTGTCCCGCTTCGTAAGCGGCCTGTAATGCATTTTTGAGGTTCCAAACGCTGATCTCGTGGAAATCTAAGTCGTCGGACTTACGCTCAGAAAGGGTTTCTACATCGAGGTGGTCGCGGGCAATCTTTTCGAGTAATCCGTTGGTATTCTTCATGTTGCAGCTCCTTGTTTTCGCGACTCACACATTAGCAACACGTTGGACACCATCAAGTTAAGTGTCGGTTTATATTTACACTTCTTCACGAATAAAGGGATACACCAAATTTCCCTCCACTTGAGTGCGAATGACTCGATAGGAGATAATGATTGGAAGCAGATGGTTGTCGGTGTTTTGGCTGGAGTCATCAAAGGAAACGTCGGTAACGATGACACGCTTTTCCCAACGGCCAACGGCCTCCTTTACATGGTGACGGATAAGTCCTTTCAGCACGGAATCGTTCTGCTCAAACACCAGATCCTTCAACTTTGATCCAAACTCCTGATTCATAAACCGTTCGCCGGGTCGGGAGCCGAGGATCTGAAGGATACTTTCGCGGATGTGTTCGTGTTCTCGCACGGTTGAGGATGAGACATCTACTCCCCCCGAGCGCGTATTGAAGCTGAATGGAAATTTCAGCCCCGTTCCTAGAAAATCATGATTGGTACTCATCGCTCGCAGAACCTCTCTTTTTCGGAATCAGGTAATGCCTCAGCATCGCCGTGCGGAAATCGAATGATCAGATCGATGCCGCTTTTCAGTGAGAGCCGGATGGTGCCGTCGTTTTCAATCAGACCGCCATGGCCACTGTCGGCACAGGTGAAGCCTTTTGATCCATCCGGCAACACGCGCATGGATATTTCCGCGCCCACGCTCGAAATGCTCTCCAGCCCCAACAGCTCAATAGTGCCGGAGGGATTGATAACCGAAAGCGCTTGAGCCGATTGGTCCAGTAGGAGGCGGTATGGCTGCAGTTCAATGCTGAAACGGTTCTCCGCAAGCTGGGAAACATGGGCGGTTGACGGCAAGCCTTCAATGCCCGCCTGTTCCGCTGTAGTTTTTATCCAGTCAGCCTGCAGCTCAAAGATTTGTCCTGGAGAGACCTCAATCCAAGTTCCGTTATCAGGCATCACTTGCCGGGTTTCGCCGTCCACGATTACAGCAAGTGTATGGTCGGCATTGGTTTTCAGTATGACGCCGTCCGACAGAGTAAAGAGCCGATTGCCATCGGGGAGATCGCGTACGGCGGTCCCGGCGGGCATGTCAACGAATGGATGAAAATCGGGCACCGGTTCTGTGGTGATCCGATCTAACGTCTCCTGTGCATTCTGTTTGTGTGCTTCCAGTGTCTCCTGAGCCTGCTGTTGCAGCAGTTGTGATGCGTTATATGAGGCTTCCAACAACGTCCTGATCCCGGCTATTTCAGTGTGAATGCCATGCAGGCATACCGCCAACGTATTCAATATGTAGTGATTTTCGCCAGAGTCGGTCTGTTCAATCAGTGGCCCTGCGGATTCTTCTTCTGAGATCATGTGTTCTCCTATCGCCCAACATCATTAGATATTGGATTCAAATTCCATTTCATTCAGAGGCGTGATGACTCCGGTTGCGCCGTCAATTTCGAACACGTTCCAGAGCGTCCCGGGCTGATCGGGCACATTGAAAGTTAGTTCCTGACCATCGTGAAAAAAGAGCTTCACCGTCGCATTCGAATTCGCCAGCCCAGTGCTGGTTGATGAATTCCTGTTCGTATAGTCGTGAACACTGTAGAGATACGTTCCTGCCACCAATCGGAGCATTGTGATCGTTTCCGGTCCATACGATGACGTGTCGTCGACATCCAACTCGCCGCAATCTTCCACATAGTCATCTGAATAGGAGACATGAAAGCTTCCGCCTCCAGGTCGGGGGCCTCGCAGATGGGAATCCAGATCTCGGGGAGTTTCTCCCCACTGCAAAACAATACGGGCCACCTGACCGTTTAGTTCGGGAGACATCACGATGTGCTGGCCAATACTCCCACTGGCCGCCACGCTGATCAGACCGGTGGAGCTGATATAATTCTGGGCGGTTGCCTCATAAATATAGACTCCTTCGTAAAGTTCCACCTCATATTCCCCCCGACTGTCCGTGATTTGCTGAGCGACAATCGATCCCCCTGAATTGCGGCGAATGGTGATCAAAACACCGGCGACTGCATTTGTGCTCAAGGCATCAATCACAGAGCCTTGGAGTGTCACATTTTCGCCAAGATCAAGAACGTAGTCGGGATGATTGGCGAACCAAGACGGATCACGCACTTCCACCTGCAGGTAACGGAGGGTATTTCTATTTTCACTGTCCCGAACCATGATCATTGCGTTTCCGACCTCAGTTCCTGCGGCTAGCACACCATCTTCGAAAACCTCTGCCACAGCAGGATTGGAGGATTCAAACTCCACCGACCGCGCCGAACCGCGCATCGACAGCGGAATAAACTGCATCTCATCGCTCTTTGAAAAACGAATGCTCTGAGGGAAAACATCCCAGTAATTCAACTCACTCATGTTGGCAACGCTCCACTGCTGATCGGTGCGCCGTAGACCTCCACCTGCACAGAACGGATGCTATCCAGTTCCTCAGAGCGGCAGATCGTCAGAACTGCTGCGCCGGGCTGCATGCCACAGATCACAACGCCGGATTCATCCACATCGGCAATCAAGGGGTTGGATGAAAAGAAAAGAGGCGTTTCCACATTGCCCCGTAACGAAAGCGGAATGGACTGAGGCTGATCGGATGTGGAAACACGGATCAATTTTGGAAATACATCCCAGTAAACAATGGACTGCGGTTGATTCATGGTTGCTGACTCCTGATGTTAACTAAGCAAATCGTCTGGGCTACCCGCGACAATTACAGCTCCACAGCCACATTGATCACCGAGCCGAGCATTGGGTTGGCCTTCGGTCAGCGTAGTTGTACTGCCAGTTACGATGGGGGTAACTCCGTGACAGGGAATTGGGCAAACGTGCAGATCGCCCATGCGGGCAACAGGGATGCCGTTCACCATGGTGCGAGCGGCGGCTGAAATGATAACACCGCCGTGACTACTGCTGTCTCCAAGACGTGCCTGCGGTACGCTCATGATTTCAACTTCATAATCAGGTTGATGAGATAACCGATCAGCCCACCGACAGCGGTTCCGATTCCAAGCGCAAGGCCGAGCACTTTCCACATGGTATCCACTCCTACTTTGGTGCTGATCCGGCTGTGCAGACGGTCGATCTCTTCAGCATGGCGATGCAGGTCCGAATGAATGCCGCGCACCAGCACATCCACATTTTCCTTATCGGATTTCTTCTCGATTTCGCGTTCGATCTTTTCGAGACGATCCTGAATTTCCTGACGATGGGTTTCGAGAATACCGCGAAATTCCGTTCGCCATGTTTCAAAAGTGCGGGCCAGTAGTTCTTCTGACGCGCTTAGTCCGCTTGGTTTAGTTTCGTTCATTTAAACACTCCTTATGGGTTAATCAAAACTTGGCTGGTGGATTGGATGATGATGTTGCCGCCGACTCCATCCATAAAAATGAGGCTGCCCGCTTTGTCGATTGCGCTGATGCTCTCCGCGCCCGAGGCGGCGTTGAGCGTGACGGTTTGTTTTGCTTTATCGCTCAGACGGATCATTTCCCGGCCTGCAGTGGAGTCGATCAGGATTTCCTGTGTTCCGTTGAGACCCCAGATGTGTACCTTTTCGCGCCCCTTGGTGGTATCGATCAGAATCTTTTGCCAGCGGGAGCGGCCTTTGTCGCAGGAAAGAATATGGACCTTTTCCTCATCCTGCCACGCTTCTAAAACTATCTTCTGGCGACAGAGATCGGTCAGTTGAATTCGCGCCTTTGCATCGACAATCTGGGATGAAATATCGAGCTGGTCGCCGCGTTCTGCGTCTTTAGTTCCGCGCTTGAGAACATTGCCTTGCTGCATCTCCGGCTTTACTTTGGCCTCCATCGTGAGGATTTGACCGGCGCGATCAATCAGGCGCATCAATTCATCACCATCACGGTCATCGGCGAGAATGGTGTGGCCGGTCTCCGTTTTCAGAAGCACCCGGAAGCGCGGACAGTAATATTCCGGATGGTTATGATATTTTTTATGTTCGAGGTGATCGTGCGGATGCGCTTGATGTTCCTGTTGATCTTCGCAGTCTTTACAGAATGCACTGCTGCAGGTGCGCTTGGATTCCTCCGATTGCTCGCCGGGATTGCTTCCCGCCAGCCATACACCACTCCAAATTGGGTATTGAACGATGCCGCCTTCAAACTCTGCCCAGACCGACGCACCTTCTTCCGGTACGAGGAACATGCCGCAATCGTCGTTCCCACCATACGGGAAACAGGGAGCGGCCCAGTCTGACCAATTGTCGCGGCCAGTGCCCAACACAGCGGGGATTTCAAGCCGTACCCGGCCCAACCGTTCAGGATCGTGATGATCGCGCACGAACGCGCGATATTTGCCATAATACGGCTTGGTTGCAGTCATCGGTTTTGACTCCGGAACCTTTTCCAAGAAGCCCAGCCACCGAGGCGAACTGCTCGGTACATCAGACGGCGTTTCCAGAGCGGCACGCCGAGCCGCTTCATCAAGTCCAGGAAGATACGGTCGGCCTCATAGCGAGTGACCGATGCGGTTGCATAAAGGTAGTCGTGTACCACCGCCGCAGCAGAATAGCGCCCCCATGGCGGAATGATTCGCCAGAACAGGCGGGGAACCGATGCAAAGTCGGTCTCGAATCCGGCGGGAACTGTGATCATTCGCCCTACGGCCAACGTCACCTTAAAGTTGTTTGTTAGACGGACGCATCGTCCACCGGGCAACAGTTCCACCTGCAGTGAATCGTTAAACCCAATACGAGAGCCAGTCGTTATAATTTGTTGAATATTCTCCATGTCAGATACTCCTATGTGATTGCGCCAGAATCCGCGTTGACCGTGACCATTGCCGGGGCTTCCGGTTGTGGGGTTGCGGAACCTTCTTGATCGTTGGTTTTGCCCGTGGTCTGCACCGACTTATCGCCAGCCCCTTTGCCCAAAGCGTTTTTCTTGAGTTTGAGTTCACAGGCATAGCCGGATGAACCGAAGCTGTGGCGGACGGAGTTGCAGTAATACACCCCTGAAAACTTCCGACCTACGCCCTTAACCTCCACGTTATTTTTCGCCCGTAAGCTGGGAATGCCGATGGTCACGGCAGTCGCTTCCACCTGCTTAAGTTCGGCTTCCCTGAATTTCCCCTCGGCCACATCCTGCGCGGGTTCCTGTGCCGGTTCTTCATGGAATCCCTCGGAACGCTCAAAACTCGGCACAACAGCACCGGTCTCTTGCTCTTTAAACCGGCCTTCGCCCGTATTGCCGTCCACCAGATAGGTCTGCTTGCCCAGCGATGTTCGCTCAGGAGTGGTTTCATTGTTGGCTTTATGCTCCACCGCTTCTTTTTTGCGGGGATCCACGCCGACCGTTTTGGTTTCGACGCCCGCGCCTTTGGCTCCCTGCGACTGGGTTTCCGGACGAAATGAGCGCAGGACGCCTTTTTGATCCGTGAAGTATTCCAGCGTCAGAGACGGAGTTTGATCCAGCTCCCGGGGGTGGAAGTGCAATTCATCATCCTGCACAAAAAAGCTGTATCCCGTAATTCCCTGACCGTCCCGGTCGCGGGCTTTTTCTGCCAGCTCCTTCAGGAAGATGGCGTCGGATTGATTGCTCTGTGCAACACGCAAGTGATATCCAACGGTCGGCGTGACGACGGAGCTAAGCCCATTCGCGGAGGCGATCTGTTCGGCAATTTCGGAATAGAGAATGCCTGGAGCCGGTTTTTGCCAGACCTTTTGATTTTCCTTCCCGGCCAGCTTGAAGCCTTTGTCATAGGCTTTTATGCGAATGGTGGGCGCACCGCCTTCGGGGAAATCGTAGTCGATATCTTTGATGACCGCTTTTTTGCGCGGCGACAGGTTCCCGACATAACCGAAACGGGCAATGATCTCGTTTCCTTCCTGAAAGAGTGGATCATCGACAAACTGGAGGTTGCGGTTGCTGATCGACAACTCCAGCACATCCAGCTCCTCCTCGTTGTCGGTAAAAACAAACGAGGTGATTTCCTGCGTGATGTCTTTGGAGAGCGATTGCCCTTCAATCTGAATCAAATAGGTTGGCTTAAAAGTGTCGAGTTCCATGCACGTCTCCGGTCGTTCTCTGCTTACTTACCGGAAGAGGAGATGGAGTGTCGGAACTCAATCCAGAATATGCATATTGACGTGATCTTTCGAGGGGAAACGGAGAACCTGCCCGAGCGCTAACTCCAGCGGGAAAAACAGATCGTTGTAATCGCAGATGATCCACCAGAGCTTGGCATTGCCGAGGTATCGGTGGGCCAGAAGGTCGATCCGATCACCATCAATGACGGTATGAAAACAGTCGTCGAAACGGGGCGTGGTATCGATTCGTCGACGCATTCCGAGCGAATCGCCCTCACTGCTTTTATAGAGAATCGATTGGACGTAACGGGAATCTTTGCGAATCATGAGCGCACCTCTGATCCGTTGACGGATTGATCAACGTATTCTTCGAGCGTGATATCCACCTCGGCCCGTTGCGGGGAAAGGTTGGTCTGATCGAATAACCCGAAATAACGAGCCTTTACGGATCGAACAATACAGGTCACGCCGGGATAAAGATCGCCGAAAATGAGAATCACTCGGTGCGGGGCATTTTTGAGCATACTGCCTGCGTGCTCCGGATATTGCAGAGAGCGAAGCCAATCGACCTTCTGCTTTACCGAATCTTTGAATAGCTCGATCTTGAAAACGATCCGACGCGGTTCTCCGGCGACATACTGATATCGCGGATGGCTCATGCCCGGAATTTTGATGGCGGCATAGCTGGTCGATTTTTCGTCGCTGATATTGTTCGGGTTATACTGGAACTCCAGTCGCTCACCCGTGTCGGCATCGACCAGATAGCCCTTGATCGGTTGTTTATCCCAACTCACACATCACCTCACAACGTTCCATAATTTCTGATTTTCTGTTCTCGCTGGTTCTTATAAACCGCCTCGGCGACCTGACGGCCATCGATATGGGTGGCGACCGATACGTCAATCGGGCGTTCGGCCAGCGCATCGATTTTACCTAGCAGAGCTTCGAGCAGTTGCGCGACATCCGAGCGGTTCCCTTCCTGCAAAGGCGGGGTATTGCTACTTTGCCGAAAGGTGGCCAGCTTTTCGGGATTGTGTGGCCTTTCAGGGATTTCCGGCAGGCGGATGGGCTGGAATACTTCATTGCCCACGGTGGCCGGTTTGTCGCCCGGGATTTCGATGGAGGGAATGGCTCCGATCTGCGGATCTACCTGTGCGGACACTGCAATTGGATCCGGCGATGGCAACTGAATGGCCGAGGATGAGAGCGTGGTGGTCATCGTATCCGGAATCGCGGAAGCCAAAACCGGAGTCAGCATTAGTACTGCCGAGAGTGTCGCAGGAATGATTGATGGCGTTTGCGTTGCGACCATTGGCATGGCTGGTTGAATATTCTTTGTCGACGGCATCGCAGGTTGTGCCGGGCGCGGGAGCATATTTCGCACAAAGTCAGGAATGGGCAGCTTCGGCATGACATTACTCAGTGCTGCCTTGATTCGGCTACCGGCCTGAACCGCACCTTCGGCCAATGCTCCCCAGTTTCCGTTTTTTAGCGGAGCAGCCAGATGCGTCATTGCGGTCTTGCCCACATTCCGTATCCCATTCCACGCTCCGGAAAGCGTCGAAAGAATCCCTTGGGTCGCGGTTTTGAATATACTGGAGGGCGCGTTCTTCGCGGCGGCCATGCCGCCAGCCAATGTTTCGAGCAATGCCTTTCCTGACGTAGTCAACGTGGAAAGCGGACCTTCTTTGGCATCAGAAAATGGGAGAAGCTTTCGCAGTTTGCCGAGTGCGTTTTTGAGCATATTGAACGGATAGGTAACCGTCGACCAGATCCCTTTTCCGAGCGTGACGAGCAATTTTTTACCCGCCTCGAAAAAGGTTAGATCACCGGAAAAGAACGCCTTCACGGTTGCAAAGAGATTTCGAATCGTACTGACCAGCGGGAGGTTCATAAAGGTGCTCAGAATGCTGGATCCGATTGCGCTGAAAAATCGTCCAATGCCCCGAAATAATCCGGCAACACCGCTCCAGATACCTTTAATCACATCGAAGGCCCAACGGAACGGTGTCGCCAGAAAACCAAACACCGCACCACCAATGGCCTTCAATCCTTCCAGCAGGGAAACGTCGCCGGTCAGGATCTGCCAGACCGAATAGATAATCTTTCCGGCAGCCACAAATGCCTGCCCGATCATGCGAACGGGCAGCAGGAATTTGCCGATAAATTTGATCGCGTAAATCAGTGAACCGACGATTACTTTGCCAACCCATACGACGCTCCGCACGACAATGGTCAGCGCTTTGACGATCATCCCGATATTCCACGCGACGATACGAAGTGCATAAGCCAGCCCCTGCATTAACACACCTGCAACGGTACCAATAACCGCGCCGAATTTGCGCCAAACTGATCCGTCCGTAGCATTCGCGGTGATACCCAGGATTTCGCCAACGGAAAAGATCGCCTTAAAGAGCGAGCCAAATGCCGAACCCAGCGACTTGGCAACCGGCTCAAGGATCGCACGGATTCGGCTGAAGGCATGCGCAAATGCTCCCCAGAGTCCGGCGAGACCTTCACGCACCCGGTAGAACACTTTGAATACCGTCACCACGAACCCGAGCAATCCAACTGAGCGCAGCTTTTCAGCCAGCTCCGCCGACATTTGGCCCGTGCCACCGCTGAGGGAGGACATTAAGGATCTGATGCCCGTAAACACCAGTTTGATTTTGTTCCATGCCCCGGAGACCGTATCGCGGATACCTCCGAAGTTGGTCTGCCACGCTTTTTTCAGCAGGTAGACCGCCAACACCACTCCGGCGATCACGGCGGTAACGGGGAAAAAGCTAGCGGCAATGGTTGATCCCATTCCTGCGGCGGCGGTGCTGATAGCGAGGAATCCCGCTTTCACCGCCGGGAGCATGAGTCCAACCAGCCCGACCGCCGACGTTACCAGCCCAGCAACGACCAGCACCGCACCGAGAGCCATGGAGAGTGCGAGTATGGCCCGTGTGACTCCAGGCATTGATTTAGCTATTTTCTGAAAATGTAGAATGATGCGCGAGATGCCGTTCATGATCGGTGAGACAATGGGAAGCAGCGTTGCTCCCAATATTTCCAGCAGGTTGGACAGCTGTTGCCGGATCAAACCAAACTGCGCTCCGATGTCCTGATTCATCGCGGAGGCCATCTTTTCGGTGACAACCGTTCCGGTTTTCATAGCATTGCCAACCGCCTGAATATTGCCTTCAAGCGAATCCATGCCCGCCGACATCTGCAGCACAAACTTAACAGCCTCATCCGAACCGAATGCTTTTTTCAACTTCACCTGTGCGGCGGCCTGCGACAGGTCGGGGAACTGCTTTTTGATCTCCTGTAGAATCGGCACAACGCCTTTGAGCTGACCGGATGCTCCGGTGAAAGATAGCCCCAGCTCATCACCGGCCTCTGCAGCTTTCATGACGAATGCTTTATAAAGTGTTCCGGCCTCGGAACCGGGCATGGTGGTTTGAAGCTGACCGAGCACTGCCAACTGTTCCTGCAACGGGACTTTGCTCGCCGCCGCGACCGCACCAATGTTCTTGATGGCATCGGCCATCTGGCCTCCATTTGTTTTAAAAGAGGCAACCGTCTGCGCCATGGCACCGGAAAAGGCGGTGGCCCATTCCATATCGGTCATGTCGGTCATGATGGGTTTGAAGATACCGTAGGCAGAGGTGAAGGTACCGACCATCTCCTGCGTAGTCGCCTTGGTGGCCTTGGCGGTGAGACCGGCCATGTCGGTGAAAACTCCGACAGCCTCATCGCTGAGGCTGGAGAGAGCCGACTTTACATCGTAGGTAGCGGTGATGAATTCAGCCTTATTGGATCCGGCCCATTTGTTCGTGAATGATTCGGCGGCGGTCTCGATGGCTCCAAGGTCTTTCACTCCCAACGAGGAAAGCTCGCCCAATGCTTTCTGGGAAGCAGCAGTTGATGCAGCCAACACGGCGGGGGCGGCCAGAAGCGCAAGACCGGCTCCGGTCATTATCATACCTTTTTGAATGCGATCCAGATTTTTGGTCATCCGCTCGCTGGCCGCCGCGACCGATCCGTCGAGGCTTTCCATGGAATTTTCAATGCGCTGGGCGTTTTGCGAAAAGGCATCCTTCATGGATACCTCCAAGCCCAGCCCGAGGTCGTTGCCCATCATGATTTATCCATCTGCTCCCGTTCAAAATCAAGCTGCCGCTCCAAAGCTTCAACAAACTGTTGCCGAAGCTGGAGCGGCAGCACTCTTATTTCCTGATAGCTCCAGTGGAGTCCGCCGTAAGCGAGAAAAAAGCTGTCGCTTACAAGCGAACTCCGGGAAATAAAAAAGCCGCTTCGGATTCCAGTCGGGTACGGATTCGGGTACCGCATCCGTCGCACTCGACTTCCACTGCCGTATCAATCCCCGCATCCACCCGCGCCATCTCCTGACGCAGGGCACTGCGGTCACGCATCGACATTTCAGCAAGGGATTTTTTACTCGGGGCTTTTTCATCGATCTCAAGGATTCGAATCAGCATGGCCGAAGAAATATTCGGCTCACGCAGCGCCGCCAGCCGTTTTTCCTTGTGACCATCGAGGAGGCCAAACCGCACCGTTTTATTGGACCCGGGTAACGTGAATGAAAACTCACGCTCATCGGTGTATGGCGTAACCTTCGAGTCGTCCAGATTGACGCTCACAAAGTTATTCATTCGGCACCCGGTGTTCGGACAGGCCAATTCCAGTTCTACCTCGTCGCCGAGAGAAATCTGGCGCAGCTTGACCAGAGCGAAAAGCCGGTCACCGGACAGCAGATCCAGTATGTCGTTTACGCTCGGTTTATCGTTATCTCCAAGCCGGACAGTACAGTTTTTCAGCACCTGATTGATGGCCTCGCCATTTCGGATGAGGCGCTGATTGGTCAGTAGTTCTTCTTCAACACCGGTCATCTCTTTGAGTTCGATCTCAGTGCCGCTGGGTAATTCAAATGTGTACATGGGTTTACTCCTGATTAAGTCCAGTACTGGTAACAGAGGGTGAGTTTTTCGAAGGTGTTTTCCGTGTTGCCGCCTTCGAGTTCGTCATATTCCAAGCCTTTGATCCATGCGCCGTGCAGTGTCCAGCGGCGTGTTTCGTTACCGCTCCGGTCATAGCGCACCAGATCGACATCGCGCATATAGTCGGCAGGCAGTCCGCCGGTGACGGCGTTCACGTCGACCTGCTTTTTGACCCATTCACGAGCCGCTTCATCGGAGCCGTCCTGGAGAATCCCTTTCTCGAGACTGATATCCTCAAACTTCACCCGACCGGCGACCTTTTGATCGAACATCGATCCGGCGGGGGCGAAGGCCACTTCCTCAAATTCTGTTTTCGGCTCCTGTCCCTTGTGGAACAGGGCCACGTCAAAGCCGTTAACCTCGATGGCAAATTGCCAGTTTTGATAGAGGCTCTTGGGCATATTTCCGCTATTCATAATCGATTCTCCTTATGGGATAAGTTCGCTGAAGACCGCTCCGGTTCCGGAGAGGATAAAGTTGAGTTCGATGAATTCCGCCGTCTTGGTTGGCTTAACGAAGACCCGGGCCATCATTTCGTTCCGGTCGATAACCACGGGCGTATTGGTCTCTTCGTCGCACTGGAATGCGTAATCGTACAGGCCGCCTTTTTCCTTGATGTCCTGCAGGAACGGATTGATTAAACGACCCAACGCCCGCCACGTCTGCGGATTGTTCGGTTCAAAAACCACGAAACGGGAGGATTCGGAAATGGCCTCTTCGATATACATCATCAGACGACGCACATTAACTCGATCCACAGCCGACGGCTGGCTCTGAAGCGTCTTCTGTCCCCAGATGTTGATGCCGGTGTCGGGGAAGACGGCAATCGTATTGATGCCTTCCGGATACAGCACATCGCGTTCGCCCCGGCTGGTTTTGTAAGCAACAGTCAGTGCGTTAAAAATGCGGCCCCGGTCGATTCCGGCAGGTGCCCACCAGACATGCGTCTTCTGATCGCTTCGCGCACAACACCCGGCCACCGCACCGCTGGGAGGAATATTCTTTTTCTGGGCGGTCACAGGATCGCTGATTTCGAGCCATGGATAATAGAGCGCGGCATACGAAGAATTGAACGCGGCGTGCGTGTAGGTTCCCTGACCTTTGCGAAAGTTCACCACATCCAGCGGTTCCAGCATTGGCGGAGCGTCTGCAACGAAGAGCAGATCCTTGCGACTTTCGGCATAACCGATACCGGCATTAATGACCGGAACAGTCGTCACGCCCGGAACCATCAGCAAGTTTAGTGCGTCGATCTCATCAAAGGCAAAAAGGCCGGTGCGCTGGGACGGGTCGCCGATATAGTCGACGTCGGCTATATCAATTAAACCGTTATCGCCACCGCTCAGAGCATAGGTTCCTCCGCGCGGTGTTCCCATACCCGTATCACCGACAGGCTCCCAAATATCATGAACCGTTATGTAATCGGAGATACCATTGACGCGCAGTTCGATGAAATCCGATGAGTTTTCGTCGGAACTCACCTTGCTGAAGGTTTCAACGACTTCACCCTTTAAAAGGACATGAAGATCGACGAATTCATCCAGTACATTGTCGGAATTATCAATCCGAACCTCCAGCCGGTTCGCCCAGATCCCCTCGTTAACAGCAAAGACATCAAATATCTCTTGCGGCGGGAGCGGATCCGGATCGCCGTTTAGAAGATACATATCCATTTGGCTGACTAGCTTTGCGGCGGCTTTCTGACCGCTTAGGGTATTGCGGTCCGTTGGATCTGCATAGTGTGCTACTCGGCAGACGTACAGCACCGAACCGCCGTTATCAAAAAATGACCGCGCAGCATACGCGAGATAGCCTTCATTGATATAGCCGCCAAAGGTTTTCAGGAATTGCTCCCAGCTCGTTAGCAATGTCGGCTTATTGATCGGACCTTTTTCGGCGACACCGACCATCGCGGCGGACGAGGTGGAGATCTGCTTAACGTAAAAACTAAAATCCGTTTCCCGGGGATACACACCCGGAGATAGATAGCTCGGCATGATTATTTACTCCCTTTGGTGGTTTTCGCCGAGGATGCGGCTTTCGGTTTTTCAGTGGTGAGTGCGGGTTTCTTTGCAGGCTGCTTCTGCAACCGAATCAGCCCGTGCTTTTCAGCCAGTCTGATTTCATGCGACACCTCCTTGTCGGGAATCGCAGTACGCTCACGCGAGCCGAGATGCAGGGTTTTCTCCCCGGCCATATTGAAGGTGAGCGGTTGGAACTGAAGGTTATGGATTTCAATCACAATACATCTCCTTGAGGGTTATAGGTTCGTTTTTCGTTCACGCTGCCGTGAAACTCGAAAGTGCGATCTTTGATGAGCTGGCCGTTATGGATCTGGCCGTCATATACCGGGCAGTCCTCGATGCGGATGCGCCCGGCGCTCTGTTTAAGATTGGAAAGATTGACCCGGCTCAGGCCGCCAAGCGGCGCGAGTTCGGTCAGGTTGAGGGCACCCTTGTCATCAATCGACAAAACCGGGGTGCATTGAATAAATCGGGAAACCGCTTCGTGAAAATCCAGCAGTTCGGATTCACGGTCCACAGTGATGATGAGGTCGAAGTCCAGGTGGTAGAGGCGCGGGAAAGCACACTCCTCATAGGAGAGGTTTTCGATATCCTTATCTATCAGGCGGCTCAGGCTCCGCCGTTGGCGATTTTCGGTCAGCTTCGGGCCTTGAAGAATCACGCATGGCGTTCGCTGCACCTCAAACAGATCATCAGGCAAAACCAAAACCGCATCCGGATGGATGTCGGCTTTGATCTTTCTGATTAAGGTTTCGGTAACGGTTCGAATGGTGCCCACGGCGCTCTCCAGTTGCTTCTGGAGGGTTACTTACCGGAAACGCCGTGAATGTGTCGGAGAGTTGATACAAAAAAGGAGAACGGTTTCCTGTTGAGGGGAACCGTTCTCCTTATCAAAGATCTACACTGTAAATCTGAATATTAGATTTGTCTGCACCGGCATGAATCATCAGTGCAGTCATGAATCTCTATTGTTGTATGTTTCAGTTTTGAAAATTCTGATAGGCGCGAATGGTAGTCTTGGGGACTACGCTTTTCTTTTGTGACAATAGTCATTGTGGCGGCAAGAGCGTTTGAGCTAACCGGCCAAATATGGAGGTCTCCAATAATACTGTCTCCATCAGACTGAATCGCCTCGACCACTTCATTATGAAGGTTTTTTTGAGTGTTTCCATCAAGCAGGATGAGTGCGCTGCTCCGAAGCAAACCCCACGCCCACTTGGCAATGAGGACTCCTCCAACGATACCCATAACGGGATCGAGGAAAACCCATCCCAAATACTTTCCTGTAATCAGAGCGATAATCGCCAGAACAGAAGTCAACGCATCTGCAATCACATGCAAATATGCCGCTCGAAGGTTGTGATCATGGTGATGATCATGCTCATGATGGTGGTCATGTTCATGGTGGTGGTCATGTTCATGGTGGTGATGGTGACCTTCTTGACCATGGAGCATCCATACGCTTACTACGTTGACAATAAGCCCGACAAGAGCGACTCCAATAGCTTCATTAAATGCAATATTTACGGGGTGAAAAAAACGCTCAACCGACTCAACCATCATATAAATTGCTGTTCCGCCCAAAAACAGAGCGCTTGTGTAAGCGGATAGAATCCCGAATTTTCCGGTGCCAAAACCAAACTTTGAAGAGCCGGAATACTTTCTGGCCATGACATAAGCAAAATAGGTGATTCCCAGCGCAAAAGCATGAGTTCCCATATGCCAGCCGTCTGCCAGCAAAGCCATTGAACCGGTAAAGATTCCAGCAACAATTTCTACACACATCGTTATCCCGGTCAGGATAATTACTTGTAGTGTCTTTTTTTCATTTTCCTGAGCATCACCTTCGAAATTGTGCTCATGATGAAGCTGCTTTAATACGTTTTCGTGCATGATTTATGTCCTTGAGGCTATTATTTGATTTTGCTGAGATGATCGACTAGCTCATCTATAAGCTGATCGCTACTGTCATCTTGAAGCGTTGCGTTTTTTATGCACCCTTTCAGGTGGTCTCCAACAATTTGAGTCCAAACACCTTTAATGGCTCCTGATACGGAAACCACTTGACGGAGAACATCGATGCAATCTCGATCATTTTCAATCATTCCACTGAGACCGCGAATTTGACCTTCAATGCGATTGAGCCGCTTGATAAGTCGTTCTTTATTTTGATCTGTTCCACAGAGAGCCATCTGAATACCTTTCCAAATTTAATAGTGTATAGGGGTATACCCTATATTGAGCTGAGCAAATGTCAATCCAGTATTTCCTTTAGAGAAAGGACTGCAGAGCCTCCCGATAATTCTGCTCAATCGCCTTGCGGTGCTTCTGCATAACCGGGTGCAAAAATGGGCGGGCGGGGATAATAATGGTCGCGCCGTTGGGATGGTTGATGGTCGCGCCGTATTCCATTACCGCGCCGATGTTGACCATATCCTCGCCGTCTTTGTTGACGGTGCCTCGGAGCAGGCCGACAAAAGCTTTGTCGGCCATGATTTTCTGGGTGATGGAATTGATCAGAAAGCCGGTGTCGATGAGGGCTTTGCTGGAACCTTTACGGTCAACGGTGCTATCGGCCAATTTGGCTAAGGGTTTGCCTCCGGGAGCCTGACTACGGATGCCTCGCTGGATTTCGCGAACAAGAAAAAGTGTGTTGCGAATGGTGGCCTGCTGCAGGGCCGCCGCGATGCGAACACCGAGCGTGCCGTTGAGCTTGGCCTTTGCTTTGTTCCAGTCGCCGGTTCGTTTAACGCCCATGAAGCTTTACCAGTTCAATGGATTGATGGGTGATCGTGCCGAAAAAATGCTCTTCGGCAATGGTTTGGATCCGATATACAACGTCCTCAATCCGAAGACGATCTTCAGCCAAAACATCGGCATCCGGAAGGACGGAAAGGGTCGCGTCGATTTTACCGCTCAGTTCCTCGGGCGGCGTGTGGACAATTTCCACGGGGATGGTGGCGTTTTCGCTGTGAGATTGGTCGTCGCTTCCGTACAGGTTTTCTGAGGGCTCCACGCGCAACACAGCGGCGGTAACGCCGGAAGAAACGATCAATTCGCGGACATCACGGACGGCCTGCGCCTTTTCCTGTTCGCTCAGCAGCATTCACTGTCCTCATCCACGCAGATTCCTTGTTCATAAATGACAGGTTCTAGCCCGGGCGTGATCATATAGTTATCGTCATTAATCTGAATATCGGGATTTAAAGCCTCCAGCCGACGGTCATATTCAGATTGCAGATCCAGTTCCAGCTTGGCCCAGTGTTCCGGCTGCTTAGATTTGTCGACCTTCTTGTCGCCACTGGAAAAAGAGAAGGCGTTGGCCGTGGCCGAACGCATCACCTGACAAGCATGGATCTGGCCCAGCAACAGAAGTAGTTCCCGGGTTTCTCCTTCTGGATCCGGTGAGATGTTGTCACCGGAAATGGTCAGTGTTAGCTTCGCATCCCGAGAAAATTTATAGACTGCCTTCCGGACGCACCGCTCCAAGGTGTTCTCTTGAAAGAGCGATGCGTCCGGATCGGACAGGTCAATGCGCAGATCGCTGATGAGGTCAGTCAGCAACACGTTCGCTTCCCACTTCTTCGAGCCGGTCGCCCAGCGCATCGAGTACGGTTTTGCGCTTTTCAGTCTGCATATATCCCTGAAGCAGGTCGGGATCGTCCATCTGATTGACCTCAGCGATAGCTTCAGTCGCATTCATCGTGCTGAGGTCGATGGATTTTGCTTCCGGAGCCTCCGTTTCTTCCTCGGAGCGCTTCACCAGTTTTTGCTTTAGGGCGTGCTTGATCTGATCGGTTCGCTGCTCAACGGTGATGGATTCTCCCGGAAGCAGTTTCAGTCCGGCATCCGGAATAATCAGGATGCCGGGGCGTTCATTCTTAATCGTAACCATAATAAAGATCTCCTTCCTTATAGGCCCAGTTTAATTCGCGCCATGATGTCCGGGCGGGTGATACCCTGACCGATTTCCGACCAGACCAGCCAGCCCGTCTTGAAGCGTGTTTTCTTCTCGATGGACTCCGCTTTGAGCTTTTCGCGAACGGGAAGCTTTCCGACTTCCTTGTCAGGAATAATCAGCACCTCGTCTAACGGCATCGCGGCGGTCAACAAAATGCCACCGGTTCCGTAGTTTTTGACCACACCTTTCTGTCGAAGCTCCAGTTTGGTCTGCGGATCGAGGTCCCATCCGCGTAGATCGTTGAAACGGCGACCGCGCATCACGATATATTTTACCGACAGCTCCAGGTCTTCAATAATAGAGATAGCTTCGTTGAGCGCCTCTTCGGTCAGCGTATTGCCAACTACCTCCACCGTGTTTTCTGGAGGAACCGCAGCGGATAGCACGTTGATTGAGCGGCTATCCATCTCTTTGCGAATGGCATCCGATGCGCTGGTCTGAATATCCATCAGCGTGCCGATGTTGCCGTTTTTGAGGACGGAAATGTCGACCATCGGGTTGGAGTGGATTCGGTTTGTCGGGAATTCGACTTCGTCGCTACCGACTTCTTGTTCCTGCGCTTCGCCATCTTTGCTGATCCAGTGGGCCTTAACGGTTGGCTTTTTCTGGTACAGCGGACGCTCACCTTTGGGCAAGGTGTGACGAGTGAGCAACAGGGAGGAAATCTCCTTGCGCCGGATTTCCTGCTCAATAGGCGCGGCGATAGCGGCGGCCAATGCCTGCATCCCCTCGGGAGACTCCAGGGCCTCCGTCATCAGTTGCGCCATGGTCTCCATGTATTCCTGACTGTGAATATCAATAAGTTCGTTTTCCATTGAATAGGCTCCTTGGTTAAATCAGCAGTTTAAATTTCAGCACGCCGCTCTGAACGGAGATGGCCTGAGCGATCACATGTTCATCATCGGCAATGTTTCCGCCCTCAAGCGTACCGGTGTCCGAAACTTTCAAATCGTCACCGGGATTGATCGTTCCTTCGAAAACATCGGTTTCATACGTGCCGCCTTTGCAGTGAATGCCGGGCATTTCGCCGTCGGCATAGCTCTTTATCAGCATTCCGAACGAGCGGACTTCTGGATCGGTGTTAACGGCAAATTGGTCGTTTCCGGCCACAGCTACAAACTGACCGATCTCGCCGCTGCCCTGCATATAGCCATCGCCATATGCGAGGCCGGGATGGGTGGGATTAATAAATGGCATATCGATTCTCCTTGGGGTTAGGCGTTGGTGGTTGCTTCGCTTCCGACGCGGTTGTTATAGGCGGCCATGAATCCGTTTTTCAGGCGGTCTTCGAGCGATAGCTTCTGATCGTCTACATCGTGCGGACGGACTCCAGCAGACGTTCGCATTGGCGATTCATCCGAGGCTTTGGCCTTCTTGGGGGCAGGCTCTTTCTCCGGCGGCGGTTCCGAAGTATGTGTTTTAGCCATCTTTTCGTAGGCGGCCTCGGTTGCGGAAAAGGCATCATCCGAGAGTTCGGCCAAACGCTTGAGTTCGTTGTCTCGCTCTTCGCCGAAGTCCATGCCCTGTTTTTCGAGCTTACCGATCAACTGGCTGGCACGAGCTTTGGATGCAGCGGCTTTCTGCTCGGCTTCCAGTTCCTCAATTTTCTTCTGAAGTTCGGACACCTTGGCTTTCAGCTCACGGTTTTCCTTTTCCAGCTCCGCATTCGGCGTTTCTTCTGCAGCTTTGCTTTTCGCGGCATCGGAAGACGACGGATCGGGTTTCTTGTCTTTATCGTCCATTAGGGATTCTCCTTGGGGTTGTTGTTCATCAGATGGATCCTGAACCGACGCCACCTGTAGAATTCGGGCCTGCTCATCGGCTCCTTTTCGGTCGAGAAGGCCCAGACCGGAAAAGGTAACGCCATGCAGGATTTCGTAGACGGGTTTGCCGCTCAGTTCGCGGCCTTTAAATTTGCGCAGATGGGTGCAGTAGTCGGCTTTGCTTTTGAATCGCTTGTGGCAGACGGAGCATTCGCCTTCTTCATAATCGCACTCCATCGAAACCTGGGTGATGATTCCGCGCTTCATGAGCTTGTAGGCCAATTGCGCGTTGGGTGTGTCGGCTGCGTAAAGTTCACCGACACATTCAATGCGCCCGCCTTGCTCATCTTCCTGATAATCTGCGGCGACGATCCCGCCCACAATATCGCCGAAATCCTGCGAGTGCTGCAGGTCGACCTTCTTATTGATGGCCGTCATGTGACGTTGGTTTAGTTCTTCCGCAGTAAAGTGATCGCCATTCCGATTGGTACCGGTTCGGCAAAGAATAAAGGTGAACTGGGGATCGCCAGTAGCTCCCATCATCGCCTCTGAGCGCATAGCATCCTCGTCTAAAGCAAGCTCCACCGGAATAGATGTGTGGAAATTCGCAGCGGCGGCCATGGGTTGGGTCTTTTCTTCCGATGCTTTGGCCGAGGTTCCCTTCACGCAAACAAACAGGCGTTCTTTTGCGGACGAAGCGGAGCCACGTTTTGCCGTAATGGAATAGGAATGATCCTTGGATTGCATTCGTGATGAGCGACCGTGCCCCGCAATGATCTTTTTCATCTGCGATTCGTTCGGGTGTGCGTGGTCGCGGTAGGAAATCAGCCAATGCTTGATGTGCTTGGCGTTACCGAGGAACGTTTCAAAAAAGGCGGAGGAGTTGCCTTTGGTGACGGTCTGGTGATCCGTGGCATAATGCTTGGTCTTACTGTCCTTGTTGATTTCAAGACCTTTCCAGTAGACCATGAGGCCTTCCACAAAGTGATAGGCTTTTTCATAGTTGGTGGTCGAAAATTCAGTCGCATACGGCGGATCAAAATAGGCCAGATCGGCATTCACCTTCGGCAGGATGGCGTTCACATCGCCATGGTGAGCCTTATTCGTTTTACCGTTATCGAACACTAGCGCATTGACTCGCTCCAGATTCTTGCGGAACCGCGCCTTAAACTGTTCGGGCGTATCCTTACGTTGGCCGCCCTCGGCAGAGGATGAAAAATGCCCGAACCCGCCGCTGGCGCAGGTTTTCCCCAGCGCAAACAGTGCGATATCCTTTTTATAGCCGGAAAGTTTGTCGCAGTTGGCTCGGATCGCATCGATCACCCCATGGACACCTTTAACAAAGAAGATGCCCTTAAAATTATCGCGCACAAAGGTTCCGGCATTGGCGTTGTCGGCAATCAGCGCATCCATTTCTGCTTCGGTCAGGGTGACTGAGCTGTTTTCAACAATCGCCTTTGCCGCATGATGGCAAAAATGGAGCCGGTCGTTGGTGGTTACCTGCATCCCTTTGGATTTGTACATATAGGCGACAACGGCAGAACCGGAAAAGGCATCCAGTACCGAGCCGACCTTGTCGGGCGTGTTTTTCCAAATCCAATCCACGAGCTTTTGTTTACTGCCGATGTAATTGGTGATGTATTTCGGGCGTTTCCCGGGAGCCTGCTCTTCAGGAGCTGTCTGTTCGGCGGCATCGGTTCCCAGTTCTTCGGGATCGATTGCGAGCGCCGCATCTGCTTCTAAGAGAAACGCCAGCCGGTCAAGGTCGGTCGCAAATGTCTTCATTAAAATCTCCGGTTAGTCGCTGTAAAGTTCGGCGCGTGTAGACGCGACCGGTTGTTCAGCGGTTACTTACCGGAGAAGTTTGAAAAGTGTCGGACGAGTGGCCTTATTTTTTTATCGAGGCGAGCAAAGCAGCTCCACAGGCCGTGGTGGATGGATACTCGGAGGTCTCGAAAATCTCAGAAAATGTACCGTCATATGGCGAGTGTTGTTGCTGATGGTATTCCAAAAAATCATCAGGAAGAGTCCTGACCTCATTTTCGACAAGGCGATTAATCACCCAGTCGGCGGCTTCTTTACGGTCAAGAATAGCCGGATCATTAGAGTCCAGGTAGAACATTTCGATGTCCAATCCGGGACCGAAACCCTGAACCCATACTCCGACGGGCTGGTATTCCGGCTTCGATGGATTGGGTAAAATGGAATCGATCATGTAACGAAGCTTCATTCCCAATCCTCCGCAATTTCGAGGTGTTCTTCCAATACGCTCTCGTCAATTCGTTTGATCAGATCCGGATGGTCACGCCGGTATTTTGTCCATTGTTTCCAATCGGCAGCATGGTCCGGCTCGGTGACAGGTTCGATCATCTCGATGTGATGGATCCGCTTGTGCTCATCGGTCAGCTCAACAATCAGCCACGCATCGATGGTTTGCCCGTCAATATCAACAGGAAGCGTATCGTCTACATCCACACCAATCACCTTGGTGGTGTGGCAGCAACGCCGATCTTCGGAATAACCGAGTTCTTTCCAGAGCAGCCAGAAATCTACTCGGGTTATTTTCCCCGCTGTATCAAAATGAGGGGCAATGCGTGTGACGATCCATTCAGCGACAATGGTATCGATGAAGTTTTCGCCTCCATGTTCGCGGACCTGCATCCGACAGCCGTTCTGATTAAACAACTGAAACAGGTTTTGAATCCGGGCTTTTTCTTGTGCGATTACTTCTTTCATTTCCTGCTGCTCCAGTTGTCCGATGTTCGGACCATATCCTCGATCTTTCGTCCATCCGGTAGTTTGGTTATGCCTCGACTGACGAAACTCTGAATCACCTTTTTCTGTTCTGTTGTTGAATTGGTAACGATGTATTCAATGTTGTCCAGCAACGTCACCGAATATTTAAAAATCGTTTCATTGCCACTGTTGCTGGAGAATTGCTTCCAGTCCGCGATGTCGCTTCCTCGGTGCGTTTTGACATACCCATCAACAACCTTTCCGTAGGCATCGTGGTTGTAGCTGATAGCATCCATGCGGCGGAGCATGCTCTTTTTGAAATAGAGCGCGGGTTGCGCGTGGCTGGACGGATTCTTTTTGATACGGGTAAAAAAGTAACTGGCCCCGCCTGAATTCATATCAGCGACCGGCGACATACCTCCCGGCGGAATTCCCATCCGCATCTTTTCAACCGTGCTAACCATGGCACCGTTGTTCTGCATGATCATTTCGACAAAATCCGACATTTTCTCGCTGTTGGTCAAACTGTGGACAAGGGAGTGTCCCTTCATCTTTTCTTCCAACTCCTGTTCAGATATGTCGAACCGGAATTGGTTCCGGTAACCGCCTTTTAATTTTCGGTCCAAAAACCCAGCCTGATACGCACCCATTGGATCGTAATCGGGAAGTTTCGTGAGATCGTCGACTTTCAGTTCTTTTTGCCAATATTCCCGCATTGCCTGCACCCGCTCGGTGGTGGACGCCTCACGATCATCCAGTCCTTTCTGCAACCGTTTAAAGTCGGCCTTATGATCCACCTTGCGAATGTAGGCCATCTTTTCCAGATACATCTGCTCGGCGTTCTCCGGAGAGGCCACCCGGGCGTCGATGCCCAGTTGATCCAGCTTATCCATCAACGATTCCATTTTATCCGGCGACACTTTCCCGTCGATGGTTATCTCCATTTCGCCGCGCTGGGCGTACAGGTTGTCACCTTTCCACGGGCGATAGTTGATCCGGGTGCCGTCATCAAATTCCGCCGTGTATTGAACGCCGCCTTTTACGGATCGCCCCTTGAAAAGGGTGGTATTGCTCACACCGTCCTTATCCACTAAAATCTCTCCATTCTTGATCTGGCGCTTGGTGTGCGTGACGGATCCCTTTTTTACTTTGAAATCAGGCTTCTTCTGTTTTTTCGGTTTGGGAGCTTCAGGCAGGTATTGCTCAAACGTACCCTTCGTTATTTTTTTGTTTTTCACCGCATCATCGAGCTGATCCAGCCAACTGACATAACTTTCCGCCATCTTTCGAACATCCGGATCATCGCTTTTCGCGAGTTTGCTCAGTTTGCTCCGGAGTTTCATCGCCTTATCGAGCTTTATCTGGTTGTAGTTCCCGCTTTGGGCGGAGTGGTAATTCACATTCTTAACGGCATCCAGAATATCTGAGTAAAAGGAGTCTTCTTTAAGCGGTTTTCCTTTCGGAATCGTGACGCGGTCCAATTGCCCCTGGAGTTTGGAAACGATGGTTCCATCAGTATCCGGGCGGATTTTCATTTTAACGACAGTGCGAGGCTTGCCGTTGAACATTTCCGTAAAGATCAATGCGTTCTGGTCTTCCACGTCGCCGCTGTCGAACGGGAGTGTTTTTCCCTGCCAGCCAAGTTTTCCTGCATCATCAATGATGGCCTCATCTGCTGCCTGAAGGAGTTTTTTTGCACTGACCGTCGGCTTCTTTGCGTCAAAACGGAATCCCTTTTGACCAAGCACCTCGCCATAGTAGCTTTCAAAATCACGGAGCAGGTTATGCTTCCGGTCCAATGCCTGTTCGTAAAACTGATTCAGCCCGGCTTTGTTTTTCCCGAATCGGCCTTCTGCGTAGGGGCGGATCATATCGAGATAGGACTCGTCTGAAATTTTTTCGACCTCCTGAATATATTTCAGCGTCACGTTGGGGTCGAAGTTAACCTTGCCGTCTTTGGCGGCACGGAAAACAGTGTTGTAGAACGGCTCCGCCTCTCCACATTTTTTGTTGGGGTGGTAATTGAGTGATAGCTGGTCTTTCCCCAGAAACTTAAATGCCTGCCCTTTATCGATGCCGTACACCTGTCCATCCGTCGCTCGGATAAACTGCTTGGAGTGACCGTCGTGATTCGCAATCAACCAGTCAATCACATGCTCTCGCTGGAGCTGTTCAATCTCTACGGTGGATAGGTTTTCGGGAATGACGCCGCGAAAATCAAAGTCGTTTTTCAGATCGGTACGCCATTTCTGAATGGAGCCGGTCCGTCCATTGAGCTGAATGGTTCGTACTTCAATGGCATCCGGATCAATCAGTCGTCCAATCTTGTATGCCGCTTCCTCACCGTGCGCGATAAAGTTGTCGCTGGAGTTCTTCGCCGGTTTAAATAGCCATTTCTCGCCGTTTTCATCCGTCCAGAATTCCTTTTCGTGCGCACCGCCGACATCGGCCTTGCCAGCTTTTTTAAAAGCATTGGCAGGTTTCTTTTTCCAGCTCAGGTCGGCCTCGTCATATTCGGAGCCTTTCTTGGTAAAGGCGGGCTTCTTCTTAGGTTCCGGTTTAGGTGTTTGGGCTTTGGTCGGAGACTTGGGTTTTAGCTTTTTCTTCCCGCTATGCTTTTCCGCCCACTTTGACCATTTAGTTTCAATGCTTTGCTTGGCAACTTCCACCTTGGTCGGATCGGTTTCGGTAAAAATCGTGACCAGATCGTCTTTGCCCGCCCACTGCCAATGCTTCAGCTTGGATTCCTTCGCAATATTTTTCAGCTCGGACGCTTTTAGTTTGGTCACCTGATCCTGAAACAGCTTTTTTTTGAGTGCGATCTCTTTTGCGTGACCTGCCAGCAGATCTTGAGACAGCTCCGTGGCGGAAGTGAGAGCCTTTTCCGCATCGCCGAGCTGACTGATAAACTGGCTATACTCAAGCGGATAGTCCGGAACCTGGACTCCGGAAACCGCATCTTTGAGCAGCTCCTTCTGTTTTTTGATGAGGAGCTTTTTGGCTTGGTCCGCCGCTTTCTGTTTTGTCGATTCGGCCAGATCGGATCCTGCCTTCTTCTGGAGAGCTTCGATCAGCTGCTGTTTGTTTTTCAGTATGCCGATGCCGTGCTGCTTTTTCTTTGCCAGCAATTCCTGGCCCTTAAGCCCAGTGTGATCAATGCCCGGCTCGAGTTTATCGAGCAGTTCAATGGTTTCCTGCTTGGTCATATTCAGCGATATGCTGTTGCTCTTGGCCATTTCTTTCAGCTGTTTGGCCGTCATGCCATCCAGCCCCTCGACTGGCGGAAGCTTGGCCATTTGCTGGGCGACCATCTGCGCCTGTTTGAGTTGTGCCTGCTTTTGGGACAGCAGTTCAATCAGCTCATCTTTCGTGCGAAGCAGGCCGATTTTGTGCTCCTTCAGTTTTGCCTTCAGTGCAGCTCCAGCCAGTCCGCTGTGATCCACGCCGGGGTCGGCCTTATCGAGGAGCTTGATAAAATCGACCTTAGTGCGGGCGACGGACACTCCGTTTCCCTTGGCGAGCGTTTGGAGCTGTTTGGCCGTCAGTCCGTTGAGGCCATCCACGGAGCCGTTTTCAAACACCTGTTTGAGCTGCTTTTCCTCTGCGGCCTGTGCATCCGCCATACCTTCCACAACGTGAGGGGGCAGAATGCAGGCATCGCCTTGAACCGCAGTTGGAGCGGCCTGAGCTGACATGTCGGAACCGCAGATCGTCATGGGCCATGCGACCATGTTGGTGCATCGGCAGTGAGGATGCGCAGGCTGTTGGGGAAATTTGTCGATGAGATAAGTCTGGCCATCCAGTGGTCCGCAGACCGGGCAGGTTCGCTCGTCGCCCATAGTCATCCATTCGAGCTTCTGGACACCGACCCGCTCATGAAATTTAAGCCGCCCCATGTTATGCGCCCGCAGAATTTCTGTCCGGGCGATCATTTCCATCCGGTATTGCGCTTTGCTGAATACCCGGGTTCCGGCTTGGCGGAACGAATCCTTGTCCACAATTACGGAACCCAGATCCCGGACAATATCATCCGCGCCTTTGCCAGTGGCGATGCCGTTAAGAATGGTGCGCTGAATTCCGTCGGCCAGCTCTCGATTTACATCGCCCGCCAGCGTGAGGTTGTATTGCGACATAAAATCAAGCGCGTTGGTATCGACGATAGTGAAGGCCTTGGTGGCCAGCTTATCAATCCCATCGGGTTTGAGGTCGGCGTAGAACGGCAACTGGGCAGAGGTCAATTCTCCGATGCCTTCAGCAATCCCGCCCTTAAAAGCGCCCTTGGTGTTTTTGCGAAAGATCAGCGTTTGCTGTTTTTTGAGCGTCCGAGTTACGTCTCCCAATTCGCCCTGTAGTTTTTCAAGGCCGGATAGTCGAGCCAGTTGGTTGTCGGGAAGTGAACCGAGCGATTTATACTTAAGAATCGCCTGCGCGACTTCCTGCTCCGCCTTTTTCAGTGCCTGCGTAAGTTGCGCGGTGACGGAATCGCTGTAACGATTGCGGGCCTTCAGGCTCTTCTCCGTAGCTTTCCGGATCCGCTGTTTAAGATCGGAGGGCATGGTTAAGCCTCCCGTGAATCCATAAACCGACAGGCAGGTGCGTCAAAACTCCGCTCTGCATTATGTACCCGGCAGTGGTTGGTCTCTGTGTTGAAGTGGGTGCATTCATCACAAAGGCTGTCGGCCTGTGCATTTAGCGACGCCTGAGCTGTCTCCGTGCCCGGCATATCGGCTTCTTCATTGGGAATCCCGAGCATTTTGCGGGCGGATGGAACACTCATGATACCGGAGACCACCATATCGTTAATCGGCTTCACTTGCTTTTCATCCAGCAGATCAATGACCTTCTGTTCGTTTTCCCGGTTGGCCGATTCAATGGCCGGGTCCAGATCCATCTTGAGCTGCAGGCTGGAGCGACTGATCAATTTGCGGTCATACAGTTCGATAAGCAGCTTCTTAAAATCGACCGCATCGCTGGGATCAAGATCGTTAAAAATGAACTGGAGCGATTTGTTATCGTATCCATTCTGCTCCATCCAATCGTCGAAAATCCAATCCAGCAGCTTTCGGGCTGCCTGTTTAATTTCACGGATCATCACCATCATTTTCTGCATGCTGACGGAGGCGGTGGCAAAGTTGGGGCCGTCACCGGTTACCAATGAGCGGGAAAGGCCGAGAGCTACAACAATATCCTCTTTGACTTCCTTCACCTTGTCTTCGACATTCAGCACCTGTCCGTCGGTCCCGTGGGTCTCAACATTGACGTAAAACGGAACAACAAGGCCGCTTTTCATATCCATCTTATTGACCATGTCGCGCACCTGCTCGAGCATGCGCTGGTCGGGCATCACCATCTTTTGGCCGAATGCGCCGCCGACCTTCAGCATCCGAAACGGGGTCGTCCATCGTTTGGCAATGGCCTGCTCGGCTTTGCGATAGTCTCGCAATAGTTCGATGGACTGGAACGCTGGAAGCACCAGCGAATTACCCCGGGGAGAAAAAGCAGGTGCATCCCATTTTAAATGGATGGTCTGATCAACAGGCAGATCAATTGAGTCGCCGCCACTATTTTCAGACTGCTGTTTGGCTTCAATCAACTCTCCTTGGGCATATTTAACCTTAACGGATACCGGGTTAACGCAAACCAGCTCTTCCGTATCATTGCCCGTTTCGCCGTATCGTTTGAAACCAACCGCATCTCCTTTAACCAGTAATTGCAGAATCATATCTTTGATGAATTCCGTTATTCCCAGCTCCCCAGCGGCCTCCAATGCGGCATCTTTCAGCTTTTCATCATCACTGGAGATTTTGATTTCATCCCCCACGGCAAAGGTACGCCATGAGTTGACGCAGTTCTTCACCAGTGGTTCTTCAAGATAGTATTCCCACGCTTTTCGCGCTCGTTCGTCCCACGACGCCGGAACCGCATTGTTAGCGTTGACGTTGCTGAATGCTGAGCTGTCCAGTGCAGCCGCCGTTGCCATCGGTGTTAACACGTCGCCATTAGATTGCTGTTCTGCTGTTGCTTCCATCCTGTTCTCCGTCGCGGGGTTCATCGCGCACATTTGCCCCGTACGGGCGAAACAATGCCTTGGTCGGTTACTTACCGGAGCGGCGGAAAAAGTGTCGGAGGGAGCGTTAAACAAAAACCGGATCAGTCAGGACGGGTTTGATAAAGACGGTTTCTTCGGTTCCTGCATCCAGATCGCCGAGTTCCCGAATCAGCATAGCGCAGCGGACGGCATCGATGATGTGATCGTTGCCCTTTGAATAGATGATTTTCCCGTCGCGTAAGGTGTAGGTCTGCGTGGTGAATTGATCTTCAATTTCCAGATCGTCCGATGGGAAGATAAGCTGCTTGCGCTGGAGTGCCCCATTGATAAGGCTGGTCATCAGCTCTTTGGTGCGTTTTTTGATCTCTTTACCATCACGCAGTGTAATCCGGGTCATACCGCCGAAATCAAAACCTTTGAGGCGATCTTCGAGCTGTAGCTCTTTGTATTTGTCGAGCGTCAGCAACTCCTGGACGACGGACAAGCCGTTACCGCCATTATCCACGCCGATGCCAGCCGGAGTGAAATAGCGTTCCAACAAGGCGATGGTCTGAGCGATATGCGGATAGGATACATGCTTCATGTGAAGCCGTAGCACCAGCTTCAAGATGGTACGGTCGCCAACTTCCACCTCCTGAAAAACGACCAGTTCGGTTGGATCGTTCGTATAGCCCAAGTCGCCGCCGATCCAAAACAGCCCGGTTCGAGGCATGAGGTTCAGCAGCAGTTCCAGCCGGTCATAGGCGGCTTCTTCGGTTTCGCAGTCCCGGAGCTCTGCGTCGGTAATGGTGATCTTCTGATATTCCAGCAGCTCCTGTCGGCAGAGGTTGAACTGCTCAATGTTGAACGCGCCATAGGACGGCTTGCCGTGTTCTCCCGCAACCTCGTGCTGCCACCCGGAGGTATCGCGCCCGCCATAGAACTCCAGCAGTTCGGCTTCGCGTTCGGCGTTCCAATGAGGATTCAGCCAAGATGACCAGCGAAACACTTGGAACTGCTCCGATAGCGTCAGGCGATAATAGGTCGTGTTGCGCAGGCCGTTGGGAGTGGAATAAATCTTTAAGCGCCCGCCAGTTTTCAGACATTGGCGCAGGGCCTTCCACGCCCGTTCCGGTAACCACGCACCTTCATCGACCCATACGCGATTGACGTGGAGTGAACGGAACGCATCGCCATACGCGCCTGCAGGGCGAAAATAGATCACTGAACTATTAGTGAATTCGATTCGGAAGTAGGGTTTGCGCTGGATCTTCGGTTTTCCGTATTTGGTCAGCGCGATGCTGTTCATCAGGTCTTCGTTGTGGTCCAGCTGGAATTCAATCTCTTCAATCAGCGTGTCGAGATGCCCTTGGTGCGGTGCAGCAATGAGGCCTTGTCCGCCCCGGGTCGTGAATGCGTAATGCAGCGCATCCGTTGACAGAACAATGGATTTACCCACATCTCGGCCATCCAGATGGATGATATTCTTATGGGAACTCCGCAGGTCTTCGAGTTGGTGGTCCCAATAGGTACGGCCAGAGCCGTCCCGATTATGGAGATAGGCTTGTCCCCATAACACGGGATCGCGCAGTGTTTCCGCGAGTTTACGTTCTCTGGCCGTCAGTGCCATGCTTACATTCCCACACGCAGGGCGGAACCCAGCACAGCGGTCAACAGTTCGGTGAGCACCTGCTGAACCGCCAGCGAGTTCTTACGGTTGGCGATGGCATCTTCAATGTCCAACGCGGCCTGATCCAACTCTTCCCATTCGGCATACTTCTGCTGCTCCGTTGCCAAACGGTCAAAAGCGTTATCGATCTTTCCGGCGGCCAGCTCGGAGCCGATATCCACCAGAGCCTGACCAGCCTGCTGCACGGCATCGCTGTTCTGTTCGAGGATCTGTTTCATTCCGCCACCTCCGCCGACGTGTCGTTGGCCCAGCGGTCTAGCGAATCAATCGCCGTTTCCAGCCGCTGACCAATCCCGGTCAAACGTTCCGCGTCCGGATGGTTCGATTCCGTGAGCGCCTTGTTGGCCTCGCGAACGTATTCGGGCGTGTAGCGGTTCAGTGTCGCCGTAGCCGACTTTATCTTTTCAGGCGGCTCATAGGTCGTGCATCCGGTCATCAGGCCGACTGCCGCGCAGGTGATGGCAACGAGTGCGATCATCTTTTTCATTGTGTTGGTCTCCTTGGGTTTATGGTTTATTTTTAAATGCACATTACTCGCCTCAATGACTTGATATGCAACGGGATAAGAGCGTTAGTGCAGGCGTTGCGGGAGAGGCCCGCGAGAGCAGAAAACGGAGAAACACCATGCAGAAGATCAAGAACAGCGACACCGCCCGAACAGCCTTTGCGAAGCGACAGGCCAACATCGACGAGAGTCTGAAGCTCATTCAGGAAAAGATGAAAGCGGAGGCCGAGACCGACACGGTCAACTGGGCGCACGTCGGTTCGCTCGGGCACGTTGAGGGGCTTCTTCAGCAGGTGATTGAATTCATGGGGTGAACGCCCCGACTTAACCACAAAGGAGACCAAGCCATGACAGAGATGACTATTCACGAAGCGACCGAAGCCTTTATCGAGCATTTGCGCGGACTGGGCAAAAAGGAGCGGACGCTCTACACCTACGCCAAAGACCTCGCGTTGATTGAGGAGTATTTCGGCTCCGATAAGAAGCTGGCCGACCTTCGCGTTCCACAGGTCGGCAAATTCCTGAAATCCGACCAACTGCTGAAACGTGCCAACGGCGACGCTCGGGCCGAGCGAACCGTGGCCAAGACCGTGCGGGTTTTCCGCATGATGCTGGTCTGGGCAAAGGAGGCTGGAACGATTGAGGATCTCCCGCTTCCGAAGAGCACTCCGATGGGGCGGGATAAAGCCGTTGACGAGACGACCGAGGGTGAATAACCAAACGCCACAGACCGAATTAACCGCAGAGGCCGCAATCGCGGCCTTTTGTTTGCACCTGTCCGCCGAAAGCCGAGCCGAAGGAACCATCGCCGCATACAAGCGTGACCTCTGCCTTGTGGCGCGTGTGGCCGGTTGGTCGCGGTGCGCCGATGCTACGCCAGCCTTGCTGGATCGAGCCTTTTCCTCGGACGAGGTATTGCAGTGCCCGAAAGGCGAGCGGTCGCCCGCATCCCTGCATCGGATGAAAGCGGCAGTCCGTTCATTCTTTAGCTGGACTTCGGATATGGGCATCACGCCGGACAATCCGGCGCGGTCCCTGCGTATGAAGCGGCTCCCGCAAAAGCCTCCAGTCTTTCTTACCGGCGCGGAAAAGAAGGCCTTGCTGAAAGAGGTTAAATCACGCACCGGCTTTGCCTCCTTGCGCGACCGAGTGATGATTGAAATCCTGCTCGGTACCGGAATCCGCATTGGCGAGTTGGCGGCGCTGAAGATCAGCGACATTGATCTCGATGCCAAACAGCTACGGGTGCGGGCCAAGGGGAATGTGATACAGGTCAAATTCATAAAGACCGACCTCCGCATTCTGCTGAAACGATATATGAAAGAACGATCCCGACAAAACACGCCACAGTGCAGTGCGCTACTGATTTCCAACCGAAAGACGCGCCTTTGCCAACGCCAGATGGCCAACCGCATCGCGCATTGGATGAAGAAGGCTGGAATCGAAAAGGAGCTTTCCCCGCACGGATTGCGGCATACGTTTGCCACGCACCTTTACGAGGCCACCAACGACCTGCTGGTGGTTCAGCGGGCACTGGGGCACCGCGACGTTTCCACCACGCAGATTTATACCCATCTGGTCGACGGCCAGCTGGAGGATGCGCTGGAGCGGTTATAGCCTCTGAGGCATTGTCATTGTTTACGGGAGCGGTTGAGGCAGCTCTCTTTTGCTTACAGCATAGAGACAGTATGAGAGAGTATAGCTCAAAGCACACAATTCCCGATGACACCTGACCATATCCCAACAATGACTGACTATGAAACAATGTCATCAGCGGCGCATTCAGGGAAATATTGGTTAAGCAAAATTTCCAGTAAGCAGAGTTATCCGCACTTCTACGCATTGCCATCCTCCGATTCGCCCCGTTTGGCGGGGGTCTTCTTTTTGGTGGCGTTGGTGTTATCCGCAGTTTTTTTCCGCTTTTTACGGGGAGCGCTCTTTTTCTCAGCGACTTCTTCCACTTTTTCCAGCAGTGCGGTTGCCCAGTCCGAGGGGGACGTGGTCGGGCCGCGCTCTTCGCCTTCGCGGGAAATCTTGGTGGTCTTGAGATCCTTCATGTGACAGCGGATCATCCGGTCCAGACTCTCAGCAGCCTGTGTATTGCCTTCAATCTGCGCCCGGACCAGTTTGACGGAGTAGATACCCACCAGTTCCACCTGCAGGAAGTCGCTGGATTTGTTGAACTGAAAGTCGGCATGTAGCTTTTCGATGATGTGGTCGAACATGACCTTTTCTTCAGGCGTCAGGCAACGGTCGGCAAAGATGCCGTGTTTGAGGGTCTGAAGATTACCTTCCATGGATTCCGCCTTTTGCTTCATCGCGTCGGACATTTCGGTTTTTCCTTCATTCCGATGCCAGCGATCCAAGCTTCCTTTATCTGATTTTGAAATGCCCAAAGGGTAATCTCCGATTTTTGATTTTCGTTTTGACAAGCCGGGGTTCGGGGCGGGAGAAAGATTTAGCCCTGTATCGAACCTCAACGCTTACTTACCGGAAGCCGGGGCAATGTGTCGGACGGCTTGCTCTTTTTTGTGCTGAGCCAGAATCTGGTTCACTCGGCGCGGTGTAATTCCGGCGAGGTTGGAAATTTCCTCCGTACTAATACCCTCTGCCTTGAGAGCAATCACCAGTTTCCGGCGTTGCCGATAAAAAGACTCGGCGGCGGGAATCCAAAGCATGCCCGAATGATGCTTCTGCACCTCTTCAAGTAAATCAGGAGGCAGAACTTCTTCTGCATTCGCATAGGGTTTAGTGGACATAGGCTTTCTCCTGATTTTTCATCCATGATTGAGGAACCTTGGAGTTGTGAAATTTCAGGACGCGCTCCCGGCTGGTGCCTATCCCGTGCACAATCTGAATGTAGGATTCGGTTACCCCGGCAATCTCCCGATCACCACCAACAAAACAGATCAGTCCATAATCGTCACCGCTGGGAAAACGGTGTCGGCCTTGGCTTTGATAGAGCTGTGCTTCCGTCCAGCCAAGCTCCATGGCTTGATCCCGAATCGCATCTACTTTAGCGACGACGCTTGATTTAACGTCCGCAGAAAATTTAAACGTTTCGTTTTGTGGATAGATCCACCGTTCCTCCTGAAAATCCTGCGGAGGCTGATAACGGTTTGAGTTGAAATTTTCACAGGCCGTTTTGAGGGCATCCTGCCCGAACATCTCAATGGCATGGTGCTGAATGGGATTGAAGCGCTCTCGGAGTATGTTCCAGTTTTTGTCTGAGATCCGTTTATTCCGGTGCGCGGACTGAGCGGTCTGCATGCGGGAACGGAGCCAAGCAAAATAGTCGGGGGTTAACTGACGATAGGTTTGCCCGTCATGGTTAACGTCCTGCTCCTGGAGTGTGAGTACCTGCGCGTTCAAATCGGTAGAAACGTACAGCGCCTGCTGCTCGCTATCTTCATCGTGGTCATTGCTAGACCCCAGTAAATGTCGGATGCCTTCGAGAAACATACTTTGCTCCGGTGGTTAATACTGGTTCTTACTTACCGGAAACAGAGGAGGAGTGTCGTAATCCCGCCTGTTTTAAAGGGGATAGTCTTATTGGCGGGTGTTGGCGGGGGACGGCGGGTGTTGGGCGGGGGATAAAAAACACAACACCCGCCAGCTGAAAAACGTTGTTATTTGTTTATATTTAAGCAGATATGAATAATAAAAAATGGAGAGGCGGGTGTTGCGGGGGTTAATTTAGAAAACCCACCATCGTGCGACAGACTTTTTTTCCTCTGTATGCGTATAAGAGAGGGAGAGAGAAAAAACGTGTGATATAGAGGGGCATAGTTTCCGAAAAAACACCCGCAACACCCGCCAACGAATATAACAGCTTCATTGATAGCTAGATGCCGAGGCGGGGGATCCTTTTTTGTTACCCGCCGAATACCCGCAACAGATCAGCCCATCACCCGCCAACAAAAAAAGCACCCCGAAGGATGCCCGTTAACAATATTATAATCGTCTATTCAGCATGTCATATAAGCTCAATGGAATACTGCCAGCTTTTCATCTTTTTGTTTTGGGTTCGCTCGATTCTTAGCCCAGCTGATTCGATAATTTCCATGTCGTTGGCGATTCGTTTACCCAACTGTGCCGGGGTCTTGAAATCAAACTCCAGGCTGAAGTCCTTACTGATACGCCGGAGCGCAATCAACAGCTGACTGGATGAGAGTCCATCCAGATGGTCCCGGTGGGATAATTTGATCTGGTACCGCTCTATAAACGAGCTGAGATGATTGCTCCGTTCTCCAGAGAAGGTGGCTTTTTCATCCAGCTCGACCGCATTTTTGTATGCCTTGAATAGTGCGTGCAAGGCCGTCGCAATATGATTTGAATCCCGAGCCGTAGCTTGAGTCGCCTCGTTCAGGCTTTTTATTTGTTGAACAAACTCTGGCCGGACCTCAGACAATGCCTGCTCCCGCTCTTCGGCAGAATCATTGGAAAGCATCATCAGATACATCAGGCTGAGATATTCATTGCAGCGGCGTTTATCGTGATCGCCTAACGCTCCGAGCAATAGCTCCATAGTTTTTGAACGCTTACCATCCCGGATCATCGCCAACACCTCGCTGGTTCGTTTCATGAGGGCCGAAAGGATCAGGTCGCGATTCTTTTGAATGGCCGCAATGATCTCCGACTCAATAAAACAGGCGTTCGTTTGGTTCTTCCGTTCAAAGTTGATGACAAAGCTGCGCGACTGGATTTCAGATAGCTCCCCGCAAAGCGGTTCAATACCGGTCGTATTGAGCAGGCACTTGGTGCGCTCCGATACCGTTTCGCTATCGGTTCCTCCTTTTCGCTTTTCCTTTGCTATGCCGGTGATACTGGTGAGCATGAATGTCGTCAGCTCCTCGGTCATCTGTTTGACCTCGATGTTGTCGAGTGCGATCAGTGGGTTCTTCGTGCCATCGGTATAGTTGGCGGCATCGGTCGCTTTCTTGTGCTGCGGGTCTCCGTAGAGGAGTGTAGAGATCAGTTTGCTTGCCGTGGTCTTTCCGGACCCGGCGGAACCCTCGAAGCGGGTCATTGGTTTGGTGCCGGAAAAATCAATCAGCAGAAAACAGCTCATCCACGACATGATGAGATAGCGGTCGTCCGGTGAGCAGGTCAGATTATGGAAAATAAGATCAATCAGCAGGCGGTCGGCTTCCTCTACATCTGCGTCGGACATGAATTTGATCGGCTTCATTTTCTGTGATCCGTCGAGAATCACACCGTCGGCGTTTCCGCCATTCTTCATGACCTCAATACCATCCGGTGTGATCTTTACGATTTCCTGCGCTTCATTGTTGAGGTTGAAATAAACGGCATGCTTGGAAATATCGGAATGGAGCCATGAAAAATGGTCGCGCCGTTCGCCTTTGATCAGCGCGAGAGTCGGCAGCACGTCAAAGAAGATGCGTCCGCCATTGTTGGTTGGAACAAGGCCGGTCATTTTATAAATCATCGATGCAAAATGACGTTTGCGCCCACGGTCCGATGAATCCATCCAATAGATAGAGTTATCGTAATACATGAACGGCTCTTTAGCCAAGGTATAGAAAAACTGACCGCTATGTTCGGAGAACCATTCAAAGGCAGCTTCGGCGGCTTGGGTATAATCAGCGGATCCAGTTGCCAGCTCTGAATCAAAAAGAGCTTCCTGAATCCGAGCCTTGCAGGAACCTGGAGTAATGCCGCTCAGACGTTTTGCCCGTTTTTCAGCTTCTGTCTCTGACTTCTTTCGATTGCGAGACACCTGCCGGATCTCTTCTTTCAGGGCGGCCAGCGGAACGGTTTTATTGATCCGCGTATGGATCTGTTTCAGCAAACGATCCTGCTTTAACGGCGAGTGGGCGGCGACTTCGGCCAGAATTGGCTCTAGCAGGCGATCCCGCTCTGATTCCGACATGTCGTCCGGTAGGTTTTGAATGCCCAACTCAACCGGCGTACAGGCCGACGCGAGCAATGCTTCAAAATCGGAAGATCCTTTTCCTGATGCAAAGTAGTCGTTCGCATCGATCTTTGCCTGCGCTAATAAAGCCTTGGCTTCACGCACCTCCTCATCCGACCGACCGGCCAGCAATTTGATCAGCTCTTTGGGGCCGACTGCAGTCGTTAAATTGTAGCGTTCCCGCAATGCAGACCGAGCCAGCGTCTGCGATTCGTTCAGCGGGATCGTTACCACCTTTGTTTCGATCTGGTGCTTGGCCAGCGTGCGTGCGGTAATCAGTGCACCGTTCAATCCGGCTTCGGAGATCTCGTTGTCCTGACAGATATAGACCGTTTTGATCTCGCGCATTTTTGGAATCAACCGCTTCCAGTCTTCTCCGCGAATCCGAACAGTTACCGGTGAAATAACCGGGAATCCTTGCTGCATGAGGGCAATGCAATCCGTCACGCCCTCGGTGATAATGATCCGCTCAGGTTTGCTCAGGAGAGCATCTTCATTAAAGAGGACGGCGTTATTGATAAACGGTGCGATGGTCGGGCGCTGATGCTCATCGTAAACTGGGAGCTTCTTATATTTTCCCTGTTCCCATTTATTGTTGGGCGTCTTTGGTGTTTTGCGCCCAATCATGAACACGACTCGTCCACGGCTCCAGTACGGGAAAATCATCCGCTTTTCAAAAAAGGGAACCAGCCCGTCCTGCGATGTGGTACGGAAGGCTCCGGTGGCAGCGAGTTCGCGTTTGGTAAATTTCTGGTCACCGGACAACAGGTGCGCCATTACGCCGGTGTTGTCGGCAAAGCCGATCTGCAGGGCATCAATGGTTTCATCGCTGATCGCATACTTAGATTTCAGCCACTCCATTGCGTCCGGATTGGATTTCAGTTGCTGGTGATAAAACGCGGCTAACGTCGAGAGCGCATCCTTCACACGCAGCTCGTGGGCGCGTTCTTTTTCCAACTGCTCTAATCGTTCTGGCGACAGGCCATAGCCCGAAAGCGGCGGAAGCCCGGCCTTTCCAGCAAGGAAATCGCGGGCATTCTTATGGCTCTCGGGCATGGGGCCGGATTGACCGGCGGTGACAGTGCCGTACAAAACAAACTCCGCCAGCTGCAGCACGTCGCCGCCCACACCGCATCCGAAACAATACCAGCCCTGTTTATCGAGCATGATATGCAGCGAACGCCGAGACTGACTTTGATGATGCGGACAATCACACAGGATACTTTGCTTCGTTTCCTGCGTGATCCGTCCGGACAGCAACTCACGGGCAATATCGCCAATATCGACTTCGGTAATTTGACGATAATATTCGCGAATATTATCAGCCGTACCTGAACTCATTGAGCCACCTCCAATGCGGCTGGATTCAGCAGAATGGAGAGGAATGTTTTGCGTTCATCGACCTGTGATTTCTTCGCACAGTTTCTGACGCCCCAATGATCGCCGATAATGATGGCCGTCTTCTTTGCACGGGTGACGCCGGTATAAAACAGGTTCCGGTGGTGCATAAAAGAATGCATCTTATGAACGAGCAATACAGCGCATGGGAATTCCGATCCCTGGACTTTGTGAAAACTCAGTGCATAGGCGAGCTGAATGTCCTTCAGGTTGGGCGAACCTTTTTCAATCTCCACGGCCACACCGTCAAAATCAACCAGCAACGTGCCGTTGGGCAAAACGTCCAGCACATACCCAATGGAGCCGTTCATCACATTGAGATCATAGTTGTTCCGAGTCTGGATTACCTTGTCGTGTTTGAATAGAGGCGGTTTGCGTTTGGGCGGTATCGGCGGAACAATTACATTCCAGAATTTCTTCTGAATGAGACGCTGTAGCTCTTCATTCAAAACCTGCGTACCAAGCGGGCCTTTATGCGTGGGGGTTAAAACCTGGACTTCTTTTACGAGGTCAAATCCCAGTTCATCCAATCGCGTCGAAAATAGGCTGAGCAGGAAACGACGGGCTTCGGATGGATCGGTGAATTTGTCAGCCAGATACCAGTCCCGGCATTCCTTCGATTTTGCATCGCTGGTTTTGCGGACCTCTCCGTTCAATATCGCGATGCTATTTTCTTTCAGCACTCCGGCCTGACGTACCACCTTATCGAGAATGACCGTCGGGATCGCCCGGGTCTGAATCAGGTCTCGTAGAACATTGCCCGGCCCAACCGGAGGGAGCTGATTGTGATCCCCGACGATAATAATAGCGGTGCGCGATGCATCAACCGCCTGAATCAAATGCCATGCAAGCGATACATCCACCATGGAAAATTCATCGATAATCAGCCAATCGGCATCAATCGGATTGTCCCGGTTCCGGGCGAACTCTTTACCGTCATAGCCCAGCAGGCGATGGATGGTGGTTCCCTGACGGCCACTGACTTCTTCCAGACGTTTGGCTGCTTTACCGGTCGGCGCAGTCAATACCACTTCCAAATCACACTCTTCGCAGATCGCATTGATTGCGGCCACCGTGAAACTCTTACCCGATCCAGCGCCCCCGGAAATCAGACTGATTGAGTTGCGCAAGGCCAGCTCTACAGCCTCAAACTGCTTATCATTCAGCGTTTCGCATTGGCGAAGAATGATGGTTTTCAGATCCTTCTCCACCCCGAAGTGCGGATTGGGTTTGGTGGCCCGCTTAAAGAAGTCTGCCAGTTCCCGCTCCATCTTGAGGATTTCGGGCAAGGCAACCACAAACCGGCCACCGATTGAATCGCAGACCAGCAGGTTTTCATGAATCAACTGATCCAATGCGGTTTCAATTCGATCCCGGCTATCAAAGCAATCCATCACCAACAGGAGATTGGACTGATCAAGCAGCTCCTCGTATTCCACCCAGCAGTTCCCTTGATCAAGCGCGTCTTTTACACAATAGATGATTCCGGCTCGAACGCGGGGCGGATGGTCTTTTGGTGTGCCGAGCTGGCGGGCAATCTTGTCTACCTTCTTAAAGCCGAAGCCGCGCAGTTCCCGAATCAGAATATATGGGTCGGCCTTCAGCACATCGAGCGCATTGCCTCCCAGCTTATCCACGAGCGTCGTGACCTGATGGTGGGTCAGACCGAAGGCGGAAAGCCATGCCAATACGGCGTTGACGCTCCGGTTCTTCGCCCATTCTTCCTGCAGACGCTCGACGGCCTCAATGGAGACTCTCGCTTCCGTAGCGATGCGTACCGGTTCAGCCATCAACGTGGCTTCAAAATTATCACCGAAGGCCTCAACGATACGTCGGGCCTTGGCCGGGCCGATGCCTTTAATCTCCGGATGGTTGGCCAGATAATGAATAAGCCCGTCCTGATCCAAGTCCAAGTCGTGCTCCATCATTTCCACCTTAAACTGGCGACCAAACTTCGGATGCGTTGCCCATTCTCCAACAAAAACAACAGGCTGCTCTTCCTGCGCAAACAGGTTTCCAGCGAACTGCACGGCATCGCCGCTGTCCGTCAGCATTCGACCGGCTGAAAATTTCGGCCCAGCAAAATATACTTTTTCTATACGTCCCCGGAGTCTGACGGGGGTTTTTCTTTTTCGTGGCATGGAGCAAACCTCCGGTAAAATCGGGATAAAAAAGTTTCGGTGAAAAGGCAAGAGGCCTGCCGGTCCGAGCAAAAGTAGACCGGCACACCGAAGTCGATAATGATGGAGGCAATGGTTCCCGCGAGGGCGTTGGGATGCACGTCGCTCAAATAACGCCCTTCGAGCAGATCGCGAAAGTTCCCTTCGACAACCACACAGGCTGCGTCATAATCACGAAGCTTCTGCAGTTCCTTGTGAAAGCGTTTGCGCCCGCGAACGACGGTGGAAACAAAATCAGCCATCGATTTGCGCTCCACAGCCACCCGGTCTTCAAAGCCTTCAAGGGAATAATCGCCCGCCTCCAGTTTCCGGCGAATAGAGGGAGCAGAGAAAGAATATCCCTCTTGCTCCCTCGTATCGATTACAACGGTCATCATGGCCTAAAACGGGATCATGTCGTTTACGTCCTGACCGTCCGCCGAACCGGTTGTATCGCTTTCATCCAACACAATGCGTCGGTTGAAATAGATATTCTCGAATTCGTTTTTCGTGCGCTTGGTCACTTCGAGGCCAACATCCAGCAGGGACTCCAGTTTGCCCGAAAGCTCCGACAACTTTTCAATCTGAAGACCGCAGGTGTAGAGATCCTGTTTCAGCCATTTCACATTGTCTTTACTGGCGATCACGTTATTGCGCCACAGCAGACGGCCTTTATGGGCCGGACCGAGAATCTTCAACGCCCACTTCAGCATCGGATTGCCGGATGTCTCTGAGCGGGTCAGCTCAACGCGATCCACTTTGACCTGATATTTCCCGTCTGGAATCTCGTCGAATTCCTTCTCTTCAACATCTGCCGTTTCAAAGTCGTCATCAAACTGCGCGAGGTCGAGATCGTCATTTTCATTCCAGCTCATTATTATTTCTCCTTGGATTTAGCGGTTTCTTTTACGGTGGGCTTGGGAGCGCTCGTCGCGGCAAACGCCTCCATAAAGGATGGGAAGTCGAGCGGGATTACTTCCGGCAGCATTCCGGTACGGTCACCTGCGTCATAGTTGGGGCTGGGTTTCGTTCGCATCACCCGTTGGTGGATAGGCTTGCTGTTTTCTCCGACCTTGGTTTCAAGATCACAAAACAGAATCAAGTCGACCAATCCGGTCAGCAGTTTGCGGGCTTTGTCCGGAAGCGTTGGCATGATACGCGTGTGTTTACCGGTACGCGTTTCAATCTCGCGCTCCTGTGAATGCGAAATGAGAATCAGGCCATACGGAAGGAACGCCAGTTTGTTAATGACCCGCTGAAACTCATTGTTGATCAGCGCATAGCCCTTGCCGAAACCGAGGTCGGACTCGTGCTCAATCTGGAATTTTTTACATACATAGTCGGCGCACATGCGATAGGCATTATCGACCGTATCAATGATGATGGTTTTGAAATCGTGTTTTCCTTCCGCAATTTCGGCGCAGGCCTGCAGTAGGTCATCCCAACAGGTGATCGGGGCTTCGAACACCTCAAGGGAGTTCAGTCCCGGCTCGGTTGCAAGGAACAGGGCGTTTTCGGCATGGGAGCACCACGTTGACTTCCCGATTTTGCTCGGTCCGTAGACCAAGGCGGTCAGGTTATGCAGGCTTGCTTTCGGTTTTGTTTTGCTTTGAGGAAGCATAGTTATCTCCTTCGGTTAATGATGTTGCGGGTTAAAAAACAGGGTTCTGCGGATCCGACTTCGGTGCATCGCTTTTCGGCTCTGTCCGGAGTTCCTCATGCGGGCGGACCTCCTCGAAGCAGTTCTCGATAACGTTGGGGTTTTCGCCACTACGGCAAAGCGGGTAGTAAGGACAGGCCCGGCCATACTGAAAACAAAAGGCGGTGTTTCGATAAAATGTGTTTCGGCGGCGAGCATCGAGCATCGCTTTGGACAGCTCCCATAGCTCACTGCGCAGCTCGGTAAATTGATCGCGGGAAAGGTATAGCTCCTCGCGATGGAACATGCCCGGATCGTCATACTTCGCCCTGAGCCGCGCCTGAAAGGCCTCATCTGTTTCCGGCATCTTGCGTTTTGCGCTGCTTTTTCCAGTCTTAGATTTGGCGATCAGTTCGGCACGCCGAGTTTCAAACTCTGCTTCGGTTTCACCTTTGCTCTGGCGCAGTTTTGCTTTAACCAGCACGTTGTAAATGATGCCTGTGATTTTGATGCCAAGCGTCTGCTCCAGGTACCACGCATAAAGAATGATCTGAAAGTCCGTCCAGAGTCGTTCCAAGTAAGCGGCATCAACCTGCGCAGCGGTTTTATGCTCCAACAGGAAATACTGACCATCCTGAATCACCAGCCCGTCAACCTTGCCCGCCAGCACAAAACTGCGGGAAGCAGCGTTGGTATCCGGATTGATAATGGAGCCTTCAAAGGTTTCTTCCAGCGCCTGAACATCGAATCCCTCTGTGGCGTACCGTTCCGAATAGGAGGTCATCATTGCGGTAGCCAAATGCCAGTCCGCTAATTGTTTATCGTCCTTTATGCGGTCGGCATACGTGCGGTCGATATGCTCAATCACCTTTTCAAGTTCGCGCTCGCCGTGCCAAATCTCAAGGCAGTCGTGAATCACGGATCCGAAAGCCATATTGTGGTCTTTTTCTAATGGGACGAGATTGCGAAGGTAGCGGTATTCACAGGCCTTTCGGCAGTTGCGGAACATGCGCCACATCGAATAGGTAGTGATCATCGGCTTATTCATTACGCCACCCCCTGAGCCATTTTCTGTTCGGCTTTGGATCCGAAGACATCGCCGTTTTGGCGATCAATCATCACGGCGCGTTCTCCATATTCTTTGGTGGCGAAGCCGGTGAAAATTTTGGCCAGATCACTGCCGATCTGCGTCATGGTTTCGATCAGGCAGGTGCGTTTTTCTTTGTTTACGGTGAAGCGGGATTCCATACGTACCCGGGAGTGACCGTACAGGCTTTCGACGGCCAACAGAGCCAGCATAAAAGTGTCTTCCATTTCCTGTGCCGGAACATCCGAGGCAAAGCGATAGGTGTAGTGTTCCATTGTTTATTCTCCAGTTGATTGCAGTTAAATGTTCTTCACCGAGGCCCCGGTAATCCGCTTTCTGGGCGGTAGTCATTACCTACCGGAAACAGGTGAAAAGTGTCGGGGTGGTTAGAGGTATTCTTTCAGCCCAGCTTCCTGAAACGCCTCGCGCAGAAGGGTCAGGCGGTAATAAAGGGTGCCGCGACAAATGCCGGTATCCCGCGAAATCTCCATCATATTTCTGGTCCGCAGTCGTTCGCAGAGGTCACGCAATTGTTCGGGAAGCGAAGCGATGACCTCCTCCAGATCAATCTGCATATCGCCAGACTTTCGCTCCAGTGGTTCGCTGGTTTTCGATGCCGGATTCAGGTCGCTGCTCAAAAGGTCAACCCGCTCGTCTCGGTCTCCGTAACTTCCGGGAACGATCTCGTTTAGGGAGGTAGAACAAAGGCGGCAATCGCGGCGTTGTGCAAATCGCTTTTCCAGCAGCGACGCAATGCGGCGTTCAACAATCCGGGCCATAAAGGTGGTCTTTTTGGCTTTGGCCGGGTTGTAACGTTTCATGCGTTCGAGCAGGTCAATCATTAGTTCCTGCTCCAGGTCGGGGCGGTCGCTTTCGGTGAGACCAGCTTTGCCAATCAGCAATCGGGCTTTGTTTCTGATAAGGTCGGCGGCGTAGGTATCAATACCTTCATACGAATTCGGTGATAACATTCCGAATCTCCTGTCATTGTCGAACCGCCCGAATGACAGGACTGGAAAATTTCTCCGGGTGCGGTCGTGGTTTCATGCTGAACACCAGACCTGTCACCCCGCCTTGGTGAAATTTCGTTGAGACGGTGAAATTTCACTACTCACAGAGAGACGAATTCCCTGATTTGCTAAGGAATTTGATGATTGTGTCGGGAAATATTTCTTAACTTTTTCTTCTGCTTGCCCGGTGAAATTTCACCGAACCACCGCCGGAAACGAAAAAAGCCCCGACCCAAATGAATGGATCGAGGCTCTTTATAGAGTGGTTGTTATCAATGGCAGCTACCAGCTGTCGTCTGTACCCTCCGAAAGAATTGTGAAGCGGCAACGATAGCTACCAGAGGAATCATCCCAGTAGATGGGGTCATCTTCCAAATGGAAGAATGCTCGGAGTCGTTTTGAAAGAGCTGCCTTCTGCGATTTCAAGTTTGTAGCGGCCAGTTCACTGTTCCAATCAATTGCCCCCTCTGTCGCAGCAAAAGCTAGGAAGGCAACCCACTGCTTTGTGGGCTTCTTATTTCTTTGGTTGCTCATTCCCATATCGCTATAGGTGTACATGCCGGTTTTTTCACCGGCCCAAATCCTGACAGTGTGATTGTCGCGGAACTGAATTTTGATGTCTTCCCATGTGGTTCCTTTCGGAGTCTGGAAGAATACGGTGCCGCCGGAATCCGCTTCAGGCACCTGATCCAGCAATGGCTTAAAGATGATCTCAGGCGTCCGGTTCACAGTGAAAGTCGATTTGTTGATATTGAAATCTTCCGCTAAAACGCCTAGCGCACATTTCTTTTGTGCCAGCAGTTCTTCAATGGATGGTGTCAATCCACAGCGGGAGGGGATGATCAGTGTAAACGGACCGTCTTGGGTGTGGCAAAGCTGACGACAAATATCAAATAAGGTGCGTTCCGTTTTTTGCATGGTGACGAACACCGGGTAGCGAAATCCCTCGGTCGGGACAAACTCCCCAACGTTCCATGTGCTACAGAGACCATTGACCGACGATTCTTTAAACGAAATTGCCAACGCGGAACATAACGCCCGGTTGATAGCAGACTGTTTGAGCTGGTAAACCAGCAGGTCGCTACGGGACACCTGAACCTCCGGCTCTCCCTCATCACAGATTGCCACAATATCATCATCGGAATGCCGTACGATTCGGCGTGGGCAGGAGAAATCGCAATCCGTGTCGCAGGGAATAGAGTCGACTTTATCTTTGGTCAGGGAAAGGAAATGCTTTTTGAAATCGGCGGCTTGCGGGCAGTCGGACAGGATCCGGTTCCACTGAAGCATGCAGGCGGAGTTAAACGGTAGCAAATTGAGGAACGACCATACTGGATCATTCACCCGAGTCACCGCCTGTCACAATAAAGCCGCGATTATTCAGCCAACGTTCGATGGCCTCCGCATGCTCGTTACACTTATACTCCGCCCGGTTTGCATTCGTGATTTTTACCACTTTGGGCCGCGCTTCATTTTTAAATTTAACGCCGAATTTGATCTGGGTAATGGCCCCCTCGGGCGGGAGCGCTTGTCCCGAATGCCGCATGGATGCGAAGAGATCATCCGACTTAAAAACTTTCACATCATTGAATGGCCCATTGAGAGCAATATGTACTTCTCGCAATTTAACATCTTCAAATTCGTCGATATCTTCAAAACGAACGGAATCTTCTTTATCGGTGCGAATCGGATCCAGATTGAACTGTTTACTTAGGTCAAAAAACTTTCGGTCCTGAAAAATGTGAAGACCGAAGGCTGTGCGATATAATTGAATCTCGCCCTTAGCTTCGGCGTTGATACGCAACTCCCCATTGGCGGGGTTGTAAACCACAACATCATGCTTTTCCGGACGGAAGTGGTAACTTTTGGAATCCCCGCCATCGATGATGGCCGCTCTGGAGTAGCGCTTTCCATGACGAATCATGAACCAGACGTAATCATCTCTTAGGGTGCAGATTACTTTTGAGTAACGACCTTTTAGCTTTTGGAAGAACCAATCATCAAGTGCGCTCTCCAGCTCCCCAATAATCTCTTCAGAGGGCTCTTGGAACTCTGGAATCGTTTTCCTGCTGGTTTGAAAGTAGTCGTATGATCGCTTGCTAACAGAGAGAAGGTTGCCGCTGATTCGTTTCAAAAGTTTGGGCCGAACCATCCAAAGCTGAAGCGCCAGATCAGCCGGAGTACTATTTTGTTCGGCAATGAATAGATCCGGCTCACGATCAAGGTAGTCCAGAATTACCTCTGCGCCATCTTCACTGGCCACATCATTTACATAATATAACGCCTCGGCCAGATCATCTGGGGTGGCGTCGTCGGAAGTAATCAGGATGCGGCAAATTTCAGCGTAGTCAGGCTCTTTCTGGCCCAGTTCTGCCAGTACATCCAATCCGCGTCCGAGGAAATACTCGGCATGCGGCTTAAAAAAATCAATCAGATGCTTTTTATCTATCTGCTGCAAAACCTCCGGTTTAGAAAATTGTCGGAAATTTAGCGTACTCATTCAGGTCTCTCACTCTTTGAAGCTTAAAGACCTCAAATATATATAACCAACCTCGCGAAATAAAATGGAAACCCATTTTTAGTTCAATTTCCCGACGTTTTCCTAACGTTTCCGGTAGATAAGCAATATATCGCCCCCAAAAGTAGGAGAAATCGAATGCAGAACATAGAGCTTGCCCCAGAAAATCCATTTTCAACCCCGCTTCAAGACTCATCCGGTCCGTCCAACCAACTGGCTTCCAAGGATCACTGGGATGCCATTTCAGAGATTCTGGCGATTGCAGTGCTCAGAAACCGCTTCAGACGCCAGCAACAGTCAGATTAATGCCGATGTGGCCAGAGAAGGACTTGCTTAGTCGCGCCACAAGAGCGTGTGTCATGAAACCAAGTCCAGAACCAAGAGAAGGAGGATTTCATGGATGAATTGAAGAAACAGCGGAACGATGAACGGTCCCGCATATCAGTCCTGCGCCAGTTGGCCGCATTGGAAAAGATGAGCGCGGAACAGCTACGGGAAAAGTGGCTGGATCTGTATGGAGAGAAGGCCCCGAATTACCGGAAGTCGTTTCTCTTAAAACGGCTGGCATATCGGGTTCAGGAGCTTTTTCACGGAGGGCTGTCGGCCCCCGCAAAAGAGTGCCTGAAGGAAATTGCGGCCAAGGATCCGGTCGCGACGGTAAAGGTTCAAGTTCCGGAGGCCCGCCAACCACAGGATTCCATTCTGCCCGGAACACGTTTTGTGAGAATTTGGCACAAAAGGCGGTACGAAGTAATCGCCCGGGAAACGGGGTTCGAATACGAAGGGCAAATATACCGTTCACTCAGCGCGGTGGCTCGTACGATCACAGGAACGCAATGGAACGGGAAAATCTTTTTCGGCGTGAAGCGAGACTACAGAAAGAAAAAGGAGGCCGCAGATGCTTAATAATGTAAATACCCGGAAAGACGGAAAGCCCCTGCGGTGCGCGATCTATACCCGTAAAAGTCATGAAGAAGGATTGGAGCAGGAATTCAACTCGCTGGATGCTCAGCGCGAATCGGCAGAGGCCTATATTGAAAGTCAGAAGCTTCAGGGCTGGCAAGCTATTCCAACGCGCTATGACGATGGCGGTTTTTCCGGCGGTACCATGGAGCGTCCGGCTTTGAAGCAACTTCTGGCTGACATCGATGCCGGAAAGGTCGATTTGATTGTGGTCTATAAGATAGACCGGCTTTCACGCTCATTACTTGATTTCATGAAAATGATTGAGGTGTTTAATGAGAAGGAAGTGAGCTTTGTTTCTGTCACCCAGCATTTCAGTACAACGGATCCAACGGGGCGTATGTTCCTCGGAATCCTGATTACCTTCGCTCAATACGAACGCGAAGTGATCGGCGAACGCATCCGAGACAAGGTGTCGGCGGCAAAGCGGCGCGGTAAATATTGTGGTGGCGTTCCTCCTCTGGGATATGACGTGGATCGAGATAAGAAAAAGTTGATGGTTAATCCGGAAGAGTCGCGATTGGTACAGCGCATTTTCAAACGATACGTTCAGCTCGGCTCCGTTCAGCAATTGGGAAAAGAACTGAACGAACAAGGCTATCGAACCAAGTCGTGGACGACCAAAAAAGGGATAGAGCGAATAGGCACCGAATGGAATAACGGCCAACTTTACCGGTTGCTGAATAATCGGCTGTATCTTGGAGAGATCGCCTATAAGGGAAAAAACTATCCGGCAGAGCATGATGCGGTGATCGACCAGCAGGTGTGGGATCAAGCGCAGGCGCTACTTTCAGAAAATCAACGGGCAAAGAGGGTCAAAGCTCGCGTGAAAACAATATCCCCCCTGAGCGGCGTGATTCGGTGCGGCCATTGCGATTGCGCGATGGGGATCACCTACACGAAGAAGAAGGATCGCCGCTATTCATATTACATCTGCATGAAAGATGATAAGCGCCCGGTCAGTACGTGCCCGATAAAGCGCGTTTCAAGCGGCGACATTGAAAAGGTGGTGCTGGAACAACTTGGCGCAGTCTTCCGGACGCCAACGTTGGTGGCGAAAACCTACTTCACCGCCCGGGATCTGGAAAATGAAGAACGGGAACGGCTGGATGCGGAACGGTTGAAGCTGGAAGAGAAGCTCCGCACCGCACAAAGGGGCGCGTTGGCCTTGATGTCGGCAGACAGCACCGATCCTGAAGCCTTTAGCCAATTAACGGAGGCCAACCGCCTTGTGGGCGAACTCAGCGATCAGCTCGCCCCAATTGTGGCCCGGCTGAATGCGATGAAGTCTGGAGCCATTACAGAGGCCGACGTTTCCGCCGCATTCCAGAGCATCGAGGTCTTCTGGGAGGATCTTTTCCCATTGGAGCGACATCGACTTATTCAACTGCTGGTGGATCGGATTGAACTTCGGGAAGAAGGAATAGATATGACGCTGAAAACCAACGGCCTGACCGGATTGGTATCCGAATTGAGCGGTCTGGCGGAAGAAGTCGAAGGAAGGACAGCATGAGCAAAGCAACCATCAGCGTGAACGAAAACGGCAATCTGCACATCCATATCCCCATGTTTGTGAAGAGAAGCCATGGTCGGAAGATTATTTATACGCCCCAAACACTGGAAGGCGACAACGCCGATATGCCCGACGTTGTTCAATCCGCAGTGGTCCAATCAATCGCCCGAGCCTTTTCATGGGCTGAGCTATTGGAGAACGGTGAGATCAAATCCGTGGCCGAGCTGGCTCGGTCGCTTTACGTGGATAGTTCATACATCTCGCGTACGTTGAAACTCACCACGCTTGCGCCGGATATTGTGGAGGCCATACTCAACGGCGAAGAACCTGACGGGCTGTCGTTGTCAAAGCTGGTTCTCAGCTTTCCAGCGGATTGGTCAGAACAACGAGCGCATTTTGGATTCACCTAAACCTTAAGTCTACGGTCATGAAAAAGCCCGAATAGCTTGGATGCTATTCGGGCTTTTTGCTGTCGTTAGCTCTGCTGCGGAAAGTCCGAAGGGAAAGAAAGTTAATAATCGTCACACAGGAAAAGAGCGCAAAACCTTCATGCAGGGGATTTGCAACCACCGTGTTTTAAGATGGTAACAGCGTTGCAGAAATTTAATTAACGGTTTTTCCTTCGGTAAGTCCGGATTTGCGTTCGAATGTGCGACCGAAATTGATCACCGGAACCCGCGCAAACGCAACGGCTAGAAACGGAGTTTTGCATAACTGCCTGCGCTTAAAGGATGTCGATATTCGGACGCGACTCTGACTCCGTCCGAAAAATTCAGAGAAAAAGCGGAGAAACAGAGAATACATGTTGCTGAGAACCGGAAAATAGCAGCCCATGTCCGGTTCAATGCAAAATGCTGAAACGTCAGAAACGCCGCTGTTTAAGGGGCAAACGAGGCATAAATAAAAAAACTCCCCCTCGTTAGAGAAGGAGTTTTTTTAATAAAACTGGTGGAGATGGGGGGAATTGAACCCCCGTCCGAATAAGAGTCACAGCAGCCTCTACGTGTGTAGTCGGGCATTAATAGATTCGCCGCCTCCGCTGCCACCCGACAGAGCCACTTTGGTCGCTAGTTTCCTGTTATAGTTTTCGAGCTGCATTCCGGAAACCCGAATGCAGCCTTAGCCTGCTATCGTCGCCTCTATCTCTTAACAGACATCGGAGTAGAGACGTAGCGGAACTATGCCGCTAGTGCGTAACTTTCGTCAGCATTTATGTTTTTGGGCTCCTTTTTACGAGGCCTGGAGTCCAACCTCGACACGCCACTGAAGCTTCAACTTACCCGTCGAAACCAGTCATCCCCATTTGTGAGACAGACGCAGGGAACACCAAAAATGTTCAATCGTCAATCAGAGTTGTTGCTTTTCCGCTGCGATATGAGCGAACCGGATGAGTTACCGGTGGGCATCAGCAACCAAATAAGATGAATGCGGGGCCGGAATATTTTGTAAAAACCGGCCCATCTGTTCTGCCATAATCTGTATTAATGAGACTTGATAACATTGCCAGTCGGGCCTTTTCGCAGTTCCAGTCATTGGAAGCCGCTCGATGAGTCGGGGACCGAGTACCTTGGCGGAGGATGCGTAACGACCGGAAAAAATTATACGGTCAACCCCGTCCATTGCGGCCAGTGCCATGCCCACGCGCAGGAGGATGCGGTATTCGAGCACCTTCTTTGCGAGGGCGAGTTCAGTCTCTTCGGAAACAAGCACTTCCTCTATGGTTGCCGGCCGACCGGCCAGTGCCATCATTCCGCTTCGCTGCGTCAGTAGTTGATTCAGCTGCTCGGGGCCCCAGTTTTCCTCCCGGACGATGGTCAGTAATACACCGGAATCAATCTCTCCGCAGGAGGTTTGGCCGGGCAGCCCTTCCAGTGGAGTGGTGCCGCCGCTGACCATGAGTGGTTTTCCATCGAGAATGGCCGCAATTTCAGGGTGCGGTTCCAGACAAATGGAAATCACCTTTGCCGGGAGCTTCCCTTTTGTTCCAGAAAAAGAAGCTGCCGTACGGATGGCGGCTTCATGAAATAATCCGTGGTAACCAAAACGGCGAATGCCGGCACCACCCAGCGCTTCCGGACTTATCGCGTAGAGGTATTCATGTGCCGGAAGTTTCGTGAAAAATGAGGTTTCGAAAAACAGTAAAACCGGTCTTTCCGGCAATCGTCTGGAACAGCATGCGATCAGTTCCAGCACCGATGGCAGGTGCATTGGCGCGGAAGATATCTGCGCCTTCAGTTTTTTTATGACGGTCGGCGTTGCTATCTGGTGGGACTCGAACTGATTGCCGCCTGCCGCAACATGAATGCCAATGGCTTCAATCGGATGGATGTGTTGCGCCGGATTCAGGCGGGTGAGAATCTGTTCCAATGCGTCGTCGATGCTTAATTCTCCGCGGATGCCGGCAACGCATCCTTCTAAATCAGCGCCTCTTTTACGTGCCGGGAAAAACCCATAACACAGTGCGTTTGTTTCCTGCTTAAGTACTAACCGGTTCATGGCCGAACTCCTTTTTCTGATCAATGGAGGCCGTTAACTCCGATTGAAGGGTTTGGTAAACCTGTCGTGCAATAGCCAGTTCTTCGTTCGTCTGAATTACCAGAATGCGGATGTGGCTGTTGTCAGAGGCGACATCACGGGGTAACGGCATCTTTTCTCGATTTTTCACTTCATTCAGCTCCACTCCAAAACAACGTAATCCTCGGCAAACCTGTTCTCTGACTGCTGCAACCTGCTCACCGATGGTATCGGTAAAAATCAGCGCATCCGCTGTGCCGACCACCGCCAGGTAGGCACCAAGATATTTTCGGATTCGCCAGATATAGGCGGATGCTGCATCACGAATTGCGGGGTCGTCGACAGAGGGATCCGTTGATTCTGCCAGAACATCCCGGATATCTCCGGAAATACCGCTTAATCCCAGTACCCCGCTTTTGCGATTCAGCACCTGTTCGACAGCCGCTTCACCTCCCGATAAACTGGTCATCAGGCTGAGAGTCAGGGCCGGATCGATATCTCCGCAGCGGGTACTCATAATCAAACCCTGCAGTGGGGAATAACCCATGGTGTTATCCATGCTGCGCCCGTTTTTTACTGCACATAGGCTGGCTCCGCCACTGCCAAGGTGGCAGCTGACTGCAGAAAGTTCAGCCGGCGGTTTTTTCATAATCCGGGCGGCTTCCTTAACAACATACTGGTGGCTGGTTCCGTGAAATCCGTATTTACGCAATCCATATCGCTGACGGAGTTGTTTCGGGATCGCATAGGTATATGCTTCTTCGGGAATTGTTGCATGAAATGCGGTGTCAAAAACCGCAATCTGCGGCAGTTCGGGATATTCCCGGCTACAGCTGTGAATTAAATTAAGAGTTGGCGGATTATGCAATGGAGCCAGCTTGTTCAGGCCTTCGAGCTGCTTGATAGTTGCTTTGTTCATGTGGGTTGGCTGTGTAAACAATGATCCGCCGTGCACTGCGCGATGTCCCAGGGCGTCCGGCTCCAGCCCCGCAATTTTCAATAGATGCATCACCTCTCGGAATGCCGTGCCGTGGTCGGGCATATCGACATAATACACCTGCTTTGCATGTCCCGAAACGGTGTGATAAATTCGGGGACGTTCAGCGGTTGAAGGACCGACCCGCTGCGCTTCTCCCGCCGCCAGTTCCTCTTCGGCCGGAAAAGCGATCAGTCGATACTTCAGTGATGAACTTCCGCAATTAAAAACAAGTATATTCATTCCTACGCTCCGGTTAGATTTCATCCGTGGTCCAGCCACATACCGGTATTCCAATCAAGGCGTGAACAATGGAGGCTGTTCCGTATACCGTTTCCCGAATATCAGAACAGGATACCCGTTCATCCAGTGCGTGCGCCTGATTTTCGTCTCCGGGGCCATAGCCGATGGTGGGGATTCCATATTCGTTGACCAGTACTGCTCCGGCGGTGCCCATGCCGAGACGGCCAAGTTCCCATTTTCCTGTACGCACTTCGCAGTTTGCCGCTGCCAATGCCTGCCGGGCCCGTTCGATCAGCCGATTGAATGGATCTGTTGTCCAGGCATTGGAAACGCGCCGAACGGTCACCGTTCGGCCGCTTTGGAGATTTTGCTGCTCTTCGTGCACTGCCACGGCTGTATGGATTCCGGGCAACCGGTTGACGGCGAGCTGAACATGCTGATCAATCTCATCCAGTACAGCTACGGCTGATTTTCCTTCTGTCACGCGTTGTGCCATGTGCAGGGTTTGGCAGGAATGTCCGGCGCCGGAAGACTGAATCGGTTCGATCTCACGGATTTCGGTCCAGGACGATTGATTGTTACCGGTTTGATAGCTGTCGGTAATCGATCGGGTTGCATCCTTCAGAAGTTCTGTTGCGGTTCCTTCAACCGCGATATCAACCTCGATCCAGCCGTCGTGACCGTAATAGAGCCCCATTCCGGTTGGTTCTCCCAGAATCGCATAGGTCGGCATGAGCCGGAGTGCGGGCAAGGTGTGTTCCAGCAAACCGCGAATTCCGATGCTTGCCCCGTTTTCCTCGGCAACAGTGGCGGCAACAACCAGATTACCGCGCAAGGGCAAAAGACTTCTTTGTAACAGTGCCCCTGTGTAAACCTGGGCAGCAAGACCGCCTTTACAGTCAGCGGCGCCTTCGCCGTGCAGATAACCGTTTTCCAGTTTCCCATCATACGGAGGGGTCTTCCAGTTTTCTTCTCTGGAGGGATTCACGGTATCCATGTGGCTGTTCAGCAGAACGGTCGGAGCTGACTCTTGTCCAAAGAGGATGCCGATCACATTGCCGTAATCATCCCGCGTGACCTGATCGTATCCGATTCGTTGCATTTCCTGTTCAATGCAGTCCGCAATATACGTTTCGTTCAGGCTGTTGCTCGGTGTTTGAATTAATCGCTGGGCAAAATCGATTTCCTGTTTATAGAGTCCGCTGTTTTTTCCTTTAAGGATCGCATGCATGGTTTGTCTCCTATTCTGTTTAATTTTGTGACGACTCCATTAATGCATATATCGAGCCAGCGATTCTTTGTCGGTGCATCCTTTTTGATGGGAGGTTGTTAGGTGGATTTATTGAATTGTACGATTATGAAGTAACATTTCATTGTGAAATGAATGATTTCATTTCAATATGCTTATATGAAAGCCAAGGAACTTCAATTGAACGAATTAATCTGTTTTTCCGACGGATTAATCAGCCTGCAGGGAAGGCGTCTGATTCTGCATGATATCCGGGCGTTTGCTCATCTGCGCAAGGATCTGCTGAAAGGGGTCGGTTCGGTGCCGGCCCGGAAAATATTAACCCGTTTCGGCTATTTCCAAGGTCAGGAAGATGCCGCGGCCATGAAACGAATTTTCGATTGGGATAATTTGGAAGAATGGCTGCGGGCGGGGCCGGTTATGCAATCGTTACAGGGGCTTGCGAAGGTGACGGTGGATGCTTTTTCGCTGGATTCTGCAAAAAAACAGCTGAACATGAAAGTTTCATGGCGAAATTCCAGCGAAGCCAACGAGCATCTCGCTGAGCATGATGCTGCGGAATCGCCGGTCTGCTGGACGCTGGCGGGTTATGCCAGTGGATACGCCTCCTTCTGTCTTGGAAAAGAGGTGGTATTTATCGAGGAAGACTGTCTTGCGACCGGCAATAAGCTGTGTACTGCGACAGGTCGGGATGTTGATTCGTGGGGGCGGGAGCTGGATGAGCATCGCACCTACTTTCGGGAAGTTGAAATTGGAGGGGAAATTCTCAAGTTATCTGAAGAGCTGAAACAGAAAGAACTGAAGCTGGCCCGGCAGAGCCGGAAAATGAACCTGCTGGAAGGAAAAAATCAGTCCGCATTTTTTGAAGTGCACAGTGCCGCATTCGAGCAAGTCATCAATTTGGCCACGCGGGTGGCCCGTTATGATTCATCTGTCGTGATCACCGGTGAAAGCGGTGTCGGGAAAGAAATTCTGGCCCGGCATATTCACCGCAGTTCGAACCGTTCTGAAAATTCGTTTGTGGCGGTTAATTGCGCGGCATTGCCGGAGGCGCTTCTCAACAGCGAGCTGTTCGGGCACAAGGCCGGTTCCTTTACCGGAGCCCAGAATGATCGAATCGGTCTGTTTGAAGAGGCTGACGGCGGGACTATTTTTCTCGATGAGATCGGAGAAATACCGGTTGCGCTCCAGACCAAACTGTTGCGGGCGCTTCAGGAGCGGGAAGTCATCCGCGTCGGCGAAAATCGTCCGCGCAAGGTGGACGTCCGTATTCTGGCAGCAACCAACCGCAATCTGGCCCGGTCTGTTCAGGAAGGCACCTTCCGGGAGGACCTTTATTACCGGTTGCGGGTCATCGAAATTGAAATCCCGCCTTTGCGAAAACGTACGGAGGATATTCTTCCGCTGGCGCGATATTTTATGAACCGGTTTTCGGAGCGGTTCGGGAAGTCCAACTTGCATCTGGATGCAAAGTGTCTGAACTATTTATTGGCCTATCATTGGCCCGGTAATGTTCGGGAGCTCGAGAACGCGATGGAACGGGCGGTTGTGCTATGCAGTAAAAAAGCCATTCTGCCCGAACATCTTCCTCCGGGGATTCTGCACCCGAACATCGAAGCCGGTCCCGCTCCGTTTCGGCTGCAACGTTCGCTGGCCGAAGTGGAGTCCGAACATATTCAGCGGGTGCTGGAATGGGCCGGAGGCAATAAATCCCGTACCGCGAAAATTCTCGGGATCAGTACTGCAACCCTCTGGCGAAAATTGAAAGCCATAACGCCATAAGGATCTGTCCCAATAGATCGGAGCTGTTGTTATGCACCTTTTCCATGGATTGGAAAAAATACGGGCGGACCTGAAGGCCCGCCCGTGGGGTGTTCCAGAGGTTGGAACGGTTATTTTTGTTTTCTCTCTTTTTTATTCCTCTTTTGCAAGCTTTGCCGCCTCGATGACTTTCGCGGCCATATGGGCCGGAACCGGTTCATAGCGGGAAAAGTCCATTTCGAAGGATCCCTGTCCGCTGGTGATGGAACGCAGCTCGGAGCAGAATTTAAACATCTCCGCCTGAGGTACATCCGCCGTAATGACCTGAAGCCCGTCTTCGGGGCCCATGCCGAGAATGCGCCCGCGCTTGGTATTGAGCAACCCTGAGATATCGCCCATGAATTGATCGGGTACGATGACTTTGACCGACATGATCGGTTCGAGGAGAACAGGATTGGATTTCTCGATGGCTTCGTGCAATGAGCGGGCACTGGCAATTTTGAAGGCGACTTCGGACGAGTCGACATCGTGATAAGAACCATCGTAAAGCTCGACATGCACATTGATGACTTCGGAACCGACGAGCGGGCCGTTGGTGAGGCCTTCTATAAATCCTTTTTCACAGGCCGGAACAAAGTTTCCGGGAATGGAACCTCCGACCAATTTGTTAACAAACCACTCTTCTTCGGACGGATCTTTCGGGCGAATGCGAATGTAGGTTTCGCCGTATTGGCCACGACCGCCGGATTGCTTTTTGTGTTTGTAGTGCCCTTCTCCGGAACCGGTGATGGTTTCTTTATAGGCAACCTTCGGGGTGTGATGGGTCATTTCGATGTTAGAACGGTTTTTAATGTGTTCCAGTGTGACGTCGAGATGCATATCGCCCATGCCCCAGAGTACGAGTTCGTGGGTTTCGGGATCGTGGACCAGTTTGGTGGAAGGGTCTTCGTCGGTTGCGCGGTGCAGGGCCTGACCGATCTTGTCGGCGTCGGCTTTGTTTTTCGGTTCAACTGCGTAGGCGGCAACAGGCGAGGGGAAGACGATCGGCTCAAACTTGATTTCGCTTCCGAGGGAGCACAGTGAATCATTGAGATAGGTATGCTTCAATTTGGTGAGAGCAACAATGTCGCCGGCTTTGGCTTCGGAGGCTTCGATGGTCTTTTTCCCATCCACATAAAGGATCGTGCTGATTTTTTCCTTCTGATTTTTGGTGGTGTTATAAATTTCCATGCCGGGCTTGAGTACGCCGCTGTAGATCCGGATAAAGGTGAGCTGGCCAATGAAGGCGTCGTTGTAGCAACGCCATACCTGGCCGGAAAAGGGCTGGTCCTCTTCTGCAGAGATCTGATTTCCTTCCGCGCAGCTCACGGGGTAGTCGTGCGGCGAGGGGAATAGGCGGCTGATGGAATCCATAGTTTCTTTTACGCCCATATCGGATTTAACGGAAGTGGCGAACACAGGAATGAGATGTGCATCGTGCACGGATTTACGCAAGCCTTCCGAAAATTCGTCGGCGGTGAGTTCCTGCCCTTCGAAATATTTTTCCATAAGGGTGTCGTCGGTTTCGGCGGCGAGTTCGATCAGATGGTCTTTAATGGATTTAACGTGGTCTTTCAGATCGTCGGGAACCTGATCGGCCGGGGTGTTGAGAATATCGAGTGCTTTTCCGTCGGAGGTCGGAAGCACCATCGGAATGCAACGTCCATCCCCCCAGCGTTCTTTGATTTCCAATAGCGTGTTGTCAAAATCGGTATCGTCTTTGTCGAGGCAGGTGATGGCAATGCCGCGGGGCAGGTTGCGCTTTTCTGCTGACTTCCATGCGCGCTGAGTGCCGACCTGAATGCCGGCGGAGGCGTCGACGGTGATGAGGGCGGCGTCGGTGATTTCCGCCGCGCAGATCTTCTGGCCGATAAAGTCGGCGAAGCCGGGGGTATCAATCATCACGAGACGGCGGATTTTTCGTGAAGCGGCCGTATAGACGCCGTCAAAGGGTTTGGCCCAAATGGTGATTCCGTGTGCTTTTTCTTCTTCAGTCCAATCTGCCACACTGGTGCCGTTTTCCGGAGAACCCATGCGATCAACCTGGCCGAGCTTAAACAGAATGCTGTCGATCAATGAGGTTTTCCCGCTACCAGTGTGGCCCATTAGGGCGAAGTTGCGGACATTATCAATGGGAATATTTTTCATAGTTCCTCTCCGGTTTGTGTTGCTGAATCCCAGGTCCTTCTGGTGCACGCGCAGCATACGAAGCGGGATGCTTCAAAAAATACCTGCCAGCGATAGGCTTTTCAATCCTTTTCCCGAACAACCCCGTTATTAATAGGTAAAAACCATTCGTCGCTTCGAAGGATTCGGTGGCATGGGAATCATTTTGCTCTAAATCGTTTTGCTATACGGAACCGGCTCATTCATGCTTTTCCGACCTATGAAAAACAAAACATCCAGATTAGAACTCATGGCGCCGGCCGGTTCCTATGCCTCGCTTTCCGCCGCTATTCGCGGCGGGGCCGACTCCATTTATTTCGGCGTCGATAAGCTTAATATGCGCTCACGCGCCGCCAGTCCGTTTTCGTTGAGTGATTTAAAACGTATTTCGCGTATCTGCCGCTGGTGCGGCGTGAAGTCGTATCTGGCGCTGAATGTGATCGTCTATGATGACGAGCTCGAAATTATGCGCGAGGTCTGCGATGCCGCCAAAGCCGCCAATTTGAGTGCCATCATCGCCTCCGACATTTCCGCCATTGAATATGCCCACACCATTGGCCTCGAAGTGCATATTTCGGTGCAGGCCAATGTTTCAAACCTTGGAGCGGTAAAATTCTATGCTCGGTACGCCGATGTTATGGTGCTGGCCCGCGAGTTGACGCTGGAGCAGATTTCGGCCATTGGAAATGCGATTAAGGAACAGGACATCCGCGGACCAAACGGAGAGTTGGTGAAAATTGAACTGTTTGCCCACGGCGCGCTTTGTGTTGCGATTTCCGGCAAATGTTATATGAGCCTCGGGTGCTACAACAAATCGGCCAACCGGGGCTCCTGTTTCCAAAACTGTCGGCGCGCATATCGTCTGGTCGATGTGGAAACCGGCGACGAGCTGGAGGTGCAGAACCAATATATTATGTCGCCGAAAGATCTCTGCACCCTGCCGCACCTCGATAAATTGGCTGAAGCGGGAGTTTCGGTCTATAAACTCGAAGGGCGCGCCCGCACTGCCCAATATGTCAGCACCGTCACCAAAGCTTACCGTGCCGGACTCGACGCGGTGGAAGACGAAACCTTCAATCCCGAAAACTTCCAACCTTTGGAAGCCGGATTAGCGGAAGTGTTTAATCGCGGATTCTGGGATGGCGGCTACTATTGCGGCGAAAAGATGGGCGAGTGGGCCGCCAGCGGTCATTCGCAGGCGACGGTAAAGCGCGTCGAGCTTGGGCACGTTACCAATTATTTTGCCAAAATCGGCGTTGTTGAATTCAAGCTCTGGCAAAAAGAACTGCTGCCCGGCAGTAAAATTCTGATTGAAGGTCCAACCACCGGAGCGGTCCAGTTGCAGCTGGATTCATTGCGCGTTGCCGGCAAACCCGCCGACAAAGCCGTTAAAAACGATATGGTCACCTTCGCCCTCCCCGAAAAAGTCCGACGCCAGGATAAGGTGTTCCTGCTTCAGCCGGTGGAAAGTTAGCGGGAGGCTTAGTTTCATTCAACTTCGCCGGGTGCGGACATTGAGGACAATGTCCCTCCACATTGGTTTGCCAGCTCGTCGAAGTCGGTGCGTGATCAGATAGTCATGGAAAATCTGGATGAGGCCCTGGCGGGCGAGGGCGGATTTATAGACTTTGGCGGTGTGGTCGGGACCGAAGAGGGTGAAGGCGGTTTGGCGGATGATGCTGTTGCTGGGCTCGGCGGGCAGGTTGTCCAGATTCAGCTCTGAATTTTCAGTGGCGGCCTGGAAGGGAATTAGGATGTTGGTGATGATGGCATTGGCGCGGGCCTGGCCGACGAGTGCGGTGGGCGTACATTTTCTTTTCCAGCTGATGTGGGTGTTCCAATGGTTGGAAGGGAATTGGGTGAGGTGTTTCCAATGGTTGGAAATTTCCAGCGTTTGGAAGGCGTAAAATGCGGCGGCCATTAAGCGGCGGACGGGATGGTTGGCGGGGCGGATACCGGAGAGGGTCCAGTCGGATTTAGTCAGAGCGAGTTCATGCAGTTCTTCGGGCTGTTTCCACCAGCAGTCCCAAACGGAGCGAATGAATGTTTTGGTTTCGGGCGTCCATTCGGGATCGGGGTTTTTCGGCAGCAGGCCGGAAAGGCCGAGCAGGAGGGCGTAGGCTTCGTCGGGCGTTGAGGCCATGGCTCGTAATCGGGCGAGCGGAAGCTGGGTGGCAAGTCGGCGAAAGGCGGCTTTGTTGTTTTTGTAGCCGAGGGCGGCGAGGAGTTCTTCCCAGAGGACTTGTTCGGGTTCTTTGTGCTGAAGCGCCAGGAGAAGTCGTTCGGCTTTCAGGCGCAGGCGTTCTTCGCCGGCGGCTTCCAACCATTGGATCTTTTGATCGGGGTGAATTCCAAGCATCGGAAAATCGCCGGAGGGGATGGAGTAGGGGAAGGCGGTGAGGTCGATGTTATCGAAGGAAAAGCGCGGATCGGTGGCAAGGATTCCCTGCAAGGGAATTTGAATGAGGCCGGGAATTTCCAATCCCTGGAAGTAGACGATGTGGAATCGGGTGTTGGCAAAGTTCGGGTCGGCGGCATGGCCGTGCTGTTTCCAGCCGTTGGGATGAATATGGATTTCAAGGTCGCCGGTGATGCGGCGTTTTTCTTTTCCGATGAGTAGGGCGGCGTTGAGAAAGTCGGGACCGGCTTCGAGATTCCAGTCGCCGGGATGTTCGACGCGAACGGTTTCGCCATCGGTGGTTTTGAGTTCGACGGGGCGGTTGCGGGGATCGGCCCAAAGGCATTGGATGTGTCGCTCTCTATAAGGAAAGCGGCTGAAGGGCAGCGCGGTTTCGTGAACGGCGCTTTCCGAGTTCCCATTTCGATAGGTCCCGGAGTGCGGGAAACAGTGTTCCAATGATTGGAAAGTTGGTTTCATTCGCACAGAATAATGAATTCTTATAAACAGAGCAAGGGTGAGGTTTTCTGTTGATCGGGGAGACTGGGGCGATAGTATTCGCAACCCTATGAATACATTACAGGCAGATCGGGTTGTGAAGGCAATTGTGGATGGCGTGCAGGATTATCGAATAATTGCGGAGCGAGGGGGCGTTGAGCCTCAGGAATTGCCGGCGTTTTCGGATACGCTGGACCGGGCTATTCAGCTGATGCGCGGCTTTTACAAGTATGCACATGAAAATATGCAGCCGATCGGGCTTCCTCCTCCGCCAAACCCCTATCTTGATACAGAGCGGGGAATTGAGCATCAGTTGCCTGAATATTATGCCTTTGAGGCGGTGCAGCGGAATGGAATGACGGTTGAACGGGCCATCTGGACCTGCGGGCAGTTGGGCCTGGATGCGGATGCGGCGGAAACGGCGCTGGATACCGTGTCGATGCCCTGGCGGGCTTCCAATGGTTGGAAAACCTATGCGCAGCTGAGTTCCGAGGGCACGTTTGTGCTGATGGATAAACCTCCGGTGAAGCTGAAGCGGCATATTGAGCGGGTTCTTATCGAACTTATCGGTACATGAGCATTATTACTTTGGCTTAGATTGGTATTGTTTGATCTCTTTTATGGCTTTTGTGCAGGAGGATGGCTTAGACGCCTCTTCATGGGGGTATTTGAGCTATTTGGCGGCTCGAGTGAAAAATCCTCAAATGCGACCGGAATTTACGTATTTATAAATGGTCGGTAAATATATTTGACCCTACGTTGAAACCCATATAAACACGACAATTCTATTCAGGCAGGGGTATGTCTGTTTATGCGTAAGTCCTTATTTATTAAGGGAAAGAGATATTGCTTTACTGAGTTCGAAAGAGCTGAAAGTAAAGCGTTTCATTGGTGTGCAGCAGTGCAGAATGGACGATGGTAAATTCAGATTTCACATTTTTGCGAAATAATAAAATGGGCTAAATTGCTGTCATCGATTACGTGTTAATGAAGTTGGGACTAATATCTTTTAAACTTATATAAATTTGTGGGTTTTCGTTTGGCCTAAATGCTGGCGATATCCTTATATTTTGTTGACTTTGAAGGGGTAACCTTCACGCATAGATTCCTATCCCTGTCTGTTTGGCATAACAGATGCTGTTAGTTACGCGCATGTTCATGATTCGAGCGGCGAAAGCTGATTCGGATCACCTCTTGGGGGAGAGGGTTGTGTTCGAAGCTAACTATATAGGAAGAAGTCGATGCGTTTTAATCAGTTTAATATGAGACTACCCCTCATCCTGGCCCTCTTGGTTCCGGTTGTGTCGCTTGCAGTCGGTCCACCTCCTCCAGACGGAGGTCCCCCAGATCCTGTTTTGGCTAAAATTGAAATTTCAGGACCGACGTTGGTTGACGAGGGTGCTACAGCGACTTTTGTGTGTTCCGCAACGTATTCCGATGGAAATAAGGAAGATGTTGTTCCTGTTTGGAGTGAGGATTCGTCGTCCAGCAGCATCAGCGCGAACGGTGTTTTATCGGCGGGCGATATTCTCGCTGATGAGAGTGTAAGTATTACCGCTACTTTTGGCGGAAAGACGGCAACGGTTGGGGTGTTAATTCGTTATATTGCTCCAACTCTCGATCATTTAGTTATCAGCGGCCCGTCTGCTGTTAATGAGGGGGCGAGTGGTATTTATTCCTGTGTTGCTCATTTTTCGGATGGAGCGAATGTGCCGGTTACGCCTGTTTGGAGTGCATCATCAACCTCTGTTATGATTGATGGCAACGGAACCCTTGAAGTGCTCAGTATTGATAATGATCAGATGATTGATGTGGTTGCCGCCTATGGTGGGCAAACTCAATCGTATTCTGTTGCATTGACGGATGTTCCTCTTGTTTTGGAGGACATAACGATTCAGGGCGCTGTTTCTATGGATGAAAACTCTACGATACAGTTAAATTGCATTGCCTTGTATTCGGATGGTTCGCAACCGCTAATAGAGCCAGTCTGGGCGGAAAATTCTGCCTTTGCTCAGATTTCGCAGGATGGGCGGCTCAGTGCCGGCGATGTGACGGCGAATCAGGCAGTAACCGTCAGTGCAAGTTTTGGTGGAGTTTCGGATACGCATAGCGTTTTGATTAATTATGTGGCTCCGAATATTGAGCGCATAGAGATTTCCGGTCCGCTGAGTCTGGATGAAGGCAGTTCGGCAGCTTATTCCTGTTCAGCCTATTATGATGATGGAACAAGCAAGAGTGTTACTCCGTCCTGGAGTGAAGATTCGGAGTATGCAACGGTGAGTTCGTCGGGGGTGCTGATGGCCTCTGATGTGCAGTCGGATCAGGTGCTCACGCTTTCTGCTACGTTCGACGGGAAGTCGGACTCAATGCAGGTTGCTATTGTTTACGATGCTCCGACTGTTGTTTCGCTTATCATTGATGGCGCAATGATTGTTGAAGAGCATAATGAAACCCGTTATGTCTGCATGGCACTGTTTTCCGATGGAACTTCAGAGCGTGTTGTTCCTGTTTGGAGTATTAGTGAGGAGTGGGCGCAAATCGATTCTGATGGAGTGTTGAGGGTTGGCGAAGTGAATCGTGATGAATCGGTTACTCTTTCCGCTTCATTTGGCGGTTCGACGGATACCTATAATGTGTTGCTAAAAGATGTGCCTCCGGCTGCTGTTCTGGAGAGTCTGAGTGTTTCCGGTCTTTCGGAGGTGATGGAGCGCGAATCAACTGTCTTGGTTTGTACGGCGCATTATTCAGATGGAAGCAGCTTCGCGGTTACTCCGGTGTGGAGCGATAATTCAAAAGTTGCGACGGTAAGCTCTGCCGGAGAATTCTCGGCAGGAAATTTTGATTCCGATTCCGTTGTGGAAGTGACTGCTTCGTTTGGGGGGATGACGGCAACTCATCAGATAACGGTCAGAATGATAGGGACTGAAATTATATATCCATTGAGTGGTTTTGATGGAAGTGCAGTGAAGGCGGAACTTTACGATTATGAGACTGCAGAATGGCGAACTTATGGTCCTGTCGACAGCCCGTCCGAGTTGGTCCTCGATGATATGAGCACGAATCAGTGGTATTGGGTTTCGGTGCTTGAATCGAATACAACCAGTAATGTTTGGGTGGAAGTTCAGGGAAATTGGCTGAATCTGTAATTACAAGGAGAAATAAAGCATGAAAAAACAACTTATATCGCTCGTCCTACTCCTGCTCTTAGTGAATGCATTTGCTGGAGAAGTCGGTAAACCTTTGGAGCGTTTGGCATTGCCAGAAGTGCAGGGAAGTCATCTCGTTTGTATTTGGGATGAGTCGGCTGGTGCCTGGCTTCAAGGCTTCGAAGGGTATGATCTATCGGGAACGTATGAGTTTCAATTGCCGGAATGGAACCGGTGGTATTGGATTGGGCTCTGGGATGAGACCAAAGGTGAATATGTTTATGAAAAATGGATAGGACATTTTATTGTTTCGGAATAGCATTATTATGAAGCGTGGCTGGAAAAGTTATTTCCGAGCACTGTTCCGGCAGCCACTTACATTTGTTGTGTGTCGATAGAGAGCTCTTCTGGTGAATTAACAATGAAATATGAGGTTTCGGTGCGATAGGGTGCTTGGGTTGCGGTGTGATAAGCATCTTGTTTGGCACGTCTGTTTATTATCCGTGAAGGGAAGAATAACTTGCTTTGGTTCTATCGAATCGTCTAAAGATCAGCTCATAAGATTGGGCTGTTTTTTTTGGAGATCATATTTTTATGTTTAAAAGTTTATTTGCGGGCATTTTGGCAATGGGAATTGTTTTGTTTGAATTTGGGTGTCAAACAACGGATTCTACAAAGGTAACTGCACAGGATTTCAACAAGCGTGCCGAGGTTGTTGAGGATGTGAAAGCTGCAGAATTAATTCCGGGCGATTTTATAGAAGTGTCAGTTGAGGTGGATGGCCGTATGGAGGTGCAGATGCATCGTTCCGGTATTAACTATCTCGGTTTGGTGACGCTTCCTCTGGTGGGTGACGTTAAGGTTTCCGGGATGTCGCTACAGGATGCCAGGGCGGTCATTGCAAAAAAATATGGAACCTATTTCGTAAATACTCCTCTGATCATGGTAAGCCGGGTTGATGATTCTTCATCTCAGGGGGAATGGGGCTTTGTCACGGTAACTGGCCGGGTGGGGCAACCCGGGCGTGTGAAAATTATGTCCGCAAAAGGCATCCGCTTAACGGCGGTCATTCAGGAGTCCGGGGGCTTTGGACCCAGCGCGAAGAAAAGTGATATTCAGATTTCCCGCATTAACGAAGATGGTCAAAAAATCCGAACATCGGTAAATTATGAAGATATTGGGCAGAGTGGTAACCTGGATGCCGATGTTAATCTGTTCGATGGTGATATTGTATATGTTCCGGAACGGATGTTTTAAATGAAGCGTTTAGGGACAGGATTAGGTGTTTTTCTGCTATCACTCTGTTCCTATGCTCAGGAAGCGGAGCTGGAAGGATGTCGGCTATGGAGGTTTATTCTTCAGCCTGATGCAAAAATTACGGGCGCGTATGATACGCGGGCGTATCAGGATACGAGTGGTGCTTACGATTCTGGTTTTTATTCGGAGCTCTCAGCGGAAACTTCGATTAAAAACGAGCCTGCCAAGTACAGTTTTTCCGGTTTTGCGCTGTACGGGATTCGTCATTATGACGAGTTTTCTGAAAAACTGAGTCCATTTTATAACTTTTCAGGTGCGTTATCGCAGTCTGAATCCGCGTTTCAGTGGAAGCTATATGCTTCGTATGCTCACACGCTCACGTATCAGACGGCATATGATCCATCGGTGGGATTGGTTCCCGGGCCCATTTTAACCAGTGAGGAGAGTACTCAAATCCAGGCCAGTGCATTAGTGGCATATGACAAAGAGCTGACCGAGAAAATGTCGCTCAAGCCGGCGTATGTATTGCAGCATTATGATCAATCGTTTGAGACTCAGTCCGATGCGGATTGGCAGACTCATGATGTGAGTATTCAATTGCGGCGTAAGCACGATGATGCAACGGTTTTTACTGTTGGTGCCTATGAAACGCTTCAGGTAAACAGTGAAGAGGATGGAAATATCGTTACTGTAATGGCGGGTATGGAGAGAGAGGTTTCAGAGAAAATAGATCTTCTGGTTGAGATCGGCTATGCCTATGCAGATTACGAAGTTTCGGGTTCCGGAAGCAGCATGGTGAGTAATTATCGGGGGACCTGGAATGCAACGGATCAGTTGAGTTTGTATATCTTTGGTGGAACTGACTTTTTGCCCGGATATGATGCTTCCGGGGCGACCTTGCAATCACGATTGGGCTATGGTGGCGGGTGGAAGATTTCATCGAAAATCGCGGTAACTGCATCGTTGTTGCATAATTACCAAGAAGCGGTCGATGGTGCAGCTGTTACGGACCCTTGGCAGCACTTTGCGACGTTGGGATTGAATTATCAATTTAGCCGAAAATTAAATGCAGGGATTGCATATCAGTATAATCGGGATGGACTTGAGCCTGATCAGCAGGTGGGTTCTGTGAGTACTGGTTATGCATTCTGATCCTGCCGGTATTTTTGAGGTCGGCAGGCTGTTGATGAATGCGTGAGTTGGTGCGGATATGTAATTTATTTATTGAGTTGGGAAACTTGAGCGAGCAATCTGTAAGGGGATTTGTGGAGTATTAATGATAGGCATTGATTTGGCCTCATTCATTGCCTGATCGATGTTTAATGCTCTAGTATAAGTATTGTTTTTTTTAAACTAGTGAAGTATAAAAGCAGGGTATTGAGTTAGCTGGATAAGCTCTAAAAAGGAAAAAACGATGATAAAACAGTTAATAACTATGGTTGCAGTTGTGGGAATTGCGGCTGCCACGCAGGCGGGAATCGCTACAGAATTTACTGTAGATGACGACTCGCATATCTTGGATGGTGCAGTGTTATCCACTTATATTGATGGTGCAGACACTTGGACGGAGTCCGTCGGTTCTCCTGGTGTTTTCGGTGCCGTAGGAAGCAATGCCACCTTAACCATTTCCAATGCATCGGGAGCTGGAGCTGCGTGGAATGGGGTATACACTTACTATAATGGAACGGGGCAGGGACCTTTTGTGGGGGCTTACCAGGACAGTGGTGATAGCTATGGAACTGTGGGCCTTACTCCTGATCAGGAGGCCGCAGTTCCCTATTGGGAAAATGGTACAGGAAATCAACTGTACTTTTTGCTTGGGCTGGCTACAGGTACAACGGCGGCCTCCGATGGCGCCGCGGTGGTGCAGGATAATTTTGGGGGGTTAAAGCAGTTATACTTAGAATCCCCTTCGTTTGGAACGCCAGTGGGCGGTTTGGGATCTATCACGGTCATTCCAGAGCCGGGAACGATCAGTCTGATGAGTTTGAGTACGGTAGGTCTGTTTTTGACTCGGACCCTGCGTCGTCGGAAACGTTTGGGAAGAACCATGATGCCTATTCGCCGGGTACCTCTTTGCGACAGTTTCCTTTCGGAGGCGGAATGGCGCTCCGAAGCGGATCAAATCGAAGAGCTCGGTACGGAAGAGAGTGTGATTGCTCAATTCACTGTTGCTGTGAAGGGCCGTTATGTTGCAGTTTCCACAAAATATCGGGAGCTTGAAAAGGCATTCTGGAATCGAATGGTCATGCGTTATGAGAATCGCTTGGAAAAACGCAGTGTCAGATTCGTTCGTCTTAAAAAAGGAGCCACTCACTACCTTGATGAGTTCCTTGCAATGATTATGAAATAGTGCATAAGCTTTTCTGCCAAAGGCCTCGTTTGCGAGGCCTTTGTTTTTTTTGTGGGAAACGATTATCAGCCGCCTATTCTATACGCTTAATATGATCAGGATGATTTGGTCATTTCGGCAGACAGCTACTGCGTATTGGTTTACTAATATTTCCGTGGTTGATTTATTTGGCCTGCATCATGCTCTACATTCCCCAGTTTATTGTTTCCAATAGCTTGGCTGTGTGAATGTTTCTTTATTTTTGAACAAAAGAGATCAAATGGATAATTCTGGTATACATAAAGGGCAATCAAATTCAGAGACTTCTGTTTTGAAACGAGGTGGTTCCGCAGCCGGGGGAGGAGGGGTGCTGGATCCGATGAATTTATTGCGCATCGTCTTGCGAAGTTGGCTGGTCGTCGTGCTCCTGGTTATACTTGGCGGTTTATGCGGACTGTTTGTTGCTCAACAAGTGGTGGATATTTACAGAGCAGAAGCTCAATTGGAAATGAATGTTCGCCGCCCTAAAGTCATCAATAATGAAGCGGTTTTTGATGATACCTCTGCTGGTAATGAGGCGGTGATTTTTAATACCCGTTTTGCAAAATTCAAATCGCCGGCTATGGAGCGATTGGCGACTCAGGAATATTTTAAGCGTTATCCGCAAGATGAAGAGGGGAATGGAGGCGCGGTTGGAAAATATATGCTCGCGACATCGATTAGGGATGTGGCTTGGCGAAAAGATTCATCAGCGAATATTGTTTATGTTTCTTATCAGAGTTCTGATGCTGAGTTTGCTTCCAAATTGGTCAATGTCATGTCGCATTGCGCAGGTTTGTTAATGATGCAGGAAAATCAGGCGATTTCCGATGAGGCCGTGAAATGGTTGATTTCCCAGCTGGAAGATCAGCGAGATAAACTGGAGGCTGTTGAATTGCAGTTGGCAACTCTTAGGGAGGAATTGCAATTGGGTTCATTGGAGCAGCGCAAGGAAGCGGCCTCTCAAGCTTTGCTGTCCGCTTCTATTGAGCGGGAAGGGTTGGTGAGCACGTTGGCCTCCCGTAAGACGGTTTATGGCTATGTGATGGAGTTGAAGGATGCAGATCCTAATTTAGAGGTGCTGCCACCCGGCTTGCCAAAAGAGGCGGAGCTGAATGCTCTGATTTCGACTTGGCGTTCTGCCCGTGACGAATTATTGGCTTTGGGAGGAAGATATACTGAAATTCATCCAGAGTATCGCACTGCGGCTGAAAAAGAAAAAAGAGCGAGGGCAAGATTAGAGCAGTTTGTTGATTTGTCAGCGAAAGCTGTCCAGAATGAAATTGATCTACAGGGAAAGCAGCTTAAGCAGGTAGATCAGCGGATTGCTACCCTTGAAAAAGAATCGTTGGATTTAGAACAGCAGATCGTCAGAGGGAATCAGAGTCTTCAGCGGTTAGAACGTAAGCGGGATGCGGCGGATAATGCCTATCAGTCAATGTTACGCAGAATGGAAGAAGCGCGTTTGTCGGCTGATGAAAATATGGCATATACGAAAATTATACGTGAGGCAGAGGTTCCGCGGATTCCGGTGAGCCCAGGTAAAGGAAAGGTAATTCTAACGGGATTGTTTCTCGGTGGAGTTGCGGGGTGCGCATTGGTAATTCTTATGACACTCATTGGCGGTAAAATAGAGTCTGTTACAGACCTGAAGGCATTCGGACTCAATATTATGGCTACTATCCCGTCGCAGAAGAAGGTGGACTCCCGCGGTGATTTGGCGACGATTGGGTTGCGGGATAAGTTTAGCCATGTCGCTGAAATATTCGCCGGAATTAATGCCCTGTTGTCTTCCAAAAAATATGCACAAAGCACGCAGGTACTTTTGTTGAACAGTTCGATGCCGGGCGAAGGCAAAACTATATCGTCGTGTAATCTGGCAGTCAGCTCGGCATTAAATGGAACAAAAACGCTTTTGATTGATGGTGATTTACGCCGGCCTCAGTTAGCCAGTATTTTTTCGATTTCTGAAGAACATCCATCGTTATTGGAATGGTTGACTGATCGAGGCTCGTCTATTGACCATCCCGGTTTAATTTCAAAAGGAATTATTGAGAATCTTGATATTATTACCAGTCGGCCGATTAAAGATATTAATCCGGCTGAATTGCTGGGAAGAGAGCGGCTTGCGGAGCTGCTGCAGTGGGCGAGAAAGCATTATGACAGAATTATAATTGACTCTCCCCCGATTGGTGCGGTTGGAGATGCTCAGGTACTTGCGAATCTGTCTGATGCAGTCATCATAGTTTCCAGAGTTGGCAAAACTCGTCGCCGGGCACTCCGGTTTGCTTTGACTAAATTTGAAGAAATTGACGTGCACATTTTTGGGTGTATTGCAAATGATGTTCCGCATTCGATTTCCGGCATGTTCATGGGTGCCGAAGGATATGGTTATACCAGTGGTTACGGAAGTTATAAGCCTTACGTTGGAGAGTAGGGGTTTTTAGCGATTTGCATCGTTTTCTTCCGTCTAAATATTGTTTCCCAATGTTTGGATCCTATAACAAAAATATGTGCAAGTGGTTTTGGCTGTCTGGTCAATTAACCAATGGCGGTAGCGTATTTGTCTTTAAAGTTGAGTAAATTGCTCATCAATATCCTGGGTGCCATGTATGTCCAGTTTGCAGAAGTGCGAATGGACTTTTGTTGTGTGTTTTACGGAGCTATGAGTTGTGATGGAGTCGAGGGGAAGAAGTATATAGCTGCAGTTTAAAACTGCCTCGCTTTCGCGGCTCGGCGAACTCCACGTATTTTTTGATTAATATTCGTTCTGAGCTGAATCGCATTCAGTGAATAATAAGTGAAATCCTCAAATTGGGGTTATTCAGCCTATGTACGATATTAGTTGGCTGTGTTTGGGTTGTGAAAAGTACTTTATTAAGTTCCGGCATGTTAAGTTTCTCGTGTTGGCACTATTAGTGCTCTGACTAACTCATGTTTTATGAGATCTTTACATACCAATTCATACAATCTTACAAGGTCTGCGTACTCGACAAATAACCAATAGGGTAGTCGTGATGAAATATTTTAGTATACATAATGTGTCCAGTTTAAGGGCAACTGTATTATTTATTTTTTTAATATTAAGAATTTCGCAGTATTCGTCTGGAGAAGCTTTTCCTGATATGGTGGCTGTTGGGCCTAATGTTGTAATTCCAGAGGCTTTAGGTTTTAGGACTTTTGTTCCACCCGTTGATGCTTCTTTGAGTATTTCGTCTGAGGCTCCGATCATTGCTGAGTGGACAAGGAGCAGTGAACCAGGGGATACAATGGTTCTTACTGGAGAAATGTTAACATCCTTTTCTTCTGCGAAGGAGCAGGGACGAGACACCCGGTTTGTTCTCTATGGGGAAGGTGTTCCGGTCCAGGATGCTGCTGTTCGAAGGTTGAATGGAAGGCAGTGTGCTATAACGTTGCCAGAAAGCCTTCCTCCTGATGATATGTATTTGCTTTGGCCTGCTAATAGTTCTGGTTTTGGCGCGCCTGTCGCTATAAACAAAACAGAAGCTTGGTGGGTAGGGTTGGATGAAGTTTCTCCCGGGGAATCCTTTTCTGTTTATGGGCGGAATTTGTCTCTTGGAGGAAAGTCCACCCACCTTTATATTGAGAACTACGGATGGATACGGAGCATTTCGCAAAATCCGTATAAGGCAGACTTTATCTGTCCCGACTTGTCGGTTGGCAGTCATGTAATTTATGCTCATAATGGACATGGAGATAAGTATGGTTGGAGTACTCAGAAAATATTAAAAGTTGTTCCTCATCTTCAGTGGAGTGACGATATTAGTACATGGGTGAATGTAAAAGATTTTGGAGCGAAAGGTGATGGGGTTGCTGATGATGCGTCTGCTATATCCTCTGCATATGAAACGATTAAAAATGGGGACTTAAAGACTCTATATTTCCCTGCTGGTACCTATTTGTTAGGAGCGGAGTTTTTAATGAATGGCTCAGGCAGTGTTCGTATTAAGGGTGAAAATATGGATGTGACAACCATTAAGCCATCACGACTGCTTCATCCCTATAAAATGCTCAATATCCGGTCGGATCATACGCGAGTCGAGGACATCTCAATTGAATCTGGAGGCTTTGGCTTATTACATCATGAACCCCTGTTTAATGTAGAGCGCTGTTCTGATATTCGTTTCACACGAATGCGTTTAGTTCAGACAAATGCAACTTCACAAGTGGAAGATCATTTTCAAGCGTTATATGCTGATCACCTTTATTTTAAGGATTGTGAATTCTTTACGGCCAGATCGGTTTATTTTAGTTTTTCGGAAGATATTATCATTGATCGCTGTCAGTGGTTTGGGGTCCATGATTGCAACAACATGTTAGGTATGGAAACTACGCGGGCAGCTGTTTTTGATTGCAGTTCTCGCATGATGGATAATTCGGACCCCTCGAATGGAAATGGGTGGGCAAAGGGGCGTTGGATTGCAGGAGGTGTTAGGGGGTGGAATAATTTTTATGTAGGCACGAGTAAAACAACGAATATGGCTCCTCGCATCGCGACTCCTTTTATGGAGTCTGTTCCTATTCGTCAGAGTGAAGATGTTCTGTACTATGATGATGAAAATGATGCGATGGATGTTTGGCGAAGAACTTTATATTTCAGTAGTCTCCCGCGACCGAATGTTGAGGTCGGAAGCGTTAAAGTTCAGTTGATAAACCCTGTTTCTGGTAAAAATAGAAGCTATGACGTCGTCAGTTATGATCAAACGTCTAATACTGTCGTCTTTGATTATTTTAACTGGGAAGCTCCTTATGTTCCGAAAAATCTGCCTTTCATGTGTAGTGTTGTAGATAATGTTGATCAGAATTCCAGTGAGCAGATTCTTTTTGAGGGGGGAAATACTTCATTTCGTGGAGTGGTTACCGCAGGGACTGCGAACTCGGTGTCTATACAAAACTATTCACAAAATCATGAAAGCACAGATTATGGATATGTCACTATTGTAGATGGTCGAGGTGTCGGGCAGCAGCGAGCCATTCTCTCGAATAATGAAAATACAATTTATGTAAAAGAAGAATGGCGAGTGGTACCTGATACTTCTAGTCGGGTAGTCGTTGGTCGTTTTTGTGATCGTTTCGTTGTCTATAATAATGATCTTGATGGGGTTGATCGAGATGCCTATTCCGCCAGTGTCGGGTTTCAAATTACAGGTGGCGGTCATTCAATAGTTGTAGATCAGAACCGTTTCTCTGAAACACGTACCGGTATCGCTAACTACGCAGAATCGCAGGAATATTGGAACGATGAAAATACGGTTAACCCAGTATTTTTCGGGACGTATCAGAATAATACATTGAGATCCAATAAGGATGGAGTTCTTTCTGTTTTTGGAATCCGACCAACTAGTGGCGATAATTATCCGAAAGATCTGGCGCTTCTCGGAAATGTTTTTCGCCGGAATTCATTTTCCAATGTAAAAGATACAGCTTTTCTTATCCGGGCACAGGTAAATGATCATGTCGGCTTACAGGTTTTGGCAGATAGTGATTTTACATCCGTTAAAGATGGTATTATTGAAACAGAAAATAGTTCCGGGCTGATCTGTGTAGGTAATACATTTATCGGAACTGGTACGGGGATTGGATATGCATTCCCCAATGACAGCACGCCTCTGTTGCGAAATAACACATGGCAATCCTTTGGTCAGACTTTCAGCGGGAATGTGCCGGGAGGCATATTGGAAATTCCTTATCGATATATTCGTATGTCTAGTGATGGGGCGAATATTATCTTGGAAAACAGTGGGACATCGAGTCTCTCTTGGAATGCATCACAAAATTCCTCGTGGTTGTTGATGGAAAATCCGACAGGATCAGTTGCTGATGAGCGTGGAGTTGCTACACTTTCGATTGCTTTGAAATCTGGAGCCGCAGTGCCTCAGGAGGGAGTTGAAGCTATCGTAACGATTACGAGCGGCGATCAATCCCGCCAAATAACAGTCGTATATGATTCCGCTTCCGGTGAATCCACTGGTTCTCAACAGCGTTATGAACTCACTGGATTTGGAAATGCAACATTCAGAGTTGAAATTCAGGATGGGCCCACTGAGCGTATTGAATATTATAGTATCCCCCAGAATAGTGAAGAAGTGGTTATAGAGGACTGGATGGTTGGCGAGTGGTCACGTGTACGCATTCAGATTAATGAAGGGGATTCGTGGAGGACCATTCATGAAGAGTGGATGGGCCAGAGTTTACGAGATTTAACTCAGTAACAGGCGCTTTTTTTAGTATGGTTTAATTTCGGCCTACATTAGTTTGTAGGCCCTATCTTTATCTGCTTTTTATCAATGATAATTGATGGCATTACTTCTTCGGTTTGTCTGTGAATCATTTTTTTTTGCAGTATATTTATAATTGTTTCCAATGGATAAATTTAAATCAGATAGTAGCGTAAAAAGAGTTGCAAAAAATGGAGTCTATGTCGCATTGCGATTTGCTGTCGTTACTCTTTCTGCCATCATTTTTATTCCTTTTTTGGTTAAGGAGTATGGAGAAGGAACTTACGGACTCATTGCTCTCGCAGGCTTCCTTACGCAATATGTAGGTTTTATTTCCGGTTCAATTAGCAGTTCAATAGGTCGTTTTTTAAATATTGCACTCAATAAAAATGACTGGCATCAGGCAAATCAGATTTTTTCAACAGCACTTGTTGGAAACCTGTATCTGATTATTTTTCAATTGCCGTTCTTCACTGCAGGGATCGTATATTTAGATAAAATTATTGATTTCCCGCCTGAGCAAAGTACGGATTTTCGTATTCTTGTAAGCTGTAATGTGCTCGTCTATCTTATTGCTGTAATGATGAGTGTGATTCGCACACCAATTCATGCAGCGAATCGCATAGATATCGGCCTTAAAATGGAAGTGTTTGGTCATGTTATAAGGCTAAGTGCTCTCTATATTCTGATCACCAAAATTGGAGCGAAGCTTTGGATTATTGGAGCTGTCGATTTGACTTTGGCAATTATAGGACTTCTTGGGAGTAGCTATATTACTCGATTGGTCACCCGAAATTTAAGATTTAAAAAAGCGGATGTTTGCTGGAAGTGGGTGCGGCCGGTAATGAATATGGCGGGGTGGAGTATTGTTGCTGCATTGGGACAGATACTTTTTCAGAAAACCGATGTCTGGATGGTGAACCGGTTTTTAGACACAAAACTAGCGGGGGTATGTGCTGCATTATTGATTTGGCCAAATTTTGTGCAACAGATTGCCAAGAATATATCTTCTCTTCTGATGCCCGTGATTATGATTGATTTTGCTCAGGAGCGATTTGAGCGAATGCAGAATATGATGATGCTCTTTAGTCGTCTCTTCAGTATTATGGCTATCTGTATTTGCGGTTGTATAATGATTTTCGGGGGATGGTTGCTAGAACTATGGATGGGGGAAAGTTACCGGCAATATCATCTTATTTTAATTCTCATGCTTATTCATTTTCCGCTGACATTAGCTCGTGAGGCGATTTGGGGCATCTTTCCTGCATTTAATAAAATGCACTATCTCGGGATATCTAATCTGGTTAGTGGATGTCTGAATATCGGATTCTCCCTTTTGGCCGTGGTTCTTGGATATGGTCTGATCGGTGTTGTCGTTGCAACTGCTCTAAGTCTGATCGTTCAGCGAACTCTGTTTTTGTCTATCTTTAGTGTTAAACTGCTCGGAATTAAACCAATTCGGTTATTCAAATGTTATATTCCAGGTTTGCTGGTGATTGTTTCTTTTTCTCTGCAATGGATTTATTTGAACAATCAGTATGTTATGCAGGTGGGTATTGGGTCTCTCGTTCTTGCCGGATTATTTTCCTTGGAGATTCTTGTGCGCGAGAAAGAGAGCCGGGATGCTATTAAATCAATTTGTTTAGGCGTCATTAGAAAGTAGTAATTCATTCTTTTATGAATACGATTTTACTCATATGCATTTTACTGGTTTCAACATGCGTATTTATATATGCGTTGCGTAATTATGACGGCATGTTGCAATTCCCTTTTCTCATGACCTGTGACCTTGTTTTCTTTCTCGGTCCCCAGCTTGCATATATGGTAAGAAATAACCAAACTTATGATAAATACAGCAATACAGCATTGTCGAATTTCTTATTGATCATCCTGCTCTTTTACGTATCTGCGGTTTGGGGGTATTATAGCCGCTCAAATAAGGGGCTAAGGTTTCCTGATTTTACATTTAATTCAACGAAGATGATTGTTGGGTTATACGGTCTGGTGGGAATCTCCATGTACGGAAGGCATATGTTGGCGGGGCTCTCAGAGGAGCTGAAGTCTTCAACGCAATGGACCGGGTTACCGGTTAGATATCTTTTTTTCTCCTCTGTCGGAACGCTGTGTATTCCTTTAGGTTTAATTCTTTTTCTAAAGTACAGGCGCAAAATTATTCTGCCCGCTTTGTGGTCAGAAATATCGAGTACAATTGCCGTTGTTGTATTAGGAGGGCGCCGGTCACCAGCCGCCTTTTTAGGAATTATGGTGCTTACGGGAATGTGGTTTGCTCGAAGGATGAAAATCTCGCGCCTTGTTCTTGTGGCCGGAGGATTAGTGTTTTTCATGTTTGTGACAAATATTGGGGTATATCGACATTTTGTTAAATCCGACGATCCTCAAAAATGGAGTAAAATTGCTGAAGAAGTTTTTGATTTTGATAAGACAATCAGCAAGTTTGCTAAAAAGGATGTTTCAGAAAGTACCTCTGATTATGTTGATGCATTAAATGGGGCTCTTGCGGTGTCTGCCGTGGGAAAGACGTTTCGTTTTGACTATGGTATCATAGTTTGGAATCAACTTATCTTTCGGTGGGTGCCTGGACAAATAATTGGTCAAGGGCTGAAGAAATCCTTAATGCTGAATGTGCCGCAGGTTGGGGATACTTTAACTGAATGCTACTCGTATAGGCCTCCCGTTGGTACATGCATTCCCGGTTATGCTGAAATTTTTGCGTCGTTTGGTTTTCTTGGATGTATATTTATGTTCTATGCGGGACGAGTGGCTCACCGTATTTGGGACCAGGCCATGGATGGAAATTTAATTGCACAGATCGCACATTTTGCTCTGGCTCCGATGTATCTGAGATTCGGAGGAGGCGGTATTTGGTTGTTGCTTACAGGGCTTGGGTTCTGGGTTATTTTTCTATTCCCGATCTTGTTCTGGGCCAAAGAAAATCGTGTTTCAGATGAAATATGGCTAGATGAAGCAGAGAGGGAGAGATTCTGAGATCCTGATTTCAAGTTTTTCCGGAGAGTGGACGAATTGATGATGAGAATATTTCTTTTATAAGTAACCGTATTACGTACAAAAAAGTCGCATTCAACGGACATGAGTTAACGTTAGCTTATTTTAAATAAATCGTAATTTGAAGAACTCGATAGGCTTAGATATGAAAATACTGTATTATGGATATCCCTCGAGTGCGGGTAAGGCTCCGCACCAGGAAATGGCTGCTTTACACCTTTCGAGAATGGGGCACAGCGTCGATCATGTATGCTGGGGAGGTAAAAAAGGTGATCATTCCTCCTCATCTGAAAATTTGACCTATCTGCCGCAGCAGAAGAAGGGGATACTATCGGCGGTTCAATTGCTGCTGTTTCTTTTTCGTACAGTATGGCGGAATAAAAATGGCTATGAAGTAATTTATGTTCAGGGGGCTCAACAAACTCCTTTTGTATTCTGGTTGCCTTTATTTGCGCGTCGAATACGCATCATTTATCACACACAGGATTATCTGGAACCTCGTCGGCATCGTTTCTATGAACTGTTTGAGAAATGGTTTGCCCGACGGGTGCATTATGTCATTTCCAATGAAATGAACCGTGGTCGATTTATGAAAAGTTATTATGGGTTGTCTCATATGCCTGTTATTCTCCGAACGGGGTTACCTATTTGGTGGGAAATGCCGACGCGATCAGAGGAATCTAGAAGTTTAGTGATCGAAGAAAGCGGCGTGAGTGATCCTGATACAGCGGTATTAATTTTGGCGGGCGGGCCTTATCGGGGAGATCGCATGTCTCCTCAGCTCTTGGAAGCATTTGCTCTCCTGCCTGACCGGTATGTACTCGTTTTCAATGGGCCAGCTATGGCACAAGGTAAGGAGTGTCGAAAGGCCTGCGAAATGCATATGAAGCAGCTAAATCTTTCCAATCGTGTTGTATTCAGGGCGGGGCTTACTTTTGAGGAGTTGCTTCGACTATACAGCATTGGTGATATCGGTATGTTATTGTATCCCAACGATGGAATTGGGCATTATTATCAGTGTCCTGGTCGATTCTCAGAATACATTAGAAATGGACTGTCATTGGTCGCCAGTAATTTTCAAGGGTTGGAATTACTCTTGCTAAAGTATAATTTGGGTGCTGTTTGTAATGCAGATGATCCGGCCTCTATTGCCGAGGCTATACGATTAGTCGGGCCCAATGCTTCGGAACAACGCAATCGGATTCGGCAATTAGCAGAGAACGAATTTGTGTATGAGTCGGAGGCGGGAGTGTTGAATGAACTCATTCAAGGAACATATAAACAATTTAAACCATCGGTGATAACATAATGAAGGTATTAGTTTGTCAGCGAGGAGCTCGGCATCGGTATTCCATTCCACGAATATTTGAAGAAGCTGGTATGCTGGCCGGATTATACACGGATTCAACCTGCCATAGCACTGCAGGGAAACTGATCAAAAAACTGCCGATATTAGGTGATAAAGTACCTGCGGCCAAGTCACTTGAAGGCCGCGTTCCGAAAGGGATTCCTGGCGCGAAAATATTTTCATCGGATCGTCCCCTCGTGGCATCGGCTTTGCGGTATGAGTCATTTGGAGATCTCAGTCCCGTGTATAAGCATTGGGGGCTTCAAAATGCGGATGTCGTCTATAGTATGTATGGTGAAGATATGGGCTTTCTGTCTTGGGCCAAAGAGCAGGGGGCAAAGATCATTATTGATATCTTTATCAGTCCGCTCTCAAATCAGGTCGTATGGGATGAACAGGTCAAATTCGATACGCCTGAACGCTATCTGATTTCCGAACAGGATTGCCGTCCCTCCTCGGACCGGGGAATTGGAGCATTTGCCCCCCTTGCCGATATTTTACTTTGCCCTTCGGAGTGGGTTGCTGATGGGGTTCGCCAATTTGTGCCGGATCATGCGCACAAAATCAGGGTGGTTCCCTATGGGTCAAGTATTCTGCCTCAAAAGCAGTGTCAGGTGGATCGTGGTCGGATTCTATTTGCAGGGCGGGACCCACTTCGTAAAGGACTTCCCTATCTCGCAGAAGCAACAAAAATTCTTAAAGAGTCAGGTATGGAATTGGATGTGCGCGTGGCGGGGCTTGATCAGAAAGAGTGTGCATGGTTCCCTCATTACGAATATCTGAATTATTTGGGACTCATCGAAATGAATCGGATGAAGGATGAGTTTACAACGTGTGATGCCTTTGTTTTGCCCTCCCTTTCGGAAGGTCAGGCAGGGGTTGTGTTGGAGGCTATGGCCCATGGGTGCCCGGTCATCGCCACCAAGGAATCGGGTATTGATTTCTCCCACAATGAAAATGGTGTTTTCGTTCCGGCTTGCGATGCTGACGTCTTGGCAAGTTCTATGCGGCAGGTTGTTGAAGACCGGTCGTTTCGTGAAAAAATTTCTGCAGGTGGACAGGCATTTTTTGAACAACACTTCTCCGTGCAGGAGTGGAAAACCAGATTGGTGAATGTAGTTAATGAATTCAATGTCTAAGCAAGAAGAGTCGGACTCAAATAAAAAAAACGTTTCGGTCATTACATTTCATTCCTGGATTAATGGAAATTTGAATTTTGGAGCAACCCTTCAAGCATATGCTTTGTGCCGTGCGTTGGATGAGATGGGGCACTCGGTTGAACTTATCGACTATGTTCCTGAGGTGATTCACGCGGGCTCTTTGCCCAAAACGGTATATCGAAAACTATTTAGAGCGGCGATTTCACATAAGCTTCCTCGTGCTAAACGCGAGGGGTTTAAAACATTTCTAAAAGAAAATTGTCATTTGGGGGCAAAACACTATCGGAGTCTTCAGGCGTTACGCGACCACCCGCCGCATTCTGATGTATACGTGGTTGGTAGTGATCAGGTTTGGAACTCGCGAATTTTTCACGGCACCTTATATCCTGCTTTCTTCTTAGATTTCGGGTCAGCTGAACAAAAACGAATTTCGTATGCAAGTAGCTTCGGTACCCACGATCCAGATGTTAAGCATAAAGAAAAAATAGGGTCCTTACTGAAACGCTTTTCTGCTGTCTCTGTACGCGAGAAATCGGGTATCAAGATTGCCGAAAACCTCATGAATAATTCAGCTGATGTTACCTCAGTCCTGGATCCAACGTTATTACTGGAAGACTACTCGCCCATCGCTGAACCCATGGAGAGCGAGGGAACGTTGTTGGCGTATATTTTTGATCCCACACACGCGGTAATCGATCTGTTACGGGAAACGGCAAAAAAATTATCATTAGAGCCCTCATTAATTTGGGATCAACGGCTTCCACGTTTTGAAGGAATTAAACTGATAGAATGCCATTCTCCTGCAGATTGGGTCGGTGCGATGAAAGGAGCGGCTGCTGTGGTGACTAATTCCTTTCATGGCACGGTATTTTCAATTCTATTTCAGCACCCATTTGTCAGTATACTTGCTGGATCAAAAGGAGGCGAGAATCGAAATACTCGTTTAACAGATTTAGCGGAAAAGCTGGGACTTGATCAACAACTGATCATATCGTCTGACAGTAAAAAGTGGGTAGAGTTGTTATCTAAGAAAATCGATTGGAATGAAGTGGAAAAAAAACTGAATGTGGAACGGGAAGCATCGTTAGCCTTTCTTAGGGGGGCAATTGATTCAGAGAAGCAGGCTCGAGGAGTTACTTGGTAATGGAAGGATCTCCCGGAATTTCCATCTATATCATAACGTATCTGGATTCTGAAGAGCGGTGTCGGGTATTGGAGACGACCTGTCGGAAAGCTTTGGAACAGCGCTACCCAGAGTTTGAGGTAGTCGTTTCAGATAATGCTGGAAAAATAAGCGCGGAGAAAGCTCTCGCTTGTATTGATGATCCTCGATTAAGAATTTTCAGAAATGAAAAAAATTTAGGCATGGCCGGGAATATGAATAAGTGCCTTGAGCGCTGTTCGTACGATGTATTCAAGCTCAATTGCGATGATGATCTGTTGCATCCGGATTCGCTCACCTGTTCGATTCCATTTTTGGATGATGATACCCTTGTGATTCACGACATGGAAAAGTTTGCGATTGGCTCCATCCCAGAGGGAATGGATCAACCGGTTGGCCCCTGTGATCAAATCGTTGAACGAAAGTCGGGGTATCGGCGCGATTTTTGGAAGCAGCCTTACGATTCGTTGCCGGGCGATACGCTTTGTTCAAGAGCGCTGTTTGAGCAACTGGGTGGATATGATCCGAAATCGGATGTGGATGACTGGGATTTTGCGATTCGAGCGCGGTTACTGTATCGGATCGTCCATGTGAAAGCGGTGCTTTGTTATCAAGGGGTTTGGGGATTCAGTTTGACGGAAAAAATGTTGAAGGAAGAACCGTATTATTTCCAACAAGCGGGATTACGAACCCATTTTAAAGTGATGCGCGATCCATCGTTGACGTTGCTGAATCGGTTGCATGTGCGAATGGTTATAGGTATGGGCCTAATTCAGAATAGCCTTCGTTTCTTGAAGTATCTGAGTCAGCCTCAATACCGGAGGGGGTATGCTGGTTATCTGAAGAGTATGTGGATGGAAATGAAGAATCGGAATAGTTCCTGCCGGCAAGGGTTGTAAAAAATGAGAGTTCTTCATATATGTCAGCGGGATGATCCGGATTCGGGCGGTTCTTTACGCGTTGCAGAGGCGCTTGTCGTAGAGCAGCGGCGGAGTGGGGTGGATGCTTGGTTGTTGTTTTTATATGGACCGCCTGCCAATATCTGTGAATTGTTGGCATCGGGAACAAAATGTTTGGGGCTTGTCTCTTCGAAAGAAGCATTATGGGGGGTTCCTAGACTCCGGGCGGCCATTTGGGAAATAAAACCGGATATTATTCATTTTCATGATGGGATTATTTGGCCTCGGCTGGCTGTTTTATTGTGTCGTACGCCGGTAGTGATGCATACCCATCTTCCACCTGGAGGTGGAAGTGCACTAAGTCGGTTTTTGGTAAAAAAAACGACAAGGCTGTTTTTTGGGATTTCTTTGCCCACGATCGATGCCTGGGTGGCAGAAAATGTTCGTCCTTCAAGAATTCAGTATATACCGAATGGCGTTGATTTTGACCGTTTCATAATTCTGGAAGAGGAGAAAAGACAAGCGTTACGCCGTCGTTTGAATCTGCCGGAAAATAAAAAAATATTGCTCTGGGTGGGGCGATTGCATCAAGCGATGAAGGGATCCGACCGAGTCGAAAAGGTGGCGAACCTGCTTCCTGAAGGGTATGTACTCGTTGTGGTTGGAAATGGACCAGAATACGAGGGGATGTTGGAGCGGGGTAAATATCTGATTGAACAAAAAAAACTTCTGTTGGTAGGCTCGGCCGCAATGCCCGAACGATATTATCAGGCAGCCGATCAATTTCTCTTTACTTCTTATCATGAACCATTTGGTTTGGTGATTTTAGAAGCCGTTGCTTCAGGACTTCCCATTCTAAATTTTCCTGTTAATCAAGGAGGAGGCGCGGTTAAATTATTACGGGATTTCAATGCAATTGAACTTCGGGATGGTTTGGATCGGTCAGAACTGGAAGAGGCACTTGGCTTGAGTTGGGAACAGATTCCGGAACAGGCATCCCGACGGGAAAAGGTCATGAAAGAATATTCGTGGACAACATTGAATCGGAAGGTGGAAGATGCCTATTCCCTCATGCTGAAACGTAGGGTTTTTTAAGCTGTGAATATTCTATCATATATTCATGTGCATCGTCTTCCGAATCCGACGGGGGTTGGTCGGGTGATTGATCAGCTATTAAAATTTCATACGGAACTTTTCGATAACCGGCATCGTATGCTGGTAGAAGCCTCTCTGTATGATCAGGTCTATCGTGATCTGGAAGATATGTGGCGGCGGATGGCGGTTATTCCATTGCCGGGAAACACATCGGTTCAGCAGGCAAAATGGGTCTATCTGAATAAACCCAAGGCGGAAGATTATTGGGCGGATGTTGATGTTGTTTACTGTCCGGCAGAGTCTTATGTGCCTACAAATCACAGCAAATTAGTTTGTACGATTCATGATGTCGCGGGATTCGAAACTGATTTGTATCCGGAAACTTGGAATAGAAAATGGCAAAATTGGAAGTGGAGTCGACTTTTTAATCAAATTGCCCAGCATGCGGATGCGGTGGTTACCGTCTCTGAATTTTCAGCCTCCCGCATTGCCCATTTTTTTCCCGCGCTCGAAAAAAAACTGCATGTCATTCATAATGCTCCTCATCATATTTTTGGGGCCTCAGTTGATACATCATTGGTTGAAAAGGTGGAGAGCCTCGCAGGCGGGGCGCCATATATTCTCGTTCCAGGAGGGCTATGTCTTCGAAAAAATGCAGAGTTAATTCTGTCTGCGATACCGTTGATTGTTAAAAAAATACCAATGGTTAAACTGATTATTTGCGGAGCAAGCAGTTCAAAATATACGAAACAGGTCGTTGAACGAGAATTCCCCAATGTCATTTTAGCTGGTTATGTTTCTGATGAATTACTCAATGCACTGTACCGGCATGCTTCGGTGGTGTGGTTCCCTTCACGATATGAAGGGTTTGGCATGCCGGTCATTGAGGCGATGGTTGCCGGAGCTCCTGTTGTGGCGAGTAACGTTGCTTCCATTCCAGAAGTTGCGGGTGATGCAGCCGTATTATGTGACCTCGACAATGCGGTTGAACATGTAGAGGCTCTTCTGTCGATAATAGATTCCAAAGTGATTCGGGATGATTTATGTGCGCGCAGTATACGCCGTTCAGCACATTTCACGTGGGATGCATCCGCTCATAAACTTGAAACTTTGTTTCAGAGTCTGTAACTGATGATTGTTGTCTGCGATATCAATGAAATCTGGCGGAAGAAGCCGTTTGCGGCGATGGCTGAAAAAAACGAGGTGTTGGGTATTTCTCCGGCGGATTGGATCGTTGCAAAAAAACGTGGGTTTGCATCCTCTGAAGGAGCATTAGAGGTGCTTCCCATTGCGTTACCGCCGAGTTGGGCATCGCGTTTTGCCCGCGTTGGACAACGGATACTGTGGAACCGGATCAAAAAGGCATGCACGAAAAAAGAGGCGAAGCTTGAAGGTATCGTGTTAACCAGTCCACACTATTTACCGTTGCTGGATCTGATTCCAAAAAAATGCTGGACTGCCTATTACGCCTCCGATGACTACCGTAGCTACGAGGGTTGGGGAAAAATTGCGGAATTGGAAAAACAAATGGTGCAACGGGTGGATCATGCCTTTTTTGTTTCGCACGGATTGATGGAGCGTGCGCGTGATGAATATGGCGTAAATGCTGACAAATTATCGGTGAGTATGAATGCGACCGAATCGCGTTTTAAATTGGACGAAGAAACCGGCCCGGTTGCTCCGCCGAAAGGCGATTTGAGACGTCCGGTCGCTGGTGTTGTCGGGGGGATTAATGAGCGACTCGATTTTGATCTGCTATACCAATGCGCGGAACTACCAGATCTTGGAACCTTATTGCTGGTAGGTCCGGTGCCTGAGAATCCATCGACTTCATTACAGAAATTACTTCATCATCCCAAATGTGTGGCGGTGGGGCGTCAGCCGCACGAGACCATTCATCAATGGTTCCAATGTTTGGATGTCGGGCTCATTCCGTATGTTGCAACCCCGTTTAATCGGATGTGCTCTCCCATGAGGCTTTTTGATCATATGGCAAGTGGGTCGGCGGTTGTGGCAACGGCGGCATGTGATCAAGTCCGCTTTTTTAAATCTCATATTTCAGTATGCCAAGATAATGATTCATTTGTAAAAGCACTGCAACGCGAGATAAACGGAAGCCGAATCAATGTTCCGGATATCTGTTGGTCGGATCGTGCCGATGTTATGCAAACTATTTTGAAAGGACTACCTTGTGAATAAGATCTGTGTCTGGATGAATATTCCATCGCACTATCAGTCGGCTTTTTATTCTGCACTTGCTGCGCGTGATGATGTTGATTTAAAAGTGGTCTATCTGAATGGTGCCTCTGCTGACCGTGCTGCGGAAGGGTGGAAAAATGAACACGATACACAGGATTTTGAATGCTTTGCAGAGCCCAATGGACCGCCGGAAGTGTGGCTTGAAATGGTTCCGGACTGGAGAGAGCGAATTCATTTGTGCTGCGGATACTTCAGTATAGATTTGCTGGATTATTTTTCCCGAAATAATGCGCAGTGGTGTCATTGGTCGGAAATGCCCGGGATTCGACTGGCCGAGTTGCTGGGTTTTCGGATGCTGTTGTTCCGTTTTTTGAATCCGCTTATGTTGATGGCAAAACACTCCGAAGGTCGCCGAATTAAAGAATTCGCGTTGGGAGCTTTCGGTCAGGGCGTTCTCGCAGATCGGGCTTTCCAGAAAATGGGCGTACCGGCGGAAAAAATTGCAGATCTGTTTTATACCCCGAACGGAATGAAAAAAGCGGAGCCGTGTGGGCAGATACTCTCCTTTGCCAAGGGCCGTAAAATTTTTCTCGCGGTTGGCGCGCTCTGTCCACGTAAAGGCATCGATATTTTGCTGAAAGCGTATGCCCGGCTTAAAACCAATGATTGGTGTTTGGTTTTATGCGGATTGGATAAGTCCGATGGCCTCTATGAAAATCTGGTTAAAAAGTTAGGGGTTCAGGAACAAGTGTTGTTTTTAGGGGCTTATCCGGTTGAACGTATTTCAGAAGTTTACTGTGCTGCTGACGTGTTTGTACTCGCTTCCAGATTTGATGGCTGGGGGGCTGTGCTGAATGAAGCCGCCTCACTGGGGCTTCCAATGATTGGAACCGATTTGTGCGGCGGTTCCTGGCATGTGATTGATGACGGCCGTACTGGTTTCCGGGTTCGGGCAGATTCTGTTTCTTCGCTTAGAGCTGCGATGAAAAAATATATTGAACAGCCTGAACTCACTGAAACGCAAGGGAATGCTGCGCGTGTTCATTTTGAAGAATCGTTCACGCCCGTCCGAAATGCAGAGCGGCTGATTAAGGCCCTTACTATGTGGAGGGCATCATGAAGGTAGCTGTTTTGACCACCAGTTCTCGGAAGGCCGGAGGATTATTTTATTCGGTGCGTTGGCTTTCCAAGGCTTTGGCTAAAGAGGGGTGTACCCCCTCCATTTTTAGTCCGGAAGATGAGCACACGCAGGAAGACCTACATGTTTGGGATCCGTTGCACGTGGAAACGTATTCAACGATTGGTCCGCTTCAATCTTCGAAACAATTGCGTGTATTGCTTGCTGAACAAAATCCGGATCTGATTCATGTACATGGAATTTGGATGGATAATCAATGGGCAGCCATGCAGCATCAGCAAAAAAAGGGGACGCCGGTGATTGTTTCGCCTCGGGGGATGCTCGATCCATGGGCGGTAAAGAATTCGGCTTGGAAAAAAAAGCTGGTTGAAGGGTTGTTTGCAAAAAAAGCGCTGAAAAGTGCGTCATGCATTCATGCGCTATGCCGGTCGGAAGTGGAGTCGATTAGAGCTTATGGGCTGAAAAATCCCATTGCCCTGATTCCAAATGGGGTGGAACTTCCGGAACCGGGAACAAAGAAGGATCCGGGAGGGCAGAAACAACTGCTTTTTCTGGGGCGGATTCATCCGAAAAAGGGCATTGCTGAATTATTGGACGCTTGGAGTAAAACGTCTTGTGATTGGAAGTTGCTGATTGCTGGGTGGGATGACGGAGGCCACGAAGCACCGCTTAAAGAAAAAGCCAAAGAACTGGGACTGAAAAATGTCAAATTTATCGGCCCACAATTCGGAGAGAATAAAGATCAGCTTTTGCGTAGTGTGGATGCATTTATTCTGCCTTCGTTTTCTGAAGGACTCCCCATGTCGGTGCTCGAAGCCTGGTCTTATGGCTTGCCGGTGGTGATCACGAAATTTTGCAATCTTCCTGAGGCTTTCGAGGCCGATGCAGCTATTAAAGTTGAACCGACTGCGGATTCTGTTTTTCAGGGGCTGGAAATGCTGGCCGGGATGTCAGATGCAGAGTTGGAGCATATGGGAGCACGAGGATACCACTTGGTGGAGGATAAGTTCACCTGGCCTCGGATTGCGGACAATATGCATAAGGTTTATGAGTGGTGTCTGCACGGGGGAAACCCGCCCGCGTGTATGGAGTTTTTCGATGAATGAACTCAGCATAGAAGAAAACCGTTCCGCACAGAAGTATCCGTTGCGTATTCAGGTGATGCGTGTTTTCTGGGGTGTTGGAAAAATAGTATTCCGTTGTATTCCCCGGCCTTTGTACGCCCCGAGACGATTTTTACTGCGTTGCTTTGGTGCAACGGTCGGAAAAAATGTAAACATCGCCAATTCCGCCTCCATTTATTTTCCCTGGAATCTGGAGATTGGAGACTGGTCTTCCATTGGGGAAGGGGCGCGTATTTATAATCTGGGAAAAATAAGCATCGGGTCGCTGTCAACCATTTCGCAAGGCGCTCATCTTTGCGCCGGCACGCACGATTTTTCAGCCCCGGCCACCCCCTTGCTCACACCGCCGATTAAAATTGAAAATCAGGTCTGGATTTGTGCGGATGCTTTTGTCGGTCCTGGAATATCCGTAGGTGAAGGTGCCGTGGTTGGTGCACGTGCTGTGACTGTTAAAGATGTTGAAGCGTGGGCTGTAGTGGCGGGGAATCCTGCAAAATTTATTAAGACGAGAGAAATTAAGGGGAATGCATAATGGCAGGAGTTTCTATTCTGATTCTTACCAAAGATGAAGAGATCAATATTGAGCGGTGCATTCAGTCCGTCTCGTGGTCGGATGACATCGTTGTATTTGATTCCTTCAGTACGGATCGCACGGTTGAGCTGGCTGAAAAGCTGGGAGCCCGAGTTATCCAGCGTAAGTTTGACAATTGGTCGGCGCACCAAAACTGGGGCGCTGAAAATATTAAGTACAAACACGACTGGGTTTACTACACCGATGCTGACGAAACCTGCGATGATCAGTTGCGGGCGGAACTAGAGGCACTTCCGGAAACCTGTGGCGATCACGCGGCCTTTCAGGTGCGCCGCAAAGATTATTTCATGGGCCGCTGGCTGAAACGGTCGCAGCTTTATCCGACGTGGATTACCCGCGTATTCCGTCCGGAGAAAATCCGCTACGAACGGCTGGTAAATCCGGTGGCCGTCGTTGATGGAAAAACGGGGCACCTTGAGGGACATATTATTCACTACCCGTTTTCGCATGGGGTGGGACATTGGTTTGATCGCCATAACAAATATTCCCAGATGGAAGCGCAGGACCTGATAGGGGAAGTGCAGGAAAAATTCCGCCCATTGGAACTTTTTTCAAGAGATGCGGCGGTCAAACGCCGCGCACTGAAAACGCTTGCGTATAAAATGCCGGGACGGCCGTTTCTCATGTTTGGTTATCTCTACTTTTTTCGCCTGGGTTTACTCGATGGCCTGCCGGGGCTCCGCTATTCTATTATGCGTTCGATGTATGAATATATGATCGACCTGAAAGTGGCAGAACTTCGCTATAAGGAAAATAATTCCGAAGGAACAACGCTTTGAAAATTTTAGTTACAGGTACCGCAGGTTTTATTGGATCAAATGTTGCGCATGCATTGCTGGATGCCGGACATGAAGTGATCGGTATTGATAATTTTAACGACTATTATTCGGTAACGCTGAAAGAGGCTCGCCATGCGAAGTTGGAAGCGAGATCGGGTTATGTGGGACTTAGAGGAGATCTGGCTGATTTAGAATTTCTGATTTCGTGTTTCAAATCTCACGCACCCGATCGGGTTTGTAATTTGGCGGCGCAGGCCGGAGTTCGCTATTCGCTTGAAAACCCGCATGCGTATGAACAGTCGAATCTGGCCGGATATCTCAATATTCTGGAGTGTTGCCGGAACTTTGAAATTGATCGGTTGGTCTATGCCTCCAGCTCCAGTGTGTATGGCGGGAATAAAAAAGTGCCGTTTTCGGAAGCGGACCCGGTAGATCATCCGGTCAGTCTGTATGCGGCTACTAAAAAGGCCAATGAACTGATGGCACATTCCTATACCCATCTCTATAAATTTCAAACGGTCGGCTTGCGATTCTTTACCGTGTACGGACCTGCGGGGCGTCCTGATATGGCCTATTGGCTTTTTTCTGAAGCGATGCTGAAGGGCAAGCCGATCAAGGTATTTAACCACGGCGATATGAAACGCGATTTTACCTATATTGACGATGTAGTGCAGGGCGTTCTTTCCTCCTTGTTTACCGAGGGGTTGGAGCCGTACGAGATATTTAACCTAGGAAATAATCAACCAGAGCTCTTAATGGACATGATCCGGTATCTGGGAGATGCGCTTGGCATTGAACCTGAGATGGAAATGCTGCCCATGCAACCGGGAGATGTGCCCATCACCTTTGCGGACATTTCCAAGGCGCAAGCCAAACTGGGCTATAAGCCGACAACCAGTCTGAAGGAGGGGTTGGCGGACTTTGTTAAATGGTTTAAGAATTGGGGTGATGTGGCTTAAGTGTAACAGCATCGGTTCCTCTAAATTTCTGTGTCATGTTTTTGGAGGCTCCTTCTTTGAGGTATATATGATCTTATCAGACGACATTTTAAATATTAAAAAAATTCTAGCTCAGGCTGAGGTTTCATATGAAACAGATATCGACCTTCAGAAATTTTCCTATTTCTGTTCGGGAGGGATAGCTAAACTGATTGTTTATCCGAAGAATTTTGATGAATTGCGTTTGTTTATTGAGTATATGTGCTCAAAAAAATTTGAATTCAAGGTCATAGGAGATACTTCTAATCTCCTTTTTCTTGATGATCTAACCTACGGAGTTTTTCTCTCTCTTAAGTATTTTTCCGAGATTCAATACAATGCAGAAGCAGGAGTTATCAGAGCGCAGGCGGGGGCGGGACTGCCGTTACTCTCGCGCAAGGCTTTACTGTGGAGCATAACAGGCTTTGAAAATTTTGAAGGCATTCCTGGTACCATTGGAGGGGGAATATTCATGAACGCTGGAGCCTATGGACCGGAAATAAAAGATTGTCTCATAAAAGTGTATGGAATTCAGTCTACCGGAGAGCCCTTTGAGCTTACGACTGATGAGATGCAATTTGCATATAGAGAATCGTTTATAAGTAAAAATTCAGGGAAGTACATTATTACCCATGCTGATTTCATAGCAAGAAGAGGGGAAACTCAGCGTATTTTTGACCGAATGGAATTATTACATGCTAAGCGGCACAAATATCAGGATTTTCTGTACCCAACCTTGGGGACATTATTTGCAGGCACTGAGATATATTCAGCCATTGGTAGGAATGATAAGAAATATACTATGATGTTGAAGATTTTGGAGCGCCTATGGTTTTCAAAAAAAATCCGGCGGGAAAGGCCTATGAATAAACGAAAGTTAAATGATTTTGTTTGCCGATATTTTGGTTGGAATTTTGATATCAAACCTTTTTCAGACAAAACAATGAATTGCTTAACGAATCGAGGGCAGCATACAGATAAATTTATCGAATATATTGAGTTATTACGGGCCCATCTACCGGAAACTGCTAGGCTAGAAAATGAAATTATCCAAGATAATCTATATGTTGATCAATAATTAGTCATTAGAAATGAATTATACTTTAAAGCCAATCGCTCATTGCTTCTGTTTCTAACGTAGGTTTTGTGGAACGTTTTTGAATTTAGTTTTCTGGGGAAAAATGGGTAAAGAAATAGAAAATAGGAGGTTGCTGGCTCCCGATTTTATCAAGGGTATCGCGATAGTGTTAATGGTCTATGGGCACTTAACCATGGTTGGTACGTTTGTCGACGTTCAAAATTTAGTTACGGGATGGATCTATTCATTTCATATGCCGCTTTTTCTGATTGTTTCTGGCATGTTCTTTGCCGTTGATGGAGATCCGGTTGTCAAAGCGAAGCGGTTATCACTGCGCATCGGAATCCCTTACCTGATCTTTATCAGCATTTATCTGTTAGGGCTTATACTGATTCAACAGGTGGGCATTTCAACTTCAAACCTACCTCCGGATTCAATCTCCTCATTTTTAGTTGCTGTATTATTTCGCCCCTATGGGGGGTATTGGTTTCTCCATTCGCTACTTTTAATACAACTTGCTTTATTGGGGGGATATTGGGTAGCTAGTTTGATGAAAAAAGAAAGCATGGATGCCGGTTGGTTTCTTGCCATTATTTTTCTGTTTGGACTTTCGGCTTTCGGCTTAGTTCAATCGAGAACAATTGCCTATTTTTTAATTGGAATGATCATCCGTTTCGTTGCGAATAAGCGACCGAAAATTCCTCTCTTGTTAGCGTGGGGAGCAGTTCCAATTATTTTTGTTATATCATCGGTTGTATCGAATATATCTATACTGACATTTGGGTTTGCTGAGATTACATGGTGCGTAAGTATCTTTGTTGGGCTCTATGCTGTAGGTGACCATTTTTCAAATTCTTCATGGGTACGGTTTATCGCCTGGATTGGGAGGAATTCTTTGTCGATTCTTGTTTTTCATTCTTTATTTATTGTTCTATCGAAGCCGGTCGCTGGGCCAAGCCTGCGACTTGAACCGACAGGAGTGTTATATTCCTTTGGTGCTACGTTTATCGTCACGGCGCTTTGCCTTATTTCGGCATGGAGTTGTGACAAGCTTCGAATGAGTCGCTTCTTGTTTGCTTCCTCTCAATGCTATATTCCTTTTCGTAATACTACGAAAGAGGGGGGAACTTCATCATGAAATTTTCAATCATAACGGCAACCTGGAATTCTGAAGCGAGCATTGCGGAAACGCAGCGCTCGTTGGCCGAACAGGATTATCCGCGCGATCAGATTGAATGGATTGTGGTCGATGGCGCTTCCTCCGATCACACAATTGAGAAAATTAAAGCCGGCGAATTTCAGCCAGATAAATTGGTCTCCGAAAAAGATAACGGTATTTACGATGCGCTGAATAAGGGCGTTCGGATGGCGACAGGCGACTTTATCGGATTTCTTCATGCTGATGATTTTTTTGCAACGGGCGGAGTGCTCCCCCGTATATCCAGTGCAATTGAGAATTCGGGGGCGGATGCGCTCTACGGTGATTTGCAGTATGTCCGGCCGACAGGGAATGGAGACTACACGCTGGTTCGCCATTGGGAGAGCGGGATCTATTCTCGTAAAAACCTTTCCAAGGGCTGGATGCCCCCGCATCCGTCTCTTTACTTAAAGCGCGATATTTATGAATGCGCAAAGCTGGAAAACGGGGAGTATTTCGATACGTCTTTTTCATGCGCTGCGGACTATGATTTCATGACGCGCATTCTCGGAATGTATGAAGTGGAACCCGCTTACCTGAAAACGGTGCTGGTTAAAATGCGGGTCGGGGGCGTCAGCAATCGCAGCCTAAAGCACATCATTCATAAGTCTCGCGAGGATTGGGAAATAATCCGTAGGAATAAGATCGGCGGAATTCATACGCTGGCCTGGAAAAATCTCAGCAAACTGAAACAGTTTATCCATAAGCCTTAAAATCAAACGGCCTGTTCCGGGCAACTTTTACGATTATGACAAGCGTTAAACCATCCAGCGTAGCCTATTCTCAACAACGAACTGACCTTCTCGTCTCAGAGGCGGCAGCCCTTCATCCGGATAAAATCGCAGTGTGTTTCGGAAAGGATCAGCTGACCTATCGTCAGCTGGATGAAGCGGCCAATGGCATTGCTTCGACCTTGCTCGAAAAAGGCGTCAAACCGGGCGATCTGATCGGAATCTTCATGGAGCGCGCGGCCCTTATGCCGGTTGCGATGCTCGGGGTGTTGAGATCCGGAGCTGCGTATGTGCCGATGGACCCGGCATATCCGGCGCAGCGGATTCAATGGATGGTGGAAGACGCCACCATGCAGCTCATTCTCACGGATGTCACACATGAAGAAACCGTTCGTGGATTCGGTGTTGAACCGATCATTACTGCAGCGGTGAAACCTTCTTCAGTTTGTCCGTTGCCGGAATCCAATCTGGATGATCTGGCCTATGTCATCTTCACCTCCGGCTCAACCGGCCGACCGAAAGGTGTGCAGATTCCGCATCGGGCCCTGACCAATTTTCTGGTTTCGATGCAACAGGTTCCCGGAATGACCGCTGAGGATGTGCTGTTGGCGGTTACCACTCTTTCGTTTGATATTGCAGGTTTGGAAATGTTTCTTCCGCTCATTGCCGGCGGTCGTTTAGTGATTGCCTCCAAAGAAATGGCGATGGATGGAAATGCGATTTTAAAAATGCTGGAAGACGACTCGGTTACCATCATGCAGGCCACACCGGTCACGTGGAAGCTGATGCTGGCGGCGGGGTGGACGTCATCACCCAATTTGAAAGTTCTCTGCGGAGGGGAAGCCTTCCCGCGTGATCTGGCCAATACGCTGGTTCCGAAGGCTGGAAGTGTCTGGAATATGTATGGCCCGACGGAAACCACCATCTGGTCCACCTGCGATCAGGTTTCCATTGAAGAAGGTTCCGTGAGCGTCGGACATCCGATTGCGAATACGACGGTTTATATCGTCGATGAAAATCTGAACCCGGTTCCGGATGGAACGGAAGGTGAGTTGGTCATTGGCGGCGATGGACTGGCGATCGGTTATCTGGATAATCCGGAAATGACCGCCGAAAAGTTTACTGCGCTCGGCGGTTCCAATGAACGGATCTACCGCACGGGCGACCTTGCGCGTTATATGCCCGATGGCCGGTTGGAATGTCTCGGGCGCATTGATCATCAGATTAAACTTCGCGGTTTCCGTATTGAGCTCGGTGAAATCGAGTCTGCTCTGCGGGCGCACGAACAGGTGTCCGATGCCGCCGTGACGCTTTACGATAAAGACGACAATCCACGGTTGGCCGCCTTCATCATTTTAGAGTCTGCGCAATCCGAAAATCCTGCTCCGGTTTTACAGGCCTGGCTGAAAGAGCGATTGCCGCAATACATGGTTCCTTCCGGTTTTACGGTGCTCGAATCGTTTCCGCTCACGCCGAATGGAAAGCTGGACCGCAAAGCCTTGCCCGATCCGGATCCGGGAAGTTTCCAAACCTTGGAAGGGGATACGGACTATCAATCCGAATCGGAAGTCCGCCTCGCCGAAATCTGGCAGGAGCTGCTCGGGATTGAAGCCGTGCCGCGGGATATCGATTTCTTTGAACTCGGCGGCGATTCTATTCGCGCCGCACAAATGTTCATGAAGATTAAAGACCGGTTCGAGCTGGATCTGACGCTGGCCGTTTTGGTGCAGGCCTCAACGATTGAAGCTCTGGCGCAGTGTATTGACCGCGGCGGCATCGACGATCTTTCGGACTTCCGGTCGCTTCAGCGTATTCAGGCGGGCAAGCCCGAGGAAGTGCCGATGTTCTGGGTGCACGGCGGAGATGGACATGTTTTGATCTTTCGTTTTTTTGCGGAAAACCTGGGGGGCGATGTGCCGGTTTATGCCTTCCAATGGACGGGAATGGACGGCGGGCGCGGCGAAGCAACCATTATGGAAATGGCGGAAGCTTATCGCGATGAACTGCTGCGTTTTCACCCCAAGTCATCCGGTCCAATCCGATTGGGCGGATTCTGTGTGGGCGGGCTCGTTGCCGTTGAACTGGCGAAAATGCTGAAACAGGCCGGGCTCGAAGTCATCGATCCGCTCATCATTGTTGGTGCGCCGAATCACGGCGCAAAATGCCATGTACGCTCGGAACCGGAAAAGTCGCCCGCGGACTTCAATAGAATGCTGGCGAATATGGAAGAGCTCAAAATTGTCGATGATGCAGAAGTGCCGTGGAATTATGTTCGGCCGGAACCTCCTCCCGGATTGGTGGGAAAGATTAAACAGCTTCCAATCTATGGAAAAGCGCGACGCTGGCGGACCGAGAATCGGTTGAAGCGTATCGGGGAACAGGCACGTTCCGGCGAAATAATTGATGTTGCCACCCGGCAGTGGTACTGCGGGCAAACCGCGGTTGTTGCCATGATCCATCATCAGAACCAACCCTATGATGGCGACCTGCTGTATTTCCGTTCCGGCGTTTGCCATGGGGAAGCCATGGGACTCTGGGGATGGTGGGACAGCCCGTATATGGGATTTGAAGAGCTGTGCGAAGGAACCTTTGAGGGCTTTGTGATTGGCGGTGCGCATGAAGATGTGTTGCGCCGGCCGGAAGTGGCTCAAAAGATAAGGGAACGTTTTAATGGCTGACGCTGAATTTTGGAAAAAGGTCTTCGCCGGTTTTGAAGAAGCGACGCCGCTGGCCTTCGGGCTGGACGATGTCGGGTTACGTTCCAACCCCTGGAAGATCCCGCCGGGCCATGAGGCCTCCCGGGATCTTATCGTGTCGGCCTGGGTGTTATTGCTCTCCCGTTTTTCGGGCGACGACTCTGTGACGGTCGGCTTCCAATCTTTGGAAAACGCGGAGGTTCAACCACTCCGGCTTGCGATTGATGAATCGCTGTCTGCGGCCGCTTTTCTTGAGTCGCTTTCCGGTCAGATGGCCGAGCAGCTGGCTCATCCCATTGATAGTACTGAGCTGTGTGCGCTGTTGCAGCTGCCTGAAGATCAGGAACTGTTCAAAAGTACCATTTCCCAAACTTTGGAAATCCGCGGGGAAGGATGTTTTTCAGAACAGACTCTGGCGCGGATCGGCGGCTGTCTTCAACGTTTGATGGATGCGCTGGTTCTTCCTGACACAGGGACGGTCCGGGAGCTGGAGATCCTTTCCGCCGAAGAGCGAAAGCGGATGCTGAACGACTGGAATCCGGATCCGGTGCCGTACACTGAAAAGCCTGCCCATATTCTGTTTGAGCAGCAGGTTGCAGAACGGCCCGATGCAACGGCATTGGTTTTAGAATCGGAAAAACTTACGTATGCCGAACTCAACGCACGTGCCAATCAGCTGGCGCATGGCCTGATGGAGAATGGCGTAAAGCCCGGCCAATGTGTGGCGATGCTGCTGGAGCGCGGGCTCGACCAGATCGTAGCCGCGTTGGCAATTATGAAAGCGGGCGGAACGTATGTGCCGCTGGATCCGTCGCTGCCGAAAGATCGTATTGAGCAGATGGAGGAGGATGTTCTGCCGCCGCTGGTTTTGACGAATCAACGTCTCGCTGAAATCCGGTCGCAGAACGATACCAATCCAAATATCGATGTTTCGCTGGAATCGCTGGCCTATGTCATTTTCACCTCGGGATCAACCGGGCGGCCGAAAGGGGTGGAGATGCCGCATCGGGGATTGGTGCGGTTGATTTCGTCTTCGGACTATATCCCGCTATCGCCTGAAACAGTGATGCTGCAGATGGCGTCGATTGCTTTCGATGTGTCGGTCTATGAAATCTGGGCTCCGCTTTTAAATGGCGGGGTCTGTGTGCTTTGTCCGTACAAGGTTCCAACGATGGAACAGCTTAAACAGCAATTGGCGGCGAATCAGGTGAATACGCTGTTGATTACGGCGGCCTTTTTTAATCTGATCATCAAAGAAGATGTGCACATTTTCGATACGGTAAAATACATGATGGTGGGCGGCGAAGCCCTTTCGGCCTGGCATATTCAACGGGCGCTGAAAGAACTGCCGGATGTCACGCTGATGAATGGATATGGGCCGACTGAAAACGCGGTCAATTCCACGGTATATATTTTTGATCGAAACACGTTTGATGTTTCGCGCCCGATTCCGATCGGACCACCGATTGCCAATTCGAGCTGCTATGTGCTCGACCGGTTTCAACGACCGCTGCCTATCGGGGTTCCCGGCGAACTGTATGTGGGCGGCGACGGCGTGGCACGGGGATATGCGGCTCGTCCGGATTTGACCGAGGAGCGTTTTCTTCCGGACCCGTTCCGTGCTGCTTCGAATGCGCGGATGTATCGGACCGGTGATTTGGTGTATTGGAATGCCGAGGGGTTGATTGAGTTTATCGGTCGGGTGGATAACCAGATTAAGTTGCGCGGTTTTCGCATGGAGCTGGCAGAAATTGAAGCGACGCTCGGCGAATATCCCGAAGTCGATCAGGCCGTTGTGGTGCTTTATGACGACGAAGTCAGAGGAAAGTGGTTATGCGGCTACTTGAAGGTCGATGCTCCTGAATCGTTCGATACAGAAGCCTTGCTGACGTTTGCTCATTCGAAACTTCCGGACTATATGATTCCGAGTGCATTGGTTCCTGTTGCGGAATGGCACTTCACGCCCAATGGTAAAATCGACCGGAAGGCCTTGCCCAGGCCCGAGGTGGAAATCAGTACTGAAGAGGTGGTGTATGCCTCGGAAACCGAACAGGCTCTCGCGGAAATCTGGAAAGAACTGTTGGGGTTGGAATCGGTGCCCCGCACTGTGAATTTCTTTGAACTGGGCGGCAACTCCCTTAAAGCATTAACGCTTTTTCTGAAAATCCATCAGCAGTTCGGGCGGGATTTCACGCTGGCGACTTTGATTGACGCGACCACGATTGAAGCGCTGGCGTTGGAAATTGATAAGGAACCGGAGGAAACAGAGCTGCAATCGCTGAAGATGATTCGTCAGGGTGACGATTCGCTGCCGCCGATTTTCTGGTTCCATGGCGGTGATGGGCATGTGCTGTTGTTTAAGCTCTTTGCCGAGAATCTCCGAACGAATCATACCATTTATGCTTTCCAGTATGCTGGGCTCGACGGTCGTGCGGGCGAACCGACGGTGGAGGAGATGGCGCAGAGTTATGTTGCCGAATTGCGCAGGGTTTATCCGAAGGGACCGGTGCATTTGGCGGGGTATTGCATTGGCGGCTATGTGGTAATGGAGGTGGCCCGACTGCTGAAAGGATCGGCGGTTGAGGTGATTGATCCGATTGTTGCCGCGGGCTCGCCGAATGTGCGCGCGAAAAGTTTCCACCATCGCGAGCCGGAAACGTCAGAAAAAACGATGGCAGCATTCGAAGCGATGTGTGCGCAGATGGAAAGGGCTAAAGTGGTTCCCCATGCGGAAATCCATCGTACCTATCAATCTCCCGATCTGGGTTGGCTTAAGCAGACAAAGGTGTATGGATTTGCCCGCCGGATGCGAACCTGGAAACGTTTAATGAAAATGTCGGATGCTGCGAAAGGCGGGCAGTCGATTGATCCGGCGTCACGCGGGTGGTATTGCGGCAATATTACGGCGATGGCCGGGGAACGGCACAGGAGCCGTGGATACGATGGCGACATGCTCTATTTTCGCAGTGGGGTCTGCCATGGTTCGGCGATGGGATTTCGCGGTTGGTGGTCCAGTTTGTTCATGGGATTTGAAGAACTTTGCCACGGTAAATTTGAAGGCATTGTGGTGGGCGGGTTGCACGAAGAAATTCTCAAACGTCCGGAAGTGGCTGAACTGATTAAAGACAGGTTCGAACAGCATGGAAATTAATACGGTTACGGGTTGGATTGCCCGGGGCACAGCCGGCAGTCCCGATAAACAGGCGCTGGTTTTCGGCGAGGAGGCGCTGACCTATTCTGAATTGGATACGCTCAGCAATCGCATCGCGAATTATCTGATTTCGGAAGGGGTTGGAAAGGGCGATGCGGTCGGAATCTGTCTGAACCGTTCGGTGGAAATGGTGGCTGCGCTTTTGGGGATTCTGAAAGCGGGGGCGGCGTATGTTCCGCTTGATCCGGCCTACCCGGCGGAACGGTTGGCCATGATGGCCGACGATGCGCAGCTCAAAGCCATTGTTGTGCATGCCGCCAATGAAGAGCGGCTGGGCGACATTCGCACCAAGGTGCTGATTTGGGAAACCAGCAGCGATGCCATCGCTGCTGCAGCGAATGCGGTTCCAAAGATTGGAATTGATGCTACAGCTGTGGCGTACATTATTTTTACTTCCGGATCGACGGGACGGCCCAAAGGCATTGAAATGCCGCATCGGGCATTGGCGAATCTGATTGATTGGCAGTTGGAACGGAAGACCTTCCGGACGGGGGCGAAGGTGCTGCAGTATTCGAGCATCAGTTTCGACGTCTCCTTTCAGGAGATTGCCACCACGCTGGCTTCGGGCGGAACGCTCTATCTGATTTCGGACGACGATCGCCGGGATCCGCGTAAGCTGTTGGATCTTTTGATTGCGCAGGGAATTGAACGGCTTTTCCTCCCGTATGTGGCGATGCGGAGCATGATTCAAACCGCGCTGACGCAAAACCGCGTTCCGCAGCAGCTGAAGGAAATTATTACGGCCGGCGAACAGCTGCGGGTGGATGAGGTGGTTCGCCGCTATTTTTCCACGGTCGAAGACGCGACTTTGGATAATCAATATGGACCGTCGGAAACGCATGTGATTACGGCTCAGTTGCTGGAAGGGAATCCTGAGCAATGGCCGGATCTTCCAAGCATTGGAACACCGCTTAAAAACTGTTCTGCGTATATTTTCGATGAGGCCATGCAGGCGGTTCCGGCAGGGGAAGAAGGCGAACTCTATCTGGCCGGGCGAAATCTGGCGCATGGATATGTCGGACGCGCCGATTTAACCAAAGAAGCCTTTATTGAAGTTGCCGGGCATTCCATCCTTTATCGTACCGGGGACCTTGCCGCCTTTAATCCCGATGGATCGATTGAATTCCGCGGGCGGCGCGATCATCAGATCAAGGTGCTGGGTCATCGGATTGAGCCGGGGGAAATTAATAATGCGGCATCGCAGCTTCCCGGCATTGGACATTGCTTAACCCATGCATTCAAGAGCGGGGACGGACTGACCCGTCTGGCAACGTATTACACGCTTGAAGAGGGCGCATCGGTTTCGTATCGCGAGTTGCGGGCTCATCTGGATTCAAAGTTGCCGGATTATATGGTCCCCGCTTTTCTGATTCAGCTGGATACCATTTCGTATACGCCGAGCGGCAAGGTGGATTTGAAGGCTTTGCCGGAACCGTCGATTTCAACCAGTCAGTATGCCGGCGAAGAAATCCGCTATGAAACGGAGATGGAAGAAATTCTTTCCAGGGTTTGGAAGGAGCTGCTGGGATTTGACGGGATTCCGCGAACGGCCGACTTTTTTGAATTGGGCGGTGATTCGCTGCGAGCTGTAACGCTGTTTCTTAATATTCAGCAAGAGTTCGGGTGCGATCTTCCGCTCTCGACGCTCATGCATGCGCCGACGATTGAGTTGCTTGCAAAGCATATTGATGCCGGAGGCGTTGAAGATTTTCCCGATTGCCGGTCGCTGAAACTGCTGAAAAAAGGTGCGCCCGGAATTCCGCCGCTTTTTCTGGTGCATGGCGGTGCCGGAAATATTCTGTGTTTTTCGAAACTGACCCGACAGCTGGCTTCGGATCAACCGGTCTATGCCTTCCAGTGGTCGGGCTGGGATGGCGGTCGGGGAGAAACCGGTATTGAGGAAATGGCGCAGGTGTATTGTGACGAACTGCTGAAACATTTTCCGGATACGCCGGTGCGAATCGGCGGGTATTGCATCGGCGGCTATATTGCCATTGAGCTGGCCCGATTGTTGAAAAAGGCGGGCGTGAAAGTGCTTGATCCGCTGGTCATTTTCGACTCTCCGAACCTGCGGTCGAAAACCTATCATGCTCAGAATCCAGTCTCGGAACCTTCTGCATACAAACGAGTGTGTGAGCAGCTGGCAGAACGCAAAATCTGTGCAGACACGGTTGCCGAAAATTCAATGCCGGCTCCTCTGCCATGGTTGAAGCGTACGGGACCGTATGCGCTGGCACGGGTTTGGCGAACCCATCGGCGGTTGGCGAAATACGATGCCGATGCGCTTCGGGGTGAAACGATTCCCGTGGATGCGCGCAACTGGTATTGTGCTCAAACGCAACAGGCTGCTGTGAAGAAGCATAAGTCGAAGGGCACAGACATGCCCGTTCTCTATTTCCGGTCGGAATGTCAGGGGTGGGAAATGCTGCTCTCGGGCTGGTGGGAGAGTCTTTATATGGGATTCGATGAAGTCTGTCATGGAGCCTTCTGTCCGCACATTATCGGAGGCGGACACGGCGAAATTCTGGACCATCCGGAAGTGGTCGCTTTAATGATGGCCGCTTTCCAACCATTGGAAGTCTCGCCTTGAAGATCCTGTGGTTTCGTCTGGCGCTGGTCTTCTATTTCCTGATGATCGGCTATTTTGGTTTTCGTCCCTTTAAGCCTATTACCGGGCTAACCTATCCAAAGGTGGAGGCATCGATTACTGGCGAATTTCAGATGGGAGTTGCACTGGAAGACCGGAAGGGCGGGGATCGCATTCGTGAGGCGTTGGGCAGGACCGGTACAATGTCGCTGGAGGCGTTGCTTAAAACAGACTCTCTCGGGCAGGGAGGGCCGGCACGGATCATTTCGCTGGCCTCTCATACCATGAGTCGCAATTTTACGTTGGGGCAGGATGGTAACGGGCTGGCTTTCCGATTGAGGACATCGGAAACGGATGGCAACGGAATGTATCCGAGTCTGCTGGTTCCGCAGGTTTTTACGACCAACCGGTTTATTCATGTGGTGGTTGTGTATGATGGTGAGCAGGTGTGCTTGTATGTGGATGGGAAGCTGCATCCCGTTTCGGAGGCGGTGACGGGTGATTTTTCGACCTGGGGGGCAACCCATCTCTTAACGATGGGGGATGAGGCGATGGGGGTGCGGCCCTGGGCCGGAACTGTTAAACATTTTTCAATCTACGACCGTCCGTTGCAATTAACAGAGATTGAACAGTTGAATAACGGGGATGCTGTGCCCGGTGCTGTATATACCTTTCCCGGAGAGGGAACCATGCGTCCGTTGAAATACCGAAATCTGGCTGTGCCGGGATTTGAACGCTTTTCTCCGCGCGACTGTTTTGCCAATATTATTGGGTTTGTTCCGTTGGCTCCTTTACTTTGGCTGGCATTCCGGAAACGGAAGTTGATGTTCATCAGGGCACTGATGGTCGGATTTCTGATCAGTTGCACGATTGAGGTGTCGCAGCGGGGAATTCATGGGCGTGTTCCCAGCCTGAGTGATTTGGCGTACAACATGCTTGGAACCCTGATCGGTTGCGGATTACTATGGTTGGGATTTAGACATTACGAAAGCAGGAATCAGGTTCGCTCAGCAAAAGGGAAGTAGAGGAGAATAGATGAAAGCGGTGATTTTAGCAGGCGGGTTCGGTACACGAATCAGCGAAGAAAGTACGGTTCGACCGAAGCCGATGGTGGAGATTGGACCTGAACCGATTCTCTGGCATATCATGAAAATCTATGCGGCGCACGGCATCACGGATTTTGTGGTGGCCTGCGGCTATAAGGGGTTCATGATTAAGGAATACTTTTCCAAACTCTATCTGAATGAATCGGATGTCACCTTTGATCTGAAAAATGATTCCATTGAAATTCACCATTCCCGTATTCCTGCGTGGCGGGTGACCTGTGTGGATACCGGTGTGGAAAGTATGACCGGCGGGCGTCTGCGCCGGGTTCGTGAATATCTGGATGATGAAACCTTCTGCATGACCTACGGGGACGGCGTGTCGGATATCGATATTACGGCGGAACTGGAATTCCACAAAAACAATGGGCTGCTGGCGACGATGGGGTCGGTTAAGCCGCCGGGGCGGTTCGGCGCCTTTTCGCTGCATCCCGGAGAAAGCAGAGTGAATGAATTCTGCGAAAAGCCGGATGGTGATGGTGCCTGGATTAACGGCGGTTTTTTTGTGCTGGAACCGGGGGTGCTGGATTATATTGATACGGATAAGACATCGTGGGAACTTGATCCGCTGCAACGGCTGGCCGAGGCTGGACAGCTGGCCGCATTCCGTCATAAAGGTTTTTGGCAACCGATGGATACGCTGCGCGATAAACACGTGCTGGAAGAGTTGTGGGAATCCGGAGAAGCTCCGTGGAAAGTTTGGAACGATTAAGGGAGAAATAGGAAATGGCTGTTAAACTGCAGGAACCCGAATTTGTTTTTATGAACGGCAAGCTCACTCAGTGGGCGGATGCCACGCTTCACATTGGGACCGAAGCCGTCACACGAAGCCTGAATGTGTTCGAAGGGCTTAAAGGCTATTGGCACGGCGAAGAACGCTTCGGCATTGTTTTCATGCGCCGTCATTATGAGCGTCTGCTCCGCTCGGCTAAGCTGCTGCATCTGCCGTGTCCGTGGACCTTTGAACAATATGAAAATGCCGTGCATGAGTTGCTCGGAGCCCTGCTCACCAAAGAACAGGACATGTGGGTGCGGGTGACACTCTTCGGCGTGGAAGGCCATTGGGGCGAAGAGACGGTTTCGGATCTGGTGATCACGGCCTACAATCAGAAGAAAGTACAACCCTCTCCGATTCGCATCGGTATCAGCACCTGGCGGCGCAGTGGCGACAATATGCTGCCGTATCGTATTAAAACCGGAGCCAATTATGAAGTAGGGCGCCTGGCCCGTATCGAGGGTTCGGGCCGCGGTTATTCTGATATGATTTTGCTGAATGCCGACGGGCGCGTTTCTGAAGCCACCGCATCGTGTGTGGTGATGGTCCGCGATGGCGTGATTTATACGCCGCCGCATACTGAAGGATCGCTGGAGAGTGTGACGCTTGATTTTGTCGGCGAGATTTCCAAGTCGCTCGGGTATGAATTTGTGGTCCGCCCGATTGACCGGACGGAACTTTTAATTGCCGATGAACTGGCGTTGGTCGGTTCGTTGGCGGAGCTGGTGCCGGTGGAGGAAATTGACGGGTTTAAAATCAACCCCAACGGCGAAATTCTTTCCAGGGTTCGGAATAAGTTCTTTGAAACGGTACGCGGTGAAGATACGGAACTGGATGCGGAGTTTTCGTTTGTGCCGAAAGAAAAAATGCGCAACATCAATTGATTTCCGATGGCTGAACCATTAACTCCAGTCCAGATGAGCCGCTTGATTGAGCGGCTCTATCCGATTTGTCGAAGTATTACGGGCAATGGGGTGCGCGAAACCCTGCGCATTCTTCAAGAGCATATTCCGTTGGAACTTCATGAGGTGCCGACGGGCACGCCGGTATTCGACTGGAAGGTTCCGGATGAGTGGAATATCCGTGATGGCTGGATCAAAAATCCGGCGGGCGAAAAGATCGTTGATTTTAAAACCCTGAACCTGCATGTGCTGAATTACAGCGAGCCGGTGCATAAGACGGTATCGTTGGCGGAGCTGAAAGAACACCTTTTTACGTTGCCGGATCATCCGGACTGGGTGCCGTATCGAACATCATACCACAACCGGAACTGGGGATTCTGTATGGCGCATAACCAGTTCCAGAGTTTGGAAGAAGGGGACTATGAGGTCTTCATTGATTCTGAGCTGGAGCCCGGTTCTTTAACGTATGGCGAATTGCTGATTCCCGGTCGGTCGGATAAAGAGGTGCTCTTCGTTACGCACGTCTGCCATCCGTCGCTTTGCAATGATAATCTGTCCGGCATTGCCATCGCCACAAAGCTGATTCAGCAGTTGGCGGCAAGGGATTTGAAGTATTCCTGCCGGATTCTTTTTCTTCCGGCGACGATCGGCGCGATTACCTGGCTGAGCCGGAACCGGGAAAAACTGGATCGAATTCAATTGGGCCTGGTGCTTTGTCTGCTGGGCGATGCCGGCCCGTTGCACTACAAAAAAAGCCGGCAGGGAAATGCTCAGATTGATCGCGTGATGCAGCGCGTGTTGAATGCAAGCGGGCAGGAGTTCCAGACCTTGGAATTTTCTCCGTATGGCTACGATGAACGGCAGTTCTGTTCACCGGCATTTAACCTGCCGATCGGTCGTTTGAGTCGGGCGGTTCATGGCGAATTTCCGGAATATCATTCCTCGGCGGACAATCCGGACTTTGTAAACGAAGCCTCGTTGGAAGCCTCGCTCGCGGTGTTGGAACAGGTGGTTGATGCAGTTGAACGGGCGGAAGTTTATATCAATTTAAAACCCGAGTGCGAACCGCAGCTGGGGCGTCGCGGCCTTTTCAAGGCAATCGGCGGGCAGAGCGACACCAAGGATTTCCAGATGGCCCTGCTTTGGGTGCTGAATCAATCGGACGGATTCCACTCATTGGAAGATATTGCAGCGGCATCGGGGCTTGAAATGGGGAGTCTTCGAACGGCAGTTAGTGAACTTTTAAAAACAGACTTATTAGCGGAACTTTAGCAGGAGAAACGGAATGAAGTGTCATCACTGTCAGACAGAACTGGAGCATGTGTTCCTCGACCTGGGATTTGCCCCGCCGTCGAATTCGTATTTGACGGAAGCGCAATTGCATCAGTCGGAAAAAAACTACCCGCTGAAGTTATATGTCTGCGATCAATGCTGGCTGGTGCAGACGGAGGATAACGATAGCGGGGAAGAGCTGTTTCAGGATGACTATGCCTATTTTTCGTCAGTTTCAAAAATGCTGTTGAATCACGCCGCGGCCTACTGCGAAATGATTGCGGACCGGCTGTCGCTTACGAAAGACAGTTATGTGATTGAAGTGGCTTCAAACGACGGCTATCTGCTGCGTAATTTTGTGGAGTCGGGCATTCCGTGTCTGGGCATTGAGCCGACCGCCGGAACCGCGAAAGTGGCCGCCGGGCTGGGTATTCCGCAATTGGGCGAATTTTTTGGAGAACAGCTCGGACGGCGACTGGCCGATGAAGGCAAACAGGCCGATCTGATGATCGGCAATAATGTGTATGCGCACGTGCCGGACATTAATGACTTTACACGCGGGTTCAAACAGGCCCTGAAACCGGAAGGCACGGTTACGCTGGAATTTCCGCACCTGCTTTCGACGATGACCTATAATCAGTTCGATACGGTGTATCATGAACACTATTCGTATCTTTCGCTGAACACGGTTTCAAAAATCTTTGAAGCGGCAGGTCTTCGTGTTTATGACGTGGAGGAAATCCCGACGCACGGCGGAAGTCTGCGGGTTTATGGCTGCCACGCGGAAAGCAAAAAAGAAACCGGGGAAAATGTCGGAGTCATTCTGAAGAAGGAAGCCGATGCGGGCCTGACGGATATGCCGACCTATCTGGCGTATCAGGCCAAGGTGGAGAAAACCAAAGACGATATGGTGGCGTTTCTGATTGAACAGAAGCGCGCAGGTAAAAAGGTGGCGGGCTATGGCGCCGCGGCGAAGGCCAGCACGTTATTAAACTATGCCGGGGTTCGTCCGGATCTGCTGGCGTTTATTTCCGATGCCGCGCCGTCGAAACAGAATAAATTTCTACCGGGCTGCCATGTGCCGGTGTTGCCGCCCTCCGCCTTAAATGATTTTAAACCGGATTGGGTGGTCGTCTTTGCCTGGAATATCGCGAAGGAAATCATGGAATCGCAAAGCCACGTTGCCGCGTGGGGCGGACGGTTTATTGTATTTATCCCGGAACTCAAGGAGCTTTAAGTTATGACGAATGCAAAAGAAGTGGTTCAAGCGGACCTGAATTATATCTGCGAAAAACTAACGGGCGATCTGGATCGTCTGTCCGGCAAACGTTTGCTGATTACCGGCGGCGCGGGATTTCTGGGATATTATCTGGTGCAGGCTCCGCTGCACTGGAATGCAATTCATTCAGATCAGGCGCCGATTGATGTGGTGGTCTGGGATAATTTTATGCGCGGTGTGCCGGGCTGGCTGTCTGCACTGGAAAACAACCCCAATCTTTCCACCCGGAAATATGATGTGATCGATCCGCTGCCGGACGATATGGGCGATTTTGATTTCATCATTCATGCGGCAACGATTGCCTCGCCGATTTATTACCGTCTGCATCCGATCGAAACAATGGATGCGAATATTACCGGTTTACGGAATCTGCTGGATTACGCACTCGCACAGAAAGCGAAGGGTAAACCGGTTGAGGCTTTTCTGTTTTATTCCACCAGCGAAATCTACGGGGATCCGACGCCGGAAAATATTCCGACGCCTGAAACGTATCGCGGCAATGTTTCCTGCACCGGCCCGCGCGCCTGCTACGATGAGTCGAAGCGTTACGGTGAAACGCTGGTTGTTAATTTTGCGCAGCAGCATGATTTGCCGGTTCGCACCGCTCGGCCGTTTAATAACTATGGTCCCGGCCTGAAGATTACAGACCGTCGTGCTTTGCCCGATTTTGCGCGCAACGTGTTGAACGGGGAGGACATTGTGCTGCTTTCCGATGGTGCTCCGACCCGTACGTTCTGTTACGTGGCCGATGCCGTGGTGGGCTATTATAAAGTGATGCTGCGCGGCCGTAACGGCGAGCCCTATAACATCGGGCTGGCGGAACCGGAAATTTCAATCCGTCAGTTGGCGGAACATGTGATTGACCAGTCGAAAGAGCTGTTCGGTTATGAAGGAAAACTCGTCTGTAAAGAGAGCGAAGATAAAGATTATCTGACGGATAATCCGAACCGTCGCTGCCCGATTATTGATAAAGCCAAAGCCGAGCTGGCCTACGATCCGACGATTCAGTTGGAGGACGGTCTGCGCCGCAGTTTGCTGTGGTATGCCGACAATCGCGAAGCGGAGGACTTGTAGTGAAGATTTCGGTGGTTGGCACGGGGTATGTCGGACTGGTCTCCGGTGTCTGTTTATCGGAAGTCGGGCATGACGTGGTCTGCATTGATAATAATGCGGCCAAGGTGGCGGATATTAATGCCGCCAAAAGTCCGATCTATGAAAAAGGTCTGGATGATTTACTCGAGAAACACATCGGCACTCATTTGAAGGCTTCAACAGATCTGCAGAAAGCGGTTGTTGAATCGGATCTTACGCTTATCGCTGTGGGAACGCCTTTTGATGGGGACCTGATTGATCTGCAATATGTGAAACAGGTTTCGCAGGAAATCGGCGAAGCGCTGAAGGGTAAAGACGGCTACCATGTGGTGGTGGTGAAAAGTACGGTGGTACCGGGAACGACGGATGATGTTGTTCTGCCAATCCTCGAAAAGTACTCGGGGAAAAAGGCGGGCGCTGATTTCGGTGTCGGGATGAATCCGGAGTTTTTGCGTGAAGGCGAAGCGATTTCAGATTTCATGAATCCCGATCGCATTGTGCTGGGCGGCATTGATGATGCAACGCGCGTAACATTGGCCGAGGTTTATGCACCTTTTCCTTCGACGGACAAAGTGCTGACGAATAACCGCACGGCGGAAATGATCAAATATACGTCTAATTCATTATTGGCGACTCTGATCTCGTTTTCCAATGAAATCGGAAATCTATGCTCTTCCATCGGCGGAATTGATGCGCTGGAGGTCATGAACGGCGTACATTTAGATAAGCGCTTTTCTCCAATTCTTGAAAACGGGGAGCGCATTAAGCCGGGAATGACGACATATCTCGAGGCCGGTTGCGGGTTTGGCGGAAGCTGTTTCCCGAAAGACGTTAAGGCGCTGATTTCGCATGGTGTGAATGTGGGCGAACCGATGAGTTTGCTGAAATCGGTGATCGAGATTAATACACAGCAACCGAAACAGGTGATGGACCGGTTGCGCAAACATTTTCCAGACCTTGGAAATCTGAAAGTGGCGGTTCTGGGGCTGGCCTTTAAACCGGGAACGGATGATATGCGGGAATCGCCCGCGATTCCGATTGTTCAGGAATTAATTGCGGAGAACAGCGTCGTGACGGCGTTTGATCCGGTCGCGCAGGATGAGGCGTCAACGATTTTCCCAACGGCAGGAATCACCTATTGCGACAGCATTGAACAGACCGTATCAGGCGTGGATGCTGTTTTACTGCTGACGCGCTGGCCCGAATTTAAAGCGCTGCCGGAAATTCTGAATGAGCAGGGCGCATCACCGTTGTTGGTGGATGGACGCCGTTTGTTGCCCAAAGACAGTGTGGATACTTACGAAGGAATCGGAATTTGAGTTAGATCATAAAGATGCGGCGGATGCCGAAGATTCCAACACCGGCAGCCATCATAATACCCATTGTACTTGGTTCCGGAATGGCCACGATTCGTATTCCCACAATCGATCCTTCACTGGCGGCTATGTTGACGCTTGAATTATACGAAGAATCAGAAGCTAAGTAGTTTGCTGTGGCCCAGGCTGAACCTCCGCGATAGACCACATTTGTCGTTTCGCCGATCAACAACGTGTCCGTCCATTCCCAGACATTGCCCATCATATCATAGGTTCCATTCTGTTCTTCAGCTCCGGATCCCGTTGCCCACATAGGATCTGCTGTTCCGAGAGGGGGATTATGTTCCGTTGCTGAATAGTTCCAACCATTGGATGTTATGAGCGTGGGGGTTGAATTTAAGCCGCTGGAATACAGCGAATAGGAATTATTGCTGTAATATGCGGCTTTGTACCATTCATCTTCGGAGGGCATCATATAGGCTAAGCCGTTCTCATTTCGATAGGAACGATTGATTCCGAGCAATGTATCTCCAGAAAGTTGATACACCCCGATATTAATATTTCCGCTTGAAAGCCAGTTTGCGAACCTTGCAGCCTCTTGCCAGCTCAGTGCACTCGCTGGAGCATTTCTTCCTGCGCCAATATAGTAATCCTCATTACCATTGCCAATGGTTCCTCCGGCTGAGTTATCCGCTTTGAGAAATTGATCGATGGTTATTTCGTACGTGCCGATTCGATAGTTGTATCCGACAGCACCTAGGCCGGTTGTCGGATCCGCTGAATTTCCGGCATAACCGATATTGGAAAAATCGATTGTAAATTGGTTGGTTCCCGTTCCAAACACGTCGGCATGGACGGTCGTAATAGAGCAAATGAGTACGATAATGGGTATTAAAAGAGGGGGAGTTTTTTTCATAAGTTTATCCGACCAATGATTCACCGCATAAGTGAGCTGTGTCATTCTGTTTTTTTTGATTCCAGTAATATCCGTTATTTTAATAATGAGAGCAGGTCTTATAGTAATCCTTATCAAGGTTCAACCTAAAATACTGAGTATCAATTCTTTCGGGTAATGAGGGCGCGGATGATGCGTGAAGGGTGAGTTTTAAAGGGAAGGAATATTTAGTCTAATGACTGACTGCCGGGTTCTCCCGGTTTCCATGCGGCCACGTTCAGGCTTTCGTCTAGGTTCCATTTTCCTGGTTTGCGATGGGTATCAACACCTTGTTTCAGGAGGTTGAGATATGCTGCACGAGGAATGTTCTCAAAGCCCATCTGCTCGCAATAGGCCTGATAGCCTCCGATATCAAAACAGAGGTAGTTCCAGTGCTGTAGATGACAGGCCAAATAGGTGATCGCCACTTTGCTGGCACTCGGCTCACTGTGAAAACTGGATTCGCCGATAAAAACGCGGCCGAGATCAACCCCGAATACGCCGCCGACCAACTGCTTTTCCTGATTCCAGACTTCTACGGAATGGGCATGCCCCAGTTCGTGTAATTTGTTGCAAATGCTGATTCGTTCTGGAGTCAGCCATGTTTTTTCGCGTTCGGCACAGGATTTAACCAGTTGGTCGAAGGCGGTATCGAAGGTGACGGAGAATCGCTCAGACCGAAGCTGTTGCCGGAAACGACGGTTAAAATGCATTTTTTCAGGAAAGAGGACCATTCGCGGGTCGCAAGACCACCAGTTTACCGTTTTTCCATCATGAAAGCCGAAGATGCCCTTTTCATAGGCCATTAAAAGGGATTCGACAGACAGTTCTCCTCCTTTGGCCAACAGTCCATAGGGGGGCTTCCGTGTGGTCAGCCAGAGTGGGGGGAAGCTGCCTTTGGGGGGAGGTGGGAATAGTTTGCTTTGGATGCCGACCTGTAGATCGCGAAGAATATTCAGTTTTTGCGATTTCCTGATGCGGTTCCAGAGTTTCATGCATAAATCCTTAATTGATCAAAATGGGCCGGATCACATACTCCGGTAAATCGGAATCTGAACAGAATGTATGTAAAGGTGTCAATGAAGTGCTTTCAGGAAGTAGGAAAGAGGAGGGAGTAAATCGTTATTTTTAATGAAATAAGGGAGCTCTCTTTGACTCAGTTTTTCTTGAACTTGCCCTTTAAATGTTAAAGGAAACCCCAGTTAGCACTTATTGGGAGTTGAATTTCCTCACAATCCGCATTAGCAACGGGGCTAAACAAGAGAGAAATAAATATTGTGACTTTTTTGAAAAATAATTTTTTGGGACGAATCCTCCTTTGGGTGGGAGTGATTGGCGTGGCTCTGTCGTATTCCGCAAAGGCAGAAACTTCATTCCTCTCATTTCCGATGGATACAGATCCGGGGTGGAGCACGCAGGGTGATTGGGAATTCGGTGTGCCATTGGGAAATGCGAATGATCCTACTTCCGGTTACACAGGAACCAACGTCTATGGCTATAACCTTGCCGGAGCTTCCGGTCAATTCACTGCTCCGCATAATCTTAAAACCACCGCGTTAGACTGTTCGGATTGGGTCAATGTGAAGTTGAAGTTTCAGCGCTGGCTTACGGTGAATGGTTCTCCATATCCCATGGCTATTGTTGAGGCGAGTAACGATGGGGTCCATTGGGAATCTCCTTGGTATTACTTCAGTACGGAACCTCTGATCGATACGGAATGGCAGGAAATGGTCTACGATATCTCAGAGATAGCAGACCGTCAGCCTACGGTCTATATCCGCTGGGGCATGGGGTCACACACGGAATCAGTGTATGGAACCATTACCAATGGCGGGTGGAATATTGATGATGTTGAATTATTGGGTAATCTGGGTGATCCACTTGAGGTTGTGCCAAGTATCGGTTGGGATGCGGCAGCGGTAGAGGGGAATTTGCCGACACCTTCTCAGGTGGACTATACGATCAGCAACCTTGATGATTCCATAAACCTCGAGTGGGCAGCTTATTCGACGGAACCGTGGCTTTCTCTCTCGCAGACAAACGGTACGTTGTTGCCCGCTACAGGAACCAATATTACTGCGACTATTGACAGTATCGGGATGGGGCCGGGAAATTACAGTGCATCGATTTTTATCGAGAATCAGAATTCAACCAATCAGGAAGTCCGGACGGTCAATCTGGAGATTTCTGAAGCACCGGGAGAGATTGATATTTCGCCGGTTACGGGGTTTTCGGTAACCAATCTAATCGGACAGCAGCAATTCCGTACGCTGGTGATTTCCAATCAAGCTGCTTTTGGTCAGGTAGAATTCGATATCGAACTGCAACAGACCGGGTATGCACCTCCTGCGGAAGAGACGGTAGCTATGCCCATGGCGATGGCGGCGTTCAAATCGGCTGTGTCGGAGGATATTGAAGAAAACTATTCGTTCCCGCTCCCAACCATTACGTCCACGGAAGAATATGATGCGGTGAATATGTCCGGGCTGGAGAGTTACCATCGCGTTGGTTTGCCTGTTGTTCCGGTTAAACCCGTCAGTATAAGCATTCCCGATGGTATGTCGCTGGGTTCCGTTCGGGTTGAAGTGCTCGAAGAGACGGAGCTGGATGGCGAATATATGCTGCCGCCGGCGCAGGATCTTCGGCGAAATCAGGATTCGTCAGCGGCAGTGGAAACCCCGCCAGATCCCGCCGTATATGAATTGGATCAAAACTGGCCGGGAAAAATCGTTGAAGAGAACGGGGTGTATGACCGGCGCGGAGAGCAGTTTGTGAATATCAATCTGTTTCCGCTTCAATTTAATCCGGTATCAGGAAAGGTAACGGTAGCGCAGCGGGTCCAGCTGATTATTGAATTGGAGAGTGAAACGTCTTCCAAGATCACAACATTCTCGGCGCGAACGTTCGAAGTAGCGGCTGCGTCGACCTCTTCCTCGCTTCCCGCTGGCGGTCCGTTTAAACACATCATTATCACCTCGGAAGCCATGGCCGCGGCACCGTCTCCTTGGAATTTTCAGGCGCTTCGGGACAAACGCATTGCCGAAGGGCTCTCTTCAACCATTGTCACAACGGAATGGATTTACAGCAATTACGATGGAACCCGGCCGGATGGTGGATCGGATAATCCGACCAAAATTCGAAATTTTCTGATGGATGCCTATGAAAATTGGGGCACGGAATATGCGTTGCTTGGCGGCGGGATTGATGTTGTGCCGGCCCGTTTCTTTCGGGTAGACCATTTGAGGGGTAATGATGAACCGGTTGATCCCATTGATGACTTCCCGGTCGATCTCTATTATGGATGCCTTTCGCCGTCAGCCTGTACATTTGATAGCAACACAAATGGGGTTTATGGGGAATTGAATGACGGGATTGCCGGGGCAGATGTTGATTTGGTGGCTGAGGTTTTCATCGGGCGTGCTCCGATTGAAACAATTGATGAATTATCTCACTTCGTTCGTAAAACAATCACTTATGCTGAATCTCAGGATCCCTACCTGCTAAAGGTTTCCATGGTGGGCGAAAAGTTGCATTCCAATCCGGACTTGTACGGATCAGACATGCTCGAACAGGTACGACTTGGCGGGAGTTTCGATGGTCAGGTCACCACCAGTTTTGGAAATCATACCCGTACGGACATACCGGAACTCACGTTCACCAATCTATACGACGTTGAGTTTGACTGGACCACGAATGATTTCGCTAATTTAGTCAATGGCGAAGGGGTTCATATTCTGAATGCGTTGGGGCATTCCAACGAGCACGAAGCTTTTCGTAAAACAAAGCCCTATAATCTGTCGAATTTCATGAGGAATACTAACGCGTTCTTCCACTATTCCCAATCCTGTGAGGTCGGAGCATTTGATAAAAATGACTGCATAGTTGAGGAGATGGTCGCCATGGAGCATGGCGCCTTTGCTGCGGTGGCAAATGTCCGTTATGGATGGGGGGCGGAAGGGGCCGCTAATATTTCGCCCTATTGTCCTTCTAATCGGTTTAACCGCGAGTTCTGGAATTCCATGTTTGAGAAAGGAATCATGGAGCTGGGGAAAATTAATCAGGATGCAAAGGAACAACTCCTCTGGGATGTTACAGGAGATAATCCCGGGTCGGCCATGCGCTGGACTTATCTTGAACTGACGTTGTTTGGCGATCCGGCACAACGACTTCATTTTCCATATGAACCGGAATGGCTTTCGGCTGACCCGTTGTCGGGAAGTGGCATTCTCTCGAGCAACGCGGTTGACGTGGGCGTGATCTTTGACGCGACCGACATCACCAGCGGTTCATATACGGGTGAAATTAAGGTAATCAGTAATGATGCAAACGACCCGCAACAGATTGTTCCTGTGGTCATGATCGTGTTGGAAGATGAGCTTTCGGTGATTCCTGAGTGGGGATACGAATTTTCGGGCGAGGAAGGGGCTCTTTCTCTACCCTATACGATGAACTACAGTTTGACGAATAGCGGCCCGGCTTCCATGGACTGGGTGGCCACAAATTCGGCCGCGTGGTTGGATATTACTCCTGCGACCGGAACACTTTCTCCGTATACGCAGACCAATCTCACTTTAACCATCAATAGCTCTGCCAACACGTTGCCTTACGGGGGTTACGATTCTCTCGTGACATTTTCGAATGCATCGAGCGGTGCTGTGTATACGCGTAGTATCCAGATGACAATCAGTGAATCGACCTCGACGAATGATATAACTCCTCCTTCCTGTATTATTGTGCGGGACGATGTCAGCCCGACGGCTGCTTCGAATGTGAATTTCAGTGTGTTATTTAGTGAAGAGGTTTCAGGGTTTGAACAATCAGATGTGAGTCTGGCGGGCTCCGCTCCGGGGAAGAGTATTTCCGGTTTCTCAGGAAGCGGGACGAATTATACCGTGGTGGTGAGTGAGATTGCTGGAAGTGGAACGGTAGAGTTGCGTGTCGATGCGGGACGTTATGCCGATTTAGCAGGCAATACCAATGTAGCAGGTTCTTCGGTTTCGTATTCCATTGACCACGATGAACCGACCGTCACATCGATCACATCGGCCTCCACAAACGGCGTTTACAGCGCCGGACAGGAAATCGATATTACGGTGAACTTCTCGGAACCGGTGACGCTGGAAGGCGGCAATCTTGTCATCACATTAGATACCGGAGGAACAGGCCGGGAGGTGCTGATCAGTACAATCGCAAATACAAATGTGGCCTCAGGAGTCTTCGTGCTCGAGGGGGGCGATGAATCGGCTGATTTGTCTGTAGTAAGTATAACGTTGGATGGGGCTACGCTCTACGATGCCGTAGGCAATAGTGCCGATCTGAGTATTCCATCGGGACAAAACTTAGATGACAACTTTGATTTAATTATACAAAAAGCAATCTACACCATTAATGCCAGCGTGATCGGTGCAGGATCAATTTCGCCCGCGGGTGCGGTATCAGCTGAGCATGGCGGTACAACCAATTTTGTGATTCAGGCAGATGAAGGCTATTACATCGCTAGCATAACGATCGACGGAAATCACATTGAGGGCAGTCCGTATGCGGGTACTGAATTTTTCAACACGAATCTCATATGGGATGGTATTACAGCTGGAGGAACGATTACGGCTACTTTCGCAAGCATTGCGCTCAACGAGCATACGTTTGAAGTGATTTCCGCGCACGGCCTCGCAGAACCGGAAGTCGGCATCTATACCAACAGCTATGGCACCGCGCTGAGCAACTCGGTTGATTCAATTGAAACGCTCGGCAGCACGCAGTA
>JARNMJ010000040.1 GCA_029432795.1 Pontiellaceae bacterium B12219
ACCCGGATAAAACAGGGGAGTAGGCTTCGAGAGCCTCAAACCCAACAAACACAATATAATTGAGAAGAAATAGAAGACGTTCGCTTTACAGAACGGAACAACTTCCGAGGATTGGAAAATGAATTTAGATGCTGCAAAAACCTGTATTGAAGCCGCCCTTCAAAAGCTGGAAATCGCCATCGGTGAACCGGTTTTTAATGAGTGGGCAATTGTCGAAAAAAGTTCCCTCCTTCGCCAAGGCTCCGGCGGACAGGCCAAAGGTTGGAAACTCGCGGAATACGGCGGCTCTCGCAAAGAGGCTTTTATTGCCGAATTCAGCCAGGATATGGCGGCCCTGAAAGAAACACTGGATCCGGATAATATACAGCTGGGCGATTTTGCCTTTTCACACGAAGGCTTCGGTTCGGGTTTTGATGCGCACATGTGCGTTGGAGAAGCAAAGCTGATTCTGTTCAACAATACGGAAAAGAACACCGACCAGATTACCTCCAATCCGAAATGGACGCAGGCCCAGATCCATTTCAGCAACCTGCTCGAAGCATTTATTGCAGATCCGTTAGTATAATTGGAGCGGCGGAGCCTTCACACCGCCTGGTCTACGAGACCGGCCGCCCCTCCACTACCCCAGACCCACCCAAATAAACCAGCCGAAAGCTGCGAGTAAAACAGCGGCGGCGATGCGCGGAAGTTTCCCCAACAGCACCACAAAAAAAAGGTGCGCCGCGCATAGCCCCATAAGCATCAACAGGGACTGCTGCAAAAATCCAGAGGCAGGAATATCGTGAAATACAGCAAACAACCCGATGCAGAACGGAATACAAATGTGTGCATCACCGGATTGCGAAGTATAAACGACATCCATTCGCTTCTTAGCCCCGTAGTAAAAGGCCAATAACGCGTTCGGAAGCACCATCAAAACCCCACTGGCCCAGCCCAGTATTTGCGGGAAAACAACTGCATTTTCCAGGCTTTGGAACCATTGCACCAACCAGTCGGTGCTGATGAAAACGCCGACGGAACCCAGCAGCAATAAGGCAATTTCCAACGGCAGGGTGAGCGGGTAGGATTTCTTTTTCAGGAGATTTGTTTTCTTCACATCGTAAATATGAAAACACTGCCAAAAGATAAACAGCAGCAATAAGACACAGCCGTCCATGCGGGTGAGGTTTCCGTCTGAAGCCAACAGCCAGACAAACACCGAAAAGAACAGCGCCGCAACCAGATTAAGCGCCAGCGAAAGACGCCCCATTTTATATTCCAGCACAACGGCCTTGGTTTTCTTCACCGGAATGCGCGTCATGCCCCAGATGAGCACCGGCCCGCCCACCAGCAGCGTCATATTGGTGACATTATTGAAAAGGCTGTTAATCACCACCTCTGCTCCGCTCCCGTTATTTCGGGCCATCACGAGTGCAAAAACGATATTTCCCATACCGGAACAGAACGGCATAACGATGGTGCCGAGCACAGTGCCCTCCACCCCCTGCCCCGACAGCACTTCCAGCCGCCAGACCACCAGCAAACTTGCCAGCAGAAACAGAATAATGCAGGTGACCGGCGCAAATGCGCCAAGGGATGAAATTGCAGCATGAAGTATTTCCATAGACCCGAATAATTAGCAGGATTAGAACCAACACCGATACAAAATTCGAGTGCATGTGCAGCGAGTAAAACAGGAATATATGGTTCTACGTAGAATTTCATGGAAGGGGCAACGGATTAACAGAAAACAACGGATGATATCTTGAAGGAACGCCCATTCGCAGGGTTACTTTTTTACTGTCCAAAAAATTGATTTCATGAGCTGTGTATGAATGTAACAGGTTTTTCAGTACAGACTTATACCGCTTATATTAATCCGTTGGAACCTGAGAACATGCGCGCCGCGATCCGTTGCAAATAAATTTTCGAAGTACGGGATAGAGGCTCTTGAAATCGTAAACTTCACCACAAAAATCTACGTAGAACCGAATATATACTGAAACACTCACTCCTTTAAAAAACAGCATCAATTTCAGCATTTTCATACTCCCACGCTGTTCTTTCAAAATAACTTGCTACAGAGGAGCCTTTCAGCGGTAATGTCATTGATCTCCCGATCACGCAGCCGGCGCGGTAACGAACAAAAAAAACTGGAGCACAACTATGCTGAAAAAATTAATGGAATCGTTTTTTATACTGGCTCTTGCCGGAGGACTTCAGACCTTTTCAGAAAAGGCGGTGGCTTCCGATGCAAAAACGATCGGAGCAAATACACAGCCCTCAGAATTCGCAACAACAACCACTGAAAAAGCGAAACGGACCAAGGCCAAATCTAAGACAAGTTTCAAAGACAACCTATTTTTCGGAGGTTACATCAACCTGTCTTTCGGAAACTATAAGGTTATAGGCATCGAACCTATGATCGGTTACAGACTGACGCCCAAATTTGCCGCCGGCATGAAGCTACGCTATGACTACATTGAGGATGAACGATATGCCAAGAGCTACACCACCAGTACGTATGGCGGCAGTATTTTCGGCAGATATCTTTTAACGCCGAAGTTTTATGCGCAGGTTGAAACAGCGACGTATAACTACGAATACTTCTACTTTTCCGGCGGATCTGAACGCGACGAATGGGTTCCCTTTCTATTTATGGGCGGAGGCCTCATTCAACCCCTCGGCGAACGGTCCTGGATGAATATCCAGATCATGTTTGATGTGTGGCAGGACGACAGTTCACCCTACGACGACTGGCAACCCTTCTTCAGCTTTGGTGTCGGTGCAGGATTCTAATAAAGGGCGACACGTTGTGATCTAATGAATTTTCGCTGGCTCACTTTATCCTCATCTCGGAAAAATTTCCTCTCCCGATAAATAGACGATAATCATGGTGTTTTACCTTGAGGAACCGCCGCCGTTCCGTAGATTAGCTTCATGATCATCTTTTGCACATTTCCATTAATAGCTAGAGGTTAAAAATGAAACCATGCTGTATAATTTCTTTTCTTACCCTTATCGGAAGCAGCATATCGTTACAGGCTGGGGTGGAGAGTGCTGTCAACCTGAAGATTCCACCCGGCACCTCCGCCACCTTGACAGCACCGGGATGGAAAGAAGCAACGTTTACAGAGGGACCTCTCTCTACGGATGACTATGGAGACGGCGGCTTTTCCAGCACAAACTTTATCCACACCACAAACACACTCACTCTCACCGTAAGTAATCTTCCGCCGCACACCACGCTCGAATTCGGAATGCACTTGAGTCAGATGGGCTCACTTGATCCAGCCCGCGATGGCGATCTCATTACCATCACCGTCGACGGCATCGAGGTTTTCCATGCCGGACTGGGCTTTGGCACCGCAGGTGGTTACCATGAAGATAAAATTCAATTTTTCCGGCTGAATGGGGTCAGTGCCAGCAATGCCCTGCTGGAAACGGCCCGCACCTTGACCTTGGACAAACCCTACGATGAGCATATCTACGACCTGTCACAACTCGCAGCATTAAAAAGTATTGTACACACCAACACAACGGCAACCATCGTGATCACTGCTTCCGCTGACCAAGGCTGGGGCAACGAAGGCTATGGCCTTGATAACATCGCGGTCATACTCGATGCCGATGGAGACGGGCTCTCGTATGTTGAAGAAACCCTCTTGGGAACCGACCCGAATAAATATGATACGGATCGTGATGGGATGAATGATAAATCCGAAGTGGACAACGGCCTAAGTCCTCTCATCAGCAATGCTCGGAAAGACTCCGACAACGATGGGTTGCATGATCTCATCGAAGTCAATCGAGTCGGCACAGACCCGCTGAACCCGGATACGGATGGAGATGGGCTTCCGGACCTTGAATCCCCTCAACTCGAACTATGGAATGATATCGTTTTCGATCACCTCCAAACACCAGCCCACGTAACCGACATTATGGCGGTCGCGGCCGGAACACATCATATACTGGTTGCAAAGACGAATGGCACCCTCGCAGCATGGGGTGATAATTCATTTGGGCAATCTTTCGTTCCATCCTGGGTGAGCTCCACGGTCGAAATTTCGACAAGCCTACACGGACTGGCACTGCAGGCCAGCAGTTCCGTGGTCGCATGGGGCTATAATAATCGTGGCCAAGCCACGGTGCCGGCCTCGGTCACAAATGCAGTGGCGGTAGCTTGTGGAGGTGAATTCAGCCTGGCCCTGTTGGACGATGGAACCGTCGCCGCGTGGGGCGACAATTCATATGGCAACCAAACCACGGTACCGGCTTCAGTGACCAATGCGATCGGGATTGCAGCGGGGAACGCTCATAGTCTGGCCCTTTTGGCGGACGGCTCCGTAGTCGCATGGGGAAACAACTCGTATGGTCAAACGAATGTACCGGCTTCGGTGACCAATGCCATAGCCATCTCGTGCGGAGATTCACATAGTCTGGCCCTGTTGGAGAATACTTCCATCGTTGCGTGGGGATACAACGCATCCGGTGAATCCACCGTACCTCCGGGGATAACAACGGCCGTAGCCATTGATGCCGGGGGCAATCATAACTTAGTACTGCTGGAAGATGGCACGGTAACGGCGTGGGGCGATAACTCTTCCGGCCAACTCACACAGCCCGCCTCCATCACCATCACCAATGCGGTGGCCATCTCCGCCGGATATTCCTACAGCACCGCACTCGATCTTAAAACGAACCCGCTGGACCCCGACTCCGATAATGACGGACTCGAGGATGGCCCCGAAGTCAATCTATACGGAACCGACCCAAATCTAGCCGATACGGACGACGATGGCATGGATGACAAGGCGGAAGTCGACAACGGACTCGATCCACTCATTAGCAATATCGGGCTGGATTCTGATAACGATCAATTGAGTGATATATCCGAAGTCAATACACACGGAACCAACCCCAAAAAAGCCGATACGGACGATGACGACATCGACGATAACGCTGAAATCGACAACGGGCTCAATCCGCTGGTCAGCAACGTCGGCGCAGATTCAGACGGGGATCAAATTACCGACAAAGATGAGGTCGACAATGGACTGAACCCGCTGGTCAGCAATACGGGACAGGATTCAGATAATGACAACGTGGATGACCGAACGGAGGTGCAGATCGGGATGAATCCGCTGCAGGATGATTCCATCGTACTCAATGCCGTACAGAACAACAATGCGCTTTTCGGCCTCTACCCCTCCAATGTTGTGCTGGACCTTTCGGTCGGTCAAGCCCTGTTTGAGATCGCTGCCGGAACAGCGACGCTACAACTTCAGCTCGAACAATCTGAAGACCTGCAAAGCTGGACGAATGCCGGCGAGACTGTCGAATGGACTTTACCGGTTGGAACGGAAAAAAGATTCTTCCGCGTGCGTACCGGTCAGTAACCCCCAACATTTCGCCAGCGGCGTTTAGATGTTTCCAACCCTTCGAAAACCGGGGCGATGCATGCGGCTCGCCTCCACTTTTCGCCATTCCACAAAAAAAGCGCCCCGCAAACGGGACGCTTTCTTGAATCGAAGAAACGACTGAACTTAGCCAGCAATTACTTTGATCAGGTCGAGAACCTTGCAGGAATAACCCCACTCGTTGTCGTACCAGGAAACAACTTTGACGAAGGTACCGTCGAGCTGAATTCCAGCTTTCGCATCGAATACAGACGTGCACTCTTCATCACGGAAGTCAGTGGAAACAACAGCTTCTTCAGTGTAGCCCAGAATGCCCTTCATGGAGCCTTCGGAAGCTTCTTTCATTGCTGCGCAAATGTCTTCATAGGAAGCTTCTTTTTCCAGAACAACCGTCAGGTCAACAACAGACACGTCGGAAGTCGGAACACGGAACGCCATGCCGGTCAGCTTGCCGTTGAGCTCAGGAATAACAACACCAACCGCTTTAGCAGCACCAGTGGAAGAAGGAATGATGTTTTCCAGAATTCCACGTCCGCCACGCCAATCTTTAGCGGAAGGACCGTCAACGGTTTTCTGCGTTGCAGTTGCCGCGTGAACAGTAGTCATCAGACCTTTTTCGATGCCGAACTTGTCGTTCAGAACCTTGGCAACCGGTGCCAGGCAGTTTGTGGTGCAGGACGCGTTGGAAACGATGTCCTGTCCAGCATAGGAATCGGTGTTAACACCGCAAACGAACATCGGGGTAGCATCCTTGGAAGGAGCGGACAGAACCACTTTCTTCGCACCGGCTTCGATGTGCTTACGTGCAGTTTCGTCGGTCAGGAAGAACCCGGTGGATTCAACCACAACTTCAGCGCCAACAGCATCCCACTTCAGGTTAGCCGGATCGCGCTCAGCAGTGATGCGGATCGTGGATCCGTTTACAACAAGAGAGCCGTCTTTCACTTCAACCGTACCGTCGAATTTGCCGTGTACAGAATCGAATTTGAGCATGTATGCGAGGTAATCAACGTCAAGCAGGTCGTTGATGCCTACGATTTCAATGTCTTCACGAGCTGCTGCTGCGCGGAAAACCATACGTCCGATACGGCCGAAACCGTTAATACCAACTTTAGTAGCCATGTTTAGCACCTTTCCTTTTAGGTTTAGAAACTGCTGTTTCTGTTAAAAATGAGCGCGAACATTACCCAACCCTAAAAACCCCGTCAACCTTGATACCGTGCTTTTATAGCGGTAATCGGGCTATCTATATTTAGATTAAATCTAAATAAGCTGTTGACTTTTAATTAGTCGCAACTAAATTGGCCGGCGTTTTCCAGTCATTGGAAAAGCAATTATCCCTATCAGGGTGGCCCTGAAGGTTGTTTAAACGAAATTTTATATCGGCGTGCGGGTTCTGCGGATGAACCGGATGCTGGATGCGGAGCTTTGGTTAGGCAGTTTTCAGCAGGTTTAAGGTATCGCGTTTTCCTACTATAAACGCAGCTCACCAATCCAGCCTGTGCTTCCCCATTTTCTCATCCAGCTCGTATGCCAGTCATATAACAAAGGAGAATGAAATGAAATATAACTGGATGAACACCCTCAGCAGCAGCGCTTTAGTTGCTGTTCTCAGCTCAACGGCCCTCGCAACCGATGCGGACCGCCTTTCCGCACTTGAGAAAGAAATGACCGATACCAAAGCAGAACTGGCGGCATTGAAAGGCGAAAAAACAGATCTCTATGGCATCGAAACATCTGAAAAAAGTAAATTCACCTTCGGCGGTTATGCAGAAGCTCACGCCAACTTTGTCGATGGCGGCGGGGATCAGTTTGATATCCATCGCCTTGTCCTGTATCTCGGCTATGAATTTGCAGACTGGATTCGCCTCTCTTCCGAAGTGGAACTTGAGCATGCCTGGACTGACGACGGCGGCTACGTTTTGCTTGAGCAATTGTATGTCGACTTCCTGCTCTCGGATCCGCTCAGCATCCGGGTGGGTCGCGTACTCGCCCCGTTGGGCATTGTAAACCAGAACCACGAACCCACCCTCTTTTTCGGGGTCGAACGTCCGTTTGTGGATCAGGTCATCATTCCCACCACCTGGTCCATGGACGGCGCAGGTATTTTCGGGGCACCCTTAAGCTGGCTGACCTACGAAGCCTACGCCGTGGCCGGTCTGGCCGGCAGCGGGTTTGACGGATCTGACGGTGTGCGCGACGGACGCCTCAAAGGGCGCGAAGGACTGGACGATCCAGCCGTTACCGGCCGAATCGACTTCTATCCGTTTGTCGATCGTGATCTCCCGGCCCAGCAAGACCTGCGTATTGGTGTTTCCGGCTATTACGGCGGGACCGATAACGCAAGCCGAGGCGGCCCTGGACCCGGCAATGTTGACAACACCTTCGCCATGGCCGCAGCCGATTTTCAATACGATGTTTCCCGCGTCATCGTCCGCGGTGTGGTTGCTTTCGGAAATAACTCCGATGCAGCAGCCCTGAACGCGGCATACAGCAACGACGTCGGCGAAGATATTTTCGGCTGGTATCTGGAAGGCGGCGTCAGCGTGATGCCCGATTCCTGGAAAACCGGCAAACTGAAAGAGTCCGACATCATCCCGTTCGTGCGCTACTCCATGTACGACACCCAGCATAAAGTCCCGACCGGCACGGTCAAAAACGAAGCCAACGACCGCTCTGATGTCACCGTGGGCGTAAACTGGATGCTGACGCAGAACTTTGTGCTTAAAGCCGATGCGCAATTCATGAGCAATGAGCTCGTCGGTTCAGATGTGAACAACCGCTACAACCTTGGAATGGGTTGGATTTTCCAATAATTGGAAGAGCCGCAGAGCAACACTGGAGGGGTGATCGCCATACGCCCGGGCGCACGGCGTGCGCCGCTCCAGAGCATTGCCTTTCCCTCTTGCGCAGACACGTCTTAACAACGTACTCTGCGCATTATTTTTTGGAGTACCTGTATGTTAAAAAATGCACTAATAGCGGCTCTGCTTTTCCCCGCCCTGTCCTTTGGGAACAGTGCGGATCTGCAACAGACGATCAATCAGGCCATGACCGGCCTGACCATTACCACCTCGGGCGATCCCTACTCCCGTGCCATTAAACGCCTCTACATCGGTCTGGATGAAAACGGCGAACCCAAAACCGGCGTCGCCTTCCGTGAAATTGAATCGTTTAAAACCATCACCGGTGTGGTGGTGGTCGACAAAACCGAAAGCGGATACATCCTGCGCGAGTCCTCGTTTCCAGACATTGGAAAAATCAAAAACCCCAAAGACCGCAAACAGGTTCTGGCCGTACTGGAACAATTTCAGAATATTCCCTTCGATCCCCACGCCGAGAAATCAGCGGTCGACACCTTGTCCGGCGCCACACGATACGGGATAAAAGCATCAGGTTATCTGAACTACATGGCCCGGCACGTAGCCCTGCAAATGGAAAACCTGCCGGAGTGGGCAAAAAAGAAATAGTCTATGCTGCGCACGATTAAGATCGATTGGGAACACCTCGCTGATTTCCAGACTCTGGAAACGCCCTTCCCCCGCCCGGAACGCACCTTTCCCGGCATTGATGAAATCAATCCGGAGACGTTTCCAGCCTTTCTGGATGATATCGAACTGGTCGGTATGGGCGGAGCCGGTTTCCCCACATCGGAAAAAATCAGAGCCAACCGACACTCTCACACCCTCGTCGTCAACGGCATCGAATGTGAACCCGGCATTACCATCGACACCGCCGTACTTCTGCACGAATCGCTCTGGGTGGCAGCCGGCGCCGAAGCCTGTGCAAAAGCCATTGGCGCAAAAAATATCGTGCTCGTTGTGAAGAACGATCCCGAGCTGATTGCCAAATTCCGGAAACTCTACGACGAATTTAAAATCATCCCCTTTAAAAACACATACCCTTCCGGAGCGGAAAAAATCATCCTCGAAAAACTGATCGGCAAACGGCCTGCTCCCGGCACACGGCCCTTTCAGTTCGGATATCTGATTCAGAACGTCGTCTCTCTGCGCGCCGTCGGCCGTGCGATCATCGACGGTATTGCCGTCGTTGAACGCCCCCTCACATTGACCATGCCTTCGATCGGATTTTATAAAAACATCATTGCCCCGATCGGGCTCAGTATCCGCGAAATACTGGCCATCAACAACCTGCCCTACGATCCAGCCATTCACATTATTTCCGATTCAGGACTGATGATGGGAAAGGAAGTCAGCCTCGACGACGCAATTGAAAAAACCACGCTCTCCCTCCTCATCCTGAAACGTGACGCCGTATGGCGCGAGGAACGGCCCTGTACCCGGTGCGGAGCCTGCAACACCGCCTGCCCGCTCGGCCTGCACCCGTTCACGCTCACAGAAAAAATCAGAAAAGGAAAAACAACAAACAACGCCTTTAAAGGACAGATGGCCGAGTGCTTTCTCTGCGGCGTCTGTTCCGCCGTCTGCCCGTCCGACATCCCGCTCGTTCAAACCCTGGCAGAAGGAAAAAAATGCCTGTAGTCAGCCCCTTCATCCGAACCGGTTCCCGCTCCTCCGCCATGGCGGCGTGGGCAATGATCGCACTGCTGGTGCCCTGCTCGATCTACAGCGTACTCTACGATTCAACCTTTATTTGGCGGCTGATCGGCTATGCCCTGCTCGGCATGCTGGCCGAAACGATTTACACCCTGCTTGTGAAACGAAAACGGCGGCTCATCTGTATGGGCTCCGGCTTTACCGCCGCGCTTATTGCCGCCAGCGTTCCGCCCTCGATGCCGTTTCTTCCGATGCTTTTTGCCATTCTGATTGCGATCTGGATCATAAAACTTCCAATGGTTGGAAGTCCGTTGCGGTTCAACGCCGCCATGGTCGGGCGCCTTTTCCTCATGCTGGTCTATCCGGCCCAAACCGTAAACTGGGGCACACCGACGGTCGACGTGATTTCCACGGCCACGCCGCAGGAACTGTATCGCACCGAAGGGTTTCCGCTTGAATGGTCCGAATGGCTGTTCAGCAAAATTGACGGAACGTGGGAAGGTTTGTTTTTACTGGTCCCCGGAAGCCCCGGCGAAACCTTTCCGTTATTGCTTGTTTTGCTGGGCGGGTGGCTTTGCCGGAAAGGGATTCTCGGATGGAGAACACCGCTCTTCTTCCTGATTTCATTCAGCATTACCACCGCTGTTTTTGGTCACTCCCCACTCTTTAACCTGCTCTCTTCAGCCACTCTCTTCAGCGCCATATTTATTGTGGCCGATCCGGTCTCCACGCCGATGAGCAAAAGCGGGCAGATCATTTGCGGCATCATCATCGGCCTCGGCAATGCACTGGTTCGTGAATTCACGTTTTACACCGAAGCCATTGTCTATGCTGTTCTGATCGGCAACCTGTGCGCCCCATTGCTCGACCGCATGGCCTTCGAGCTCCGCGGAAAAGCACTGTTCAAACGCATGACTGAAGTTCCAACGATTGGAAAATAAAAAACCCGCCGGAAATCCGACGGGTTGTTCTTATTTCCAAGAATTGGAAATATTTTGGTTATTCGCCGAGCGATTCCAGATAACGTTCTGCTTCGAGGGCGGCCGCGCATCCGGTTCCGGCAGCTGTGACGGCCTGACGGTAAATTGCGTCGGAAACATCGCCCGCAGCATAAACACCTTCATATTTGGTCTTCACGCCGTCAGCAATCAGATAGCCAACCTCGTCCATTTCCAACTGTCCTTCAAAGGCTTCGGTGTTGGGCTTGTGGCCGATGGCTGAAAAATATCCAATGGCCGGAACTTCCGTAATTTCATCGGTCTTTACATTTTTAATGCGCACACCGGTTACGCCGGAGTCGTCGCCGACAATTTCTTCGACGGTTGAATTCCAGGCCATTTCAATTTTCGGGTGATTGATGGCGCGGTCAGCCATAATTTTGGAGGCACGGAGTTCGTCGCGGCGATGCACCAGTGTGACCTTGGAGGCAAAGCGGGTCAGAAAAATGGCTTCTTCGCAGGCGGTATCTCCGCCGCCAACCACAACCACCGGAACATCTTTATAGAAGGCACCGTCGCAGGTGGCACAGGCGGAAACTCCGCGGCCCATAAATTTCTGTTCCGATTCCAGACCGAGATACTTGGCAGTTGCACCCGTGGCAATAATCACAGTTTTGGCTTCGATCGGATCGCCGGCCATCATTTCCAGCGTGTAGGGCTTTTTCGAAAAATCGGCTTTGGCAACCGCATCGTACTGCAGAAATCTGGTTCCGAAGCGTTCGGCCTGAGCCCTGAATTTATCCATCATTTCAGTTCCGTCGATTCCGTCAGGAAACCCGGGATAGTTTTCCACTTCAGTTGTAGTGGTCAGCTGCCCGCCGGGTTGCATTCCTTCAATCACGAGGGGCGACAAATTTGCGCGGGCACAATAGATGGCTGCAGTGATTCCTGCAGCACCGGCTCCGATGATTACAACATTTTCCATATCGTTTCCTTCAGTTTACATTCACTTAATGGACGGAAAAACTACACGAACGTTCATTCCAAATCAAACGAGTTTACTTTTAAACAGAAAACACCCGGAACATTCCTCCCGCTTTAAAACCGCCTGGAGTGCATGCGGCAACACTGCATACCACCTGATTTCCGAATCCCCTCACAATGACCGCTTTTCCAAACATTGGAAATCGCTTTCGGTTGACTCGACTCGAATAAATTCCCAATACTCCGATCACTATTTAAGGAGAGCGATCACTATGGATTTTGACGTAATTGTTATCGGAGCGGGCCCGGGAGGCTATCCGGCCGCCATCAAAGCTGCCCAACTGGGTGCAAAAACAGCAATCATCGAACGCGAATGGCTCGGCGGAACCTGCCTGAACTGCGGTTGTATTCCCACCAAAACGCTGATTGCCGGCGCTGAAGTTTATCAGAAAATCCTGCATGCGGAATCGTTCGGCATTAAAGTGGGCAAGCCGAAAATTGACTATCCGGCCATGAAAAAGCGTAAGGATGATGTCATCCAAACGCAGCAGAACGGCATTGCCTATCTGCTTAAATCGCACGGCGTTACCCTTTTTGAAGGCACCGGTTCATTCCGCGATGCCAATACGATCGCCGTGAAAAACTCCGATGGTTCCACCAAAGAAATTACCGGAAAAACCATCATCATTGCCACAGGCTCCACCTCGACCGTTCCCGGATTTATTCCGAAGCATGAACGAATTGTCGAAAGCCGGGCATTTCTGGAACTGGAAAAACTGCCCAAAACTCTGCTGGTACTCGGCGGCGGCTACATCGGTTCCGAACTGGCCTGTATGGCGGCCGGTCTCGGTGTGAAAGTAACCATTGTTGAGCTGCTGCCCGATGTGCTGATGCTGCTCGATACGGACATTCGCAATGTGGTGAAAAAGCACATGAAGAGCGAGCTGGGCATGACCCTGCTCACCGGCGATGCGATGCAGGACATTCAGGCAACGGAAAAAAGCGTAACCGCAAAAGCGGGCGATCAAACGCTGGAAGCGGATATGCTGCTGGTTTCAATCGGCCGGAGCCCTGTAACAGACGGACTGAATATTGAAGCGGCCGGTGTGGCCCTGAATGAACGCGGTTATGTGGAAGTGGACGAACTGAGCCGCACCAATGTTCCGCATATTTACTGCATCGGCGATGTTTCCGGACGGATGCAGCTCGCGCACGCCGCCACTTCGCAGGCGATGTATGCCGTTGAACATGCCGTTAAAGGGGAAGAAAAAATCGAAGAAGTGGTCATTCCGGGGGTCATCTTCACCTCCCCGGAAGTCGCGCTGGTTGGCCTGACAGAAGACGAATGCAAAAAACTTGGCCGCTCGGTGAATGTGGGCAAATTCCAGTTTAAACCGCTCGGAAAAGCCCAGGCGGCCAATGAAACCGAAGGTTTTGTGAAGATTATTGCGGATAAGGAAAGCGACATCATCATCGGTGCGCAGTGTGCCGGTCCGCATGCCACGGACCTGATCAGCGAAATGGTGATTGCGGTGCGCGAGGAACTTACAGCGGAAGAACTCGGCAATACAGTCCACGCTCACCCGACATTTGCGGAAATCTGGATGGAGTGCGCGCACGCCCTGCATAAAGGATGTGTGCACGCACCACCGGCCCGTTAATCAAAAGACATCGTCCAAACGAGCGGTTTAAAAACGTCTTGGTTTCAAGGCGTTTTTTCCTTTTTCCAAAGGTTGACCCCTCATTTTCAAACGGCTACGTTCTGCGGAATTGCCAAAAAGAAGACCTGATTTAAGAATGAAAAAGATCAATCCAGCCATCCTTGCCATGTTGTTCGCTGCCGGAACCGGCCTTGCGCAGGATACCGTTGTGCTGAATAACGGAGACATCCTTTCGGGCACAATTCTTGAACAGACGGCTGATCAAGTTTCTTTCAATTCACCGGTATTCGGTTCGATCAACCTGAAACCTGACGATATTAAAGAAATTCGCAATTCGCAGAATCAAAAGGACCAAAAGAATACTCCGAAAGAAGGGCCGGCGAAAAAGGACGGAGCTATCGGAAATATTCCGAAAGCGAAGCCCAGCCAGCCGACGGCGGTCGCGAAAAAAGATCCGGTCAAAATGAAGCAGTGGTCGGGTCAGGCCGGACTTGCGATTGCCATTCGTGAAAAAACCAGCTCTAACCAGATTGGAGTCATACGTGAGGAAAAATACGAAACGTATCGCCTTTATGGAAACGTCCAATGGAAAGGAAAGCAGAACAAGCTGAACTGGGACTGGGTTTACCGCTACAGCAGTGATGAATATAAAGTGCGGGATGATTTCTTCAGCATTGCCCAGGTTTATAAACATTCCTTCAGTAACAAAAACCTCTATTCCTCCGCCAAAACCCTCTATCAGCGGGATTACAATCGGCGTATTGAAAATGAATTTCTGCAGACGGGAGAACTGGGAATTACCTGGTTCGGCAAAGACTCAGACATTCAGTTGCAAACCTCCGCCGGCGCGGGGTATCATACGTACCAACGGCTTGATACCGCTCGAATCAACAAGAATACCATCAGCCAGCCTGAATTCATTTTTGACCAGAATTTCCGATGGAATCTAATTAATACACTGGCCCTTACGCAGGGCTACACGCATCTCGGAAACCTGACAAATTACCACTTCATCTTCTCCGCCGGTTTTGAAAACAAATTGGTGAAGGATCTGTTTGTGCGGATGGAATACCGGCTCGACCGCGATACCGAAGTCTATTACGACGACAAAGGCTATTACGACAAAGCCATCCTCACCAGCTTCCTGTATAAATTCTAGTCCGCTTCCGCCTGCTCCTTTCCAGACTCCGGAGGATCCACCTTATATTTGCTGGTTTTGATCGGTCTCACGGCGGTGGCTGCAAGCTGAACAATGCCATCCTGCACCCGGAACGGCTTTCCGTAGACAACAATCATATACCCCGGCTGAGCCCGCCCCTGCAAAACGCTGATTCGCGTAGGTTTATCAACGACCCATCCTGCACGGAAAACGCCCTCCCCTTCAGCCGACAACTGATAGGGTTTCTTCCAGTTAAATGCGCGCTGATCCACTTCAAAAGCCACCTGAACGGTTCGTTCTGTCTCCTTGAACCGGACATCTTTGATAACCCCCGCCCACACCACCTCATTGGTGACATACGCATTAAAGTTTGTCTGAACATCCGCGAGAGCAATCGACCGGTCTGCCTGAACAAACGCTTTCTTCTCCCGACTTTTATAAGGCCGATAGGCTGTATCCCGCCGCATGGCACAACCGGAAAGAAACACAACTCCGAGTAACGCAATTCGTTTAATCATCTAAACACTCCCCCAATTGAGAGATACAAACTACCCAAACACGGCGTCTCTAACAACATATTCCGAGGAATCCTTCCGCCCGCATCATTAGTTTATAAACTTCCGGAATATTTTCACCCCCTGCTTCTTCAATCCCGATTTTTCAAACGCTGCGATTCAAGTTTATTTAATACGCGCACCAATTGACACCTTTCAGCTAACTCCCTATATTTACGCTCTTTTTACGGAATATTCTTTCTATCGAGGTTAAAAACGAACATGAACGATTTAGATCAGCTGCGCCACAGTTCGGCGCACGTGATGGCGGCGGCTGTTTGCCGACTCTTTGAAGACGTACAGCTGGACATCGGTCCGGCCACAGAAGACGGATTCTATTACGACTTTGAACTCCCGGCCCGCATCACCCCGGAAGACTTTGAGCGCATTGAAGCGGAAATGCAGAAGATCATCGACGGGGACCACCCCTTTGAATGCAAAACCGTTTCCCGCGAAGAAGCAAAAGAGTTGCTGAAAGACCAGAAATACAAACTCGAACGTCTGGCCGACATTCCGGAAGGCGACGAAATTACTTTTTATACCTGTGGCGAGTTCATGGATCTGTGCCGCGGTCCTCACGTGGAAAGCACCGGCAAACTGCGCGCGTTCAAAATCATGAACATCGCGGGTTCATACTACCGTGGACGTGAAACCAACCCGATGCTGCAGCGCCTTTACGGCACCGCCTTTACCAACACAAAGCAACTGCGCCTGCACCTGAAACAGATTGAAGAGGCACAAAAACGCGACCACCGCAAACTGGGCAAGGAACTGGATCTGTTCTCTATCTCGGAACAGGTGGGGCCCGGCTTGGTCAACTGGCATCCGAAAGGCGGCCGCATCCGTTCGCTTATTGAAGATTTCTGGAAAAAGGAACACTTTAAAAACGGCTACGACATTGTTTACACCCCGCACATCGGCAAAGCCAACCTCTGGGAAACATCCGGCCATCTGGACTTTTACCGGGAAGGCATGTTTGCGGCCATGGATGTGGACGGTCAGGAATACTTTGCGAAACCGATGAACTGCCCCTTCCACGTGGAGATCTATAAATCGGGTCTGCGCTCCTACCGCGAGCTGCCGCTCCGCTGGGCGGAACTCGGCACCGTTTACCGCTATGAAAAAGCCGGCACCCTGCACGGACTCTTCCGGGTTCGCGGCTTCACGCAGGACGATGCCCATATCTTCTGTACCGTCGAACAGATTGAAGACGAAGTGAAAGAAGTCATCCGCTTCTGCAACTTTATCTGGAAAACCTTCGGCTTCACGGAAGTGAAGGCCTATCTCTCCACCCGCCCCGAAAAGGCAGTTGGTGAAGAAGCGCGCTGGGATACGGCCACAAGATCGCTCGAAGCAGCAATTAAAGCAGAAGGCCTTCCATATGAAATTGATGAAGGCGGCGGCGCATTCTACGGCCCAAAAATTGACTTGAAGGTGAAAGACGCCATCGGGCGTGAATGGCAGACCTCGACAATCCAGTTCGACTTTAACCTGCCCGAACGGTTTGATCTTAAATATATCGGCGACGACGGCGAAGCACACCGCCCCTACATGGTGCATCGCGCCCTGTTCGGCAGCATTGAACGCTTCTTCGGCATTCTGACCGAGCACTATACCGGCGGATTCCCCGTCTGGCTGGCTCCGGAACAGGTTCGCGTGCTTCCGCTCTCCGACGATCAGCTCGATTATGCGGATGAAGTGCTTTCCAAACTTCGGAATGCAGAATTACGCGCCACAATTGACAAAAAGCAGGGCAAACTGAACGGAAAAGTGAAGAATGCTCAGCTGGACAAAGTGCCTTATATGCTTATTATCGGTAAGCAAGAACAGGAAAACGGACTCGTTGCCGTGCGTCACCGCCTAACCGGCATGAAAGGTACGATCGGTTTAGATGAGTTTATCGCCCAGCTCAAACAGGAAGAGCTGGAAAAAAGAACAGTAGACATGGAGGTCTCAGATTAGTAATCCAAACTTCAGAGGACGGCCGCAACGCGAGCCACAGGTCCGGATCAACAACCGTATCCGCGTACCTGAAATCCGCGTAATCGATGCCAACGGCGATCAGCTGGGCATTATGAAAACAGGCGATGCGTTGCGTCGCGCCCAGGCATACGGAATCGATCTGGTGGAAATCTCCCCCACCGCCAAGCCGCCGCTCTGTAAAATTATGGACTACGGCAAGCATAAGTATGACCAGGAGAAGAAGAAAAAAGAACAGAAGAAACACCAGGTGCAGACCAAACTCAAGGAAGTAAAATTCCGGGTCAACGTTGAAGAACACGACTATGAAACCAAGATGCGCAATCTGCGTAAATTCATTGAGCATGGTGACCGGGTTAAAATCTCACTGATGTTCCGCGGCCGCGAAAATGCGCACCGTGAACTGGGCTTGGAAGTCATGAAACGCGTCATTAAAGATACGGAAGACATCACATCTGTCGATCAGTCGCCGCGTCTGCAGGGCCGCTTCATTAACGCCGTACTGGTACCCAAAAAGAAAATCAAATAATCTTCCGATAAAACGACAGTTCGCGATCAGGAGTTGTTCCATGAAATTTCATTCAAATCGGAACCCGTTGGACCGTCGTATAAAAAAGGGGATACCACTTGTGGTATCCACCTTTTTTTTGTGTCTGCATTCGGCCCACGCTCAATTGAATGTTTCAGACAGTACCATCTACAACGGGAGCAGCAATGCCGCTGCGACCGCATCAGCTCTTTACACCACAGCATCCGGAACCGGCAACCTTCTCGTCGCAAATCCATCAACCACCAGCATCAGCATCAACCATGCGGTTACCGGTTTTATTGAAATCGACAATCAGTTCAGCCTTCTGGAAATCACCGGAAACGAAACTCTCACCAGTGAATCTACAGCAGCGCTCGCAGTATCCGGCGGAACCAACCTTATTGTTGCCGGCGGCTCCTATATCGGCGGCTCCACGCAGGTTTTCTCCAACGATTGGAACGGATCCATCGGGGGCTATATCTCCGGCACCGCAACCACCATCGTCTCCGGAGCAACCTTTTCCGGCGGCACGATGGTCATCCGCGATTTAACATCAGGCGGAGCCCCACCGCTTCCGGGCCAGACCAATAACATCACCTACCAAACCCCGGTGGCGCAGGGTGCAGACGGACTTCACGTTAATGACGGCGTCCTGCTTTTAACTGACTCCTCCACCGTGATCGGCGGCAATGGACAGGAAGCGGATTCCGTACGGAAAGATGCCTATGCATCCGGCGGCAATGCGCTCACATTAATCGGCAGCTCTGCAGTCATCAGCAACGGAACCTACCGCGGCGGGAATGGCGGAAGCGTCGATGTTTCGGCAAGTCGCGCCGGATTTGCTCAGGGAGGAAACGGGTTGTTTGCCTCCAACTCAACCGCGGTCATTCATTCCGGATCCTTTAACGGCGGCCTAGGCGGACAGGTGAACGGAAATACAGAAAACGGAGGGTCCGGCCTTATCGCAATTGACGGCTCCTCCATTACCATTTACAGCGGAACCTTCACCGGCATCGCCGGCTCGGAATCAGTCGTCCTGCAAAACAGCGATTTCACTTCGTACGGCGGGCTCTACACCAGCGGCGGACTGCTCAGTCAGACCACCGGCAGCCAGACCAATACACTGAACCTTTTCGGCGGCAGCTTCAGCTCTCTCTCGTTAATAAACGCGGCAACAAACGGGTTCCAGTCGATCACCGCCAGCAACATCACGGTTTCTGCAGGAATCACACAAAATGGCGGAACGGTTGAAATCAACAACATTGAAAGTGCCGCGTTTCAGAATCTCACAATTCAAAGTGGCATAATGATGTTTTCATCCAACCTGACGCTTTCCGGCACACTCAACCTCGACTCCGCAAACAGCAAAGCGATGTTCCAGGGGTTGGAAGCCGACAATAACGCCATCGTCAATCTAGGCCAGGGTGAAATTGAGGCGAACGGAGCGTTCAATCTATTGAGCGGGTCCACATTGAATATCGACATTGTAACCAATCACAGTGGTACCATCTCTGCTGCCTCGGCCGCCTTTTCAACAAACTCCTCTCTTCACATTGATGCCAGTCAGGCTGGATTCGGCTCCGGATCAACCACAAACACCTTCCTTTCAACCAGCGCCGGCATCAGCGGATTCAATACGAATGATGTACTGACCCAGGTGCAGGTCACCGAAAACACCAATGTCATCGGCCGAACCTCTTTCGGCGGTTTTCTGCTTAATGCAAATGCGCTTTCAGCCATTTTCAATACGGCCTCGCTCAGCAACTACTGGAATGCAACCGGCCAGCTTGCTGTTTTAGCGGATGAACTCGAAACACTCGCTCCCTCGGAAATGGACGCCATCATTAACAATTTCGGAGCAGCGGGTTCAAAATCAGTCACCGAAGAAACCTACTTCACCACATTGAACACGTTCCAGACTGCAAAACAGGGGCTCAACGCCGCTGTTGGCCTTTCGCTTTCACGAGGCACAGAATTTCGCGAGCAACTTCAACTGCCCACAGGGGCCAACGGCCCGACAGACGAGCAGAACAACGACTGGCGGTTCTGGGCAAAATATTACGGCCAGTTTTATTCCCGCGGACAGGACGGCCTGAATGCGGAGTATGACTCCCAAATGCATGGCGGTGTGATCGGAATGGATAAGAGTTTCGGTAATCTACTGGTCGGAATCAGCGGCGGCATGGGAAACTACACCATCACCGCCGACACAGATGCCGAGCAGAGCATGGATGCCTATCAGGGCGCACTCTATGCCACCTTCGGAAAAGAGTATTCCTACATTGATCTCGGTCTGGCCTACGGCATGAATGAAGTTGAATCTCAAACAGCGGCCCCTTTCATTCTCGATGGCGAATTCGACACGCATCTGATCAGCAGTTATCTCGGCGGAGGATGGGGTTTTGAAGTTCCGGCCATCGGAACCGTCATCACCCCGGAAGCTTCCGTTCGATACACCCTCTACCAACAGGATTCCTACACCGAAACCAGCACCACGGCCGCCCCCCGCTCCTTCGATGATTTCGATGCAGATTCACTGGCCGGGTCCATTGGCGTGAACGCCGCCATGCTGAATACCACCGCACTCAGTACATTCGCCTTTAAACTCGAAGGCCGGGCTCATTGGATTCGCGAGTTCAACCCCCGGCCCGGCGAGCTCTCTTACCAGCTGGTCGGCGGAAACAGCGAATACCTGATTGCCTATCCCTATCTGGATGAAGATACCATTCAACTCGGTTTCGGATTCACCTTTTACAACAGTGCAAAACAGGCTGAAAAAAATGTACTGCTCCGACTGGACTTTGATGAACTGTTCGGAAAAGATTTCAACTCGCATAATCTCTCAGCTAAAGTCATTTACGCGTTTTGACGGGGAAGAGAAAAAAAAGACGGAGCCAGAGCGAACCTTCGGGTTCGCTCTTTTTTTGTATCCGGGAAACACAAAAAAATCCCGCCTGTTTTCACAGACGGGAATTTCACTTCCAACCCTTGGAAGTTTTCAGAGGTTGGAACTTATTTCCCTTCGTACTTTTCGATGGATGCAGCAACAAAATCCTTGAACAGCGGATGCGGCATTACCGGCTGTGACTTCAGCTCGGGATGCGCCTGCGTGGCGACATACCACGGATGATCTTTTAACTCGATCATTTCCACCACACCGATATCCGGATTAATGCCGGAAAGAACCAGCCCGTTTTCTTCGAGCCGTTCGCGGTATTGATTGTTCACTTCATAACGGTGACGGTGGCGTTCGGAAATTTTCTTTGAACCGTATGCCTTGAATGCTTTGGTTCCTTCCTTCACATCACACGGGCAGGCCCCCAGGCGCATTGTGCCGCCTTTGTCCACCACATCGGCCTGTTCTTCCATCAGGCAGACAACGGGATGTTCGGTTTTCATACCACGCTCTTCATCAAATTCAGTCGTATGCGCCCCTTCCAATCCGCAAACATTGCGGGCAAATTCAATAACGGCACATTGCAGGCCGAGGCAGATTCCAAGGAATGGAATATTATTTTCACGGGCATATTGCGCCGCACGGATTTTCCCCTCCATCCCGCGCGAACCGAAACCTCCGGGAATCAGCACCCCGTCAACTGTGTTGAGAATTGAAGGATCGTCTTCAATATCTTCCGCTGCCAGTTTGATTGCTTCAACCTTATAGCCTGCGGCATAGCCACCGTGGTACAGCGCTTCATAGACCGATTTATAGGCATCCTGCAATTCTGAATATTTACCAACCACCCCGATACGCACTTTGCCCTTAGGATGTTTGATCGTATGAATCAGCTTTTCCCATTTCGTCAGCGGTCTAGACGGCTTGGCAATACGAAAACGGTTCAGAATGATTTCGTCGAGCCCCGCGCGGGAAAGCACCAGCGGGATTTCATAAATGGATGTTTCCACATCTTTTTCAACAATCACACAGTCTTTCTGCACATTGCAGAACAGGGAGAGCTTTTCAATGTGCTCACGGTCCATATCCACTTCGGTACGGCAAACCAGCACATCCGGCATAATCCCGATTTCGCGCAGCTTCGCCACGCTCTGCTGCGTGGGCTTGGTTTTCACTTCTTTGGCGGCCGCAATAAACGGCACATAGGTCAGGTGGATAAACATGGAGTTATCGCGACCGACTTCCAACGCCAACTGACGTATGGCTTCCAGAAAAATAAGCCCTTCAATATCGCCTACAGTTCCTCCGAGTTCGACCAGAATTACGTCAGGACCTTCCGCCTCCAAAGCCCTCACACGGTCCTTAATCGCATTGGAAATATGCGGAATCATCTGAATTGTTGCGCCCAGATAATCACCACGGCGCTCTTTTTGAAGCACATCCCAATAGACACTTCCGGCGGTAATATTGCTTTTCTGCGAAGTCGGTTGGCCGGTATAGCGTTCGTAGTGCCCCAGATCGAGGTCAGTTTCTGCACCATCGTCAGTCACATAAACTTCGCCGTGCTGGTAGGGACTCATTGTTCCCGGATCCACATTCAGATAAGGATCCATTTTGAGCATACGGATAGTCAGGCCACGATTTATTAAAAGTCGGCCCACGGAGGCAGCTGTTATGCCTTTGCCTAGCGAAGAAACCACGCCACCGGTTATAAAAAGGAATTTTGCCATTAGATTTTTCTCATATTTACGAGTGTTGGAACGTTCAAAAAATACGGGAGAGGAATCTATAGCCATTCACCGACCCGCACAAAGCCTAAATTCCAAATATTGGAAAAGCTGACATTTTTCCACACTCTGAAAATCCTCCGAAAGTCAGCAAACCTTATTGTTTTTTCGTGGTTCAACAGCTAGATTGGGCGATCTTTTTTGATAGAAAAAATGGCTGACGCGAATTTAAGGAACTCATTTGAATGAAAATACGTAAAATACACCATACCGTACGACTCACTTTTTCCGCCATATTGACTACCTTAGCCCTCAGCAGCCCTGCACAGGACCTGATCTATAACTCCCCCACCGGATCCGTCAACACAATCAACTCCTCCACCAATGCATCCCGGCTTTTTGTAGGTGTTGATGAAGCAAACAACCAACTCCTTCTGGATAATGGTGCCATGGTAACCATCGACCTTTTGGCAGATGTCGGCCAGCAATCCTCCGCCACCAATAGCCAGCTGATGGTTTCAAACGGCGGAAAAATGGTGGTGGGCAATGCCGACACAGGCAATCTTCCTGCCAGTGGAATTCTGGTGGGCGACACCACCCGGACTGCCGAACTGAATGTTGACCATGAATCGCGCATCGTCACCGACAGCCTCTATCTGGGAGTGGGGTCGAATGAAACGGGCCGAGTCAGTGCTCAAAACGGTGGAGTTGTGGAAGTGATTGGCGATGTGATCGTGGGAGCCATCGATAGCCAGAATAATGTGCTCGATCTTCAAAACGATGGAGCGCTGCTCATTGAAAACGCAGCTAACCTTCAAATTGTTAATAATTCAGCCGCCACCGATCAGTTCAATGAAGTGGTTGTCGGAGCTGGAAGTTCGCTGCTGGTTAAGGGGGATTTGCATGCCCCGGATCTAATTACTAAAGACGGACTGAACTTTGAATCCGGTGCCACACTGGGAATCGGCGGCGAACTGACCACAGTCGATAATGCCATTAATAATGGGTTAAACATCTTATTGGATGATTCACTTTCAACCAACCACACCGCACACTGGAATGCTTCTTCCATTGATGTCGGCACCGCCTCAGACAACAACTCCCTCACCATTAAAAATGGCGCGCAAGTCAACTCTACCGGCTTTGTGTACGTAGGCAATAAGAGCAGTGCCACTGATAACAGCATCATTATTTCCGGCACGAATTCCTCTTTCACGGCACAGCAAAAGGTATTTATCGGAGCCAATGGTTCCCGCAACGCTCTCGAAATTCTTGAGGGAGGTTCCGCAACTGTAAATGCCGACATAAAGTTGGGTTCATCCGATGAAGCGGACAATAATGCTCTGACGGTTGACGGAACCAACAGTATGCTCGTAGTGAATGCGGATGCATTTATCGGGGTTAGCGGGGAAGACAATACATTGACGGTGTCAGACACCGCAGAAACCCACATTTCCGGAAACTTACATGTCGGACAAAAAGAAGATGACAACCGTGTGACCGTTGATAACGGCACACTCACAGTCGGTGCCACCACAACGCTGGGTTCGGATGGCGAAGAAAATGCGCTGGTTGTGAAAGGATCGAATGGAGTTTTCAATGCAACGGATCTCATCGTTGGCGATCAAGGTGATGACAATTACCTACAGGTCTCCACCGGCGCTCAGGTGGACCTCTCCGGCTCACTCAGCATCGGTAATGAAGGCGACGACAACTACGTTCAATTAAATGACAGCAATACCACCCTTCGTGTGGGATCTGATATCACCGTAGGAAATCGCGGAAACGAAAATGAAATCAAAATTTACGGCGGAACTCTTTACGCCGATGCCAACGTTTATTTAGGAACCACGAATAATCCGAGCGAAGAAAACTCCATCACCATCTCCGGCAGCGAAGCCGAACTGGTCGTGGCAGATCATCTCTTCATCGGGTCGGACATCAGTTCCAACAACACCGTCACCGTTAGCAATGGTGGTCTTCTTGAAATCAGTGCGCAAACCAATGTGGTCTTTGGAGCGTCCACCAACAACACTTTGACGATTGCGAACGAAGGCATTCTGAAAACAACCGATTGGGATATGTCGATGATCGACTCCAACCTCACCCTGAGTGCAGGAGCCGGACTTCACCTCACCGGCCTGTTTTCCGGAACCAATGCCATTGATGGAGAATTAAAGATCACGCTGGACGGCACCTCCGCCAGCTGGGACTCCACCAACCTATACGTAGGTCGTGATAGCGATAACAACTCCTTAACACTGACCAACGGTGCAACCGCAACGGTGCAGAATGATCTCTATATCGGGCTCGATTCCGGATATAATGAACTCACCGTAGCCAGCACTGGTTCCACGCTCAATGTCGGCATGGACCTCTCTGTGGGATCAGTATCCAATTCATCATCCTATAATACCTTGACCGTCATTGAAGGTGGTGAAGTTTTTGTCGGTCAGGATATGAACTTGTTCCGCCGAGCCACACTCGACATCGACTCTAAATCACAGGTCACGGTGGACGGCGACTATACACAGGATCAGTACTCCTCTCTTAAAATTGGTATTAGCAGCAATCAGGTAAACCCAAACCTCGTGGTTGACGGAACAGCTGCCTTTGCCAGCAGCGATGATAAAAATCAAAATTCCATCATCGAAATCTACGACGAAGGCATCGGCGAATCCAATGTCATCCGTATTGTTCAGGCAAAGGAACTCACGCTCGATGGAAACCGCGCAACCGGAGCCTTATTCGAAGACAATATTGCCACCAATTCCCTGCTCGGCTTCACCGTCGCCATCACCAACGATGCGAGCTATTCGTATATTGTGCTTGGCGAATTCATCAAACGAAGCATCGCCGATGCCGGCGGACTGACCGGACAACTTCAGGGCGTAGCGAACTCCATCGAACTGCTCCAACAAGCCGGCGATTCAAATGCGGTTGAAATGGTTCGGATTATTCAAGGCATGCAGCCTGCACAAATCAACACTGCAATGAATGATTATTACGGGGAAAAAGAAAGTTCAATCCCTGCGAACAATGTGATTTATCGCGGTATTCAAAACGTGGCAGATCAGGTTTCCGTTCGGGCAGACAACACCCGTGCCCGCAAGGGTATGGCCTCCTCAGCATCGGATCTTCAAATGCCCCAGGCAGTAAACGGCCCCCATGCCCCCGGACAGGAACTTCAGGGATGGGTAAGTGCATACGGTTCCAAAGGAACCATGGATGCAACTGATGGATACCGCGGCTACGACGCCAGCCAGAGCGGATTTTTGATCGGACTCGACGCCGCACTGAATGACAACTGGCTCATCGGTCTGGCCGGCGGATCCGGATCGTCAACCATCGATCAAGGTAATGCCAGCACGGACATCAAAACCCTTTATGGATCGGGCTATGCTTCGGTCGGCACCGAGGACTGGTTTGCGGATATGGGATTAGTCTATGGCGACAGCGATGTGGATGCCCGGCTGGGAAACGCCTTCGACACCACAGCTGAATACAGAGCTCAAACGCTCTCCTTCTTTGCTGGAGGCGGAAAAGAGATCACCAGAGACTACGTCATTTTCACGCCGGAACTCTCCTTTCTGGGCACCTATTATTTCCAGGAAAATTATCAGGAAGAAGCTTCCAATGCCGTAGGCCGGAAAGTTCGCAGTCTTGAAACCTTCAACCTGCAGAGCTCGCTTGGAACAAGCATGGCCATGTATATGGGCTTAGGAAAAATCACCTTTAAACCGGAAATCAGCGCCTATTGGCTCCATGAATGGATCGGCGACGAAGAAGAAATTCTTTATTCCCTGCAGGGTGCCAACGGAACCTATGCACTCGATTTCCAAGCTCCGGAAAAAGACATTCTCAAACTCGGCATCGGCTCTTCCGCCAAGTGGGGCGAATATCTCGAACTGCGTGCCGACCTGGATGGCCGCTTTGGTTCCGATTACAGCGACTACACCCTGCTCGGTTCAGTTCGCTACCAGTTCTAAGTCTTCCAATCATTGGAAACCAAAAAAGGGATCGCACTGCGATCCCTTTTTTGTGTGCAATGGTCGGCTACACAATATCAGAGCGTTGCGCCCCGACACCATCCACTCCCACCTCAACCACATCGCCGGATTTCAACAACACCTGCGGGTTGCGGGCCGATCCGATTCCTGAAGGAGTTCCGGTTGCAATAATATCTCCCGGATTCAGCGCCATGCCCTGCGAGATGTATTCAATCAGAAACGGCACATCAAACATCATGTCCGTAGAGTTTCCATCCTGAAGCTGCACTCCGTTGTGTTTCTGCCAAACATGCAGATTTCCAAGGTCTGGAACTTCGTCCGGCGTCACCAGAAACGGGCCGAGCGGACAAAACGAGTCAAAGCCCTTCCCGCGAAACCACTGCCCGTTGGCCTTCTGAACAATCCGTTCCGTCACGTCGTTCAGCACCGTATAACCCGCCACATAATCCAACGCATCCGCTTTCCGAACCCAGGAAGCTGTCCGGCCGATCACCACCGCCAGCTCCGCTTCGCCATCCACCACCTTTGCACCTTCCGGCAATTGAATCGGATCAAACGGCCCGTTCAACGCCGAAGTGGCTTTTGAAAAAAGGATCGGTTCCGTTGGGATTTCATGCCCGAACTCCTTGGCGTGGTCGGCATAGTTTGCACCCACGCAGATAATCTTCGAAGGCCGTGCAACAGGAGGCCCCAAACGTACCCCTGCCGCCTCGACATATTTTGCCCCCGGATCTTCAAGCAATAACTGAAGCTGTCCGACTCCATTATTTTCGAAAAAATGGTCGTTAAAGTCCTCAATATGAAAAGCCAGCGCCCGTACATCCAGAATCCGCCCATCATCCATCCAAATCCCCGGACGTTCTTTTCCCTTTTCGCCAAATCGACACAGTTTCATGACTGATCTCCCGAATTTATATTCACGTTCCAGATTAACGAGGTTGCATCGTTACGCAATACGTATTACGAAATACGTTCTTATGTGCGGACGATTCACTCAAACTAAAACCCGAAAAGAAGCACTCGAACAGCTGGCGGAAATTGAGCTGCCGCCACTCTTTCACGGACGCTACAACATTGCCCCAACCCAGCAGATCGCCGTGATCCGCCAACAGAATCCGAAAACTGCCGAAGACTGCATCTGGGGCTTTGAAAATCCGCGTTCAGGCGCAACCGTCATCAACGCCCGTTCGGAAACTTTGGCAGAACGGCCGATGTTTAAAAATCTGCTATATACCAACCGTTGTCTGATTCCCGCCGACGGGTTTTACGAGTGGAAAGGCAAACAACCCTACTATTTCCAAACCCTGGGAAAGCGCCTCTTCGCCTTCGCCGGGCTCTGGCAGAATGGCCACTGCGTCATCATCACCCGCGCAGCCGATTCGAATATGCAGGGCATTCACGACCGCATGCCGATCATTCTTCCTCCATCCCGCTGGAATGAGTGGTTACTGGTTCCAAAGATTGGAAAAACCGGAAGCGGGATCGTCAAATTCCAGCTACCGGAAAAATCAGAACCGTTGAGTGCCCGCCCCGTTTCACCACACGTCAATAAAGTTGCGAACGATGATCCCGAATGCCTCAGTTCAATTGGTATTCAAACCGACCTTTTTGAATAGCCATCCCCTACAGCCTCTTCATCGGATTTCCCCGGTCGTCTTGAATCTCAACGCTTATTCGGCACATCGTTTTTATTCCGTCTACTTCTCCCACCTTAAATTCGATCGTTTCCATATCAGGCGGAAAAACCAGGAAAATCGGGATGACGGTTTTTGAGACGGAATAACTGTAACAGGGAATTTCCTCCAGCTGGAATACTTCCTCGTGCTCTTTGTCAAAATCACAACTCCGGAAACCCGGACATAGTTGCCGATAATCTGAGGACAGACCGCAAAACGCACCCCGAGATTTGCAAGATCCTCCTGATGAAACTCGTCCGCTCCAAACGGAAAAGTTTTCAGGCCTGATTCAGTTGAAACCACACGAATTAAAACCTCGTTACCCGCTTTTGTGGTTACCATGGGAGCAGAGAGCCTATTTGTTTCACCAGCCGCATTAAGCTCGTAGATTTCGGCTTTAACCTCCACTTGCTTGAAACTATGGATGGCCAGCGCAACGATCTTCACATTCGGGCCGAGTGCCCGTGCCACAGCGAGTAGATCCACATAATTCACGGACTCCTCAAAATCCACAGACGAGATCGAAACCAACTTCATTCTAAGAAGTTCTTCCGAAAGGTCCCCGATGGCAATCGGTGTTCGGTTCAGAAATACCATTCCATTTGTGCTGAGCTTAATTTGATCCGGCCTTTGGGATCCAGATACATTTCCAGCTGAACCCTTTCAGGATCCATCCCCGCCTCCTCGATCGGAGTCAGGAGATCGGTAATCCGTTGCAAAGGAACAATCGTCGGCTCTTTGTTTTCGGGCTCAACCACATCAGCTCCTCCGAAAAGCTCGTCGACGCCGCCATAATCATCATCTGACCGGGAAAACGCACTCACGGTGATGGAATAGGCCTGTTTAACCTGTTCCGTAAACTGCTTTGCATCCATCGGTTCACCGTTGAAAAAGATTTCGCCCGAGCTCAAATCCAAGTCCACACTGTGCTGCGTGATGTGCGCGAACCTTTCCTGATCCGGCGCGGCCAGCACCGTTCCTGCTAATAGACAAACTATCCCCAACCACTTCATTTCACATCTCCTTCCGGGGCCTGATGGGCTCCGTTATCCGAGCTGCTTCACGGGCCCTTTCCCGTTGCGCTTTGGTCATGCCCCGCTTATCAACAGTAACCGCTCTCACTCGACAGAATGCTTCCTTCCCATCGATCTTAACCACGGGGAATTCTACGGTTTCTATGCCTGGCGGAAGCACCACTTCAATCGGCACGACCACCTTTGAACAGGTATAGCTGGCAACAGGTGTCCCGTTGTGAAGAAAGAGCCCTGCCCGATCCTGAAGTTTTGTCAAAATGACCACGCCGGACACGCGAATATATTCACCGATGATCTGAGCGTTTACGGAAAATCGAATTCCGAGATTGGCCAAGTCCTCCTGATGAAATTCGTCCATCCACGGCTCATACGTTTGTTTTCCTGCTCCATTGGTCACCACCCGGATCATCGCGTCCGTTCCCGGCGTCACGGTAACCTTGGGAGCGGAATGAACATCACGGGTTCCATCGGGCTTAACCGAAGAAATAACCGCCTCTACCGAAATTCTTTCCTCGTCAACAAACTCCAGCCCGGCAATTTCTGCATTTCCGCCGATCGCCCGCAGCACAGAAAGAAGCTGCCGATAATCAACCGGACTGGACGCATTCTTCCGGTCGATTACAAAAGGGTTCCCTCGTGAATTTAGCTGAGCAAGATCTGCCACCGATATTGCCGTTCCGTTCAACACCACCGGTCCCCCACTCGTCAGTTCAATATGGTGATATTGGTTGCGTTTCAGCTGAACGGGAAAAACAAAATCCAAACGAACCAGCTCCGGAACAATATGGGTCGAATCAATCTGTTCGAGCACTCTCAGCAAAATCTCTGCTGAAACAACTGCGGGCCCGTCCGGGACATCGTCCCCCGGATCAGAAAAAAGATCTTCCCGATTTGCTGAATGCCCCGTGCTATCATCCGAATGAATCGCGGCGTTAAATGAAATCGAATAGGCGGTTTCGATGTGACCGGCCAGTTCATCTAAACGTACTGGTTGATCATTAAGTAACAGTTCACCGGTTGCCAGATCCAAATCGATACGGTCCTGCGTGATATGATCAAATTCAGCCTGATCCGGCATCCCAAAAGCAGTACCGGCCAATAAACAAAGTAACCCCATCCACTTCATATCCAATCCCTCATTAAACCCGAAGTTCAACAAATACTTTAAATCGCGTACTGCTTCAAGAGCAAGGGATCTGTCATTCGTTCTTGTTTCCAAATCATGAGTCATCTATTTTTTCCAATCATTGGAGAATGGAATGAAGATACTTGTGCTGAATGGACCCAATCTGAACCTGCTCGGAACCCGTGAACCGGAAATCTACGGCCGCGAAACGCTGGCCGATATTGAAACGGAACTGCGAACCACATTTCCCGAGGTTGAAATCACATTCCGTCAATCCAACTCGGAAGCGGAACTGATTACCTGGATCGGGGAAACGCGGGGCGTCTTTGACGGTATCGTCATTAACCCCGCCGCATTCACACATACCAGCCTGGGCCTATGCGATGCGATCAAAGCGGTCAGTGATGTTGTACCGACCGTGGAAGTTCATTTGAGCAACACCCATCAGCGTGAGGAGATTCGTCACAAGAGCCTCACTGCACCGGCCTGTATCGGTCAGATTATGGGCTTCAAAGGATTCGGCTACACGTTGGCCATGCGGGCCATTCTGAATCGACTCAGCGCCTAACGCCGGGCCATCTTCCGAAAGCCTTCGTCGAAAATCTGCATGGCGGGAATATTCCGGTCCAGCCGTTGGGCCATATTTTCAATCTCCCGAATAGCATTCAGCGCCGAGGCCTGCGTATGCAGCTTGGCCTGTTGTTCCAGCACATTCCGATCATTGGAAAAAATGAGCTGCTCTGCATCGATTCCAGACGCCAGCATCAACACATCCCGATGCCAGTCCAGCATGACCCGAAAAACATCCGCCTGAACTTCTTTCAACCGGGCATTGATTCGCGCTTCCAGAATCACCTTTAATTTGGATTCATCCAGCGCTTCATCGTTCTGGTCCAGCTCCTCAACCACCGTGGCCGAAATATTCTCTTTCACCGTATCCAGAATCGCCTTCATCTGGCTGGCCAACCGTGCAGCATCCAATCCGCCCGTCGGCGGCATACCGGATAGAACATTCATCAAAAGTATCTGCCAAATCTCATTCAGCATTCCAATGCGCCCTTCCGAAAGAACGATCTTCTGGCAACGGGAAATAATGGTCGGCAACAGGCTTTGCGGAGAATCGGTGACCAACAGAAGCAAGGTGTTTTGCGGCGGTTCTTCGAGGGTTTTAAGCAGTTTATTTTCGGACTGATTATTCATCCGGTCGGCCTGCAGAATAATGCCCGCTTTCCAGCCGCCACCAAATGCTGTTTGGGAAATTCGATGAATCAGGGCTTCAACATCCTCCACCCGGACCATGCGCGATTTACTCTGCGGTTCGACCCACAGCGTATCAGCATGTTTATGCGCCTCCACCTGCCGGCATCCCTTGCATTCATTACAGGGTTTTTCAGCGCGTTCGCAAAACAACAGTTTTAAAAAGGATTCCGCAAACTGGAGGGCATTTCCGCGGGTTGAACCCACAATGACGTAGGCATGCGCCAAACGCCCGGACTCAAATCCATTCCGGATTCCCTGCCAGGCTTCGGCATGCATATCAACAACGTCCACACTCAAAGCAATGCCCCGTTCACCGCATTCCAGACATCGGCAGCCACGTCCTCAATAGAACGATCGGCCTTTACAATACAGAACCGTTCGGGCTCGCGTTCCGCCAGCTTGTGATAGCCATCGCGTACCCGATGATGAAATGCGCGCGCTTCCCGCTCAAAACGGTCGTGCGAATCCTCGGAATCCGCATAGCGTTTTTCCAACCGTTGGAACCCGGCTTCAACATCCAGATCCAGCAGAATCGTGAGATCGGGTTTTCGGTCATAAATGGCAAAAGCATTAATCGCATCCAACGTGGTCAAATCCATCCCCCGCGCAAAACCCTGATAGGCCATCGTGGAATCGATAAATCGATCGCAGAGCACCCATCCCCCGCTTCCAAGGGTTGGAAGAATCACACGGTCCATCAACTGGGCGCGACTGGCTGTGAACAGGAGCAGCTCAGAACGGTCGCAGAGCGGCTCTCCGGCCGCATCGTGCTGAAGCAGATTACGAATCTGTTCGCCCGTTGCTGTTCCGCCGGGCTCCCGCGTGCAGGTGATTTCCAGTCCCCGCTTTTCAAGCTGCTCAACCAGCAACCGGATCTGCGTGGACTTACCACTGCCCTCGGGCCCCTCAAACGTGATGAATTTTCCGGACATGCTAAAGCTTTCTGAGTTTCGGTCCTTCGGGCGTGTCTTTAACCGTCCAGCCAAGCTCGGCAAGCCGATCACGAATGCGATCGGATTCCCCCCAGTTTTTCTCGGCACGTGCAACTGTACGGGCTTCAAGCAGCTCATTAACTTCCGGGGAAATTTCTTCCTGTTGCGGAATCAGCAAGCCCAGCACTGCATCCAGCTCTTTCCAAAGGTTGGAAACTGCAACAGCCTGACTTCCTGTAAGCGGTGAATCAACCATGGCTTTATTGCCTGCATGAACCGTATCGAACACTGCAGCCATCGCCCCGGAAATATTCATGTCGTCATCCATGGCTTCCGCAAAGCGTGCCCGGGTGCTCTGAGCCCATTCCGGCAATTCCCCGGCTTTGGTTTCAGAACCGGCAGCTTCCTGTACTGTTGTATAAAATTCATCCAGACGTTTCAACGCCGCCCGGTTTGCGTCCAACGATTTGAAGGCAAAGTTCAGTGACTGACGATAGTGCGATGAAAGCAGCTCATACCGGACTTCGCGTCCGGTGTACCCCATATCCAGAATCTCGCGAAGGGTGTAAAAATTACCGACGGATTTGGACATTTTTTTCCCATCGACCACCAGGTAGCCACAGTGCATCCAATATTTTGAATACATTTTTCCGGTGGCCGCTTCGGACTGCGCAATTTCGTCTTCATGATGCGGAAAGATATTGTCGACGCCGCCGGTATGAATATCAAAACTGTCCCCCAGCAGATCCATGCTCATGGCCGAACATTCAATATGCCAGCCCGGACGTCCTTTGCCCCAGGGCGAATCCCAGACCACATCGCCGTCTTCAGGAACATAGGCCTTCCACAAAGCGAAGTCGGCGGCATTGTCTTTATCGTATTCATCCTGTGCAACACGTGCTCCGGACTGCATACCCTCCCGATCGAGATGCGCCAGTTTTCCATATGTTTCAAACTTATCAATGCTGTAATAAACCGAACCGTCTTCGGATTGATAGGCGTAGCCTTTCTCGAACAGGGTCTCAATGATCTTAATCATTTGCGGAATATAATCCGTCGCCGCAGGATAGTGCTCCGCCGGCTCAATATTGAGTTTTGCCAAATCATCAAAGAAGGCATCAATGTAGGTCTTCGTATATTCTTTAAGGGCCATGCCCTGCTCAATCGATGAACGTATGGTTTTGTCATCCACATCGGTCAGGTTCTGAACCTGCGTGACTTCGAATCCGCAGAATTTAATATAGCGGCGAAGCAGATCCTCGAACATATAGGCCCGAAAATTTCCGATGTGCGCGTAATTATATACGGTCGGCCCGCAGGTATACATTCGCACATGTTTACCATCGAGGGGAATCAACTCCTCCTTCGTCCGGCTCATCGTATTGTAAATTTTAAATGCCATTATTCCCCACCTTTCAGTTCCAGCGATGGCGCATCTTTCCAGAGTTTTTCCAGATCGTAGAACTCGCGCATCTCCCGCTCGAAGATGTGAACCATCACCCCGTGATAGTCCATGATCATCCAACCGCTCTCGGGCACACCTTCTTTTTGAAATCCCTTAAAGCCGGCATCTTTATAAAGCCGCTGCAGACCATCGTAAAGCGCCTTGAGGTGGGGTTTGTTTGCTCCGGTCGCGATGATAAAATAGTCGGCAATATTGGCATGATTCCGCAAGTCGATGGCAACAAGGTTCTCGGCCTTACGCTCATCCAGAAATTCGACAATTTCCTTAATTATTTCCTGATCAGTTTTTTCCATAATTTTCTTAGCCTTTGTATAAGCCGTTCTCAAAAATATACTTTTCCACTTCAGCGGGCACGAGATACCGAATCTCAAGCCCCTGCGAGACACGCATCCGAATTTCAGAGGATGATATGCCAATCATATGGGACTCAAACGTATTGTTAAGTACGCGTTCCCTGTTCTTTTCAGTAAGCTGAATTTTTTCACGTATCCGGGAAATGTCACTTTCTCCGGGGCGCATGAAGGATGCAACCTCGCATAGCTCCAGCAGTTCGTCAATATTGTACCAATTGTGCAGATCAACCAAGGTATCGGTACCAACGATTAAAACCAGTTCGACAGCCGGATATTCACCCTTTAAAGCTCGGACCGTTTCGAAGGAATAGGAAACTCCTCCCCGTTGCATTTCGATATCGGAAACGCTGAATCGCGTATCCGATTCCAGCACTTCATTCAACATATTCAAACGGTGCTCAGCTGAGCTTTGCTGAAGGTGCTGTTTATGAGGAGGTATTGCTGCCGGGATAAAAATAACTTCAGACAGCCCAAGCTTTTCCGCTGCATCCTGTGCAATAACCAAATGCCCTAGGTGAAGCGGATCAAATGACCCGCCAAAAATGCCAATCCTGTTCGACAAGGACATGGCCTCCATGACGCGCCCCCTGTGGTTTTACAGACGAGAGATTAGTACCACGTCTGCCATACTTTAATGACGTCACCTGCGTTAATCTTCACATCAAGAGAAGGGTCCCGCTCCAGCTTTTTGATATCGTATGTGTAAACTTTCCCATGACGGGCAATCGTTACTTTTTTAAGGTTGGCAAATGCTGTCGGCCCTCTGGCACCGGCAATCGCCTGCAGCAGTGTCGTACCGCTCATCAGCTGAAATTGCCCCGGCGCATTCACCTCACCCTGCACATAAAAGACCTTTGCGGTCATTGTTACGTTAACAGAAACATTTTTATAAATGCCGCCGTCAATATAAAGCCGCTCTATCTGGTGCTCTAACTGAGAAGTTGAAAGCCCCGCGGCTTTGATTGGTTCTTCAATATGAAGCAAGTTAATCTCGCCATTTTCATCGACAACCACTTCCAGAACCTGCTGCTCCATTATACCGCTAAAGCGAATGTACAGTGGATCGAGCGCCTTGATTGTATACCCGCCTGTAAAGTTTTCATCTGCCATCGGCGTACCGGCATTTACGGCACCGTCACTTCCTGCAGAACCGACAGGCTGCACAACACAACCGCAAAGAACTACAGAGAACATCACTACAATCGAAAAAATAAACTTATGCATCATATCATTCCTAGAGGTTTACTTCCGCCTTAAGCATCGTCATCCATCGACACGTCACTCTGTGAACTATGATAATAGTCAGAGTAGTACGAGTGATAATAATAGTAGTAATCATCACGCATGACATTAATGTTATTCAGGACAGCTCCAACGACATTAACACCAAGAGCTTCAATCATTCCCTTGGCTTTAATCAGCATATCGCGCGGATATTTGCGGTACTGAACAACGATGATCGCACCATCGGTCTCTTTCGCAATAATAGAGGAATCGCTGATACCAACCAATGGCGGGGTGTCAATCAAGACAACATCATATTTTGACTTCAAGCTGGAAATTAGTTCCCCGATTCTTTTCGGATCCAACACGCCCAAAGAGGTTCTTGGCAGACGCCCGCTCGGGAGAAAATGAAGATTAGGTACGCTGGTCGCTTTAATGGCTTCTTCCACCGGCACATCACGCAGCAACACATTGGTTAAACCAAAGCGATTTGAAACGCCCAAAATGGTGTGTTGCACAGGACGGCGTAAGTCGGCATCAATCAGCAGAACTTTTTCACCTTGTTGCGCACTGACAAAGGCCAGGTTGAAACAGGTCGTGGATTTACCTTCACCTGCACCACCGGACAGCACGGAGAACGCGCCGCGATGCGACCCACCTTCAGTGAAGGCCAAATTAGTACGCAGCACCCGATACGCCTCAGCATGCTCACTATCCGGCCCCTCTTCAATCAATGGGCGCACTTTCTGAGGAATCAGACCAAGAACAGGCAAGCCGAGAATACGCTCAACGTCATCCGCCGTCTTGATGGAGGTATCAAGATATTCAATGAAGTATGCAAGACCAACACCGGCGCCGAGACCGACAAATATACTTAACAGTACATTCATGAAAAGGTTTGGACTAACCGGACGGCGATTAGGTTCTGCCACATCAATAATTTCAACAGGATTACGCGGAACCTGTAGTGTAATTATTTCCTGACGATGCTTTGCTTTCAACTGATTATAAATGAAGCGTTCTGTTTCCAGGTCATTCTGCGCATTTCGAAACGGACGGTATTTTGTACCCTGAGATTCAATCGAGTCATAACGAACTGTCGCCAGAACTTTATCCAGACTCTCAAAATTATTCTTTGCAATCATGTATTCAGTTTGCAGACCGTTGCGCAACGCCTGCAAACGTTGTTTCAGCGTATCTTCTAATGTCTGTTTCTGAAGTGCATATCTTCGAACTTCGGGATGATTTTCACCATAGTCAGCATCCAGCGAACTAAGCTGAACTTCTATGTCCTGCAGCTGCTGAATGGTATTCATGACAATCTGGTCAAACGTAATGTAGGAAGCCTGCTCAATCAGATCTTTATCATCCAGATCTTCGAGAATCTGAAGCAGACCCTCTTTTTCAACCATCTCTTTTTGAGCCATAAGACGGTCGCCCTCCAATTGCTGGATTCGAATATCGCTGACGTCGACGCTGCCTTCACTGCCGATCACAGCAATATCCTGTTCCGCTCGAATCGTCTGAACCTTTTCTTCTGCAATTTCAACACGCGTTAGCTGCTCTTTCAGAGCTTCATCGATCTTATCAATTGCCCCGCGGGCATTTTTAATTGCAAGGTCCAACCGGGAGTCGCGATACACTTCAGCCAGTTCATTTGCGATATCCGCAGCAACCTCAGGATTATCCTGTTTAACGCTGATAACGATCAAAGAGGTATCGCGTTGCTGAAAAACATCAACGCTGTTCTGTAAAATTTTAAGAGCAACTTCCCGGGGAAGTTTTTCGCCGCCTTTACCCCATTCCTGTTGCAAATCCAACCGGTTTACCACTTCATAAAGAATCGGCTTGGAGGTTAATATTTCGAATTGAGTACGCAGAAAATATGGATTGTACGAAGTGTAGTAAGACTGCTGCATTGCAAAAGGATTGATCTCAGGCGCATCCTCAGAAACAGAAATACGAACCGATGAAGCGTAGATATTCGGCAACATCAACGTGTAAACAGTGCCTGTTAAAACCACAAGAAACGCTACAGCAAGTACAATTTCCTTTCTTGAGCGGATAACCCGCCAGTAATCAAGAAAGTGAAGGGTGCTAGACTGCTGCTCGGACTCGTTACTCATATAGCTTACTCCACATTAAAATCAAAGTGGTGAAGGTAAACCTTCACCACCTTATCATTCAAATAAAATCTCAAACATTCAGATGGAATCGATTACAGACGTAATCTCCAACCGCAATCAACACGGTTGCTATCCCATTCACTAAGAGGAGATCCACTGGAAACCATACGGTTCTGGTAGATATAACCTAGCTCCAGGAAGTTATTGCGATTCAACTGATAAGAAGCGCGCAATCCCAACGAAATGTAACTGTCTTTTGAATCCGGAAGAGAAGCTCCGTACGTAACATAGTCACTCTTATAGTTACTATAGATATAGTTGAACGCTCCGGATAACATAATTTTTGCAGTAATGTCATGACGTACCCCAAGACTGAGACTGAGCTGATCCTGAGCATTATAATATGAGTTTTCCGAACGATACAGAGAGTATCCCAGAGAAGTAGTGACACTGGTTCGAGCAGAAGGGCTCACTTCAACACCGGCCTTCAAATACGGAGCGGAAGTATCACTTGAACTTCCGACATTATCAACCGATGTGAATGAATAACCCAAGCGACCAAAACCCGTAACATTCGGCGTGAAGTTTTGATCCACACCAAGCATCGGTGTAACCGCATCATATCCACCGCGATCACCTTCATAGGCCAGGCCAGCGTAATTAACACCCGCCATAACCTGAGTTTTATTAGGTTTCAGCTGGCGATAATAGGAACCGTCAGCAGAAACCAGATTATAGTTATTACCACCGTCGCTTGTACCACCGCTTATTCCCTGCCATTCACCATACGTTTTATCATCCCAGATACGGAATTCGTACCCGGCACCGACGCGCAGACCGCTAACATCATTCAGCGTATAATCGACAGCACCCAAAAGCTCATTTTCATAGTAGTTCTGATTATATTCACTTGGTCCGCCAGCACCCGGATTTTCCGTCTGACCTTCTTTTTGCTGATAACGGAAGCGATCAGACAAAGTTAAGAATGTACGCTGAGAAACAGCATGATTTAACCGAGCATAAAGATCCTGATAGGTAATGAATTTAGGATCCGCATCAAAGCGATACTGAAATTCCGGCTGCCAATACAGCAACGCATCCGTTCTGGATGAAAAATTCATCTTGGCGGACAAATTGATAACATCCGTTATAAAAGCAGACGATGTTTTGTCCGGCGTCTTATAAATATTGTCATCAAATCCCACACGGACCTGGTTTTGAAATCGAACCACACGCTCTTTAGCAGCGAATGAAGATCCGGCAACAATCGATAGAGCAGCGAGCACATGAAGTGTACTTTTTGTCATAATTAATAACTCCCTTAAAACAACCTAATTTATTAGCCCTAGCAACTTATTCCGGCGTAGCTTCGTTATCCGACGGGTCCAATCCAGCATTCCAGAAGTTACCAAACTGGCTCTGATAAAACGCTCTCATCTGTTGCGAATTCCAAGGAACATCATACATATTCGGGGGATCATAAGGCTGACCTGGACCACCGGCTGTATTCGCCTTGGAATCTTTCCATTGATTAACCGCATCAGCAACCTGCTCCGGAATCACTCCATTGAGGGCATCCATCGCCTTTTCCAGAGATGCACGAATCGCATCAGCTGCAGATTGCGCCGCGTCCTCATCACCATTTCTTAAAGCTACGACAATATCCGCATAGCTCTGCATGGCCTGATTCACAGAAGCATCAACTGCATCCGACCGCTTTACCGCCTCGGCAATTGCATCAACATCGCCGCCCAGAGCCGCCTGGGAAAGATTGGCTTTGGCCATAACTGACAGCGCAGATATTTCAGCAAGGTCTCCAGCCGCCGCCGCCTGATCAACAGCGCTTGCGGACATGACTACCAGCCCACTCAGACAGACTAATCCTAATATGTTTTTGTAAATTTTATTCATGGCTTGCTCCTTATTTAGAGTATTTCTCAGCTATCAGTTTTTTAACACGCTCGTAATTGAACTGAACCTGCGAAGAAGAGGCCAGCGCATCCTGCAAGGCTGTGCGGATAACATCCAGCGATTCAGCTTTATTACTCTGAACGGCTTCAACATATGTAATCGCAATCTGAACAACTTCAGCTCCTGACAAGGCGACGCCGGCATTGACCTTGGCAAGCAACGCATAATCACTGGCAATTGATGGGTTTTTCGCTGTCGCAACTTTGGACGAGCTTTCTTTGGCACCTTTCAGGGAGTCGATTGCAATCTTCCAATTGGCTGAAGCTGCTTCAACAACCTGAGCAACATCAGGCATCAAAGGCGAGTCCTCAGGAATCTGCGCAATAAGCTCCTTACCTGCCGCGATAGCCTCGCGAGCCTTTTCCACCTGAACCTCTGCAGCCGATATAGCTTTTTGAGCCTGATCAGCAACAGTCAAGGCAGGCTTAGAATCAGCCGCCTGTGCATAAGTGGAATGTACAGTTACGCTTCCAGCGAGAACTGCAACTACCAATCCAACGGTCAAACAATATTTAGTCATGCCCCTTATCCTCTAGTTAAGTTTCCTATAAATATAAAAACATTGTGTTAGACGCAAGAAAAACTACCAATTTAACTGTGCAGCAAACCGCATAGCCCGCGACAACTCCTTGTAGCCTTGTTCATAATCTACGTCTTCCATAGTACAGAACTCTTCCCACGAAGCAATGCCTTTAGGCAAAAGAACTTTGCCCATCTGAAATTCAGCTTCTCCGGAAAAAATCAATTCAATCTGCCCCATCACCCTTGCGCAGTCTTTAACAGTAAACTCCGATCCATTAACCACTTCCATTAACCCGAAATAAACGCCCTGCTCATTCATAAACGCAACACAGTCATTCAAAGTTGCTGATTGAGGAACATATCGATCAAAAAGTCCGGAGTATTTTGCCAGAATTACAGCAGCATCTGCATGCGACGGAATAATTTTATGCCCCGAAATCTCCTCTGAACTTGCACGATTGCAAATCAGACAGAGACCAAAAGTCAGCATGCCAATTGTCCATTGTTTATAATTCATGATAAACGCCCGATGAAGTTATTTGATTCGAGCAAAAACGCAGCTATGTTACAAACCATCTATTCACAATTTATGCCGAAATTTTATCATGGAACACGCGAATGAAAACCAACTCCTTCACATTTAAACTCAACGAAGAACAACAGGAACAACTACTTGAACTGCTCAAGAATTCAAACTACGTACCCGAAAACGTTCCGCACACACGAATTGCCGTATCGATCCCGGACTGTCGCATCAATCTCTATAATTCCGGGAAATTATTGGTTCAGGGCAAGGCCAGCCAGGAATGGATCACCTTCACTTTGGAAACCGAAATTCTTAAAGAGGCCCAATTCGGTTACGATAAAGTGCTCGATCCGGAGGCTTACCAACCCCACATGGGTATTGATGAAAGCGGAAAAGGCGACTTCTTTGGTCCGCTCGTGATTGCATCCGCCTATGTAGACGAAGGGCTCGTTGAAAAATTACGGGATATGGGCGTGCGGGATTCAAAAAAAATATCATCCGACAATGTCGCACTGACCATGGCCCGGGATATACGCAAACTACTGGGCAACCGATGCGCTATGGTTACCATCGGACCCCGCTCTTATAATCGTATGTATTCAAAGATTCGAAATGTGAATAAGATGCTGGCATGGGGCCACGCCCGTGCCATTGAAAACCTGCTCGAAAAGGTACCCGATTGCCCGCGCGCGCTTTCTGACAAATTCGGGCCTACCCATCAGATTGAACAAGCCCTGTTTGATAAAGCTAAAAAAATAAAACTCGACCAACGCACCAAAGCCGAATCCGACCCCGCTGTTGCCGCGGCCTCTATTCTTGCCCGGGCAGGATTTCTCTACGCACTTAAAGAAATGGGGAAAACGCATAACTTTGAAGTTCCGAAAGGCGCTTCGGAAAAAGTCCGCAAAGAAGCGGAGAAACTGGTCGCTTACAAAGGTCCGGGCATTCTGCTCGATACTGCAAAATGTCACTTCCAGACAACGGACAAAATTCTGGCAGAAGTCGGCTACTCCCGAAAAGACCTGCCCTCCCCCTCCTAGCAGTCTGTCGGACTTATCCATTTCAGATTTAAGATATCTGTGATAGACTGGATCAGTCTTAACGGATTGGACTTATGGCGACTCGAC
>JARNMJ010000041.1 GCA_029432795.1 Pontiellaceae bacterium B12219
TCAAAGAATTGGCTATAACAAACCGCACCACTTCTGATTCGAAGCGATGCTTCATTTCGTCATATATTTCTTATGAGTTATTCTGATTTCAAAGATCATTCACCGCCCTCAGGTGGTGATGTTTTGTTCACTGCAAACACATGGTTTGTTTTGAACAAGGCGGGCTATAGTACCGATCGTTTCATTTCGATCAACCCGAAAATCAATTTATTTTTAATGACTGAATTTTGAACAAACCATCACCGCTCTTAGAGAGAAAATCCTGTGGCCTTACATGAACGGCTAGCAGCGCGTTTTGTTTAGCGAGGACCTGGTCTTGCAACCCGGCACATCCAAATGATTCAGCTATTAATAAAGAACAAGTTTCCCATTCACCTGCCAGTGCGTTAAGCAACTGATGCGTTGTGAACAGGGGGACGGATAGTAGTCAGAAACGGGTTTCCCGCAACCGTTTTTTGAACTTATTTTACACCCTCCTCACAACCTGCTTATAAAGCGCATTTTGCAGAAGACGTTTTAAATCAAAAAAGCCATCGTTTCGGTGATGGCTTAAGTTCATGAGTGATGTAAAACACTATTTCAACGGCAGGGTTTCTATAAAACTCATACAGCAGCTCACCCAAAACCTCAGATCTTCATCCTCCGCAGTTCCTGCAGAATCTACATAGATCATCCCTTTCAGGGGTTTGCCCGTGAAATCCATTTCACGGGCATGCGGACGTTCCAAACATTGGATATATTGATCAGGCCCCACCCGCGCCATCAGAGCTTCATCAATAATTCCACAGCACATATGCCCCGAAACCATCAGACAAAGCCCTCCGAACATTTTCTTTTCGGCAACATCCGGCTCATCCATAAGCACTTCACGTAGCCGTTCAGCCAATCCCTCATCAAAACTCATATGCCCAGCTCTCCGCTGATTCCTCGCAGAGCCGCGGAGAGCGCAGAGGTTTTATAAATTAGGTTTCTCTGCGGACCCTGCGCCTCTGCGAGTAAAATTACTTTTGAGCAGCGGCCGCTTCGCGGGCTTTGCGGACATCGACAAAGCTCTTTATAAAGAAGAAGAGCGCAACAAACGTCGAGACCATCATGACCACCACACGCATGACCGCCAAACCATCGCCCCGCTCCATAGCCGCCGGCAGCGGTTTCACGCCTAACGCAATCAGGATCAGCAGCGTTAAAAGCACCGCAATATGGGCAATAATTTTATCCTCTTTTTTAACGCCCTTATATAGAGAAAGAATCACCACCCCGAAAACCACCGGAATCAGCGCGGTTACTGAAGGCGTTTCTGAGCCGAAATAAGCCCAAAGGCCAAAACCAATTAAAACGACTGCGTTAATCAAACTTGCTGTATGTGCTTTCATCTATTTCCTTCTACTTATTTAAGTACATCATTTAGAAACTGAACAAAGAGTGCCCAGGATTCACCATCCTGCTTTTCCGCATAACGAGGACTATCAAACACGGTCCAACCGTGCGGAGCTCCGGTATAACAGATCAGTTGCGCTCCGACGCCGGCCTTTTCCAGCCCCTCGGCCAATTCAGAAAACGGAGCCATGCCATCGGTGATGGAATGCATAATCAGATATTCCCCGGAAACCTTGGAATAATCCTGACCCTCCGGAAGTCCCAATCCACCGTGAAAAGTGGCGAATCCTTTTAAATCTGCGCCCGACCGAGCCAGCTCAAGCACCGCCGTTCCGCCGAAACAATACCCCATCGCCACACAGTTTTCCGTATTCAGTCCCTGCGATTTCGCAAACTCCAACGCGCCTTCCATATAAGCCTGCATTTTCGGCCGATCTTCCGTCAGCATACTCATGCATTTTTTACGGTCCGCAATCGCTGTCGGCCGCACGCCCTGCCCATAGAGATCAATCGCAAACACGGAATACCCCAGTTCCCGCAGCATGCCCGCGCGTTTAATTTCATATTCCGTTAATCCATCCCAGTCATGAATCAGCAACACCATCGGCGCATCGGCCCCGGCATTTTCGATAAATCCTTCGAATGCCGCGTCTTCAATTTCATAGACCACGGAATCGGCACAAACCCATGCCGCGAAAAGTAAACAAATTCCAATCAAACCCGTTTTCATTCAATAACCTCCTATAAGAAAGACTGCGCATCAGCATAATGAGACGCGTTTATAAGGCGATCATAAACAATACCTTTTTAGTGCTCGTTTGAAATGCACTAAAAAAGGCTCCAGACCCTGGAAATTATGCGCCGAGCAGAATGCGGACAACGTCGGCCGCAGAAAAATCAACCTGACCGGCAGCACAGAACTGCCCGATGTCTTTCACGTGATCGCCCAGCGTAATCAGGCACTGCTCTGTTGAGCCATTCGACAAACGCTGCGGCATGCCGACATTCGCAATGAGCGCATTACAAAGACATTTTCGACCGACTGTATCTTCTTCGCGCCCGCCTTTGGCCACATACGCCGCAACCGGTTCAGCCGGGCATCGGTAACCGATTTTTCCATCTGGCCGACGATACGGCTGACGAAGCGCCCCTAAATCACAGATTCGTTTGCGCTGCTGATAAACCGCAGGTTCAGAAAGACTGCCCTTCAAGTCGGCAACTTTAAATGGAAAACCGGTCGGCGAAGCCAATGGATCGGTAAAAATACGCAGTGTTCCCGCCAGCGCCTCCCGAACCAGCTCCCGCCGAACCTCAGGAACCATTCCCGATTCTTCGCAAAGCGCAAATGCGGTTCCCACCTGCACACCGGCCGCACCCATATCCAAAGCGGCCTGCAGCTCTTCCGCCGACCCAACCGATCCGGCCAGCCAAAACGGAACATCCAAATCCCGGAACGCCGCCAGCCTGGCTTCATCGCGAATGCCGTAAACCGGCTCACCGATTTCATTAAAGGTTGTTTTTCCACGGGGCGGCGCGTTATGCCCGCCCGCCGTATTTCCCTCAATAATAAATCCGTCAATCGGCCCGGATGAGCGCTTCATCAAAATCGAGGCCAATGCATCGGAAGAAACAATCGGAAAAAAGTCCGGTCGCTCCAACGGCGCCGGAAATGTTTCGTCCTCAATAAAAGTACGCGGATTAAACGTCAGGTTAACCGTTTCCGCCTTTCCATCAGAGCCGATTACATAGACGGGATAGCTTGCCTCCTCATGCGCCGAAAGCGCCGAAAGCACCTCCGGCACCGCAATCGGAATCCCCGCCCCCATCACCACCACCGCCACACCGGCCAGCAATGCCCCGTAGATTGAGGCCAAATGCGGCAGTTGCAGCTTTTCAAGATAATTCACGCCTACCGGATTATCGTGCCCTTCGCGGGCCAGAAAAACCTCCACGAAATTACCCACAATACAAAGCTCCAACGGTGCACGTTTTTCCTCGAGCGTATGCATCGGATACATCCGATACGCAGCATCAGCCGCTTTACCCCCCGGAATATAAAAGGCATCCAGTACCCGCTTCGCCATTTTCTGGAAAGGGAAATACTCCAGCGCCCGCCGAATATGGCCGCCCTCATCGCCATCCTGCAGACGACGGGCAATAATGCCATCGAGCGCCGTACCCGACACCACGCCGAGCTGCCCCAGTTTTGAAACCGACTGCGCCAGCTTCCAGCTTGAAACTCCGGCACCCATGCCGCCTTGAATAATTTTAGGAGGTGTAATTCGCATAACTGAAATATGACTCGCTCCTACGGCAATTGCGACGACAATCGACCAATAACAACCCGCCCACATTCCATTCGTCATCAGCGAAGCAAAAGCATACAATTCGGGCTCACACAGAGAATACTATGCGAACATTAAAAGATATCCGCCGCGCCATCCGCCGCCCCTTTGAAACATTCGGCTTCCGTTTCGGCGCAATGGCCATCCCCCTCATTCCAAGAATCATACTCGTGGAGGTCACCCGGGTTGCAGGAATATGCACGTACTACTTTGCCGCCCGCGAACACCAAACCGGCATGGCTAATCTCGACATCGTTTTCGGCGACACCAAAACCACAGCCCAAAAAAAAGCGATTCTGCAGAAATCCTTCGGAAGTTTTGCCAACACCATGGCCGACATTTTCTGGTTTTCCATGAACACCGAAAAACGGGTGAAAAAATATCAGACCTTTGTTCCCGCAACCGGGCCCTATTTTGAAAACCGTGCGCATATCATCATCACCGCCCATGCCGGAAACTGGGAACTCATCGGACTCGAAAGCGGACTGCTCGGACTGGATGTGGCCAGCGTTGCCGCCGTCACCAAAAACAAAGCCATCGACCAGCACCTGAATATGCTGCGCAAAAAAACCGGCATGGCCATCATCCCGCGCGAAGGCGCCATGCGCACCCTGATTGCCCGGTTCAGGAAAAACGGAAAAGCCGCCTTTGTACTCGATCAGAACACCGGCGAAGCCGAAGGCGGAATCTGGGTCGACTTTCTCGGCATGCCCACCCCCGTTTCATCCGCTCCCGCCCACCTGGCCTATCGCACCGGAACCGACATCATCTTTGCCTTCAGCCAACCCACCGGACGGGGGAAATATGAAGCCCATACCGGACAAGTCATCACCCCGCCCGCCTACGATAAAACGCAGAATCAGGATCATATCGTGGCCGCCCTCACCCAGCAGATCGTCGATGTCGTCAGCCAACAGATCCGCAACCATCCCGAATCCTGGCTCTGGTCTTACAAACATTGGAAACAAATCAAACCCGGCACCGACCCCGCAATGTATCCGGCCTACAACTAAAGCTGATCCACCAAAGACCCATTGGCCAGCAATCCGGCCTTCAGCCATTTGGCAACGCTCCGCTTCATCAGCGGCAGCCCTTCCAGCCGAATACGCCCCGCTTTTTTAGCATCGGAAAAGGTGATATCCCCATTCCAGATTTCACACATCGTCCGGGCATCGCTCTGAATGGTAATATCCACATCGCGCCCCGGATGAGCCACGCATAACTCCCGTTCGTCCTCACCATCAATAACGATCCACCAATGCGGATAGGTTTCCAATCCCGGAAAATGAAAATGCGCCACCAGCGTGCCGCCCGGAATCTCGCTGATTTCCAGCCTTCGGAAAAACTCCAGCATGAGCAGTTCAATATCCAGCTCCTCATCCTCCATCCGGCTGCGGGCCCACTTCTGCCCCCAATCCCCCATGCCCATCACAATCGGAGCCAGCTCTTTTCCTGCCGGCGTCAGAAAATATTCCTCCCGGCGCTGTCCCGGCACCTTCTTTTTAAAAATAATCTCATCCTCCACCAACTGATTCAGGCGCTTCGTCAGCAGCGTCGGAGAAATCTGTGAAAGCCCACGCTGAAATTGATTAAACCGCGTACTGCCGCAAAGCAATTCCCGAACAATCAGAATGGTCCAGCGTTCGCTGAGAATTTCACAGGCCTTGGCGATCGGACAGAACTGCCCATACTGCATGCTCATAATTCAACCTCCACACGCACTACACAATCTGTAGCGCGTTACTACATTTAAAGGCGTAGATGCCGAACAACCTCATTCCTTAAATTATCCCCAATGAAGCGGGGACCGTCCCGGCTCAACAACGACAGGAGACTAACAATGAATGCAACCATGGAAAAGAAGACAACCAACGGAATCGATACCGAAAACCAGCAGCAGATCATCACCTTGATGAACACCCAGCCCGCAATGGCCGGCATCACCTTTAAAGCTTCCAATGCTTGGAAAGGCGCAACCTGCAGCACCTCAACCTTCAGCAGCTTCAAGGCCGCCGGACAGGAGCACGACCATACACAAACCCATACCTCGGACAGTGACCTCCCGCAGCTTTTTCTGGGAACCGACGATGCTCCCACGCCCGCCGAGTTTGCCCTGCACGCTCTCGCATCCTGCATGAATTCCACCATGGTCTACAACTGCGCCGCCCGCGGCATAACCGTGCGTTCATCCCGCGTGGAAATTGAAGGCGATCTCGATGCCCGCGGTTTTCTGCGGCTGAACGATCAGGTTCCGGCGGGCTACAATCAGATCCGCATCCGGGTTCAGGTAGACGCCGACGCGCCTGCTGAAGAAATTCAGGACTTAATCGAAGGCTCCCCCATGTTTAAAACCTTTGCGAACCCCACGCCCATGAACGTCAGTCTGAAAATGATCTAACCCACTCAAAGGCCTCCCGCAACACGGGCGGCCTTCCCTTCCAATCATTGGAAAACAAAAAGAACTTGCGCGCACCGATCGAAGTCTCTACCTTCTTGCCTCTTCACAGATTCCTGTGATTCCGGAGGAGTGGCTGAGTGGTTGAAGGCGCGCGATTCGAAATCGTGTGGGCAGCAATGTCTCGGGAGTTCGAATCTCCCCTCCTCCGCCACTTTTACTCCATCCACAGATTTCACTGATTTTCTGGATTATGGAAAAACGCAACTCTTCAAGGGGATGAGAACCGGCGGTTCGACGCGCAGCGAGGCTTGAGCCTGCGAAAGCAGTGACCGAAGGAAACGGCAATCCCCCCTCCTCCGCCACTTTACTTCATCCACAGATTCCTCCGGTTCCGAGCGTTCTTGCTGAAATCTATTTTTTCACTGTGGCACTGCTGATCCGCCTTTGTGCCTCTTGCGCCTTTTCGCGGCCATCCTCGCCTGCTAGCCTGTTGCTACATATTTTCAGGAGATCTTCATGAAACTGCTTATTGCACTACTGCTTACTTCTGTCAGCTTCTCAACGCTTGCCGATGACTTTGTTGAAATTGATTCGCTGGAAGCGCTCCGCGCCTACGCCCCGCGCGACCACACCAAGGTGCGCATGAAACCGGGGGTCTATCGCGTTGATGATGCGCCTGACCATCATTTTTTCAGGTTCACCGGCCATGATTCTCATTTCGACCTGACTGGCGTTACCTTCGAAATCGATAACCGGTTGTTCAACAAGTTCGGAGATGTCCCCGGTAAAAACGGATTTTATTGCGTCATCGACCTGATTGGAGACCGAATCACCTTTGAAGGACTGACCACCAAAAACATCGGAGCGGAGTCCAGCGCTCAAAGCCGGAATAAAATTTTCAACGTCGTCGGCTCCGAAGTGACCCTGAAAAATATCGACATCACCACCTCCGGCTCCCGCCCCTGGGGCTACGGCAGTCTTTATGGAATTTTCGGAAATACCGTACGCAAAATGAACGGCATTCGCGTTGGCACACCTGCAAAAGATTCCAAACTGATCAATTGCCGCGTGCACATGCGGGCGATGGGTCACGCCATTTTTGTGCAGGGTGCGGAAAATACGCTGATTGAAGACTGCCATGTTGACGGCCTGCTCCGCCCGACCAATGAAATTTTAGCCGAAGAATCCGGCTATGCCTTTGAGAAAAACTTTAAAGCGCGGCCGGGTCCGTATGTCGAAGGGGTCAACGTCGGCCTCGACGGAACCATCCTTCCCGATGAAATGCTTGCCCTGAGCGAAGATGGCATCCGCATGTACGGCTCCGGCGGCGAGGGTGACGTTAAAACCGGCAACACGACGATCCGCAACTGCACGGTAACCCGAATGCGCCGCGGCATCTGCACGGGACTCGGACCGGGCGCCGACACCGTGATTAATTGCGAAGTCACTGACTGCGTGGCAGCGGCCTATAACGTGGGCAGCGGCGATGTGCTTTCAACCTGCCGGGCAAACGCGCGCTATGCCGAAGCTCTGAGCTGCCCCTACTACGGTTCCAAAAATGCGATCATCGATCTGGAAATTCTCGACAGCCGAAACGGGCTGGCCAACACAGTGCTCGCCACCATAAACGGCAACGGGCACACGATTACCATCACCACAACCAACCCCGATTTTATTCCGGCCGAATTCACCATCGAAAAGGCCACCAACAAGGGTTACGCCTTCTATCAGAAAAAACAGGGCAAACCGACCGCAACGAATGTCAAACTCACAAACAAAACCCCCGCAAAAATCGAAGAACCGGAAAATCAATAATTGCTGCATTTCAATTATACGTTGCACGACAGACAATTTTCCCCCACCCAAGGGCGTTCTCGAAAAAAATCCAACCATGGAACACACAGAAGCTTATACGCATGCTTATTCTGTGTATTCTGCGTTTTCCGTGGTTAAAATTTCATCGATAGTATGCGTACGACAGAAATGCATACGGATTCGCCAGAAGTTAATCGTTTATCCTGCGTTTTCATCTGGCCCCATTTTTACAGGAAGCAAGCGAGACGCTTGCTCTACTAATAAAAAAGCCCCTCCGAACAGGAGAGGCTTTCGAACTTCGGATCGTGTCCAATACAGATTAAGCGGTTTTGTCAGCTTTATCTTTATCACACTGCTTGGACCCGCCACACGCAGTCTGCTGTTTCGTTGATTTATCACACTGCTTTTCACCACTGCAGGCGGTCTGTTTCGTGGTTTCTTTTTCCTTATCTTTCTCGCAACCACAAGCAAATGCGGAGCTTCCCGCCATCATCAATGCAATTGCCGCAATACTCAGTACTTTCATCATGACTACCCTCCTGATAGGTTAGGTTTATTTATACACGATCCAACAAACGCGAGTATAGCGATAATATTGCTCACATTTTTAATATTTTTATTTTCGGTGATGCGCTAACGGACAACCCGCGATCCGTTGCTCCCTATTAATCCGTAGCAAATAATTTTCGGAGCACCCGACAGAGGCTCTTTAAATCAGCAATGTCACCGAAAAACATACAAGAACCTATTCATAACCGAAAAACCCGTGAACACACCCGTATGCAATTTATGAGCCTGCGTGGGCTTTGTGCTTCTTGCGCCTTTTCGTGGCCATCCTCCCCTGCTAGCTTATCCGGGACGTTCAACTTTCGACTTTAAGACATTCGACCCAAAGGACTTTATGAAACCGACTCTCGTAATCATGGCCGCCGGCATGGGCAGCCGTTATGGCGGGCTGAAACAGCTCGATCCCGTTGGCCCGAACGGCGAAACCTTATTGGAATATTCAATTTTCGATGCCATCCAGGCCGGCTTCGGGAAAGTGGTGTTTGTGATCCGTCACGATTTTGAAACTGAATTCAAGGAACAGATCGGCAACAAGTTCACCGACAAAATCGACGTCCGGTATGCCTTCCAATCCTTGGAAGATCTGCCCGAAGGGTTTTCCGTCCCCGAAGGCCGCACCAAACCCTGGGGAACCGGCCAGGCCGTCCTCGCCTGCAGGAATTTGGTGAAAGAGCCCTTCTGCGTTCAAAATGCCGACGATTTTTACGGTGCCGAAGCCTATAAAACCATCGCCGCCGGTTTCCAGACCCTGGAAAACGGCGAAAGCTGCATAGTCGGCTATCGATTGAAAAATACCCTCTCCCCCCACGGCTCCGTTTCCCGCGGCGTCTGCGAAGTGATCGACGGCTGCCTTTCCGAAGTCAACGAACGCACGGAAATCATCACCAACGACAACGGCACAATTCAGTACATTGAAAACGGCGCGGCCACCAACATGACCGGCAACGAAATCGTTTCGATGAACTTCTGGGGATTTGCGCCGGAGTTTTTCCAAACGCTGGAAGAAAAGTTCATCGCCTTTCTTACTGAAAAAGGCGGCGAGCTGAAGTCGGAATGGTATATCCCCGACATCGTCACCCGCATGATGAAGAACGGCGAAACCAAAATAAAAGTACTGAGCTCCAATGCGCAGTGGTTCGGCGTCACCTACCCCGATGACCGCCCGGCGGTGGTGGCCGCATTAAAAGCAATGCACGCAGCCGGCCGCTATCCTGCCAAACTCTGGAAATAAGGGAAGTTGATATGACCAAACCCAAGGCACTGATCTGGGCACTGAGCGCACTATTGGCAGCAACCTCATGGGGCGCGACCACCAAAACCGTTAAATTCAATACCGGCGATGAAGGCGAAATCAAATCCATCACAGACTGGGGGGAAGATGCGACCTGGGTGAATTATTATAATGCCAGAAAATCGGCCCAATATGCCGGATCGGAAATCGACTTCGTGCGAATCGGATTTTATCTGCACAAACCGTATAACGACGACGGCAGTCTGAGCGATGCACAAATCGAGATGCTCGACAGCGCATTGAAATTTGCGGATATGATCGACTCAAAAATTCCGATCATGCTCAGCCCGAACAACGAAAAGGGAATAAGCGACTGGTACAAAAAGTCGGACGGCAGTGCCCGGATCGACCGCTGGTTCAACGTCATGCAGAAAAGCAGAGAATACATCGAAGCCAACGGGCATCAGGTGGTCGCCATCGAAGTATTCAACGAGCCCGACTGGAAGAAATGGAATATGGGGCATAAGGACGATCTCGATGAACTTTTGGAAATGTGCGGGGACTGGGGCATCACGCGCGTCGGCCCCAGCACACTCGGCACACAACAGGCCGAAGACTGGTTCGATGAAATCGACTCCAATTTGGAAGCGGGCAGCACCCATACGCTCTCAGGAACCATGGAGCAGTACATCGATTTCATCGACACAGTCAAAGACGACAAAAAGTTGTTTATGAACCCCGAGGTTCATGCGCTGGCGGAAGTGATTGTGGGCACAGAAGAAGGCATTGATTCCGCCTGCTGGTGGGACCAGATCAACGAAGGGCGCGCCCACTTTATGCGAGCCTGCCAAGGGCGGCGCCTTGCGTATGTTGCCGTTGAAAAAAACTGGAGCGCGGCCTGTGTATACCGAGGCCCCGATGGAAAACTTTACGGCTTCGCCAGCACCAACGAACGCGACAACGGCATCCCGACGAGCTATAAGTTTGTCTGTGAAGATCAAGCGGTCACCTATTGCATGGAAGGTGATCCCGACAAAGGCATCTTCCGCAAAAAAGGCGAGTCCTTCGAGGTTCAAGCAAAAGTTGCGGGCAAAGGAAAAGAATCCATCACCCGCTGGTTCACCATTGTTCCGAAAAAGAAGTAGACCGTTTTAATTACCAATACTATTCGCAAAGACTTTCGCTCTCAGCTATTTAGCTCAGAACATTTTGGTAACCGGCATCAGGATTGGATGAGTTGCTTCAGTCGTTTCCCGATATCCGCATTATCATAATCTCCGCCGAACCGATCCGCCCAGCGGCCGTAAGCCGTTGTTGTGACCGGCACAAGAGTGTGCTTATAACTGGTCCACGTCGCGCCCGCCTGACCGGCCAGCGCATGCTGGCAGCTCATAACGGCCGCATTTCGTTTACCATACATTTTCTGAATTTCCGGAGCCCGTGTATCGTCAGCTTCGTCTGACATCGTTTCTGCAACCGCCACTTGAATGTGAGCCGCCTCTTCAGCCGGAATACTGGAAAGTCCGAAACTCTTCACCAGACGGTCACAGGCCGTTTCCGCGGAAACGCTTCCCGACTTTTTCCAGCCGGAGACTTCGCTCATATATTTCTGGCCGCGGAATTCCTGCGCATCAATGGTCGCAACCATATCGGGAACCGCAGACTCCAGCTCCAACCCCCCCGTTTCGTGATCGGCCGTAACAATCAACAGCGAATCATCCGGATGCCGGTCGCAAAATGCCTTCGCCACCGCTACCGCCTCATCAAATGCCAGCGTTTCATGGATATTGGTTGCCAGATCGTTGGCATGTCCGCTCCAATCAATTTTTCCGCCTTCAACCATCATGAAAAAGCCCTGCTTGCCATCCAGCACTTCAATGCCTTTTGCAGTTAAATCGGCCAGCGAAATTTCCTGTTTCCCATCAATGGCATAGCCCAGATCATGTTCAACAACGATTTTTGAATCCCCGTTTTTAAGTGCATCAAATCCGACCCGATCCTGAACCAACTGATAGCCGCCTTGCTGAATCAACTCGTCCGGAGATGTTTTTCCCTTGGCTTTTTTGCGGCCCAGCAGGGTCTCCCCCGCAAAATACTCAAAACCGGTCGGCGTGATCTGCTCATCAATTTCATAATACATGCCTCGCTTCGGAACCCGGGCGTAAAAACAGGCGGGCGTTGCATGGTCAACCGGAACCGACGTTACAATCCCCACTTTCATTCCCGCTTCCTGCGCGTCATACGCCACCGGACGCAACGGCGTTTTCAGATCTTCCGCCATGCAGACTGCACCATCCACGGTTTTCTGACCGCAGGCGAGCGCAGTTCCCGAAGCAGCAGAATCCGTGATCCCCCCGGAGATATTATGCGTGGTCATTTTTCCACGTACCGGCAATTGATTCATCACCAGACCGGTATCACGTTTGGGATATTTCATACGAATATAGCGTTCTGCAATTTCGCGCTGGGCCTCGCCCATTCCATCGCCAATCATCAGAAAAATATATTTCGGGGCGGCAGGTAACTTGCGGCTCATCCCCAAGGCCGAGGTGGCTACTGCGACTGATCCAATAAATAATCTACGATTCATAAGGCTCCTGCATTTCTCTTTATTTTAAAAACTTCATTTCACGCATCCAGGCTTCGCACAATCTCGGCCATTGCGATACGGGATGATCCGAAGGGCGCATGCCATAGCCGTGCCCTCCTTTGGCAAAAAGATGGGCTTCCACCTCCACACCCGCGGCATCCAGCGCAACCAAATAGGCCAGCGTACTCCGGTAATACTTTTTATCATCCTTCGTTTGCACAAGGAACGCCGGCGGAGTAGCAGAATTCACTAAAATATCATCAGAAAGTTCAATGTCCCCCGATTTGAAGAGATAGGCCGGATAAATCAGCACCGAAAAGTCCGGCCGATCCGCCGATGTGCTGCAGGCCGCCGTCAAATGCCCGCCCGCCGAAAAACCCAGCATACCGATCCGTTCCGGATCAATGTTCCAATCCTTGAAAAATTCGCGCGCCATGCGAATCGACTTACGGGCATCTTCCAGCGCACCTTCCCGGTTTTTCGGCACCCGATATTTAAGCACCGCCCCAGAAATTCCTATGGAATTGAGCCATTCCGCAATTTCGGTCCCCTCCTTATTGTACGCCAGTATGCTGTACCCTCCCCCTGGGCATACGATCACAAAAGGCGCCGGCTCGTGCTCCCCCTCCAATAAAAACAGATCGAGCTGCGGATTGCTGACATTCGTCAAACGCGTCACGCCATCGCCCCGGTCCGGCAGCACCTCTTCCGGCATATCTGTTCCCACACCCGGCATATCGCCGTTCCACAACGGGACTCCCCGACCGGCCAGTACCGCCGTTGCACATGCAAGAAACATGATTATCAGAACTTTCATAGAGAACACAGTAATGCGATTCGAGCACGCCGTCAATGGATACAAAAAAGCCCGCAACAATGTTGCGGGCAAAAAAGTGGCGCAGCCATAAGGAGTCGAACCTTAAACCTCCTGATTCGTAGTCAGGTGCTCTATCCAATTGAGCTATGGCTGCGCATTAAATTCTGATGTATTAAGCATCCTGCGGCGCTTAAGAGGGACGGAATGTATAGAGAGAGCCCGTTGGGGTCAACGGGAAAAAATGAAAAAAATGAAATCAGCTCTGCAACTCCAGCTCGGGGCGGCATAATTCATAGAAATTACACTGCCCGCAACTGGCCGGATCCAAGGCCAATTCCCACTCTTCCTTCGGAAGCGGCTGATTTCTTTCGCGATCATGATCCTCCAGATATTCGGTCATCTCGCCGACGGAATCGCTCATACGCAGCTTTGTTTCGTTGAGCTCCTCTTCCGAAATCTGGAACGGCAGCACCTGGCCTTCATTGAGATATTCCACGTAGAGAAAAATGTTATCAAGCGTCGCGCCGTATTTGACGATGGCCCAAAGCGCATAGAGTGACAGCTGCATTCGATGCTGATCGGCCTTTATTTTTCCGGCCTTCCAGTCGTGAATATGCACTTCATCGCCGATTTTGTAGGCATAGTCCGGAATGGAATAAATCTTCACGCCCTCATAAATGAAGTGCTCCACATCGCCCCCCAGATCCGGGGTTGCGATTTTAAATTCCTGGGCGGGCAGAATGTTTCCAACCCTTGGAAGCACCTTCTCGATAAAGTTCTGAATGCAGGTTTGAATCTGAGCCGCCAGCTGACGCTTGGCTTCTTTTTCTTCCTCGCCGCCAAGCGTTTTATAGTAGTGCCCGCGCAGGCAGCAGAACTGCTTCGGTGCCGAACGCCAGTTTCCTTCGAGCGATTCATTCCATTTTTTGGTCATGAACGGCCGGGCAATGGTTTTCCAGGCATCGTCGGCCGAAACCGTCTTACCCTGCTGATGCTGCCGGAGCACCCACATGATGGCATTTTCCGCCGCCTGCCCCATCAGGCCCCAGCGGTTATCCATCTTATTCAGCCGATACGCGGTTTTCTGCTCTTCGCTTGCATTACGCGCCCAACCGCCCCACATGCCATATTTGCTCCAATAGCGCCGGCGGCGGCATTGCTCAAAATCTTCCGCCGCACTGAACGACCACGAAAAGGTATTTTTTAACTGTCCCACTGCATTCCTCCAAAATCGAAACATGGCATAGATTCAACGGCTTTGTCAGTAACGACGGCGGCTGCGTATTTCGACCCCGCTTCCAGACGTTGGAAAAACCAGCCGTCTTTCTCGACATCATCCGTCGGCACCGCAAACGAGGTCAGCTCGCGAAACAGGACCGAACCGCACGCTTTAATATACGCCTCTTTGCGCGCCCACAGATTGAAAAAGGCCGCGTGCGGATCATCGGCACGCCGAATCACCTCAATTTCCTCCTCCGCAAAATAGCGCTCCGCAATGGCCAGCACATCGGTTGCCCGGTTCAGCTGCTCAATGTCCACCCCCACCTGCCGACCGCGCCCGAATGCCAGCACCACCCAGTCGCCGGAATGGGAGATGTTGAAAGAGATTGTGCCGCAGGCATCCTGCCTGCCCCGTTCCTTCTGAGGCCGGCCGGACGCGAAGCGAGGCGTAAGCCAACCCGGCGATACCAGAAAGGGCTTGCCGTTTTCCGAATACCCGAACACCAATTCAGCGGCAGAAAGTCCGGTATAGCCCGCGAGCAGCAAACGAAGCGCTCCGCGCGCAACAATTGAACAGGCCCGGTCGGCCTCGCGCCGAAACCGGTCCGCTTTGGCAAGTTCGTCACTGTTCAAAACGGCCGACAGCGCATCCAACCGAACCCGCATCTCCGGGACATTTGCCCCCCAGATATGAACGGCGTCCGTTCCAAGCATTGGAAGTTTTCTGATGTGCTCAACAGTTTCCATGAAGGCGCATTGTTATGCACGGAAACCGCCAGCGCAACAAAAACCCCGATCCCTGAAAAAGTTTCGCTCCGTCACAACTGCATCTTAATAAACACTATTATCGATTGACTTATATCGATTGATAATTATCCTTTATTTCTCTGTTTCCGAGGAATCAACGATGAAAAATTCAATTGTCATTTGCATGGGAAGCTCGTGTTTTGCACGCGGCAACCGCGAGCATTTAGAGCTGATCGAAAACTATCTGGCCGGCAACCGCCTTACCGCAGACCTTCAATTCTCCGGTTGCCGCTGCCGCGGAGAATGCGGCCGCGGACCGAATCTCGAAATTAACGGCATTCTGCACCATGAAGTTGACACCGGCACCCTGTTCGATCTGCTGGAGCATTATTTTACCAGCGTGACGATTGACACGTGAGCCGTGAATCATCCGAAAACCACAGGACAAGAATAAGAATCACGACTCAATCGTCACGGGTCACGAAACGGAGTTCCCATGGACCGAAAACACCCCATCTACACCGAAAAAACGGATTGTCGCGACTGTTATAAATGCGTGCGGGAATGTCCGGTTAAAGCCATTAAAATCGAGGACAGCCGGGCCACCGTGATTGCCGACCGCTGCATTGCCTGCGGGATCTGCGTGCATACCTGCCCGGCCGGCGCCAAAAAGGTCCGCAACGATCTGCCCCGAGCCAAAAGCCTGCTGGCCCGAAACCCGAATGTGATTGCCTCGCTCGCCCCCTCCTTTGTGAGTGAATGGCCGGAACTTGATCCACGCGCCTTGGCAGGAGCCATTCGACAGCTCGGTTTTCATGCTGTCAGCGAAACCGCACTGGGCGCGGAAGCCGTTACTCATTCCCTTTCGGAAAGCCTGCGTTATGCGCGCCCCGGTCTCCACATTTCCACGGCCTGCCCGGTTGTGGTGGATCAGATTCGAAAATACCACCCCGAGTTCACGGCAAACCTGACGCCGATGCTCAGCCCGATGCAGACCCATGCACAACTCCTGAAGCAACACTACGGCGATGATATCGCCATTGTATTTATCGGCCCGTGCATTGCCAAAAAATGCGAATGCGATGAACTCCCCGGCTACACCGATATCGCCCTCACCTTCCGCGATCTTTCCCAATGGCTGGAAGATGAGCAGATCAATCCCGCGCAGGCAACTCCCAGCGATTTCGAACCGAAAGATGCCGCCCACGGCGCACTTTACCCCATGGTCGGCGGCATGAACCGAACCCTGAACGATTACGGACTGCCCCATCTGGAGCTCATTTCCGTGAGCGGTTTCGAAGCCCTTTCCCAAACTTTGGAAAATCTGGATCCCGCCACGCTGACTGAGCCCGTTTTTCTCGAAGCCCTCGCCTGTCCCGGCGGCTGCATCGGCGGGCCGCAAACCAATGGCCGGAAGCCGATTCTCAAAGGCGAACTGGCCATCCGCAAACAGATGCGAACCCGCACACCGGCATCGCACCCGGCAACAGCCGTTTCGCATACCTTCTCGCCCATGCCGAAAAAACACCTCCCACATACCGAAGAACAACTTCGCTCCGCACTTCAACGTGTCGGCAAAGAAAAAGCGGAGGATGAACTCAACTGCGGAGGATGCGGCTACGAAACCTGCCGCAATTTTGCAGAAGCCCTGCTGATTGGAAATGCTGAGCCCGATATGTGCCTTTCCCACCTTCGGAAACTGGTTCAGAAAAAAGCCAATGCGCTGCTGCGCTGCATGCCTTCGGGTGTGGTGATTGTGGATGAGGCATTACGCGTCATTGAGTGCAACGAAAATTTTGCGCGTACCGCCGGCCCCGATACATTGCTCGGCTATGTGGCCAAACCGGGACTTGCCGGTGCGGATCTGCGTAAAATACTCTCCTTTGCAAAGCTGTTCGAACACGTGAACCAAACCGGAAACGAATACCGCTGCGAAGCCCTGCGGGATGGCGACCGCCTGCTCAACGTTACAATTTTCCCGATCGAAAGCGGCAAGACGGTCGGCGGAATTATTCTCGACGTTACCCAAACGGAGATCCGGCGCGAAATGATTGCGCAGAAAGCGCGCGAGGTGATTGAAAAGAATATGATCACCGTGCAGGACATTGCCTGCAAACTGGGCGAACACATGGCCGACACCGAAATCCTCCTGCGTTCCATCGCCGAGAATTATGCAGACACCTCTGCGGAAAAAATCAAATGAGCCATGCAGGAAACAGCCGAACCCCCGAGCTGCCGAGTCGCGGAGCTTCTGAAAAAAAACAGCTCTTTAAGGAACTGGAATTCCATCAGGTGCGCAAGGCTTCCGAGCATACCGCCGGCGATGCATACATGGTACAGAAAGATGCTGAAAACAACCGATTGCTGGCCGTTCTTTCCGACGGTCTGGGCAGCGGCGTTAAAGCGAATATTCTGGCAAATATGACTGCGCGCATGGCGATCCGGTTTGCGGAAACCGATACCGATTTTGTGCATTATGCCAAAGTCATCATGAATGCCCTGCCGGTGTGTCAGGTGCGAAGAATTGCCTATTCCACATTCACCGTTGTCGACTGCCGTCCGGACGGAAGCGTCCAGATTGTGGAGCAGGACAACCCGCCCTTTATTCTGCTGCGCAACGGCGAACCGGCGGAAATTCCGTTTCAGGAATACAGCAGCGAACAGGGTGACTATCGTAAACTCCGGGTCTATCGGTTTGTGGCCGAACCCGAAGACCGGATTATTTTTTTCAGCGATGGCGTCACCGAAGCCGGCATGGGCTCTGCCCCCTATCCGCTGGGCTGGCGAACCCAGGGGTGCTCCGCGTTCGTCCGCGGCATGGTGGCAGACAACCCTGAAATTTCAGCACGTATTCTGGCCGAGCAGGTCGTTCGGGCAGCCCTGCAGAAAGAGCCCGATCGTAAAGCCCACGATGATATCAGCTGCGGCGTCCTGTACTTCCGCACCCCGCGTCAAACACTGCTGGCATCCGGCCCGCCCTTTTCTGAAAAAAAGGACCGGGAATACGCCGACATCATCCGGTCTTTTCCGGGAACAAAAATCATTAGCGGCGGAACCTCTGCTGATATTGTTGCTCGGGAACTGAACCTTGAAATCACAACGGATCTCTTCCGTTTCCGGCGTTCAAACCTTCCGCCGATTTCGAAAATGGAAGGCATGGACCTGGTGACGGAAGGTATTCTTACACTCACCGAAGTGCTGAATCTGCTGCAGGGAAAAAATCCACCGATTCAACCGAATGCCGCCACTCTGCTGAAAGATCAGCTGATTAATTCCGACGAGATCCATATTCTCGTCGGCACCAAAATCAATCAGGCCCATCAGGATCCGAATCTTCCGATGGAACTCGAAATACGGCGCAGTCTGATGCGTCGCATCGCAACAACGCTTCAAGAAGATTATTTCAAGGAAGTCCGGCTGGAGTTCATATGAAAAAAGTCACCGTATCGATTTGTACCGGCACCACCTGCTATCTGATGGGTGGTGCACATCTTTTAACCATCAACGAAAGACTCGATCCATCCACCCTGGATTCCGTGGAATTCAAAGGCGCTCATTGCCTGGGACTCTGCAGCAACGAATCCAATGGGAAACCACCGTTTGTCAAAGTAAACGAACATTTGGTTTCCGATGCCACCCTCAACAAGGTGCTCGATGCGATCCGGAAAGAACTAAAGGAAATCCAACATGTTTCATGACAATAAAGCAGTCCGGCTTCGTAAAGAAGTTCTGGCACGCGTTGCACGCGCATTTTTCACCGCACAACCTGATGACACGCTGAACCGCATCCCGCTGACTATGCGCCCGAAAGGAGCCAAAGATTCATCGCGCTGCTGTATTTATAAAGACCGCGTGGTCCTCAAATACCGCAGTATGGCCGCACTCGGTTTCAGCGTTGAAAGCGAAACCGACGAACTCAAACCGGTGAGTGCCTATTTTGCCGAAGCCCTTCAACGCAAAACGCCAACACTCCCTGTTTTAACGGTTATCGACGAAGCCTGCAGTGCCTGCGTCACCACCTGTTACACCGCAACCAATGCCTGCAAAGGCTGCCTCGCCCGCTCCTGCGAAAGCGTCTGCCCGAAAGATGCCATTGAATTCCGCAACGGCAAGGCCTGGCTTAATCCGGACCAATGCGTGAACTGCGGGCTCTGTATGAAGGCCTGCCCCTATCACGCCATTATCCGCATCCCCATTCCGTGCGAAGAAGCCTGCCCCGTCGGAGCCATCACCAAAGATCCGGAAACCGGCCGCGAAACCATTGACCACACCAAATGCACTTATTGCGGAAAATGCCTCACAGAATGTCCGTTTGCCGCCATTTCCGATCTTTCACAAATGGTCGATGTCCTTCAGCGGCTCCAAGAAGGAAATGCCGTTGCCATGATTGCGCCTTCAATTATCGGCCAGCTTCCCGGCACATTGCCCCAGCTGATATCGGCACTCGAAACACTTGGCTTTTCCAGTGTAATCGAAGTGGCGGAAGGAGCCGAAGAAACAACCCTGCATGAAAGTGCGGAATGGGCGGAAAAAATAAGCGAAGGTGAACGGTTCATCACCACCTCCTGCTGCCCGGCTTATATCGAGACCGTGGAAAAACATCTGCCGGAAATGCGTCCTTTTGTTTCTGACACCCCCACACCGATGGCCTACACCGCTTCCAAAGTTCGGAAAATTGCCCCTGAAGCTGTCACCGTTTTCATCGGTCCGTGTATTGCCAAGCGGGTGGAAGCCGCCAAAAATCCGGATGTGGACTATGTGCTGACCTTCGAAGAACTCGGCGCCATGTTGGTGGGAGCGGACATCGATGTTTTCGAATGCCGGGAAGCTATGGACCGTCCAACGCCTTCCCGCGAAGGCCGCGGCTTTGCCGCCAGCAGCGGCGTAACCCATGCCGTCAAAGCAGTCGCTCCGGGTAATGCCGCTCTGGAACCCCTGCTCGTGAACGGACTGGATACCAAAACAATCCGGCAGATGAGTCTTTGGGCCACAAAATCGTGCCCGGGAAATTTTGTGGAAGTCATGTCCTGTGAAGGCGGATGCATTTCCGGCCCCGGATCAATGGGCAATCCCCGGCTGGTCAAAAAACAACTCGATGAGCTGCTCAAAAACAGCCCGCCATTGCGCTCAAAACCAATATCTACGTATCGATTGACGAATATCGACCTAAACGGTACGGTTTCGCGAATTACTGGAGAATTTTTTAATGAGTCAACTGGAACGCAAAACAGCAGGAGTACCGACGCTTAAGCGGTTGCCCCTCTATTTAAGGCTGTTGCGAAAGATGAAAGAAAACGGCGAGGAATATGCCTCGGGTACCGTTGTCGCCAAAGAACTCGGTCTTGACCCCATTGTGGTCCGCAAAGATTTAGCCATCACCGGCGCAGTCGGCCGCCCCCGGCTGGGTTTTCCGATGGATGAAATTATTCTGGCGATCGAGGAATTCCTTGGCTGGTCCAATACATCGGATGCCATTCTGGTTGGCGTCGGAAGTCTCGGGCGCGCCCTGCTCGGATATCAGGGATTTGAGCAGCACGGCATGCGCATTTGCGCGGCCTTCGACAGCAACCCCGACATCATCGGAACGGAAGTCCACGGAAAAACCATTCTCGACATCAATAAGATGCCGGAGCTGGCCAAACGCATGCATGTGCAGATTGGTATCCTGACGGTTACCGCATCCGTCGCCCAGGGCGTTGCCAACTCCATGATTGAAGGCGGAATCCGGGCGATCTGGAACTTCACGCCAACCAGCCTCGACGTACCGAAACACGTCATTCTGCAACGCGAAGAACTCGCATCCAGTCTGGCCGTGCTCTCCCACCGTCTGTTGGTGGAAGGCAGCCGCTAACCGATACCTCACGAAAAACAGAATTGTAAAAGCCGGACTGGAATATATGGCCGACACGAACGGTCAACGTTCCTGAGAAACACAGTTGCTCCACAATTCAAACTGGCGGCCCCGGCCGCTCCGAAAAGCATCGCGACCGGTGTTACTCCAGATTTCCGGACTCGTGCATGGCAACTTCCGCCTACCCGGGAATCACCCGGTTTCCGCCGATGAGTGAATAGACCTTGTTGTAGCTGGCGGCGCGGAAGGCATTCGCCGTGTATTGCGTGCGTACGCCGGCGGCACAGACGAGCAGATAGGCCTGATCTTTTTCAATGGCCGACGGATTATTCAGCAGCTCATTCATCGGAATGTGCAGATGGTTGCACGGCAAAGGTTCGACGGCCACTTCGTGCGGTTCACGGATATCGATGACCTGATAATCATTTAAATTAATTTCATCGATGGTGACGTCTACAGATTCTGGCATAGGGTTTTCCTTATGATGAGCGGCCCATTTTCCATTCCCTGGAAGTTTAAGTTTACGCATGGAAATAGTCGGCCGGATTTACGGGCAGCACTTCATTCTGCAACTTCCCTTCAAGCTGTAACAGTTGCTTGATGTCATGTTTACCCTTCTATCGAGAAAGATACAAAACCAAAGCAGTACATAACAGGCAGCGAGTATGGAAGCATCCAACCAGAATCCGTTGGATTTGAAAAATCCGGCGATTCAGAACGTGCCGCGGACCATTCCTCCCAAAGATATCAGCTTCGCCGGCCATCTTACGCTCGCGAATTAAGCCACTTCTCCGAAATTCTACTTCCAACCGCTGGAAAACTTCTGCCACTATAGGTGCATTGCGTCCGCACACCGGACCTGTGGAGAGAACATCTATGAGTACCAGAAGAATTGCCGCCACCGCCCTGCTGGGACTTCCAATCCTTGGAACGGCCACTAAAACACTAGCCGCTGCAAAACCGAAAATCCCGCCTCCCTACAGCGAAGAAGCCGCCCTGATTATCAGCTATACGATCTACGCGGAAGCCCGCGGCGAGGACCTGTTCGGAAAAAGAGCGGTTGCATCCGTGATTAAGACCCGGGCCCGTCTGCACAAAATTTCCCCGGCGGAAGTCTGTTTAAAAGAAAAACAATTCTCCTGCTGGAATGAACTTTCGGCTGTTCCCGCCAATTACCGTACCGGAGAAGGGCTGATGCCCGCCGACATCCGATCGCGCGCCGATTGCTTTTCGCTGGCCTGGGTGCTGATGTCCAGCCGCAAGGAATGGCTCTTCCTCACCCATTTTTACAATCCATCGGTAGTCACGCCCAGCTGGGCCTCCGAACTGGAAGGAAAACAACAGATTGGAAAACACGTTTTCGGATACATCCTCTAACGGGATTAATCGCGCAGGTAGTGGCAGCCGGTATGATGGCCGCCTTTGTTTTTGAAATAATCCTGGTGATAGGCTTCGGCCGGATAAAAAGTCGGCCCCTCAACGATTTCCGTAACAATCGGCTTCTTCCATTTTTTCTGAGCTTCGACCTTCACCTTTTCAGCGGCAGCTTTCTGCTCCGGAGAATAGTAGAAAATGACCGAGCGATACTGCGTTCCCACATCCGGGCCCTGACGGTTCACCGTGGTCGGATCGTGCAGCCGCCAGAAATAGGCCAAAAGTTCCTCATAGGAAACCTTCGCCGGGTCAAAGACAATCTCGATGACTTCGGCGTGTCCGGTATTTTCATAACACACTTCTTTATAGGTTGGATTTTCCGTGGTTCCGCCGGCATACCCCACCGTCGTATCCACCACGCCATCCAATTCCTGAAAGAGCGATTCAACCCCCCAGAAACATCCGCCTCCAAAGACTGCCTTTTCCATCTGTTCCTCCTTCGCTTCCGCCATGGTGAATGACATTGCAAACCACACTGCTGCGATCAGTAAACATTTCACGAGAATCTCCAGTTAATGCCTACTTAGATTCCACGCCAACCGTTTCGTTCAATCCTCTCGTTTCCCCCCCTTGGAATCACTGCGATTGGACGATCAGTTTTTCAGACTGTGAATCGGGGCCGGAATGCGCCCGCCGAATTTTACAAAGCGAGAGGACTTTCCGGTGTTACGAATGGGAAGCACAACACTTTCGCCAAACAGGCCTCCGAAGGAAACAAAATCGCCGGCAGCTTTTCCCGGCACAGGAATCAGCCGGGCCGCCGTGGTTTTCGAGTTAATGACGCCGATCATGAGTTCATCCGCAATAATGGCGGCAATGGTTTCCGGATCGGTGTCACCAGGAATTGGAACCATATCCAGCCCCACCGAACAGACACAGGTCATCGCCTCGAGCTTTTCGAGCGTCAGACACCCGCGCTCAGCCGCATCCGCCAGCACCGAATCCTCCATTACCGGAATAAACGCGCCGCTTAAGCCGCCGACGCTTTGGGAGGCAAAGGATCCTCCCTTTTTCACCGCGTCGTTCAGCATGGCCACAATCGCGGTTGAGCCCGGCGCACCGATATCGTCGACGCCGAGAATATTCAGAATTTCGCCGACCGAATCGCCGACCGAAGGCGTCGGAGCCAGCGACAGATCCACCACTCCGAACGGCAATCCCAAGGCTTTCGCCACCTGACGCCCGATCAGCTCGCCGCACCGCGTAACGCGGAATGTTGCCTGCTTGATTTCTTCGGCAAGATCGTCGAGTCCCAGGTTCTCCGCCCCTTCAGCGGCAATCCTGCGTTCAAGTGCCCGGGCAATCACTCCCGGGCCGCTGACGCCGACATTGATGACGGCGTCGGCTTCGCCGAGTCCGTGGATCGCGCCGGCCATAAACGGATTATCGCCGGGCTGATTGGCGAAAACCACCAGCTTAGCCGCACCGAAACCATGGCTTGAAGCGCTGGCATCGGCCGCCGCTTTCACGGTTTCGCCCAGCAGTGCAACCGCATCCATATTCAGCCCGTGACGGGTGGAACCGGCGTTGATGGAAGAGCAGACTTTTCCAGTAACCGCCAGAGCTTCCGGCACCGCACGGATCAAATTCATATCCCCCAGATTAATCCCTTTTTCAACGTTGGCAGAAAAACCGCCGATGATATCGATGCCCACTTCCGTTGCGGCCTCGTCCAGCGCTTTGGCCAGGCGAATAAAACCGTCGCACGAAAACCCCGCGCCAACGTGTGCGATCGGAGTAACGGAGATACGCTTGTTCACTACGGGCACGCCGTACTTTCCGCCGATGCGGTCGCAGGTCGCCACAAAATCACCGGCGAGCGTCCGGATTTTTTCTCTGATTTTAAGGGCTGTGCTTTCGGCATCACCGGTACGGCAGTCCAGCAGGCAGATGCCCATCGTGACGGCACGTACATCCAGATGTTCCTTCTGGATCATTTCAACGGTTTTAAGAATCTGGTCAGATCGAATCATGGTTGGCTCCTTTGTCCAGGCAAAAGGCACTAGGCACTAGGCAACAGGTCCGAAACCACTCACGCCCGGTGCCTAATGCCCAGTCCCTAAATCTCATTTGTTGCGCGGAAAATATCGTTATGCTGAAGAACGAGGTTCAAATGGCTGGCATCACCAAATGCGGACAATTCACTTTTGAATTCTTCCAGCGATTGGATATCAGACAGATCAATCTGAAGCATCATGGTGTACTGATCGCCATCCACATGCGAGGCGAGGTCCAGAATATTCACACCGCGGTTACAGCAGAATCGCGATACCTGCGCCACTAACCCGACCCGGTCCCGGCCGACGGCAGAGAGCACATAGACGTGTTCCGAAGCCTGCGCTTCAACAAGCGCACCTTCCGCCGGTTCCACCGAAACCCGCGAGGATGTTTGCTTCGCCAGTCCTTTTTCCACCTGTTCCGCCGTAACATTTCCGGGGAAACCGGCCAGCAGAATCATCGTGAAATATCCGCAGAGGACGGATTCCCGCAGGTCGGCCAAATTACCGCCCAATGCGCTGATCCCTTCCGTCACTTCAGCCACGATTCCCGATCGGTCGCGGTCCATCACCGAAATCACCATCAAATTACTTTCTGTCATCAGTATGCCTTTCAAAAAATTTAGAATCGAATTTACGCCCGATTTTCCAATCATTGGAACAAAAAATGATATTCTTTGCGCAGGCCGAACGCATCGCATGATTTAGAAGAGCTGTTTTAGATATTGCGTTTGCATCCCAAACACCTAGCATTCAACAGCTACCCGGAGTTTGATATGATATTAGAAAGCACAAACAGAGACTGAACCGATTTTATATGAGCCGTATCGGATCCATCTTATATTGTATTATCCTGGTCTGCTGGATGATGCTCGGAAGCAGCGCAACGGCCTCTCAAAAACGTTGCGATGTCTGTGCCCGCAGCTTATCGCGCTCGTATTTCACCTACGAGGGTTACAATTGCTGCTCCCAACACTGCATTGATTCGCTCCGTCCGGAATGCTCGAAATGCCGGACTAAAATTGACGGAAGTTATATCGAGGCAAAGGAAAAGATCTACTGCTCACAAACGTGTTTCGACAGTACCCTGCCCCGGTGTGAAATCTGTCAGGGAGCCATCCACAACGGCTATAGCATTTCACACCATCATTATTGCTCACAGTGCATAAGAAACAGTCCCTACTGCTTTTCCTGCGGTCTGCCGTCATCCTATCCCACCAAACTGGAGGATGGCCGGATTCAGTGCAATACCTGCCGGCGGTGGGCCGTAAAGACCGAGGACATGGCACTGAAACATTACGATCGCGCCCGGCGGCAGCTTGAAGCCTGGACCACACTGAAAATTCAATCCGTCCCGACGTTGGAACTCGTGAACCTGAAACAAATGGAGGAGCTTTCCGGCCCCTTGCGCAAAAGCGACTCCCCGGTCAGCGTCCGCGGCCTGTACAGCCGCCAGACCACAATGATAAAGCGCGGATTTTTCGGTGCGTGGAAGCAAAGCCCCGAACACCAGAAAGAAACCATTTATATTGTTGATCAACTTCACGACGAAATTTTCCGCGTGGCGGCCACACACGAGTTAATGCATGATCTCATTCATGAATATTTCCCGCGCTTAGAACAGGCACCGCTCTGGGTCCATGAAGGGATTTGTCAGCAGGCCGCGGCCGAGTATTGCCGACGCAGAAACTATGTCGATGCGCTGCAGAGTATCGAAACCTGTACCGATCCGGACTATGGTGACGGCTATCGCTACTTCAACAATCTGGCCGGATTTGAAGGCTGGCAGGCCATCCGATACTGGATGGAAACGGTTGATGTGGAGTCCCTGCCGGAAAAAGCACCAACACCTTAATTATCGCGATTTCCTTGTGCTGATATGCAGTGCAATCAGACGCGCGACAATGACCCCCAGAAAAACCTGCCCCAGAGCCGCCTGCATCACTGCATACGACTGCGTTAGCGGCTTTGTTGGCGTAATGTCTCCGTATCCCAGCGTCGTGAGTGTGGTAAAACTGAAATAGATCGACCAATAGCTGTTCACGGTTGCTTCACTCAGCCATTCATGCGGAACTGAAAAACTATCCGGATCCATGTGAAAAAATACGGTGTAGACAAGCGACCAGATTACACCCATCAGCAGATAGGCCGAAATGGCCCCGCAGATTTTATCACCCGTCACATCATCCTTGTTCAGCACAAAGTGCATGATGCTCATGAAAATCAGTACGAAATAGGTAATTCTGAAGCCGAGTACGATCATCAAAAACTCTGTGCTCTCATCTTTCAGGAGTAATTCAGATCCACCGAGCAAAACATTGATCACCGTCATAAGGATCATGAAGATGAAAAAATGGCGGGATCTTGATATGGCACGGAGACAGCTGATCAGCACGGCAATGCTGAACCACCCGAAAATCTGGTCGATTGCCTTTTGCGTGGTCCCGATTAACGGGACCAGAAAAAAGAGCCCGACCATATTGATCAGCAACAGACTGAATCGGCCTTTTAGAAATGCTTCAATGACTGGGCGCGATGAACTCATTCATTCACAGCCGTTGTTTCCCAGCCTCCCCCAAGTGCCTTATAGACTCCAACCAGATAGGCACTGATGAGCCCTTTACTCTGCGCCAACTGATCCTGCTGATCCAGCAACGCCTGCTCCATATTGAGCACATTCTGGAAATCGGTTAACCCCGATGTGTACAGCTCAGTCACGAGCTCCACGGATTTCTGAGCGGAGGTCGCCGCCACTTCCAAGGATTGGATTCGATCCTTTTCGTTGGCATAGGCCGACATCTGCCCCTCCACTTCCTCCAGGGCCAGCAGCACGGTCTGTTCATACGTATTCAGCGCGGCTTTCGTGGCGGCTTTTTCCGCATCCACACGAGAACGAATGCGCTTGCTGTTAAAAATACTCCACCGGATTTGCGGGCCGAAACTGTAGAGCGTGTTTGCACCAGAGAACAGATCCCCTCCGCCATACGATTCCACCGCCAGCGTACCCGGCAGCGTGAGCGTGGGATAGAGTTCAGCTTTCACAGAACCGATTCGGGCGGTTTGCGCGGCCAGCTCGCGTTCAGCAGCACGCACATCCGGACGCTGACGAAGCACTTCAGCCGGAACGCCGACGGCCAGCACGGAATCAGCAACCGGAATCGGTTTAACCTCTTCCAATTCCTTATACAGCGCATAAGGCATTTCGCCCAACAGCACACTTAATCGGTTAATCGCTTCCACCAAACTCTGTTTTAAAGGCGGGATAACCGAGGTCGTACGCGACAGGTTGAGCTGCGCCTGCGAAACATCCAGCGCCGGCACCAGGCCCGAATCAAACCGGTTCTTGGTCAGCGTCATGGTTTTCTCCTGCGCGGCCAGGTTGTTTTCTGCAAAGGCAATCCGCTCCTGCAGGGTTCGTACCTTGATGTAGCTGAAGGCCACATCGGAATAAAGCACAACGAGAACATCGCGGTAATCTTCCATTGTGGCCTGCAACGATGCATCGGCCGATTCAACAGAACGGCGCACGCGTCCCCAAAGATCGAGTTCCCATGCCATCGACAGGCCGGCATCGTACATTTCGCCTTTGCGGTCGCCGCCCGAATAATTCTGGGCTTCTGTAATCTGATACGTACTCGCGGATGCGCCCGCGCTGATGTCTGGCCAGAACTGACTGGCACTCACTCCCCGCATTGCCGCCGCCTGTTCCACACGGGCCGCCGCAGTTTTAAGATCGAGGTTGTTGGTGAACGCCCGGGCAATCAGCCCATTCAATGTGTCGTCGTTAAACACCGTCCACCAGTTCTGCAAATTCGGGCTCCCGTTCTTAAACTCATTCTGAACGGCCTCGTTCCAGGCATCCGGCATTTCTATTTCCGGCTGTTCATAATCGGGACCAACGGATGGCAGGGAGTTACACCCGTTTAACAGAACCAGACTGGATCCGGTCAACAGCATGATGCACCACTGATATGATTTCATAAAAAAAGACTCCCTTGTAAACCAAGCAGGCTAAGTTACTGGCATAGTAGAAATGGGTTGCCTGCAAGTCAAATACCGAAACACCATTAAGATTTTCCAACTCCTGGAACAAAATGAACAATCAGACGGAACAGCAAAAACAGCCCCAGGGCCAATGACATGCCGTAAACATCAACCAGCCAATCCGAAAGACCGGGCGTCCGATCCATTGTAAGATGCTGCAGCGATTCACTCACCGCCGCAAACAGCAGAATATCCAGCCCGACCTTCACGTAAAAAACCGGATGCTGCTTTTCGGCCCATGCAGAGCAATAGACCAGAAAACAAAGTGAAGAAAACAGAATGAAATGTCCCGCAAGGTGCGCACTGCCGACCACTTCATTAAAACGGTCAATCTGCGAATCCTCGGCCGACTTTCTCGGTACTTTCGGTGCTTTCGGCGCGACTTGAGGGTTTGCCGGGGCGGGCCGGACCGGAGGGGTGATCGCTTTTTTCCGTTCGGCGTTTTTCCGTATAAACTGCTCCACCTTCACCTTCAGTCCATTTGAAACATCCTCAATCCACTCCGAAGGCATCAGCGTTCCGTAAAGGATGGCGAATACATTCAGCAGAATCAGAATTCTCAGCTTACGCTGGTCGAGTCGACAGCGTTTAAAATAAAGGATGGCCATACCGGCCCAGGCCAGACAGAAAAGGATGCGGAACCAAATGAATGAGTCGCGGATCTTTACCGGTTGCGCCAATACGCTGTCGAAACGGGCAATGCCCGACTTCCCAGTCTGTTCCAGAACCACCTCAACGGAAGCCGCATTGGGGTCGACATCAAACTCCTGAACCTGCTCGGTCCAGGGCTCTGTACCTTCTTTTGAAAGCAGGCTGTGACTTCCGGGAATCCATTTTCCAGCGGAATCGCGCTGAATCAGCAGCAGGCGGGCACTGTTCCAGGGATGTTTTCCGCAAACTACATCCTCCGTCTGAATTCGGCCGGCCAGACGGATGACGGAATAGTCGGTGGCGTTTTTCAGCTCAAATCGAATCCCCGCCGCTTTTCCATCCCCGGAAACTGTCAGCGTAAAAACACCGTTCGACTGAATGCAATTGCCCCGAAGCCGGAACCCATCGGCCAGAACCGGTTCGTCCAGCAGGACCGGGCCCGCCGCGGTGTAGCGGTCATAGAATCCCCAGAAAAGCAATGTGACTGCCAACAGTATAATCGCCGGCAGCCTCAGTTTCACTTTGTTCAGCATTTCCTTCATGCGGGCAAAAATTTAGCACCCGCATGAAAAATACCGAACTTAATCTTTGTGAACTTTGACTTTATCCTTGAAGACCCGATGGATGAAATAGGTGTATCCCAACACAATCGGCATTCCAATGACGGCAATGATCAGCATCGAGAGCAAGGTCAACTGCGAAGAGGACGAATTGAATACCGTCAGGCTCCACTCCGGATTATTCGTGCAGGGAACCATGTTCGGAAACAGCGCCGTGGCCACCGCCAGCATCAGGAAGGCAATGGTTACACTCGAAGCCAGAAAAGCCTCTTTTGCTTTCTTCTTTTTATTCAGCATAAACGCCGCTGAATTCACCACCAATGTCAGCACGATAAAAATCATCGGGAGAATACGATAGTCTCCGCTGATGCAGAATTTAACCCCATAGGCCAGCGTCGGCATCAAGGTGAATAAAAATGCATACCACGCTTTCTGCGCCCACTTACTCGCGGTTTCCGCCATCTCCCCTTCCAGCTTCATGGAAAGGTACAGCGCACCGTGATGCGCAAACATTGCCAGACCAACCACCCCGCAAAACAGCGCAAACGGATTCAACAGCGCAAAGAAGCTGCCCGTATAATCGCCGATCGGATCCAGCTCCAGTCCCTGAAGCAGATTACCGATCGCCACCCCGTACACCACCGTAGGCAGAACAGATCCCACAAAAAATGAAATATCCCAAACCTTCACCCACGTTTTACTTTCAATCTTATTGCGGAATTCAATGCCCACCGCCCGGAAAATCAAACCGAGAAGCACCAGCATCATCGCCAGATAAAACCCGCTGAAGACCGTGGCATAAACCGGAGGGAAGGCCGCAAACAGTGCGCCGCCCGCCGTAACCAGCCAAACTTCGTTTCCATCCCAGAACGGTTCAATGGAATGAATGAATGCTGTGCGTTCGCCCTTTTTCTTTGCAAAAAGATGCCAGAACCCGACGCCGAGATCGAAGCCATCAAGAATGGCATAACCGATGATTAAAATTCCGATAATCAGAAACCAGATAATTTGTAATGCTTCCATGGTTATTCAACCTCCGCAGCCAATGTTTCAATGCTATCGGGTCCCTTTTTAAACTGCGTTCGCAGCAGATAAATCCACAAACCGAACAGCAGCGCATAGATCAACGTGAACATCGTAATCGAAGCAAGCACCTGCCCCGCCGGAACCGATTTCGAGATCGCATCCTGCGTGCGGAGTAAATTATAGACCACCCAGGGCTGACGTCCGACCTCTGCAGCAACCCAGCCCACTTCATTTGCCAGAAACGGAACCGGAACCGTAAACGCACATAATTTCAGATACAGACGATGATCCAACAGCTTTTTATTAATCCAGAAAATAACTCCGATGAAAGCGATGAACGCCATCCACATGCCCATATAGAACATTAAATGGAATGCCCAAAAAGCGATGGCAACCGGCGGGCGATCTTCCGGCGGGAAATCCTTCAGCCCCTGAATCTCCGTATCGAATTTACCGCCCACCATCAGACTCACCATACCCGGAACCTGAACCGCGAAGCGGTTCCGCTCCCCCTCCTGATCCGGCAAGCCGAACAGCATTAACGGTGCCGCGGTCTGTGTTTCCCAAATCCCTTCAAATGCCGCAAGCTTTGCCGGCTGGGTTTCCGCCACCTGGTGCCCATGTTTATGCCCCACAATCATCGTCAGAAGAATAATGGCAAAACAGGGCACAATAGCCGTACGCATCGACATACGGAAAAACTCCGTATTCCGCCCCTTCAATACCTGCCAGGCCGAGGTGCCGAGAATAAAGAAAACCCCAACCGTAATGGCGCCTGTAATCACGTGCGAGTAGCGCGGCAAGGTGGACGGGTTAAACACCGCCTCCCAGAAATTCGTCAGAACCGCCTTCTGCACCTCAACGCCGTTCACCATTTCCGTAACCACCTCAAAGCCCGCCGGGGTCTGCTGCCAGGAATTGGCCACCACAATCCAGAAGGCCGAGGCCGTCGCGCCAACAGCCACCATCAGACTCGAAAACCAATACAGTTTCTGAGAAACCCGCTTGCGGCCATAAAGCAGAATCCCCAGAAAACTGGATTCAAGAAAGAACGCAAAAACACCTTCCGCGGCCAACGGCGCTCCGAAAATATCACCCACAAACCGCGAATATCCCGCCCAGTTTGTACCGAACTGAAACTCCATGGTAATACCGGTCACCACCCCGAGCACAAAAGTCACCGCAAAAATACGCGTCCAGAACTGGGCCAGCTGCCGGAAAACAAGATTGCCGTTTTCCTGATAGCGCGTGTTATACATGAAAATCATCCAGCCCAGACCAATCGTCAGTGGCGGAAAGATATAGTGAAACATAATCGTCATCGCGAATTGCACGCGCGCAAGTAAAACCGGGTCCATGATTTAACCACTCCGTTGATTAAAATTTAAATACACTCACTTCGTTGTACGTGAATTTAGAACATCAGAGATACAGCCGTTAATTCGGTAATTCAATACCAAAATATCGATTACTTTCCGGCCCTTGAAAAAATGATGATTTAAAGCGAGGACCCGCGCCAGTGGAGCTTTTGTGCCAGTACGGAAAAATAACTGTGGTCTGACAGCTGCAGGAATTTAATCCGGCACGGACTCCGCCGAATCTCAATTTTATCCCCCTGCTCCACTTTATATTCATCCTGTCCATCGACCGAAAGAATCAATTCCTTCACGGCATGCACCACATCAATTTCAATCAGACTGTCGTTCGGCACCACCAACGGCCTCGAACTCAGCGTGTGCGGACAAATGACATTAATGCCGAACCCCGCCACGCCCGGATGAAGAATCGGTCCGCCCGCCGAAAGCGAATGGCCCGTACTTCCGGTCGGCGTCGAAACCATCATTCCGTCGCACATAAACGTCCCAACCATTTCGCTATCCACCGAAAGCTGAAGCGTCACAATGCGCGACGTTGCCCCCCAGCCCAGCACCATATCATTCAGCGAATACTCAACCCCCGCCAGCGTACCTTTTTTAAAAACGCGGCACTCCGCCACATCGCGCTCCGCCACACTGCAGGTTCCTTCGGCAACCGCCTCCAAGGCCGGCTTCATTTCCGAATCACTCACACTGGTCAGAAAACCAAGACTGCCCAGATTAATTCCCATGATCGGCACATTTGAACCATGCAATGCACGCGCGGTATAAAGCACCGTCCCGTCACCGCCCAGTGCCAGCGCCACATCAACACTCGTTCCAAACGCCGAAACCGGCAGAAGCGCGGCCCCCAGCGTACGCGCCATTGCAGCATTTTCCGCAAACAGCTCAAACCCGAGTGCAGCCGAAAGCTCCCTGAGTTCGCTGAGCAAATCATCCGCCCGCGGACGCTTCGTATTCACAATGACACCGATCTTTTTCATCGGCCCACTATATCCCCCGCCCCGACACCTTCCAAGGATTGGAAAATCTTTTTTTTCAGCGGAAGATTCCACCGATCCGGGATTGAACATGCGCATAAAATGCCGCTACGCTCTGCCCATGATTTCCGCGCATAATGAAGCTCATCGCATTCACCGTTCCGGCCGGCTCCGTGCCGCCGTACTCGGCGCCAACGACGGTATCGTCTCCACCGCCAGCCTCATTGTCGGAATCGCCGCGGCACAGGCCGACAAACCCGGCATCATTCTGGCCGGCACCGCCGGACTCGTCGCCGGTGCCATGTCGATGGCCGCCGGCGAATACGTTTCCGTCAAATCGCAGGAAGACACCGAACACGCCGACCTCGAACAGGAGCGCCACGCCCTCGAACATCACCGTGAAGCCGAGTTGATTGAGCTCGCCTCCATCTATGAATCACGCGGGCTCACCAAAGAACTCTCAATAGAAGTTGCGCATCAATTGATGGAATACGATGCACTCGGAGCGCATGCCCGCGATGAAATTGGAATTACCGACGAACTCAGTGCGCACCCCATTCAGGCCGCCGTATGGTCCGCCGTCGCCTTTTCAGCCGGAGCCGCCTTTCCCCTGCTCGCCGCCACACTCGCCCCAACAACCGTTCTGCTATGGCTGATTCCCCTGCTGTCCATTCTACTGCTGGGAATTCTGGGTACCACGGCCGCCAAAGCCGGAGGAGCATCGCCGCTGCGCGGCGCCCTGCGCGTCTGTTTTTGGAGTATGCTCGCCATGGGGCTGACGGCCGGCGTTGGAAAACTGTTCGGAATTTCGCTTTAGATCGCAAATCCGTCAAACAACAGAATCACGAGCGTCAGCAGACAAATTCCGCAAAGGCTGAAGGAAAAAAACGGAAGCGGAGAATCATCCACTTTCCGGCGCCCCATCTTCGAAAAAACGGCCAGCGCCGCCAGTACGAATGTCACCAGCAGCACCAAAAGAAAAACCACCTTATTCTGCCCGGCATGTTCCACCCGGCTACCGGACGGACCGACCAACGGAAGAATCATACACAGAAAGAAAAAAGATATCCCGGAGGCCACCGCAAGCGCAGTGCCCGTTGCCGGTCTGAAGATCACATCATTTTCGTTTTGCTGTTCCATAAATACGTTCCAGGGGTTGGAAAAAATAAAGGCGAAACATACGGGGTTTTTCCTGGGGTTGGAAGAAAAAACAGAATCAGGCCGACTCCCGGAAACGAAGTCGCTCTCCCGGCCGCAGCTGCGCCAGCAGCCTCAAATCCTCCTGCACCACATTTCCAATCCTTGGATATCCCCCCGTTGTCGGATGATCCGCCATCATCACCATCGGCTGTCCCGAAGGCGGAACCTGTATAGTGCCGAAAGCAATACCGGCCGAAACCATCTGCCGACCATGGCGAAACGAAAGCGCCGCCCCTTCCAACCGAATACCCGTCCGATCCGATTTGGAAGAAACCGTAAATTCCGATGTCAAAAATGTATTCAGCCCACCGCAGTCGAACCAGTCGGCTTCCGGACCGGGGATTACGCGAATCGCATTTCCCGCTCGACCTGCGAGGCCGGGGACCTCGGCGACATGCAACTGCGATCCCTGATCGCGGATCGGCAGCACATCTCCCGCCCGCAGTACGCGCCCCTCGAACCCGCCCAGCTTTCCCGGCACATAGGTGGACCGGCTGCCCATCACAACCGGCACATCAATTCCGCCCGCGAATGCCAGATAAGCCCGATAGCCGAATTCCAAAGGCTGAAAACGAAGCACCTCTCCCGCGCCGGCTTCCAGGGTCTGAAACCCATTCGCAGAAACCACAGCCAAACGCGTTCGACGGCTGCATTTAATCACCGGAAAAATTCCGGTGGCTTCAAGCACCGCTGCATTCGGATCATTTCCCAAAAGCGCATTCGCCATTTCCAATGCACCGCGATCCATCGCCCCGCTCGGCGGCAGCCCATAGCGCAGATAGCCGAAACGCCCGGCATCCTGCACCGTCGTGTACATCCCGGGCTCAACAATGTTAATGGATCGGGACAAAGCAGACCTCATCACCAGGTTCAAAAAGAAAGGGTTCTTCAGCTTCAGGATCAAACAGCTTCAGCGATGTTCGGCCGATAATATTCCAGCCTCCGGGTGATTCCACCGGATAGATCCCCGTCTGATTCCCGGCAATGCCGACCGCTCCCGCCGGAACGGATACGCGCGGCGATTCCAGCCGCGGGGTTGCCAACTGCGAAGCCAACCCGCCCATATAGGCAAAACCCGGCGAAAAGCCGAGCATGTAAATGAGATAGGTCGCCTCCGAATGCTGCCGAACCACCTCGGCCTCCGTCAATCCGTTGTGCCGCGCCACGCGGGAGAGATCTTCCCCGTCATAAATCACCGGCACCTGAATCAAACGGGGCTCCGGAAGCCGGACCGAACACAGCTCCAATGCTTCCAGCTTCTGTTTCAATTTCCGGAATGAAAGAACGGCCTGATCATAATTAATTTTCAATTCTGAAAAACACGGAACCATTTCCAGAATCCCTTCAATTTTTTTTGCCTCAAACTGAAGGGCCAGAATCTTCCGGTGTGTGGATTTTGCGATGCGCGGCGGCAGCTGCGCCAGGAGCACGCCCTCGCCCAGCGGTTTAAACGAAAAGGTTAATGCCCCTGCCGGCGCACATTCAATAGTGCGTTGATTGAAAAAGTTCCGAAGATTGGAAACAAATTGCACCGCCGACGGATTATCACCATGCACGCAGATGGAATCGGCCGTAAGCCCCGCGGAGCCGTCCACAAACCGCTCCACCTGTTTTAAACAATCGGCCTCCTCATGCAGCACCGCACCGGACTCCGAACGGGGCATCAGTTTTCCGTCGGCGGTATACGCCCGATCGGCAAACACTTCGTGAACAGCAATCAGCCCGGCATCCTCGGCGGCACGCGCCGTTTCGGAGCCGGAAAAGACGATGAACCGGAGCTCGGGATCGATGGAATGAATGGTTTTACTGACGGCAAGCGACCGCACATAGTCATCGGCCAGATCGTTATACAGTGCACCGTGGAGTTTAATGTGGTTGAGCCGCGCCCCTTCCGCTTCTGCAATCTGCTTGAGCAACAGAATCTGATTCCGGATCAGCGTGCACAGGTCCGATGTTTGGAACGCCATCGAAACCCGCCCGAAATTTTCAGGATCTGGGTAACCGGGATGCGCACCGATGGCAACATGCTGTTTTTTTGCCAGCCGCACCGTTCGCCGCATCGTTTCAAAGTCGCCGGCATGAGCGGCGCAGGCGATATTACAGGAGGAGATATAAGGCATGAGCGCCGCATCGAGCGAGCCTTCGGCCAGCTCGCCGAGATCGGCATTCAGGTCAATCCTCGTCTGCATTCTCCAGCTCCGCCGCCTCTTCGACAATCCGCTTCGTTTCGAAGAAATGCTTGTAGAGGTGTTCTTTCACCGGCTCCAGACCTTCGCCAAGTGCAGCCGATATCTCATAGATATTCTCATCGGTGCGCGCTTTGAATTCCTTCAGGTTTTCATCGGCCAACGGACCGTCCATTTTATTGGCCACCACCAGATACGGTGTGCAGGAAAGCGTTTCGAGATGAAGCCGGAGCTCTTCTTTCAAATGCAGAAAATCGTCGGTCGGATTCCGCTCATCGGTCCCGGCCATATCGAGCACAAAAATGATAAAGCGCGACCGCTCAATGTGCCGCAGAAACTGATGGCCCAGCCCGACCCCCTCATGCGCGCCTTCAATCAGCCCGGGAATATCCGCAATTTTAAGACGACTGAAATTTTCATATTCCATGGTACCGACGATGGGATTAATCGTCGTGAAGGGATACGGCGCAATTTTCGGATGCGCATGGGTCAGCTGACTGAGCAGGGTTGATTTTCCAGCATTTGGATAGCCGACCAATCCGACATCAGCCATGAGCTTAAGCTCCAGCCAGAATACCTTTTCCTCGCCCTTCGTTCCTTCGGAAAATTCCCGGGGGGCCTGATTGGTCGAACTCTTGAAACGGCAATTGCCCAGCCCGCCGTGGCCGCCCTTGCAAATGACCAGCTCTTCGCCTTCTTTTACGAGCTCACCGAGACATTCATCGGTTTCGGCATCAAACACCACCGTACCGGGCGCCACGTTTATGATACAATCCTCGGAATTTTTCCCGTGGCGATCCCCTCCCTCTCCGTGCCCCGCATGCCTGGCTTTCTGATGCGGTTTGTAATAGAGCGGAAGCAACGAGTCCTCGTTGAAGTCGCACTTCAGGATCACGGATCCACCGTGCCCTCCATCGCCCCCATCGGGCCCACCTTTGGGCAGAAACTTTTCCCGGCGAAATGAAACGCACCCGTTTCCACCGTTTCCGGCGCGGGCATAGAGTTTGATGCGGTCTTTAAATACGACGTGTTTCATAAGCAGAGTGTTGAATTTTGAGTTTTAAGTTTCAAGCAAAGTATCCGGGCAAAAGAAAAGGCGTCCCGCTTTGCGAGGACGCCTTTGCAAGCTGACTTAGTAAAAACTAAGCAGATACTTCTTCGCGAATATGAATTTTACGCTGACGCTTGTTGAATTCAACAACGCCGTCTTTCAGAGCGAAGAGCGTGTAGTCCTTGCCGCAACCTACGTTGTCACCGGGGTGGAATTTGGTTCCAACCTGGCGAACCAGAATGCTGCCTGCTGTTACTTTCTGTCCACCAAAACGCTTAACACCGCGACGCTGTGCATTAGAATCGCGACCGTTGCTGGATGAACCCTGTCCTTTTTTATGAGCCATGACGAACCTCCCGCAAATTATGCGCTGATTTCTTCTACTTTAATTTTGGTCAGCTCCTGACGGTGACCAATTTTACGACGATATCCTTTACGGCGTTTCTTCTTAAAAGAATAAATCTTTTTGCCGCGCAGGTTTTCAACAATGGATACCTTAACCTTGGCACCATCGACAACCGGTGTTCCGATCGACAGCTCAGTTCCGTTAGAAACGGCCAGCGCGTCGAACTCAACTCTTGCACCTTCTTCAGCCGTAAGCAGCTCAACATCAAAGACATCGCCCTGCTGTACGCGGTACTGTTTACCACCGGTTTCAATTACTGCATATGCTTCCATAAATAACCTCAATACCCCGAAAGGGGCTTTCTTCCCAAAAAATCAAGGGGCGGAAACTACGTAATCGCCCCATCACTGTCAACCCCAAAGCAGTCCAAAAAAAAATCAGTAAAAATTCTTCATTTACTAAAGGATAAAACATCCTTCAGATAATACTTCGGTCTGGATGGGTAAAATTCCTGATCATGGTACATACCTTGCTAAGTATATTACAACCAAGAGGAAGGACTATATTTATGAAATTCGGAATTACAATGCTTTGTTGCAGCACAATCCTGATGACCGGGTGCGGCGTGAAAGTGGCATCATCTCTCGACCAAACGCTGGAAGGCGCTGTTATCGACCATCAAGGCGATGCGGTGGATACGAGCTACGTTCTGAACACCGATTACCTCCTGCTTTATTTTTCGGCCCACTGGTGCGGCCCCTGCCGGAGTTTCACCCCGAAACTGGTCGAGTATTACAACAAGCATCATGGCGGGCAGCTTTTCCAGGTGCTTCTGGTCAGCAGCGATCACAGCGACCGCGATATGCAGAACTATATGAAAGAAACCCGCATGCCCTGGCCGGCCGTCGTCTACCATTCCGAAGCCAGAGAACTGCTGCAACTGCAATACAGCGGCAAAGGCATTCCCCAGCTGGTATTGCTCGACCGGAAGGGCAATATTCTGGCCGACAGCTTTAAAGGTAAAAAATATCTCGGCCCGCAGCATGTACTCAACGAATTGGACGAACAACTCAAAGACCGCCTGAAAACCGGCGAAGTGGATCCTGTCGGCTTATCCGAACTCTCCGGGCAAACGCTCCCGACCCCGGATCGACTCGCCTCCAAATATAAAGTCGGCGGATTTGGAAAGTCCAAAAATCAGAATATGGCCTTTGTTAACGGCAATGTTGTGCTCAAAGGCGACAGCCTCGACGAAGGAGTTGTCATCGAACAGATCACCGATACCTACGTGGAAATTTCTTACGAAAACAACCGCTATCAGCTCAGACCCACCCTGTAAGAAAGACGTCCCTCCATGTCCGACAGAATACTCATAATCCTCATTGTTCTGGGCCTCAGCATCGGCGGCTATCGCTTAATTACCAAATTGATAGAACCCAAACCGGAAGCAACGCCGGCCGCCAAAACCACAGCAAAAACTACAGCAAAAACCACCAAACAGAAAGCAGCCCCCGAGCCCGCAACAACAGCCCCGACAACCGCAGAAACCCCTCCAGCTCCTGCCGCTAAACCTATCGAAACACCGCAGGAGCCCGAGGAGATTATTCCCCCGCGACTCAGCGATCAGAAAATGAACGAACTGTTCAAAGTAAGTGGCATTGCCAAAGGAACCCAGGGGAGCATGGTCATAATTAATAACAAGTCACTTCAGGAAGGAGACGAACTCGAAGAACTCCGGATTGAAAAAATTACGTGCGACTATGCGGTGGTTTTATACCAGGGCAACACCTATCAAATTGCGCCGATTTATTTGCAGGCACAAATAAAATAACAATCCGGGTTGACTCACAAAGAGCCCCAACGTATAAAACTCGCCTTTTCCGGGGGATTAGCTCAGCTGGGAGAGCGTTTGACTGGCAGTCAAAAGGTCGTCGGTTCGATCCCGATATCCTCCACCACTGTAAAAGGCCCGATCTACAAGATCGGGCCTTTTTTCATTTTCCGGTTTTGGACTGCCGCTTTTGGCTCTCCACCAAATACGGGGGCGAGGGCGGTTTTCTTTAACCACACAGGACGATGACTCTCAACCTGTAATTTTCGAAATTCTTAAATCCA
>JARNMJ010000042.1 GCA_029432795.1 Pontiellaceae bacterium B12219
GTGACGCCGAAATTCACGTTGATATGCTTGTCGGCATGAACTGGAAAGCATTTCACCATCCGGATATTGCTCTGCCCGTGGTACGGCGTAAAGCGGGCGAAGAGCTGTTGACGCTGCTGAAGGGTATTGGATCGATGGTTCTGTCGGCTGGGGCGAGTGAAATCTACGGGCACTGCTATCCCAACCGACGTGCTTTCAAAGCTTCGGTCAAGCGACTGCAAAAAAACGGACTGCTGGTTGAGCCGCATACAGACGGCTCCATGCCGACCCTTCAGCTTTCGGAAAGGGGCGCTGCGCATTTGCCCGCCTATTATAACCCCACCCGATATTGGTCCAAACCCTGGAATAAATGGTGGTATATTCTGATGTTCGACGTGCCGGAAAAGGACCGCGCTTATCGGGATACGTTGCGAAACTTCCTCAAAACGCAGCGTTTCGGCTGTCTACAGCGCAGTGTTTGGGTTACACCGCGCGACGTTCGGCCAGAGTATGATGATCTCGACCGGGCAGCCGGCATTGACAGCGTGGCTTTTCTGTTTGAGGCCAAAACGGTGCTGGGATATGGAAACCATTCCGTCATTTCCGAAGCCTGGAACTTTGACCGGATTAATCAAATACAGCAGCTGTACCTGGATGTTGCCGAAGAAAACCTGAGCCTGTTCCAGCAATACGGAGCTCCCGACTCCGAAGTGGCTCAACTGCTGCGTATGGAAAATCTGGCCTATACTCAGGCCATGATGCTTGATCCGCTTCTTCCGAAAGAACTTCATCCGGATCAATATGCGGGACCACGGGTTTTTGAAATCCGGCAAAAACTTTTTTCCGCCATCCTGAAACAAATTAACCCTCTTTAAGTGTCACGGAACTGCTCACGATCGTGAGCAGTTCCGTGACTGCAGTTATTCGCCAGACTCAGTTTGAGAGAGGTCTCCTCGACAAAAAGCAGTCAATGTGATAGCACCATCGACTTGTTTAACGAGAAATTGAACGAATATGGCTCAAAAAAAACATAGAGAATCGCTGAAACATGCGAAACGGGTCGTCGTAAAGGCGGGCAGTAAAGTATTGGTGGAAGGCAGCGGACGCCCGGATCGGGAGCAGCTGACGGAACTGGTGGGCGCATTGACGCGGCTGCAGCATAACGGCGGTGAAGTGGCTTTTGTTTCTTCCGGAGCCGTGGGCGCCGGCCTGGATGCGCTGGGCATGAAAACCCGCCCCAAAGAAACGGCGGACCTGCAGATGGCGGCGGCAGTTGGGCAAATTGGCCTGATGAGTCTGTATCATGATCTTTTTAAGGCGAACGGTTGCGGAATCGGCCAGGTGTTGCTGACGCATGATGTGCTGCAGGATCGCGAGCGGCATTTGAATGCACGTAACACACTGCTCAATCTGATCGCCCATCGGGTTGTACCGATCATTAATGAAAACGACACCATCTCCAGCGAAGAGATTAAGTTCGGCGATAACGATGTACTGGCGGCGCTGGTTGCTATCCTGATTGATGCCGATGCGTTGGTGCTGCTGAGCTCTACGGACGGGTTGCGGAATGGCGACGAACGGGTCTCTTATATTGAAGAGGTTGATGATGGCATTCTTGATCTGGTGGCCGATAAAGCCGATCTGCTGTCGACCGGCGGAATGGGATCGAAACTGAAATCGGCTCAGCTGGCCGCACATAACGGAATTCCGGTCGTGATTGCCAACGGACGCAAAACGGGCGTGCTGGATAATATTTTCCAGGGGCTGGATGAAGGCACACTGCTTTTTCCAAAAACAGGAACCATTTCGAATCGGAAACGCTGGATTGCCTATTTCAATCGTGCTGAGGGACATCTTGTGGTGGATGATGGCGCGGCAAAAGCACTGGAAAACGGCAAGAGCCTGCTTTCGGTGGGCATTACGTCCGTGAAGGGAAAATTTAAAGTCGGCGATATGGTGGACATCCAATCAACGGATGGAAACCGGATTGCCCGCGGATTGGTGGAATATACCAACGTTGAAATCGAAACACTGAAGGGCCGGCATACGGACGGCAAGGACGGTGTTGTTATTCACCGCGACAACATGGTGAAACTTTAAGAAGGAACGTAAAATGGATGTTACCAAACAGGTTTTAAAAATCGGTGCCGATGCCAAAGCGGCCAGCCGCGAACTCGGAAAACTTTCAACACGCCGGAAGAATCTTATTCTGGAAGCGATGGCGGAGGAGCTGGATGCCCAGCGCAATTTTATTCAGGCTGAAAACCAGAAAGACCTGACGGCCGGCCGGGAAGCCGGACTGACCTCTGCCATGCTGGATCGGCTGGAACTGACGGACGACCGGATCGACGGCATGATTAAAGGACTGCGCGATGTGGCCGTTCTGACTGACCCCGTGGGTGAAGAAATCAGCACGTGGAACCGTCCAAACGGATTACAAATTCATAAGCGCCGGGTACCGATCGGCGTAATCGGCATCATCTTTGAATCGCGGCCGAATGTAACCTGCGATGCCGCCGCCCTGTGCTTTAAAACCTCCAATGCGGTGATTCTGCGCGGAGGCAAGGAAGCCATTCACTCCAATATGGCCATTGCGAATGCCATGCAAAAGGGCGGCGAAACCAAAGGCATGCCTGAAAACTGTATCCAATTGATCCCGACCACCGACCGCGAAGCCGTTAAGGTGATGTGCCAGATGACGGACTATCTTGACCTGATTATCCCGCGCGGCGGAGAAAGCCTGATTCGTGCTGTAATGGAAATGGCACATGTTCCCGTGATTAAACATTACACCGGCGTATGCCATACCTATGTGGATATCTCCGCGGACCTTCCCATGGCCTGGAAAATCTCAGAAAATGCAAAGTGTCAGCGTCCCGGGGTGTGTAACGCTATGGAGACCCTGCTGGTTCACAAAGACATTGCCGCGGACTTTCTGCCGAAGATGGGCGAAATTTTTTCCGGCCATCAGGTTGTAATTCGGGGCGATGCACAAACCTGCCAATTGCTTTCGAATGCCGTCCCGGCAACCGAGGAAGACTGGACCACGGAATATGTGGACCTGATTCTTTCAATCAAAGTGGTCGACGATGTCGATGCAGCCATCCAGCATATCAACACTTACGGCTCCGGACATTCCGATGCCATCATTGCTTCCGATGAAAAAACGACGGTTCAATTCCTGAATGAAGTGGATTCCTCGACCGTTTATGTGAATGCCTCCACCCGCTTTACCGACGGTGCCGAGTTCGGCATGGGGGCGGAAATCGGAGTCAGCACGGATAAACTGCATGCTCGCGGCCCGATGGGGCTGGAAGAGCTAACCACCTATAAATACGTGGTGGAAGGCAAAGGGCAAATCCGCGAATAAACGAACTGCGATGACACAAGCGATGCGGCCGGGCCTTATTCTCCGGCCGCTTTTTTTTGCTCCGGCACAATGTGCACTGTTTTTGTTGGATCGAGTTCCGAAACGGAATACGGCTTCAGCACGCCGTTGCTTCCGCCTTTTTCATCCAGATCCCGCAACATAAACACAAAATCGCGAATACGCAGGTCATATTTTTCCTGCAGCGCCAAAATACTTGCCCGGAGTTCCTCGCTGTAATAATGGGTAAATATCAGCTCATTGATATTTTGATCCGCAATGACCTGTTCAAGCTCCTCAAAACTTCCAAGGACTGGAAACCCGTAAACAATCTTCTGATACAGCGCCGGATTATCATCAATCAGGCCCATCACTTTACGCGGAGCTTTCTGCTGATCTTCAAAGGTGGCCTGGCGGAGATAAAGAATGGCATTTTCACCTGCTCCGAGAATCAGCGTTTTCAGATCGTTTTCCGAAGAAACCGAACTGCGCAACCAGGCATTGAGGTCGCGGGCGATTCGAAATGAAGCACGAATACCGACGATGCCAAGAGCCGCAATGATCGTATGAAGCACGAGCCCTATAATCAGTTCATTTCCGGAGAGGTCGGAGGCCCACAGAAGGGCGACATAAGCCAGGGCCTCGCCGGCAAACAGCTGCAGCAGCAAAACCAGAAGCTGAGAGCTGCGGGAACGGGTCCATACCGTTTTATAAATGCTGTAAAAATAAATAGTGGCAAATGGAATGGCCACGCTTACCGCAAGGTGAAGCGGCGAGAAGGCCCGGGACAACACAATGCCGAAGACAAAATAGGTGGCAAATAACAGACAGCATACATCCCAGCAGATGGCAACAAACATGCTCACCAGCCCCCGCGGGCGCCGCACACCCTGCAGCACCACCTGCGTAGTCGTCCACAACTCAACCTGCGCAATTTTGCGAACCACCACATGCAGCACAACAATCATTGCGATCATAAACAGTGCAACACGGTTGTCCGCCATCGCCGTGGCACCAAGCGCAATCAGGCACACAAATATGGCTGCACAATACAGGGCAATTGCGGCTTTTCGCTGCGTCATTCCACTGCGCATAAGTTTGTGGTGAATATGGTCCAGATCCGGACCGAATACTTTTGTGGCCAGCCCATCGTCCTTGAGCTTCGAAACCAGCTTTCTGGCCAAACGGCGCCATACTGCCAGCATAACATCAAACACCGGAACTCCGACTGCTAACAGCGGAACAATCAATGCAACAATCATGGACTGCTTCACATTCGCCTTCAGCGATACCGCCGCCAGCAAAAACCCGATAAACATACTGCCGCAATCGCCGAGAAAGATGGATGCGGGATTGAAGTTATAGCGAAGAAAGCCGAGACAGGCCCCCGCCAGTGCAATCAGCACCAAAGCATCCGTGGGCTGATGCAAAGACAAAAGCATTCCCGCCAAGCCCGCGCTGGCAATCATCCCCAATCCAGCACAGGCGCCATCCATCCCATCGATCAGGTTGAAAGCATTAATCAGCAAGGCAAACCAGAACAGCGTTGCGCCCAGATTCACAATCCAGGGCAACGGCATATGCAGAAAGGCCTCAAACGTGAATCCTCCGAAAAACATTAATAAAGCAACCGCCAACTGGCCCAGCAGCTTGAACCAGGATTTCATGTCGAACATATCGTCAAATATGCCGATCAACAGTAAAGCGAAGGACCCGGAGAAAATAAACAGCCAATCCTTCACCTGCGTAGCCCCTGCCAGATGCTGCCACGGGCCGAAAAACACAACCAGAAGCCCCAGATGAGTTGCAATAAAGACGGCAATTCCGCCACAACGCGGGATCGGAATCTTATGAATTCGCCGCTCGTCCGGCTCATCCACCATCTTTAATGCCGGCGCCAGCTTCTTAACAAACGGTACCAGGATCCACGCGGTAATCAGGCTGATCAAAAAAACGACGATATATTTAATTAAAAAATTCATGTCCAATAATATAGTTCTGTTCGCCGAAGCAAACGAACCCCCTTCTTTAAATTCAGTTTAAAGATAGCATCTTCCATGCCCTCTTTTTACAGAGCCGTGAACTCTAAATTGCCGTTTCTTAAAAAGGAAGTGCTGAACAGGATTAATATCCAGCCGCATTTCATGAAAATTTCACCGGAGACACACCCCGCTCAAAATAAAACTGCAGGAAAATCAGATGCAAACGATTTTGATTTGCAACGGGTTACAAATCACACACAAAAAAATCAAACATTTGCACTTGCGCGATCCGTCGAAATGAATACTATGTGCGCTCCTTTCACGGGGGTGTAGCTCAATTGGTTAGAGCGCCAGCCTGTCACGCTGGAGGTTGCGGGTTCGAGTCCCGTCACTCTCGCCACACTTTAAAGACCTGCTTTTGCAGGTCTTTTTTTTATGCCCAAATCACGCCGGCTCTCCACCCAATACGGAGACGAGGGCACCTTCCGGACCCTCCGAACAAGAGTTATATTAATAATGCGGCATTGTATAATTTCACCAAAACGGCAAAAGTTCTTTTCAGACATAATAAACGAGTCCGACAGCAAACAACAGAAGCACCACAAAGGAGAGTCAGCATGAAGAAATTGGGAGCAGAGTTTTTCGGCACATTTTGGTTGGTACTGGGCGGGTGTGGCAGTGCTGTACTGGCGGCAGGTTTTCCAGACCTTGGAATCGGCTTCCTGGGCGTCGCCCTCGCCTTCGGTCTCACGGTACTCACGATGGCCTTCGCCATCGGCCATATTTCGGGGTGCCATCTGAATCCCGCCATATCAATCGGCCTGTGTGTCGGCGGGCGCTTTCCGGCCAAAGAGGTAGGCCCCTACATCATCGCGCAGGTACTCGGCGGCATTGCGGCCGGCGGCGTACTCTTTGTGATTGCCAGCGGACAGCCCGGCTTTGATGCCGCCGCCAGCGGTTTTGCCTCCAACGGCTTTGGAGAACACTCTCCGGGCGGCTATTCGCTCGTTGCAGCACTCGTTTGCGAAATTGTAATGACCGCCATGTTCCTGCTCGTGATCATGGGTGCCACCGATGAACGTGCTCCGGCCGGTTTTGCTCCGATTGCCATCGGCCTTTGCTTAACCCTGATCCATCTGATCAGCATTCCGGTCACCAACACCTCTGTCAACCCGGCCCGCAGTACCGGTGTGGCTATCTTCCAGGGCGGCTGGGCACTCGGTCAACTTTGGCTGTTCTGGGTTGCCCCGATCATCGGCGGAGCCATCGGCGCTATGATTTACAAATGCATCGGCAGCAAAAAAGACTAAGCGCTCTTTGCATACAATCCATCTTTCCAGCCTTTGGAACTTATTTTTCCAGAGACTGGAATTTTTTCAGGGCTTCGGAATCAGAGCCCCATCATAAACGTGAATGTTTCATCCTGAAAGCCGGGAAGATTCTCGTGGCCGAAGTCGGGATAGATTTCCAGCGTTTTTTTTGAGGTGATCTTATTGTAGGCGGCAAACTGCGTTGAAGGCGGGCAGATTTCATCATCGAAACCCGTTGCCATCAACACTTCAGCTTTAATGCGCGGAGCAAGGTGCTGCACATCGATGTAACCCAGCCGCCGGAAAATTTCGGCCTCGCGCTGATGCTTCGGATCGTGATGACGGAAAAAATCTTTCAATTCGAAATACGCATTTTTGGCCTGCTCCATTTCCCAGACGCGCTGATAGTCGCACAGGAAAGGGTGAACGGGTGCCGCTGTTTGATCCGGGGTTCCAGTGCCGCGCAGGCCAGCGTGAGTCCCCCGCCCTGACTGCCGCCCATGGCGCCGATGCGGGACGCATCCACCCCCGGCATATCCATCACGATTTTTGCAAGCTGTGCGGTATCAAGAAAAACGGAACGAAAAAGAAGCTTTTCGGGAACATCGTCGAGACCGCGCACAATATGGCCGCGCACTGTGGTGCCCTTCACGCTGCCGACATCCTCGGAAAGCCCGCCCTGTCCGCGGCAGTCGAGCGCGGCAACAGTGAATCCGGCGGCAACATAGTTGAGCTTTTCCGCCCAGTCGCCGCAATAGCTCGTATAGCCATGGAACATTAAAACGGCGGGACCTGGCGATGTGATGTTTTTCGGCTGAAGCAGTTTTGCATGCACCCGCGCCCCGCCGACTCCGGTAAACCAAAGATCCGAGCAGCTGGCAAAAGGAACCTGAAATGCTGCAGGGGTGATTTCAATTTCAGGATTCACAGCATCCATTTCAGCGAGTGCTGTTTCCCAAAATGCATCAAAGTCATCCGGGCGCGGATTGGTGCCTGAATAGGTATTGAGTTCTTCGCGGGGTAAATCAAATCCAAGGGCCATCAGAACATCTCTCCATTTCTAAAAATCCACGTCTTTATGCAGACGGGCTTCAAGCATCGGCTGCGCATCTTTCCAACCTTTGGAAAGGGCGTGCAGATCGTGTTTAATTCGGGTGGTTTCCACAAACCGCTCTTCATTGGAAAGGTCGGTACGCTGTTTCAAAACCGCCTGCTCCTGCTCCAATGCGCGTTTCCAAAAGAGCAGAATATACCGTTGCGCCAAATCCGTCGGCAGCGTTTCTGCGTCAATCGTCCGGGATTCCTCGACCTGAATCTGGCTGATAATCTTCTGCGTGGCTTCGTCAAACTCATGAAACCCTTCCGTCAGCGTTTCCGGCGGATCGAGCATCAGGATTTCAACCAGCTGTTTGCAGGTGGGATCGGTCAGATGCTGCGGCGGCAAAAAGTCGTGCACCAACGGGTGGACCTCGGGATAATAATGCACCAGCAGTTCCAGCAAAGCGGTTTCCTGGCGCGGGTAGGTTTTCTTAGGCACAATCGGGCGCGGAGCCTCTTCTTCAACCTGCTTTCTAGCCGGGCGCTGCTGTTGCTGCTGTTTGACGCGGCGCAGATCCTGACTGAGCGCCATCGGCGAAATATTCAGTCGATCGGCGGCCGCGTGAATCATCGGATCGCGGCGCGCGGCCGAAGGGCATGTGCTGATAAAATTCAGTACGGCCTGCACCACGCGCATACGCCCGGCTTCCGTGCCCACATCTTCCGAACGCTGGAACGAATCGATCAGAAAATCCAGTGCGCCCGGCGCTTCACGGATCAGTTCAATCAACACCTCTTTTCCACTGTTCTTAATCAGCGAATCAGGATCTTCCTTTTCCGGAAGAGTGACCACACGAACGCTCAGCTCGTTGGCCATAAAAATTTCGGAAGACGCCAATGCGGCTTTAAGTCCGGCGGCATCGGCATCGAGCACGAGAATCACTTCGTCGGCATAGCGCTTGATCATCCGGGCATGGTTTTCGGTAAGAGCGGTACCCTGAGAAGCAACAACATTGTTCAAACCGGCCTGATGGCAGCGGATGGCGTCAATCTGCCCTTCCACCACAATGGCCTGCCGCGATTCAACGATCGGCTTGCGGGCTTTATCGAACGCGAAGAGCACACGGTTCTTTTTGAACAAAAGCGTTTCGGGGCTGTTGACATATTTCGCGCCCTTTTCCGCCTTATTCATGATGCGCCCGCTGAAACCGATCACCCGGCCCATCTGATCGCAGATCGGAAACATGATACGATTGCGGAAACGGTCGTAGTGGCTCTTCTGCCCATTCCGATCGGACGGCACCACCAGCCCGGCCGCTTCGAGCTGTTCAGCGGTATAGCCCTTTTTAACTGCACGACTCAAAAGCTGCTCCCAACCTTGGGGCGCATAGCCGATTTGAAAATCTTTAATCACGTCGATCGGCAGATCGCGTTCTTCCAGATAGCGCCGGGCTTCGGCACCTTCGGTGCCATCGAGCAGCATACGATGATAAAAAGCGGCCGCATCGGTGTGCAGTTTATAGAGAACATCCTTGTTACCGCTCTTTTCGGGCTGCCCGCCTTCGTAGACAATCTCAACGCCGACCCGTTCGGCCAAGACTCCGACGGCCGTCACAAAATCGACCTTTTCGTAGTCCATCACAAAACGGAACACATCGCCGCCAACCCCGCAGCCAAAACAGTGAAAAACCTGCCGTCCGTCATTCACGGTGAACGACGGCGTTTTTTCCTTATGAAAGGGGCAGTTGCATTTATAGGTGGAACCGCGCCGGCGCAGTTCGGGCAGATAGGCCCCGACCACTTCAACAATGTTGCAGCGCGCGCGGATCTCTTCGATCGTCTCTTTGGGAATCATGGCCATAGTGAATTACTGCTGTTCGTACGATGCATCTTTCCACACAAAGAGCTTTTTCACGCACCACGTTGCGCCTTCCCAGACATAGCCCAGCGGGCCGAGAACTTTTTCATGTTCTCTGGCATTCAACCGAATGGAAAGTGAAGCATAATCAACCCTCCCCTTCATCGCCTTCAGACGTGCGGTCATCGAATCGATGTCCCCCTGCAGCCGGGTCAGTTCCCGCTCAATTGCCAGAACATCTTTCACTTCATCCGCACGGTCGAGCAGCTTCTGCAAGCGATCGCGCAATTGCTTATTGGTTTCCAAACGGGCCTGCATATCCACATATCGTTCGGTGACATCTTCCGAAGAAATCGATTTGCTGATGACCTCGCCAATGCCGTCCAGCGAACGCAGCATCTGCTCCAGCTTATCGGAAGGAACGCGGGCGGTTAACGTGGTTGACGGTCGGTCGCCGTAGTCGTTCGAGCTCGATGACTCAATATATCCATCCACATGTCTGATGGTCGCCGAGATCTGTTCCGCGGCATTGGAAATGCTCATTACCTCAATCGTCATCGAACCGGTCCAGATTAACATCTGCTCTGTCTGGGCATTTTCAGGTGTACTGCCTGGCGGGGCATCGGCCATCAGAGCCGATCCGTGCCGGGAGGCCTCGGAATAATAGTCTGACCTGCCATACATGGACTGACAGCCCGACAAAACGGTAACAAGTAAAAAGGCGGGTGTGATGAATTTCAACATGGGTACACTCCAGAATCAGGGGTTGAGTTCCTAGGAATAGCGGAACCCTTCACCGCGCTCAATCCTGCGCTGTGGAATTTTAAGCGCGGGGTTGCAGTCCTTCCCGAAACGCTATAGTTTTCCAACCATTGGAAACACACTATGAAACTGCCAAGACTTGAAGAGATGAACAGTGAGCGCTTTCTGAACGAAGTGCTTGAGGAAAACAAGCGCGAGCAATGGCGTAAGAGCACCCTGATTCGCCGCAATGTTTATCTCTGGCTCTTCATCATTGGAATGCTTTGCGTTTTATACACGGCACTCGTCAACCGAATGACCCTATGCATTCTGTCGCTATGCCTGGCCATCGTATCGCTGGTCATCATGACCAAATACGATACCCAGCTTTACTTTCTGAAAATCCTGAAACTGCGGGATGAACAGAAAGATAAAGAACCGGATCATGCCTGATTAAAGCTCGCCGACCTCGCCAGCTTCTTCCCGTTTCATCAGTTCGGATTTCCAGTCGCGGAGCTTCTGATCATAAAGCACGGTCAGGCGCGGCTGAATCCGCGGTACGATTTGATAACAGACCAGTTTGCCCACCTGGGATTTCATCCGGAACTTTTCGAAGCATTTACCCGACTGATCCAGCATAACGAGCAGAATCATCGCAATCAATCCCATCAGCATGCCGCGAAAAAAACCGAAGATCAGGCCCCAACCCTGGTCAGCACGCTCTGAGAACTGCAGCTTAAGCAGCCCGGCCAGCATTTTGCTGAACAGCATAAACAGGGCAATGCCGAGAACCAGCAGCGTGATCAGCAGCATCCACATCAGGTAGGTTTCTTCCAACCCCCGGAAAACTCCGCCAAAGTAGCTGAACAGAAAAGGGTAGGCGAAAAAGAGCAGAATTCCACAGGTGCAAAAGGTCAGCACATGGGCCAGCTGGGCAGCAAACCCTTTCTGATAGCCGCCCCATGCAAATAAAACCGCCACCAGTACATACGCGACATCCACTAAACTCAACCAATTCGGGATCATATTTAACTCCGTCTTTTTCCAAGGTTTGGAAACTGCCTTTATCTAGCATTTTCAGCGCCAGCAAAGCGGTAAAAACCTTTTTTACCACGGCACACACTCTATTTGTTAGAAAATACCCCGTATTTTAACAAAAACCACAAGATATTGTGCCGAACCCTTGACACACCTACTTCTGATTGCATAGTTTCTATGCTCGTCAAACACGGGAACAGCGGTTTGACGGGCTTAATCTATACTAACATCAGGGGAAAAATCATGTCGGAAGAACGACCAAATGCCGCATTCGACGGCTTTCAAAAACGCTCAGGACTCGTCGTACCGTTCAGTTGGCAGAAAATTGAACTGGCGATCGACCGCGCCGTAGAAGATGCGGCACGAAAACACCAACTTCCAAAAAATGAAGGGCTGGCCTCCAAAGTAACCGATCAGGTGCTGCAGCAGCTGACCACACCGGCAAGCGAATTCTATGTCCACAGCGACAGCAACGGGAAACGTATCCCGAGAATTGAAGATGTGCAGGACCTCGTCGAAATCGTCCTCGCCGAACAGGGCGAAACGCTCGTCGTCGCCACCTATAAGCGCTACCGCAAACAACGCGAAATCGCACGTCGTAACATCCGTGTTCGCGGAAATCCTGCAAAAGATGTCGACGTCACCGATGCCTCCCTGCTTCTCGTTGAATCCTCCTCGCAGACCGTGAACCTACCCTGGGATCGTAAGCGCATTGTTAAACAGATTCTCGATAAAACCGACCTCTCCGTCGAGCTCGCCATCAACGTCGCAAAATCCGTTGAAAACCGGATTATCGGCGGCGATATGACCATTATAAGCACCACCCTGATCCGGGAGCTCGTCAACAATGAGCTGATGGAACGCGGCTTCTCCCAGCAGCTGCGCGACCTCTCTCTTTATCGCGTATCCAAAGACTATCTCGAAAATCTGATGTTCACCAAGTCGACCGAAAACTCGAATATCGTGAACAACAATCCCGAAGCCGTAAACCTCGGCATTGCGGAACTCGTGCTGAAACAATGGGCGCTCGACACCATTTTCAGCCCCGAAGTGAAACGCGCACACGACACCGGAGCAATTCATGTGCACGACCTCGGCTACCCGACCCGCGTCTACTGTTCCTCGCACTCGATCGAATATGTAAAAAAATACGGACTCAATGGACTCATCAATCTGAACACCTCGTCCAATCCGGCCCGTTCCGCCTCGGTGCTGACCGGCCACCTCAATACCTTCCTCGCCTCCATGCAGGCGAACTATGCCGGCGCACTCGGCATTGCCTACATCAACATTCTCTACGCTCCGTTCCTCGTCGGCATGGATGCGGCGGCACTGAAGCAAATTGCCCAGGAACTCATTTTCAACGGTTCCCAGAATGCATTTTCGCGTGGAGGACAGACCCTCTTCCTCGATTTCAACATTCACAGCGGCGTGCCCTCCTATCTGAAAACCGTTCCAGCCATTGGACCGGGCGGGCATTACCAGCTGCGCCTGAAAGACGGCTCCATTGCCGAACTGACCGAGGAACTGCGCGAAGAAACCGACATTGGCGGAAACCGTCTGATGGATCTGTACTACGAGGACCCAACCCTGGGAAAACGCCTCGTGCTGCGTGAACTCGCCGACGAAAAAGAAGGCATCATCTACGACCCCGATGTGCAGGCCATGCTCGAAGAAAACGGCGAAGCCATCGTGACCTACGGCGACTACACCCATGAAGCACAGGAATTCTGCCGCGCGCTGCTCCGAGTTTTCGGCGAAGGCGATGCCCACGGCCGCATCTTCGAATTTCCAAAATGCGATTTCCACGTTTCCGACGAAACCTACGAAGATCCCGCCCAGTTTGAAATCTTCCGCGAAGCCTGCGAACTCGCCTCCAAGAACGGCTCAACCTACTTCATCTTCGACCGCGACGAAGTCACCCTCTCCGCCTGCTGCCGCCTGCGCACCACCATCAGCGACAGCCGGATGCTGAAACATCCCGAAAGCATGCGCTTCTGCGGTTTCCAGAACGTGACCATCAATATTCCGCAGGCCTCCTACCGCGCAGCCCGCGCCGGCGGCGACATTGTTGAAAACTTCTATGCCGAGCTCGACCGCACCATGGAACTCGCCGTCGATGCCCATCTGCAGAAAAAAGCCAAAGCCGCCGAAATGCTCAGCGGCCCCGGCCACCCCCTCTGGCAGATTGGAAAAACGGCAAACGACGGAAAACCCTATGTCGACCTTGAACAGTGCACCTATATTCTCGGCCTGATCGGCGTGAACGATGCCGTCAAATTCCTGATCGGTCAGGAATTGCACGAAAGCCCGGAAGCCCAGCGTTTCGGCCTTAAAATTGTGGCGCACATGTATCAGAAAGCCAAAAAAATGGCCGCCAAATACAACCTCAAGATCACGCTCGAAGAATCCCCCGCCGAATCCGCCGCGCGCCGTCTGGCGAAATCCGACCTGATCTATTTTGCCGAAGAGTCGAAAGACGTGGTGAAAGGTCCGGCCGACGCCGAGTACTACACCAACTCCATTCACCTCGCCGCCGAAGCCGATGTTTCGCTGGTGGAACGAATCACCGAACAAAGCAAATATCACAGTATGATCGAATCCGGCGCCATCACCCATTGTTTCATTGGCGAAGAACGGCCCGATGCCGATTCCATCGCGCATCTGATGACCGAAGTGTTCTACCGCACGCAATCCGCTCAGGTTTGTGTATCGCCGGAATTCACCTTCTGCGATTCCTGTCAGCACCAAACCCGCGGCCTGCTCGAACGCTGTCCGGAATGCGGCTCCACCGATGTCGTCGGCGAAACCCGCGTGGTGGGTTATTTCAGTAAAATTCAGAACTGGAACAAATCCAAACGCTACGGTGAGCTGCTCGCCCGCCACGCCGGCAAATACAATATCGTTGAAGCCGAAGAAAACGAAAGGGTTACTGCGTAACCGGGTCCAAGGTCGGAAAGTCCAACGTCAGAAAGTCCATAGCAGACCTTCGTCCTGAGACCTTCAGACCTTCGACCTCCTGAAAGGAGATAAATTATGGCTGCAAAATATCAGATCAGAGTATTCGGGAAACAGGGCTGCGATAAATGCCACACGCTGAATCAGCGCCTGGATAAGCTGTTGACCAAAGAGGACTACGCCGACTTTGAAAAATGCTATATCGATGTGGAAACCACCGATGGTCTCGTGGCGTTTGCCGAAGCCGAATGCATCAACCCCTCACGCATCCCGGCCATGCTGGTCACCGCCTGGGACGAAGAACGAGCCGACTACATTCCGCTCAGTTCCAAAGCGCCCGGAGCAAAGGATCCGGTTTGTAAAAAATCGAAGCTTTATCAATATGTCGGGTTGCAGACCGATTATTCCGATGTCGGAAAAGGCCTTATTACGCCAAAGATGATCCAAACCGTTTTATCTGAAGCCAAACAGTAAACTTTCTTCACCCGACCCGCCGGGCGCCCGGACCTTCCTTCCCTCAGCGTCCGGCGGGTCATTTTGGTGAAATAGTTTCAACCCTCTGGAAAAGATCGCCACGAAGAAGCACAAAAAACACAAAGACACTGCGGTTCTGGTCTTCGTGCCTCTTTGTGGCTAAAAAAAAATTATGCCCGACATCAGCCCAGTTTATGCCTATTTAGAAAAGCCCTCGATGGTGGATTATCCGAAGCATTTTGCGGCGGTGTTTTTCACCAGCGGCTGCAACTTCTCCTGCGGGTTCTGCCATAACGCTTCGTTAATGGGTAAAAAACAGGCCGGACTTTCGTGGGACAAGCTGGAAGCCGCCTGCACAAAATTTAAAAAGGAATGGGTCAACGGCGTTGTGATTACCGGCGGCGAACCGACCTGTTCCGCAGATCTGCCGGAACTCATCACCTTTTTTAAATCGTTCGGTTTTGCGGTTAAACTCGACACTAACGGCTCGCATCCCGAGTTGCTGAAACAGGTGCTGCCCCTCGTCGACTATGTGGCGATGGATGTTAAAACCGGATTTTCAGGCTACAAAGATTTAGTGCAGTTTTCGGACGTTGGAAAAATCCGCACATGCGTCGATTTAATAAAAACGGAAGCCGAAGACTATGAATTCCGTACCACCGTCATCGAATCGCTTCACACCAATCACCTGATGGATGAAGTGGCCGGAGTCATTCAGGGGGCCAAACGGTATGCCCTCCAGGCCTTCATCCCGCGCGATGAACTTCCGAGCCCCGCCTTCCGCGCACTTTCCCGCACCACCGCCTCGCGCCTGCATGAACTGAAAGCCCGCATGACCGGCTGCGCCGAAGAAATCCTCCTGCGCGGCGCATGATGCGTGGAGGGCGAGGTTTCAACCGAGCCCTGCATACGCAGAGTTCGGACAGAGCCTCATTCCAACCCGCGACCCTGTGGAGGGCGAGGTTCCATCCGAGCCGTGCGTACGTGGAGTTCGGACAGAGCCTCACCCTCCAACATTGACACCTCACCTGTTCAATCATACTTTTGGAACATGAGCGAACCCCAGCATCCCGACCGCAAGCCTCCTGCTCACCAACCCGTATTCGAGCAACCCAACCGGTCAAGGATCGTTCACGTGACGGTATGTTCCAAAGGTAGGAAACACATCTTTGCAAACGCAAAGGCGCACGACGCCATTGTTACCGGATGGCTTAAGACCGACCGCTGGAAAGTTGGTCGATACGCGATCATGCCGGACCATATCCATTTTTTCTGTTCACCTATGGGTGTTGAATATCCGCCGCTTATCAAATGGATTCGCTTTTGGAAATCCATGGTATCCAATCAATGGCCCCATCCGGACGAGCATCCCATTTGGCAATCCGATTTCTGGGACACACAGTTGCGCCAAAGCGATTCATATTCTGAAAAATGGCATTATGTCCGCAACAATCCCGTCCGCGCTGGGTTGTGTGAAAGGCCGGAGGATTGGCCATACCAAGGCGAGCTGGAAACCCTGTTCTGGCATGATTGATGGAGGGCGAGGTTTCATCCGAGCCGTGCGTGCGCAGGGAGTTCGGACAGAGCCTCACCCTCCAAATGCTACGGATAGTCCTGCCGGGTCGGGCGGACGACGATGTCGCTGATGTTGATGTAGGGCGGCAGGGAAACAATATGGTTAATGGTGTCGGCAATGTCGTCGCAGCTGGGCAGAGGACCGAACTTTTCATGGAAGCTGTCGACCAGCTCGTCGCTGTAATTCGCGCCTGCCTGAAATCCACTGATCACAATGCCGGGCTGCACCAATGAAACACGCACACCTTGCGGACCGACATCGCGGCGCAAGGCTTCTGCCAGCGCATGAACCGCATATTTCGATGCGCCGTACACCGCACTGAAGGGCGAAATATGCCGGCCAACCACGGAACCGATAATCACGATGTCCGCGGCCGATTTCGGGAACGCCGTTTTCTGGATTTCCACCATGCGCTGTGCCGCTTTCTGAATCAGATAGGCCGTGCCGTTGACGTTGATGTTCATCAATTCCTGAAACTGTTCCAGATCGGCATCTTTGACGGAACCGCCCAGTCCCCGGCCGGCATTGGCCACAACGATATCGGCTTCGTGGCCGAATTGCTTAACGGCATGTTCAAACAACCGCTCCAGCACATCAGGAGCTGACGCATCGCCGGCTACACCGCAGAACGCGGCACCGAGTTCTTTTTCAAGCGCCGTCAGCTTTTCAGCCGTCCGCCCGCATCCAACCACCTGCATACCGTCCGCAATGAATGTGCGCACCGTTGCTTCGCCGATACCGGATGTGGCCCCTGTTACAATCGCAATACGTTTTCTATTTTGGTTCATCGTTTACCGTCCTTTGTTTCAGTGAAATATATTCCTGCACATTATGCAATCGGGTCGGGGCAGTACTCGCGGCGCTGGCAGGAATCGCACATGGCACCCATCCAGATTTCGTCGAACTGCTCCATAACGCCGTCGATCATTTCGCGTTCGTCGGAAATGATGCCGGATTCAAAGTTCCGACGATTGGAACTTTTTGAGCCCATCCCGGCTCCGGTGAGGTTGGCACTGCCGAGAAAAACCGCCCGCCCGTCCACAACGATGGTTTTGAGATGCACACGCGGACAGATGATGCGCTCCATGCCGGTCAGTAAATTCGGATAGAGGTCGTAGTCTTTCCGGAAATTCGGGCCGGGTTCTTTGGCATGCAGCAGACGAATGGAAACGCCCTGATCAACGAGGTCGGCGAGCACACCGAGAAACGGCCGAAAGCTTCCATGACTTTTAACATGCAGATCTTTGATGTCGGCCGTGGCAATCCAGATGAAGTCCTGCGCGTCGGGCACCATTTCCTGAATGACCTGTTCGTAGATTTCGCGGTTTTTAATGAAACGGATCATTCGATAAACTGCCTGAACTTAAAACCGACCAGGCAGACGTCGTCGGAAAATTTCCGATCCTTGGAAAAGGCGAGTGCGTCGTCTTCCAAGCCCTGGAAAATGTCTTCGAGCGGCTCTCCGGCAAAACTGTGTGCCGAATCGAACAGTCGTTTTAACCCGTAAGCGTCATCCATATTGTTTTTCACCGAGAACAGCCCGTCCGTGAAAAGTATGACGGCATCGCCCGGCTCAATCTGAAATTCCAGCGTCTCGTATTGGACCTGTGCTTCGACGCCGAGAGTCGGGCTGTGCAGTTCTTTTTCGGGACACAACCAGCAGGCTTTGCTGTCGCCCTTAAACCATAGCGGAAACGGATGCCCGGCCGAGGCCATTTTCAGCCCCCCGGTTTCCAGATTGAGCAGGACATAACACGCCGAAGTATCGAGCAGTGCTCCATCCATATTGAGCAGCGGAAACAACCGGGAATTTATTCGGCTTAAAAAGGCCCCCGGATCCCCGGCCAGATCATCTATCTCCTGCAATATGCCGCGAATTAATGCGGTACCCAGCGCGGCACGAATACCGGCGCCCTGTACATCGCAAATAAAGATCCCGGCTTCGGTGTCAGAAACCCGCAGGATGGAGCAATAGTCGCCGCTCACCTGCATGTTCAGGATGAAGCGGTGCAGAAACTCAATACATTGGGTTTCCGAAGCGGCACCTTCAGGGAAAACCGGGTAGGTGGCAGAGGAAAAACTCTTCTGGAGTTTGCCGGCCATTCGAACATCGTTTTCCATTTCTTCTTTAATGGCACCGATCTGATCGGAATATTGGCGAACCTTCAGCTCCGCTTCTTTTCGTTCGGTGATATCGCGGGAAATGCCAAAGGTTCCGATGATGGTTCCATCGGTATCGCGCAGCGGCACTTTGGTGGTGGAAACCCAGGTGACGGATCCGTCGGGCCAGACTTCCTGCTCTTCGACACCATGCAGTTCTTTTCCGGTCTTAATAATTTTCTGCTCTGCCTCGAAGGCTTCCTGCGCATGTTCCGGCGTCCATATATCGAAGTCGGTCAGTCCAACGGCTTCTTTCGGAGATGTCCAGCCGTGCTTATGCGCAAAGGCTTCATTCACTTTGATGAAACGGGACTCGAGGTCTTTGAAATAAATGACATCAGTATGGTTCAGCATTAGATTTTCGAGCAGAGACGCAAAATTCATTTCACCTATCGACATATGGCTCCCCCTTTATGCATTCACGCCTCCGATCGACGCCGAAAGCCGACCATGCAGATATCATCATCAAACTGACCTTCCAGCGCAAACCGCCGCGCTTCGTTGATCAGATTTGGAAACAGTTCGGACAGGTCCTCCTGAGCATGTTTAGAGGCGGCTTCCAGCAAACGCATTTCGCCGAATTCCTGATCGTCCTTGCCCAGCACTTCATAGAGCCCGTCCGTGTACATAACAACGGCGTCGCCCGGTTCAATCTGTTGTTCCAGGGTCTGGAACGCGGCATCTTCGGTAATGGCAAGTGCCGGCCCGCGCACCTCCGGGTCCGGCATGAGCCAGCGGGCCCGTTTTTCCAGGGCCTGGAAATGCAGCGGAATCGGATGCCCGGCATTGGCATAACGCAATGAACCGGATTCGGTATCGAACACCATATAGCAGGCCGTGGCGTAGAGGAAAATATCCTCCTGCCGCAGAATCGGCAGCAACAGATCATTCATCCGGCCCAGAAACCGCCCCGGATCTTTTTCGAGCGTTGTGGTTTCTTCCACCAGAGCACAGATCAACGCGGTCACCAGCGCCGCGCGTACGCCATGCCCCATTACATCACATAAAAAAATTCCGACTTCCGTTGAAGAGAGCGCGCGAATGGTGCAGAAATCGCCGCTCACCATCCCGCTGGCATGATAATGGTGAAGAAATTCAACGACGCTTTTTTCCGGAGCCACACCTTTCGGGAAAACGGGATAAAAACGCGGGAAGAAGCTTTTCTGCAGTTCAGCCGCCATTCGGACGTCCTCTTCCATCCCCTCTTTAATGCGGCGAATCTGTTCAGCATAATAGGCCGCCTTCAGCTCCGCTTCTTTATGGGCGGTAATATCGCGGGAAACGCCGAAGGTTCCGATCACCTCGCCCTTTGCATTTTTGAGGGGCATTTTGGTGGTCGACACCCAGGTGATGTGTCCATCGGCCCAGGTTTCCTTTTCCTCAATACCGATCAGCGGAACACCGGTGGCCAGAATGCGCCGCTCGTCGTCATAAGCCTGTTGCGCATGTGATGAGGCAAACAGATCGAAATCCGTTTTACCGATGACCTCCTCATTACGCAGGCCGGTCCATTCGCAGAATGCTCTGTTCACCATCAGGAAGCGGGACTCGCGATCCTTGAAGTAGATATTGTCCGTCATGTGCTCCATGAGGTTCTGCAACAAGAAGCCTGTATCCTGTAAATTATGTGACATGCTTGAACTCCCAGATTGAACACATTGTTAGCAAAGCCGACTCTTGCATCAACGTAAAAGGCAATTTATCGGCTCCCCTTTAGTCGATGATATGCTAGTTTCCCGCGCATGGAAGAACGAATTATTCAATTGGAAACGCTTTCCGCGCTGCAGGACCAGACCATCCAGAGCTTGAATGAAGAAATTTTCCGGCAACAACGGGATATTTCCAAACTCCGCAACCGCCTGGATGAGCTGGAAGAAAAGCTGCAAGAATTCGCTCAACCGCAACAAATTGCGGAAAACGAGCGACCTCCTCATTATTAATACTTTTTAAATGGGCTAGCACCCGAAGCGTAATCTGTTAAAAAGCCTGCGCTTGAATCCAACAGAGGTACCATGCAAAAAAAACAAACAAAAATTATCTGCACCATTGCTCATAACAAATGCGACCGGGAATTTATCCAGCAGCTATTCGATGCCGGAATGAACGTCGCCCGCCTGAACACCGCCCATATTTCTGTGGAAGACGCCGACGTCATGCTGAAAAACATTCGTGCGGTTTCGGAAGGCATCGGCATTCTGATCGATACCAAAGGGCCGGAAGTCCGCACCTGCAATATGGAGCAACCCGTCGAATTTAAAGCCGGCGACCTCATCATTATCGGCGACAAAGAACCGCCTGCCGACGGATTCATGGTGAACTACGAAGATTTCTGCCGGGAAGTCCCTGTTGGAAGTTCCGTTCTCATCGACGATGGCGAAACAAAACTGATCGTCACCGATAAAAAAGACGGATGCCTGGTTTGCCGCGCAGAAAACGGCGGCCTCATCAAAAACAAGAAGAGCGTCAATGTTCCGAGCGTGGAACTTCAATTGCCCTCCTTGACTGAAAAAGATGCGGAATTCATCGATTGGGCCACCCGTAGCGATATCGAATTCATTGCTCACTCCTTCGTCCGCGACCGCGACGATGTTATGGCCATTCAAAGCATTCTGAACATGCGTAAGAGCCCGGTGAAAATCATCGCCAAAATTGAAAACCGCGAAGGGGTGGATAATCTGGACTCCATTCTCGATGTGGCCTACGGCGTAATGGTGGCCCGCGGCGATCTCGGCATTGAAATCCCCGCCGAAGAAGTACCGATTATTCAGAAGCAGATCATCAAAACCTGCATCCGTCGGGTAAAGCCCGTTATTACCGCCACGCAAATGCTGCACACCATGATCGACAACCCGCGTGCAACCCGCGCCGAAGTTTCCGATGTGGCCAATGCAATTTACGACGGCACCGATGCCGTGATGCTCTCCGGCGAAACGGCCTATGGAAAATATCCCGTCGAAGCCGTCACCACCATGGCCAACATTGCCTGCAATGTGGAAAATCATAAAAGCACCCTTGGCTTCGAACTGCCCGTCATTCAGCAATCCGCAGAACTGGTTGCCCGAAATCATCTTGCAAAATCAGCGGTTGCGATGGCTTCCGCCATTCCGGCAAAAGCAATCATCACCAGCACAAAGTCCGGCGACACGGCTCAAATCTGTGCATCCTACCGCGGAAAGACTCCGATTCTTGCTTTATCCGCCAGCACACGGACGGTTCGTGAACTTTCACTGAGTTACGGGATTCATGCCGAGCGCATCGACATTCCGCCTACCACCGACGAACTCGTCAAAAATGCCTTGCGGCAGTTAGTGAATGAAGGGCAGATCAAAATGGACGACCTGATTGTCTTCATCGGCGGCGGGCATCTCTATTCCGCCCACACCAACTTCCTGCAGGTCGACTGCCCCAAAACCCTGCTCAAATAACCGCTTCCAATCCCTGGAAGTTTCCAGAGACTGGAATATGCTCAAACGCTTCATCGAATTCTACGGACCGCACAAGCCTCTCTTTGCGCTTGATCTGTCCATGGCGTTCGTTCGGGCATTATGCGCCATACTGATCCCGCTCGTTACCCGGCACCTGTTTAAACTGCAGGATGCCGGACCGGGCGAGATGATCGGCACGATTGCCCTGCTGGTACTGCTTGTTATTGCGCTGGCCCTCTCTGCGTTCAACAACATTAAATGGGGGCACGTCCTCGGCACGCGCATCGAAACGGATATGCGCGGCGTGCTCTTCCGGCATCTGCAGAAACTCTCCTTCAGCTATTTCGATAAAACTAAAACCGGCCATATCATGTCGCGGCTGAGCAACGACCTCTTCACCATTTCGGAAGTGGCCCACCATGTTCCTGAAGATATTTTTCTGACCGTCATCACCATCACCGGCGCCTTTGCCTGCATGTTCTGGATGAATCCCGCACTGGCCTGGATTGCCCTGATCCCCCTGCCGATCATGATCGTCTGCGGGATTCTCTTTCAGAAACGTTTCCGGAAAAATGTACGCGTCATGCGGCGGCGCGTGGCCGATATTAACGCCAACATCGAAAATGCCATTCAGGGCATACGCGAAGTCAAATCCTTTGCCGGAGAACGGCACGCGGTCTCTCAGTTTGATGAAGTGAATCACGATTTCCGGGAGTCGAAAGAAACCATGTATCACACCATGGCCGCCTTTCACTCCACCATGATGGGATTGATACAAAGCCATGAAATTCTCATCACTATCGCCGGAGCCCTCATGGTTTTTAAAGGCATGGCCACTATTACCGACATCCTCATCTTTCTGATGTTTGCGCGGTTCATGACCAAACCGATCGATCGCATGGTAAACTTTGTGGAACAGTTCGGGCAGGGTTCCGCCTCGTTTGAGCGCTTTACGGAGGTGATGGATATTGAACCCGATATTCAGGACCGCCCCAACCCCATCGAGCCCGCAAATATCAGCGGGGCCATCGCGATTCAAAATCTGACTTTTACCTACGAAGGCAACGATGCGAAAGTGCTTAAAAACATTGAAATGGAAATTAAAGCCGGGCAGACCGTCGCCCTGGTCGGGGAATCCGGAGCGGGGAAATCCACCCTCGCGGCCCTCATTCCGCGCTTTTACGAAGCCAAAGCAGGCACCATTACGATCGATGGTGTCGATGTCCTGGACCTGCGCCAGCGCTTCCTGCGGGAACAGATCGGCATTGTACAGCAATCGCCGTTCCTCTTCGATACCACCATTCGCGATAATATTCTGTTCGGCAACCGCGATGCCTCCGACGAGGAACTCATTGCCGCCGCGAAACAGGCCAATATTTTAGACTTCATCGAATCCCTTCCGGACGGATTCGATTCCTCCGTCGGCGAACACGGGGTGAAACTTTCCGGCGGGCAGAAACAGCGCATCTCCATTGCCCGCGTCTTCCTCAAAAATCCGCCGATTCTGATTTTCGACGAGGCAACCTCCGCATTGGATACGGAATCCGAACAGCTCATTCAGGATGCGCTCGAGCGCCTTTGCAAAGACCGCACCACCATCATCATTGCCCATCGCCTTTCCACGGTGAAACATGCCGACACCATCTTTGTTCTCCGCGATGGCGAAGTGGTTGAAAACGGAACACACGCCGAGCTCAATGCGCTCGAAGGCTACTACCACACCCTCTACACCAAGAGTCTGTTTTAAAGAGAGTTGCACCACTGGGACCTCAAGATTTAACCGCAGGCGCAATAAACAAAAGGAGCTGCGTATGAAACCCAATGAAATCATAATCCGCAAAGCCAGCGAACGCGGCTTGGCCGAACACGGCTGGTTACACAGTCGCTTCTCCTTTTCGTTCGGCAGCTATTTTGATCCGAAGCATATGGGCTTCCATGCGTTGCGCGTGATTAACGACGACATCATTGAACCCGGTGAAGGGTTCGGCACGCATCCCCACGAAAACATGGAAATCATTTCCTATGTGGTGGAAGGCGCACTGGAACATAAAGACAGCATGGGCACCGGCTCGGTCGTGCGCCCCAATGACGTACAACGCATGAGTGCCGGTTCCGGCATCACCCACAGTGAATTCAATCCGCTGGGCGACACGCCCATGCGCCTGCTTCAGATCTGGATCAAGCCCGGAAAAATCGGCGTTGATCCAAGCTATGAACAGAAAACCTATTTGCCGGAAGACAAAACCAACCGGCTGCGTCTGGTGGCCTCGCCCAATGGGGCCGAAGGCTCGGTAACCATCAATCAGGATGCCCGTATATATGCCTCTATTCTGGAACCCGGTGCTGAAGTGGTAAAATCGGGTGACGGTTCCCGCAATATTTGGGTACAGGTCGTGAACGGAAAATTAAAGGTGGATGATGCCGTGCTGGAAACCGGCGACGGTGCCTCCATTGAAAAAGCTGACGATCTGGTTTTCCAGGGGTTGGAAACCGCCGAGTTTCTCGTCTTCGATCTCGCTTAAAATGAATAAGGAATAAACCCCGTAAAAATACTCGCCTTTGCGGTGAAGAGCGGCTGCATTGCCGCTGTTCTTAAGCTGAACATCGGCAACGGATTTATAAGAGCAACGGATCTGTTGCTCTTATAAATCCGTTGCGAATTACTTATTGAAACTGGTACGGAACAACCCGCTAATCTTCCAGATATGCACAGCAATAATCCGCGTATTCTTTAACCACCAGATCAAACTTGGAATTGGCCGGCACTTCAAAGGCCTCGCCCGCCTTATACGTTTTCCAATCGTTGGAACCCGGCAGTTTCACATCCATTTCACCACCGATCATTTCCATAATTTCCGCCGCACCGGTATCGAATGAATAGTCTCCTGCCTGCATAAAACCCAGTGTCTTTTTCGAGCCATCTTCAAAGATGACGGTCCGGGAAGTTACCTTGCCGCCGAAATAAACATTTGCTTCACGAACCACTGTTACATTTTTAAATTCAGACATGCTTTCTCCTTGGTTTTAAAAGGGACAGCTTCCCTTCAAACTCGAAGCGGGTCAAGTTACTTTGCGCCGTAGCGGTAGCGCTCCATTTCGCTGAAGAAATGTTCCATAACCCGATGATAGAGCAGCCTGCCTAAATGGGCATCCTCAATACCGGCATCGATGTTCGGATTGTCGTTCACTTCGATCACGGAAAAGCGATCGCCGGATTGTTTAATATCCACGCCGTAAAGACTGTTGCCTATCAGATTGGACGCTTTGACAGCAACTTTGATGGCTTCTTCCGGCGCCTGCTCAACCGCCATGGTTGTGAATCCACCGGAACGGCGAGAGCCCTTGGCGGCATGATTGTAAATCTGCCAATGCCCTTCCGACATGAAATATTTACAGGCGAATAAAGCCCGCCCCCCGAGCACGCCGATACGCCAGTCGAAATCCGTGTACATAAACTCCTGCGCCAGCACGAGCACCGAGGAGTGAAACAGCTGTTTCGCAATCGTTTCCAGTTCCGTCATATCCTTCACTTTATGCACGCCGCGCGAAAAGGATCCATCCGGAATTTTAAGCACCAACGGGAACCCCAGTGCTTCGGCCGCTTCAGCCAGTCCGTGCGGGTTGTCGCGATAGAGAATGCGGGTGAGCGGCGTTGAAACCTCGTTCTCCTGCAGCAGCTCCGCCAGATAGACTTTGTTGGCGCATTTTAAAATGGAGTTGGTGTCGTCGATGACCGGAATGTTCAGAAACTCGGCCTTCTGCGCAAACTGATAGGTATGGTGATCCACATTGGTGGTTTCGCGGATAAAGAGGCTGTCGTACTCCGTGAGTCGCGGATAATCGCGTTTCGCAATGAGCTCCACATCAATCCCGATTTGGCGCCCGGCCAGAACGAAATTTTCGAGCGCCTTTTTATTGCTCGGCGGCAAGGCTTCCTGTGCGTCGGCCAGCATCGCCAGATCGTAGGAATAGCTTTTTTTACGGCGCGGTTTTTTCCAGACCTTGGAACTGAAATGGTCCAAGGCCGCGGCAAATTCATCCTGCCCCGATTCTTCCAGCTGATGAATCGAAAGCGGGCGCACCACTTCAACCGCCCAGGTTGTTTCCAGAGGCTTGAAAACCACTTCCATCAGCGGACACGGGAAAAGGTCGAACAGCTGACGGGCCAATCCCTGCAGTTCCTCCACCGGCGTTGTGCCGAAATAAATCCGCAGGGTGTAGCTTTCGAGTTCCAGCTTATGGAGCTCCGTCTTTTTTTTCTGCAACAGCTTTTCCAGCGACGCGAGCCCAAGGGTATACATCCGGCGCTTGCTCAAGTCGTTGATGGTCCGGACCGAAGGCAGCACACGGTCGCCGCGGGCTTCGGCCAGCAGCGAGCAATAGTATCCTTTCCCGAGGTATTTATAATCCCGGCAGAGATTAATCACCTGTACGGAATGATCCGGCGAAGGATCACTGCCCAGATACTCCTCAGCGGTAATCAGATTCTGAACCGGATAAAACGGAGCCCAGTCTTCTGTACGGTCTACGACGATAAACTGTTTATTCATGGTAATGGCCTATTTCCTTTCGATACTTGTTTGCCGGGGAGCCGTCTTCATAGTACCCCGGAAGTATCGCTGTTTTCTCAAAACCGAGTTTTTCGTACAGCCGCATCGCCGGAATATTATCCGCCCGGACTTCCAGATTCATTTTAATGCTACCGCGTTTGCGGGCTTCCCGTTCGGCCCGTACCATCAACTTTCGTCCAACGCCCCGTCCCCGGACCGCTTCGGCCACTGCGAGTGAATAAATGCGGGCCGACCGCGTCCCCGCGCGAAACAGCAGAATCAGACTGCCGATCAGATTACCGTCGGCATAGGCCCCCATGCAGCATGCACTTTCCGAGCGCAACAGATTGCGCAGGTTTCGCCGATTGATTCGGTCCGTCGGGAAACTCGACTCTTCCAGCGCCAGCAGATCGTCTATTCGGTTCAGACCAACGCGGCGGATATAAATTGCAGCACCATTTGCGGGCTTCATAGTCCTCTTGAGATATGGGGTTTATAGAGGTGCTGTATAGCCGGAAATTTACGTGCTGTATATAGAATCTTTCAACTCTTTCAGCAACCGGTTCCGGACGTTGGAACCGCGCTTCCAGCCCTTGGGAAAAAGCCTTTTAAAACAGCGTATTTATATCGAGTTCCATGACGCAAGGTGGTAGTTAGATCGCCATGAAACAATGCCCAACACTGCCGGATGCCGCGCTGAAATGTTTTCCGGCCTCGTACACCGATGCCCGGCGTCAATTTATCGAGGCCATCCAACCGCAGGAAAACCGAATCAGCATCCCGCTGGACGAAAAACTTTCCACGGAAGCCGCGTGGCGGGGTCCCGATGGCGCCGAGCATGTGCTTGTTTTAATTTCCGGCACCCACGGCGTCGAAGGCTCCGTCGGGGCCGCCATTCAGACCGATACGCTCAACCGTTTAAACAACTCGTTTCCAATGCCTGGAAACACGGCCATACTGTTTATTTTCGCGCTGAATCCCTACGGTTTTCAGCATCACCGGCGCTGCGATGGAGACGGCATTGACCTCAACCGGAACTTCGTGAACTTTTCCAAACCCCTTCCACAAAACCCCGGCTATACCGAGTTAATGGAGGCGATCTATCTGCCGGAAAACGAACGAAGCAAACGCTTCAGCGAATATCGCTGTGCACACGGAAATAAAGCCTTCGAGATTGCCATCAGCGGCGGACAGTACACCGATCCTTCCGGCCCGTTTTTCGGGGGAACCGCTCCCGGACACGGTAACCGGGCCACCGAACGGATTATCGCCCATTATCAATTGGAAGGCCGGCACCTTGCCGTGGTGGACATCCATTCCGGCCTCGGGCCCTACGGCCACGGCGAAATCATCTGCGACCACCTGCCGAATACCGCCGGATTCCGGGACGCGATGAAATGGTACGGCCCCGCAACAACCGCCCCCGCCGAAGGCACCTCCAGTTCAGTTCAGAAAGAGGGATTGCTCGACTACCGCTGGCACGCACTGATGAAAGAGCGCGGCAGTTTTGTGACACTCGAATTCGGCACCTACTCCATCGAGTCGCTGTTCAGTTCCGTACTCAACGATCACCGCGCCTGGCAGTCGGGCGACGCCGCCGAAATTTTCCAATCTTCGGAACACATGCGCGAACACTTCTGCCCGGTGGACCCCCTGTGGCGCGAGCTCATTTTAGTGAAAGGCCGGCAGACCGTTCAGCTTGCTCTGAAGGGACTGCACACATGAAAAAAGCTGGAATCACGATTGCCGCAGCCACGCTGGATCAGCTCGATACGCTGATGATGCTCGAAGAAAAGAGCTTTGAAATCGATCGACTCAGCCGCCGGAGCATGCGCCGGTTTATCAGTGGAGAGCAGAGTATTTTTCTGACCGCCCTGCAGGAAGACATTCCCGTCGGCTACCTTCTGATTATCTTCTACCGCGGCACCCGCCTGGCGCGGCTGTATTCACTGGCCGTCGACCCGGCATGGCGCGGGCAGGGTATTGCAAAACAGCTGATGAAAGCGGGAGAGGTCAATGCCCTTAACCGAGGTGCCATTCATTTTCGGCTGGAGGTTGCACAAACCAACACCGCTGCAATCCAGCTTTACGAATCGCTCGGATTCCGGAAACACAGCCTGCTGCATCATTTTTACGAAGACCGCTCCGACGCGCTGCGCCTGCAGAAGCGCATTCGGCACATCGAGCAGAGCACCGTCCATATCGACATACCCTGGCTGGGCCAGAACACCCCGTTCACCTGCGGACCCGCCGCCCTGATGATGGCGATGGCCGGTCTGGACCAAACGTACAAACCCGACCTGAAAGAAGAACTCCGGCTCTGGCGCGAAACCACCACCATCTACATGACCTCCGGCCACGGGGGCTGTCATCCGCTCGGGCTCGCCTTGGCGGCGAAACGACGGGGCTATTCAACCGAAGCCTGGATCAATAAACGCGGCCCGCTTTTTGTTGAGGGGGTGCGCAGCGAAAAGAAAAAAACAATCATGCAGATTGTGCATACCGACTTTGAAAATCAGAGTCGCAAACAAGGAATTAAGATACATCGGAAAGCGATTGATCAAAACGGGTTGCGAGAGGCCTGTGATGACGGTTCCATTCCGATTGTCCTCATCAGCACCTATCGGCTCGATCGGAAAAAAGCACCGCACTGGGTCGTCGTCAGCGGCTACGACGAACATTGCTTCTATGTACACGATCCCGATTTTGATGAAGAAGAGGAAACCCCGCGCGACCTTCAATACATTCCCATTGCGGCAGAGGATTTCGACTCTATGTCCGCCTTCGGCAGCACACGCCTGCGCTGCGCCATCATCCTTTCCGCAAACTGAGCCTATAGTGCGGGGTGGTAATCTGGGACAACCCTTGCGTTTGCCAAACGAAGCAGGTAAAAATTTTAACCAATGATTTATTAATCTTCAAAGGAGCGTTGCCATGAGCACTACCCATGAAAATCAGGCGAAACAGTTGATCGATGCCGATGTATATGCATCGGATGATTTAGCCGGCCGTCTGCCCAAGCAGGATTTCCCAAAACATGAACATGATCCCCGACACATTGTATCGGCCGTACGGGATGAGCTTATGCTCGACGGAAACTCCCGCCAAAATCTGGCAACCTTCTGCCAAACGTGGGCCGAGCCCGAGATTCATGAGTTGATGATTATGTGTATCGATAAAAACATTGTGGATAAGGATGAATATCCGCAGACGGCTGAAATTGAAGCCCGCTGCGTACGCATGCTCGCGGATTTGTGGAACGCCCCCGCCGGCGCCGAAGCAGTCGGAACGTCAACCACGGGTTCAAGCGAAGCGGCCATGCTGGGCGGCATGGGCATGAAACGCCGCTGGGAAGCAAAAAGAAAGGCAGCGGGCAAACCGATTGACCGCCCAAACCTCATTACGGGTCCGGTTCAGGTGTGCTGGCACAAATTCGCACGTTATTGGGATGTCGAACTGCGTGAGATCCCGATGGAGAACGGACGCTATTTAATAACGCCGGAAGAAGTGCTCAAGCGGTGCGACAAAAATACGATTGGGGTTGTGGCCACGCTAGGCGTCACATTTACCGGGCAGTATGAACCGGTAAAGGCTGTGGCAGATGCGCTCGATGAGCTTGCAGCAAAAGGTGGTAACGACATTCCAATGCATATCGACGGGGCGAGCGGCGGATTCCTTGCCCCATTTTGCGCTCCGGATCTGCTGTGGGATTTCAGACTGCCACGTGTGAAATCGATCAACGCATCCGGGCATAAGTTCGGCCTTTGCCCCTTGGGCGTTGGATGGGTTCTGTGGCGCGAGGAAAAGGATCTTCCGGAAGAACTCGTTTTCCATGTCAACTATCTCGGCGGAAACATGCGCGATATTGCCTTAAACTTCTCCCGTCCGGGCGGTCAGGTGGTTTGTCAGTATTACAATTTCCTGCGGCTCGGCATTGAGGGCTATCAAAAAGTTCACTCGGCCTGCTACGCGACCGCAAAACATCTGGCCGGAGAAATCGAGAAAATGGGCCCCTTCGAGATTATCTACGGAGGAGAAGAAGAGGGCGGAATTCCGGCGCTGTGCTGGAAAATCAAAGACGGCACAAACCCCGGATTCAGCCTGTATGACTTTGCCGATCGATTGCGCGCCCGCGGTTGGCAGGTTCCGGCCTATTCCCTCCCCGCGAACTGCGAAGAGTTATCCATTCAGCGGATTCTGGTGCGCCACGGTGTAAGTCGGGATCTCGGCGACCTCCTGCTGGAAGATATGGCAAAGACTCTGGATTATTTTGAGAAACATCCGGTGGTCAGCCAGCTGCAAAGCGATGAGGCATCGGGCTTCCACCATTAAAGCGGTGAAAGACCAACCGAAACAACCGGCCCGCGAAGAATCCGGGCCGTGGCCTTTCATCACACGTCGCCTGTTAGAGCTTGAAAACGGCAGCGAAGAACTGTGGCGTTCGCGGCATCATCGCAAGGGATTACCTCTTGCGTGGCTGCGGGATGATTTACGCTCGTGGCAATGGTTGTGGATGCCGGGAGAACTGAACTGGTGGATCGGCACAGTATTCGCGATCGGCTCGTTGCTTTTTGCCGCAGGCAGCATCCTCTGGTTGTTTCTGCAGGCGCAGGTGAGCGAACAGGTGATCAACGCGGTCTTTTTTACAGGTTCCATTCCATTTACCACGGCGGCCTATCTGCAACTTTATCAGGCGGCGAATGCGGGACGCAAAAAATCACAATCCAGAATCTGGCTGGGTTGGGAGCCGCGCAATATCGGCTGGCTGAGCTGCATCATTCAGTTTGCGGGCACCCTGCTGTTCAATGTGAATACCTTTGATGCCATGATGCCGAATCTGAACTGGTGGCGACAGGATCTTCTGATCTGGGTCCCCGATATCGTCGGCTCCATTCTGTTTTTCATTTCGGGCTATCTGGCCTATGCCGAAACCTGCCATGCGCACTGGGGCTGGAAACCGCACAGTCTGTCCTGGTGGATCACCTTTGTGAATCTGCTCGGTTGCGCGGCCTTTTTAATTTCCGCCGGCTTTGCTTTTGTTCCGGCGCAACAGCCCGAATTCAATATGGCTCAACCGGGCGTCGTCTTCACATTGCTTGGTGCACTGGGATTTTTTATCGGTGCAGTGCTCTTACTTCCCGAGAGCACCTACGGTTCGAAGGAATAGGTTCAGAAATATTCCGCATTCTACACAAAAAAAACCCGACCGCAGGCCGGGCTTTCATTTTCCCTCTCCGTCTGCGCCGGAGACTCCGGCGCGACAGGATGGCAATTTTACGCGTTCAGCGCTTCCGCAATGGAATCGCAAACGTAGTCGATGTTAGCGGATGTGAGGCCGGCCAGGTTGATGCGACCGCCATTCACAATGTAAATCGATTTGTTTTCTTTCAGCCAGGCCACCGTTTCATTGGAGAGGCCACTGAATGAAAACATGCCGCGCTGTTCTTTAATGAACGAAAAGTCCTGCTTAACACCACGGGAAGCAAGACCATCCACCAGTGCCACACGCATGGCTTTAATACGCTCGCGCATTTCGGCCACTTCGCCAATCCACTGGTCATACAGCCCGGCATCGGTCAGCACGCCGCTGGCGGCGAGGCCGCCATGTGCCGGCGGATTGGAATAGTTCACCCGAATGGTCGTTTTGATGTGGCTCATCGCCACAGCCGCTTCGGCTGCATTCGGGCTGACCACCGTCAGCGCGCCGGTCCGTTCATTGTACAGCCCCAGGTTCTTGGAGAAGGAACTGGCCACAAGGAAATCGATTCCGGCCGCCGCAAATTTTTCAACGGCACCGCGGTCGCCTTCAATACTGTCGCCAAAACCCTGATAGGCAAAATCGAGGAACGGAATCCAGCCTTTGGAAACGGCCACATTCACCACCTGATCCCACTGTTCTCCGGACAGGTCAACGCCGGTCGGGTTATGACAGCACACATGCAGCAGTACCACATTCCCGGCCGGAACAGCGTTCAACGCTTCAAGCATGCCCTCGAAATCAACGCCTTTGCTTGCCGCATCGTAATAGGGATAATCTTTAATACTGAAACCGGCCGCGCTGAAAATTCCCTTGTGGTTGGCCCAGGTCGGGGTGCTCACCCAAAGCGTGGCATCAGGGCTGAATTTCTTCAGCAGATCAGCACCAACACGCAGAGCACCCGTTCCTCCGGGGGAATGAATCGTGGAAGCGCGCTTTGCAGCAATGACTTCGCTATCCGCGCCGAAAAGAAGCTTCTGCACCGCCGCGGCATAGGCCGGGCTTCCGGAGATCGGAAGATAGCCTTTGGAGGTCTCGGTCTTAACGAGTTTTTCTTCGGCGGTTTTTACACACTTCAGAATGGGCGTATTGCCTTCGTCGTCTTTAAAGACGCCGACGCCGAGGTTAACCTTGTTCGGGTTTGAATCGCTCTTGAAGGCCTCTGTCAGGCCGAGAATCGCATCGGCCGGAGCCGCTTCAATTTCTTTCCACATAGTCATATCCTTATTTTAACCGAAATACCGTTCGTACCACCGTCTGACAGTGTCTTCTTCGACTTTCAGAATTCCGATTTCGCGCAGTGCGTTTTCCGCGGAATCCGATGCATGTGCCGCATTGACCATGATATCCGTTCCGAATTCCTTGCGAACAGAACCCGGCGCGGCCTTGCTGGGATCGGTCGGCCCGAGAATGTTACGAATCTTTTCGACTGCATTTTCTCCGGCGTAGACCAGCGTCATACAACGAACTTTACCTTCGTTCTGGGCTTCATCCTCGGAAACATCGGGAGCCCATTCCCCGGTCATGAAGTTCATGATGCTGTAGAACTGGTGGTCACCGAAAGCCGGGCCGAGCGTTCCTTCGAGCGCGGTTTTGACATCGTCGGGCATATCAAATCCGAACTCATCTTTCAGCACATTGCAAGCGCGGTTCACGGCCATGCCTCCGAGTTTATCACGCAAGACCGACTGCACCGGCCCATAGAATTCCAGCGCTTCGGCCAGACTCATCCGCAGCAGCTTCGCCCCGATCAGGCGCAGGCCGGACCGTGAGAAAATATCCATGATATTCCCCGGACGGGAGTTCGGGAAAGTGAAGTTATCCGGTTTGATGATGACCAGTGTTTTCTGGACATCATCCTGATCGTTCAACCGAATGGCGTTTTTCAGAATTCCTCCATCCGATTCAGAGTATTCCGACCAGAGACCGAGGGTGTCCTTCACGATCTGCGTAGTGGGTCCCGTGAGCACTGCCGGCTCGAAATAGGTTACATTACCGTCGTGGTCTTTAATGTAATCGCCATAGGTTCCGCGAATGGTATCGGCACTCTCGATCGAATCTTCAAATCCGCCGATAGCGTCGCGCAGCTTACGCACCGCACCTTCGCCTTCGAACAGCAACATCAGCACACGGTGCACCTGTCCTTCATCCGAAGGAGAAAGTTCCCGCTCAATATATTCCGAGAGCAATTCCCGAATATCCGGCCATACATCCTTCTCTTCCCGTATCAAATCCGCGTAGCGTTTCACGAGCTCCTGACTCGGTCCAAACATGCGCGCAGCCACCAGATCAAGACCGGTTGTACTGAGTAAACGACCCAACACCCCACCCGTGCGCGACTTGCGCAGGGTATACGGTGTGACTAATACATATCCAAGTTCCTTTGACATTCTTATCCTCCTGAAGTATTGGTGCAGTTCATACCGACCAACCTTTACCGCTACAATATCGAAATGCGACTTTATGAATAACGAAACCCGAACCACACCCCTGCCCGACAAAGTAGTACGACGCCATGCAGAGCTGCTCGAAGAGCTGCTGCCCGAATTTTCCCGACTCGTTATTGAGGAAGGAAGACCGGCCGATGCCCTGCTTTACCGCTTTCTACGAACACGCCGTGAACTTGGCTCACGCGACCGCCGCTTTCTATCGCAGGCAATCTTTTCCTATTTCCGCTGGTACGGCTGGACTGTTGCCAGGCTGAAGCTCAGTGGCTCCGAGGCCTGCCTGCTGGGCACGGCACTCGATTCAACCGAACTGCCCTACAGCTTCAGCTATCTGGAAACCCGCTGCAAACTGCCCTTCAAGGTGGAACCGCTCGCACAACTGAGCACCGAGCAGCAATGCGCAAAACTCAACGAGCTGTTTGCCGGCCGCGAAGACTTCCAACCCCTGGAACTTTCCGATCTGGTTCTGCCGGAGTTTGGAACCGTGATCGACCCGGAACAGGAATCCGACCTGATTAAATCCTTTCAGCAGCGTCCGCCGGCATGGATCCGTTCCCGCGTCGAGGCGAACAATCTGGTCGGAGTTCTGAAAGAAAAAAACGTTGTCGGCGAAATACATCCCGTACTGTCTGCGGCCATTGCTGTCGATGCCGGTATCAGCCTCCAGAACGTGCTTCAGGCCCAGTCCGGACAGTTTGTTGTACAGGACCTCGCCTCACAGTGTGTCGGGCTTATTGCCGATCCTCAGCCCGATGGCGATTGGTGGGACTGCTGCGCCGGTGCCGGCGGAAAGTCGATGCATCTGGCCGATCTGATGCCGGAAGGCAAAGTGCTCTCCACCGATGTACGCATTGACGCGCTGAAGGAACTTAAAAAACGCGCCCGGAAATACGGCATCAAACCCATCCGTACGCAGCTCTTCAATGCCGTGAATGATGAGCCGTTCACCAAAACCTTCGATGGCGTGCTCGTGGATGCCCCCTGCTCCGGCTGGGGAACGTGGAGCCGAAACCCGGATGCCCGCTGGCGCGCTTCGCGCCGCGATGTCATCCAGTGCGCCACCCGCCAACTCAAAATTCTGAATACGGCCAAGTGGTGCGTAAAACCGGGCGGATTACTGATTTACGCCGTCTGCACATTCACCCGCCCGGAAACCGAAGAAGTGGTTCAAGCCTTTTTGGAACAGCATACTGACTTCCAGCTTGAACCTTTCGCGAATCCGATGACCGGCGCGCCGACCGACGGACAACTGCAGATCTGGCCGTGGGATGCACCCGGCGACGGCATGTTCATTGCCCGGTTAAGACGTTCATAAATGCCCCCTTTCCGGGCCGCCATTGACGTGGCGGTTTCCCGGAAAGGCCGAAATCGCTACCGCTATTTTTCCAGCAGCTCAAGAAAATCAATGTCGGTGTTTTCGAAGCTGATGCTGCCGATACGCAGCTGAATGGTTTCGGCGGTAGGCGGAGGCAGCTCGAGGGCATCGAGCACCAGTTTTCCGGTGAATTCCTCGTCCCATCCGCGCAGCCGTAAACGCACGCGCCGATTGAGCACAATATGGAATTTTTCTTCCAGCCGCTGGAATGCCAGTTTCTGCTCGGAATGGAATTGAAACCAGCCCTCCTCGCCCAGATCACGCGGGAATTCGAGCAGGTCGTCTGCGGCAAAGTTAAAATCAAGCTGGTCCTTCGGTATTTCCATAAGCGCGCCACGATAGCCAAAAGCAGACCGTTTGAAAATTGGCTTTCTTATTTTTCCAAGGGTTAAAAAGTCAACTGGCTGAATATGAACAGGTTGCCGAAAATGGTTTTTCAACGTTTCGCCGATCGAACCGACCTGTCCAATACCTGCGAATTCATCATCAACGTGCTTGAAGAAAAAGGCCTGCGGGTTACATAATACATCAAAGGAATTAAACTATGAAAAAACAACAGATTACCCCTCTTTGTCTTACCGTCCTCATGATGCTTGGAAGCGGATGTATTACCCGAACCGTTAGTGATCAGCCCCAATACCGCGGAAACTCTTCGGCAGGAAAAAAGCTCGGATCAAAAACGGACAATGAAAATGTAATTTCCAAAGAACGCATTTGGTTCTGGCAAAGCGAATTCAGAAATCCGTAGTCCCGACATCGAAGAGCATCCGCACCGTGAAACCATGGGTGAAGAGATGGCCTCGCTGATTCATCCCCGGGCGCGGGGAACCCTTTATGCCGCCGCATCCGTATTCGGCCCGTTCCAGAACGATATAAACGCTGAATCCACCTATGCCCACCGCTGCCCGAAATGCGACCACCACACACTGGTTCGTCTCCGGCCCCACGATCAGAAATCCCCGTGACTTTGTAACCACTGCGGAAACGATGCCGATGAATTCGGCAACAAACTTTCAATGAAAAAAGGTCGGAACCCGAAAGTTCCGACCTTTGAAAAACTGGGGTGAAAGACGGGATTCGATTTAACAGAAACCACATCCTTCTACCAACAAGATACTTACGCAACCCTTCAGGTCATTGCTACACTTTGCAGATTTAACTTTGTGTGCCAAAATGTGTAGCAATTCAGGGAGTAAAATACCAGTCAAAACCCATACTCGTTCAGTCCCGATTAAAAAAAGTTTAAAAAAAATCAAAATCACCCACTTGAATGTCTGGCGATTTGGATAAGTACTTCCAGTGATACAATACAGAAATGGTCACTATCGAAATTATGAACGAAGAACTTAAAGATGCTATTCGGCAATTTACCCTTAGGGAAAAAGGCATAGACTGGGCGCGGTGCTTAAGGACGGATCATCCATCTACGGGCATTCTTGAGACAAAAGAGTCATTCATGCTCGCAATGCAAAACCAGACCTCGAAGCATCAAAAAATTACTATATATGAAATCAGCGTTGGGGGCGGTCAAATCAGCTTTGCAACATGGCGCGATATGGAAACGCGAATATTTTAAAAATGCGAAAAAATATTTATTGGGGAATCTGAATATTATCCCCACCCCAGAGGACAGGGTACGGGCTTTAAAAATAAATCATTTTCGGTTGTGAATATTTTTCTGGAGTCGAATTCATTTCATCACCAGAAACCAATATTTAGAATTACCTCTGCAATAAATCTATCAATCCTAGCGGGGATTCTATCTCAGATGCCCCTTAGCTGAAGACCCCCTCGCAAAGATAAAACTTAACAATGGCTTACCTCCCGCAATGAGAATACCAAGACCTATTGAACCCAATCCTGCCAAGAATAACTCCTCTGGCACTTCGATTTCCGTTTTCGCTATAAGAAGAAACACAATAGCCCCAAAGCCAATGAGAACAGCACTAAATATAAATCGCTTTTTCATGAGGATAATTCCTTAAACCTTCGTTACTTTCCACTTCCCGCAAACCTTACAGGATCGACTTCCGTATTTCGGATTTTGCAATGAATTGGAACAGTGTACTGGAGCTTTCATGCACCCAACCGTTCCACAATTATCACATCGAACAAGTTGACTACCGCACCTTCCGCCGTTATTTGCAGTATTTTGACATTGGGACATCTGAATACCTCGCTTATTTAGATTCGTGTGTGGTGGTTTGCGTAGTTGCAGATTCATCCAATATAAATGCAGGGTTTATCACCAAGGCTGGTTTTTTCTTGATTCCCCCTTCCATATAGGAGTGAGTTAATATCCCCTTTATCATCACCGTGTCACCTTTATGCGAATCCTTGAAAAGCTTCCGTTCATTCGAGTCTCTGAATTCAAGCTTAACTCTTATTTCGTAATCCGAGTTATCTTCATAAAATTCGGTTTCAGAGCGATTAAGTTTGGAAATAGTAATCGGCCACTCAACTACGACCCCGCTGTTTCCATTTACGAACTGTTCAATCGATCCCGTTTCGAGCAATACTTTTGCTACCTCGGATCGTTCCAGATCAGAAGGCACAGCCTCGCTTAAGGAGTCTATCTCGTTCTGAGTTGTTGAAATGGCACCAATGATTATGAGTATCGGTATTATTAAGAAAACGAGAACACAGCCCAACCCTCTGTAATTTTTCGCCCCGCATTCAGGACAAAATTTATTAGTCCGCTCCATCTTGTTGCCGCATTTTTTACATTTTACCATTCTATTATCCTCGACTAATAAACGATCAATTACTGTTCAAATACCCGATGACGAAAATAATTCCGAGTATAACGGGCAACGTGAAATGAAGCCAAAATATCACCTTGAGAAAGGTAAAACCCGGAGGGTTTTCATTGATGATGATGCTGGTTTTCTTGGCTTGCGATAAAAACACCAAGTTTGCGATTAAACCCACGATATAGAACCCCACATAATAGAGGATTAAAGCAATAAGCCCCTGCCAGACGAACGCCTTATTCCTATGTAGTGCTATGGTAATTTCATCTGCCATTGTTGCGGTGTCAGATGGCATTTTTGGTTCAGAAATGGTAGCCTCTGCTTTAGGGTTGCAATTGTCGCAAGTCTCCCCATCAGGTATCTCTTTTCCACAATCTACACAAAACATCTACATCCCCCTCATCATTTAAAGCCAAAAACCTCTATCACTAACTCAGGATCAAGAAATTCATCCATTGAAGTGATCAGGTTCATACCAACTCGTCACAACCAATCCCATACAAGTCAATAAGCGTATATTAAGAAAGCTGGAACACAAGCCATTTGTGTCTCAATAGATCACAAAGCATTGTTGGGAGATAATTCCCGCAATGAAGAAAACTATTTATGATGAACGCTACATTGCTCTGGTTCTGTGGCTAAAGAAGACACGAAAAGAAAAGAAGATTACCATGCGGAATCTTGCCGCTCAGATGGGATGTAGCTATGCGTTCATTTCCAAATATGAAAAGAACCAAGTTCGATTGGATGTACTTCAATACTTTGAAATTTGCACCCTGCTAGAGGTAGACCCCTCTGATGGGTTTCGACAATTAGGAACTTAAAAGTTACCACCAAGACAAATGTGCTTACATTTATTCTGAGTTATCACTTTCAACGCAACCAATATGATGGATAGATGACACCCTTCTCACGCTCCTTAGTCGATTCATAGACGTTGCTGGAATGCAGGGCTTTATATCGCAGAACCTTCAGCAATGGAACAAGGTCTCGAAACCCTCCACAAGTTTCATGCCCCTCATCCAAATAGGATTCTTCCTTCAATGCCTTGGATATATCGGCATCCGTCATTTTGTAATCCATAGTTTCCCCATTCAAAAATCCCAGTATATCAATCGGTGTCAAATCGCCTCACAACCCAACTTTTGACCATTCACAGGTTGACTTATTGCGAATCCATGATAGTGCGCCCTGATTTAATATAGAGCCTGTCCCAAAGTCTCCGATTTTATTTTCACCTCAAAATCAGGCCGGAGCTAAAAGTCGGATTTGTGCCGCTTGACGGCTTGTGCACTC
>JARNMJ010000043.1 GCA_029432795.1 Pontiellaceae bacterium B12219
GTGGTTTTGGCTGCCACAAACGGAAAGAGTCCCTCGTCCGTGGAGGTAAAGCTCGATGGAAAACCGTTGAAGTCACGCTTTAAGGTGAAGGATGGGACTTTACGTATCGTATTCAAGTCGCCGCAAGTTCTGAAAGCGGATCAACAGGTCGAAATCACGGTGCTGTGAAATGAAGAAATCATGGGGAAATGGTTGGGGATGTGCGTACCCAATGGTTCGGGTCCGCGAAGTGCGGTTGATTCCTAAACGGAGTGCATGCGGGAGGGGATGATGAGTGGTAAAAAAAGGTTCTTAACGAAGCATGCTAAATCAAGTGCGGCACTGGTCAGTCTGGGCATCCATGCCGTGCTGATTCTGGTGGCGCTGTCTTTCGTAGCCGTGACGGTCATCACTAAGGAAGAGCAGGTTTTTGAAGCCAAGCCTGTGAACCGTCCCAAAATGCAGCTCAAAAAGCTACAGGTTCCTGTGAATATCAAGAAAAAGAAAACTCCGAAGCCGAAGCTGCGTAAACGCATTGTCGTACAGTCGAAAATGAATAAAACCATGCCCGATATCAAGATGCCGGAAATTACCGGGGTCAAGGGGGGGCTTGGATCTGCCGGAGCGGGCGGCCTGGGTGGTGCGGGCAGTCTGGGTTTCTCCATGCCGGAGATGAACGTATTTGGCATCAAGGGCAAAGGGGAGAAGGTATTCATCATATTGGATTCCACTCCATGGATCATGTATGACGAGCTGGGAGGAATCCCCGCCTACACTCTGATTAAAGATGAATTGATCCGCATCCTGGGCGAGTTGAACCCGACGGTGCTGTTTAATGTGGCGGTATATGGCCACGGAACCGGAACCTACACCTTTTTCCCGCAGCTGGTTCCTGCCTCGTCGGCGAATGTGGCCAAGGTTGAAGCCTGGCTGAAACCGCTGAATGCAGTGCAGGCCGACGGCTACGGCACCCGTACCCTCGGGGCGGGCGGGATCAAGGTGGATGAGGATCTGGTGATGGAACCGCTGGTCAACGTCAACCACTGGAGCGAACCGCTGATGCTGGCCATGCGGCAGCAGGTGGATACCGTATTCCTGCTTTCGAGCGGATGGGGCCATTTGCTCTACGAAAAAGAGCCGGCCAAGCAATGGAGCGAATCCAAGATGGCTAAATTCAGGGAGATTCAGCAGAAAGCCAAAGAAAAGCTCGCCGAGGAAAATAGGCAGCGCAAAGCGAACGGCCAGCCGGAGCGCGTTTTGGTCGGTTCCTCACTCATCGTGGAATATTTTCCCGGAACGGAATTTCCGCCCCAGCCCATACACCATTGGTATACGCCCAAAGAAATTGCCGAAGCGTGCATGAATCAACGCAAAGCATCTGCTTCCCGCACCCCAACCCAAAGCGGGCTGGGATCCAGAAGCAGAAATTCGAAGGATGCGTTTTCATTTAACGTGGTTCAGTTCGTTTCCGAAACGGACGGCGCCGAGGAAGAGCGCTTTAAAAAACTCAGCGACATACTCAACGGAGAATACCGGTCATTGCCCGGTCTCGCGGCGATAGAAAGTTATCTTGATTCGGGCAGGAAAAAGACGGGTGAATGAAACGCATGTTGATCCGGTCGCGGGCTCCCTCGTGTGGTGCATCCTGCAAACGGAGGATTCGATGACGTCTCTGTTGTGCTACCATCCCTGTTGATCGTCCCGTCCGCAGAAATCCGGCGGATCGATAAGAATAGTAAATTAAATCAGGCGCGTTGTGAGAGGTAGTTATGCCTGAGTCCAACGATGGGAAAGCTATGAAATATAATTCGATGATGGTGTACATGGCCTGTGCAGCCCAGATCACAACTTCCGCTATTTTTGCCGGGTCTGAATCCCTCATTCCTGAGGACAAACAACTGGATCCGGCCTGGGTGGAATCATTGACCGAGCGCGGACATCCGCTGGATGCGGCGATCCGGGCTTCAACGGAAAAGGGTGGTCTGGACTATATCGGCATGCCGGTGGGCGGTATCGGCTGCGGTCAGTTATATCTGTCGGGCGGCGGGCAGCTCTGGCTCTGGGATATTTTCAAGAGCAACTATACCCGCGAGTCGGTCAAGGGCTTGAGCCTTTCGATCATGACGATGGGCGGGCACTATTCCGAACCGGTTCAATCGGAAGGCGGGGTGTACAGCGATCGGAACGGGGCCGACGTTGATCAGGGGTTTGTACTTCAAATCACGTCGGCGGATGGGACGGTGGAGTCGCGCCCGCTCAATCGCCACGGGTTTTCCGCGGTCGCCTTTCGCGGGGAATATCCCATCGGACGCGTTTCCTACACCGATGACTCTGTCCCGGTTGCGGTTGAGCTGGAAGCGTTTTCCCCCTTTATTCCGCTGGATGCCAAAGATTCCGCGCTGCCGGTAACGGTGATGGCGTTCACGGTTGAAAACCGCAGCACCGAGCCTGTGCAGCTTTCGCTGCAGGGCTATCTGCAGAACGCGGTGAATCCCTATGATCAGAATCCAATGCTTGGAAGCCGGAAGAACACGCTCATGCAGCAGGATGGCCTTGCAACGCTGCTCAGCACTTCTGTTCCCGCCGACACCGTGCCGGAGGGACTGAACGGTTTGGAACAGCGGCATGGCTGGGGCTCGATGGCCTTGAGTCTGCTCGGTGCATCGGAAGGAATGGGCGGTTCGACGGATACGGCAGTACCTGCGTTTCCGTTTAAGAACGGTGCTGCTGCAACAACGGCCTTGGACAAAAAACTGATCGGTTCACTTGGGCAGCGGTTTACTCTGGAACCCGGTGAACAGGAAACGGTCACATTCCTCGTCAGTTGGTATTTCCCGCTGCACCAGGAACGCGGCGGGTTCCTGAATATGATGGCCGAGGGGACCACGGTGAACCGACACTATAAACCCTGGTTTACCGATGCGGCGGATGTTGCGCAGTATGTCGGGAAAAATACTGAACGGCTTCTCGGCGGAACGCGCCTGTGGAATGAAACCTGGTATGACTCCACGCTGCCGGTCTGGCTGCTGGATCGGGCCATCGTTCCGATCGATACGTTGGCCACACAAACCTTCTTTTGGTTCGATAATGGTCGTCCGTGGGGCTGGGAGGGTGTTGATTCCTGCGAAGGCACCTGCACGCATGTCTGGAGCTATGCCCAGGCCATGGCGCGACTGTTTCCTGAACTGGAACGGCGGTTGCGCGAAATAACGGATTACGGCGTCGCCTTCGATGAGGCAACCGGGGTCATCGGTTATCGGGGCGATCATTCTAAAAACGTGGCTATTGACGGGCAGGCCGGAACTATCATCCGCACCTGGCGGGAACATACCATGTCGCCGGACAATGCATTTCTTGAGCGGGTCTGGCCGCAGACCAAAATAGCCATTGAATTTCTCATTTCGCAGGATCCTGATCAGGATGGTGTGCTCGAAGACTCGCAGGCCCACACGCTGGACGCCAGCTGGTCGGGGCCGATGGGGTGGCTCTCATCGGTGTACTGCGGCGCGTTGCGGGCCGGCGAGCAGATGGCGTTGGTGATGGGCGACGACGCATTTGCCTATACCTGCGGACGGATTGCAGACAGCGGGTATGAAACCATTGTGGAGAAAGTCTACAACGGTGAATATTTTATTCACCTGCCGCCGAACAATGATCAGATCAATACGGGTACGGGCAGCCATATCGATCAGGTGCTGGGTCAGTCGTGGGCCATGCAGACCGGGCTTCCGCGCGTATTACCGAAAGAAGAAACCGTATCGGCACTCAACGCACTCTGGAAATACAATGTTTCGCCCGATGCCGGCGGTTATGCGATTAAGCATACGGCCATCAAAGGCCATCGTGTTTATGCGGCAGAAGGTGAAGCGGGTATGCTGATGACGACGTGGCCAACCGGTGGTGCCGAAACCGCCGTGCCCGGCATGAGTGAGCGCGTTGAGGATTTTACGACGTGGATTGGTCCCGGCGGTTATTTTGATGAGTGCATGACCGGATTTGAATATCAGGCAGCTGCCCACATGGTCTATGAGGGCGAACCGGGCAGTGAGCTGGTGAAGCGCGGCCTGGCGGTGGCCCGCAATGTCCATGACCGGTATGCCCCTGATAAACGGAATCCGTTTAATGAGATCGAGTGTGGCGACCACTACGCCCGTGCGATGGCCGGCTATGGCGTTTTTCTGGCGGCCTGCGGTTTTGAAGTTAACGGCCCGCAAGGTGAAATCGGATTTGCCCCGCGTATCTCCCCCGAAGATTTCCGCGCGCCGTTCACGGCGGCGGAAGGGTGGGGCACATTCAGCCAGACGATCGATGAAAAGGGGCTGCAGGCCAAGCTCCATGTAAAGTGGGGGGCGCTTGCTGTGCAGACCATTCGGCTGAATCCGGTGGGGGTGGAGGCCAAAAATGTAACGGTTTCCTTCAATGGCAAGCCATTGGCTGCAACGGTGAAAATGAAACAGGGCACAGCTGTAATCCAACTTAAAGTGCCGGTTCGGATGCTGGAACATCAGGAATTGTCTGTGGTTCTGGCACATTAATCAACAAGCTCTGTTCATTCAGAGATTGGAATGTCAAAGGGGCTGTAATCCAGTCATTCGACTCGGTGGGAAATTGGCGTTCGTTGCTCCCCTATATGCAGGATAGGCAAGTCTGTTTGAACGTTTACCATAGTTGTATTGTGAAGTTTTTGAACTGATAATGGAGAGGAATGAAAACGTTTGAAGTCGCAACGCTGGGCGGGGTGGCATTAAGGTGCACCATGGGGTTACACGCCGCACTTGAACCTGTTCCGCCAGAGCCGTGCGTTTTAATTTTAAGGAGAAGCAAATGAAAATGACCTTCATATACATGTTAACGGCCTGCGTTTTATTCGGTACGGCGATTGAGTCTGCTGCGTTAAAGGTGAACAGCAAGGGGCCGTTGCTGAACGATCCAGCCCGCGAACAGGAGTTCATGGATTGGGGGCTGGGTATGTTTGTCCACTGGTCCCTGGATTCGCAGCTGGGATCGGTGATCAGCCATTCCATGGTTGGCGCGTCTGATAACTATCTGGATCGTTTCATCAACGAGCTTCCGAAAACGTTTAATCCCAGACAGTATGATCCGGATGAATGGATGGAAATCGCCAAGCTGGCCGGCGTGAAATACATGGTGTTCACCACCAAGCATCACAGCGGTTTTTGCATGTGGGACACGAAGACCACCGACTTCAGCATCATGAACACGCCGTATGGTAAGGATATCGTCAAGGACTATGTTGAAGCCTGCCGACGCCATGGAATCAAAGTCGGCCTCTACTTTTCCCCGGAAGATTTCCATTTTCAACGGCAGAACGGATTTGAAATTCGTCGCGTGGGTCGTACAGATGAGGAAAAGGCCATCATCGGCGACTACAACCGCAAACAGCTCGACGAGCTGTTTAGCAATTATGGAGAGATCGATGTCATTTTCTTTGACGGCGGCGAAAAGGAAGAGCTCACGCAGTACATTCACAAACTGCAGCCGAAGTGCCTCGTGACCCGCGGCGAAATGGAAACGCCCGAGCAGAGACTTCCGAAAGAGCCGATGCCCGGTCCATGGGAGTCGTGTTTTACGCTGGGAAATCAATGGCAGTTCAAGCCCACCAACGATGATTATAAGAGCGGCGGAAAGCTGATCAATATGCTGATCGAAACACGCGCCAAGGGCGGCAATCTGCTAATTAACATCGGACCCGAACCGTCAGGTATTATTCCCTTTGAGCAGGAACGCCGTTTCCGCGAGCTGGCGCTCTGGATGTTTATTAACGATGAAGCCATATATGATGTCCGTCCGTGCAAGGTCGTCGGAGAAGAAGGCATTTACTATGCGCAGTCCAAAGACGGCAAATCGGTGTACGTCTTTCTGACGGAATACACGGATAAGAAAAGATGGAAATATGGTGAGCGCAAAGAGATTGTCCTCAAGGAGCTGAAGGCCACAAAGGATACCGCGATTTCCGTGCTTGGACAGAACAGCAAAGTGCTTGAGTATCAGAAAAAAGTGAACCCGGAATCGATCTTTGAACAGACCGATGAAGGCCTCCAGATTTCCGTCATGCGCGCCCAGCGCATTTATAATAATAAAGCCTGGCCGAACACGGTCGTGGTGAAACTCGATAACGTAAGGTTCAAATGATGACTATGAAACAAATACTATGTGGTGCTTTGGGCGTGTTGCTGTTTGGTTCTGGTTGCGCCTACTTCGGAAAATCGAAGGTGGTCGATGTGAAGAACTTCGGGGCCAAAGGGGATGGGGCGGCCATGGATACGGTTGCGATCCAGTCGGCGATCGATGCCTGCGAAAGCGGCGGTACGGTACTGGTTGGTTCGGGAAAATATGTGGTCGGCACATTGAAGCTGAAAAGCAATATGGAACTTCATTTGGCGGAAGGGGCCGAACTGCTGGGCAGCCTGTCGCTCGATGACTATGCAAGGGATATCCAGGGCGCTATCGAAGGACCGGCATTTGATGAATGTCTCGTTTATGCCGAGAATGCGAATAATATCAAAATTACCGGCCAGGGCGTAATCAATGGCCGCGGACATGAAGAGAATTTCCCCATTGGGCCTCGGGAAGCGTATCTCGACCGTCCGATGCTGCTCCGCTTTGTGAATTGTAAGAATATCCTTTTCGAGGGGGCAACCTTCAAAAATGCGGCATCGTGGTGTACGCATTTGGTGGATTGCGATGACATTATCATTCGGAATTTAACCATCGACAGTCATGTGAATCGTAATAATGACGGGATTGATCTGGATGGCTGTAAAAATGTGCTGATCGAAAACTGCAATATTCGTTCCGGTGATGATTCGATCTGCCCGAAGAGTACGACAACCCGGGTTGTTGAAAATGTGGTGGTGAAAAACTGCCGGGTGGAAAGCAATACCTCGGCGTTTAAGCTGGGCACTTCGTCGCGCGGCGGCTTCCGGAATATCAAGGTGTCGGACTGCGATTTTTCCAATACCCGAATGGGTGCAATCAAACTGCTGGCGGTTGATGGCGGATTCATTGAGGATATCACGATTGATAACATCGTTATGAATGACGTAGAAGGACCGATCTTTATCCGGCTTGCAAATCGGGGCCGGACCTATCACAAACCGACGGAACAAATTCAAAGCAAGGATGCTGAGCCGGAAGGCGCTCCGGTGGGTTACGTGAAAAACATTCGTATCAGCAATATCAAGGCGACGGTGACCGGCGATGTTTTGAAGCGGCAGGGCATCATGATTTCCGGAATTCCCGGTCATTATATTGAGGATGTGGAGCTTGAAAATGTTGAGATCAGCTTCGCTGGCGGAGGCACTGCGGAAGATGCAAAACGGGAAGTGCCGGAAGACATCGCCCGTTATCCGGAACAGTTTTTCTTTGGCGTGCTGCCTTCGTGGGGGGCGTATATCCGCCATGCAAAAGATATTGAATTTAAAAATGTAAAGCTGAGTACGCGTTCGCCGGATCAACGGGAGAAAATTGTTTTGGTTGATGTGAAGGATTTTGATGATGAATAAGTATATAGCACTTTTGCTGGGTTTGACTTCTGCTGCAATGGGTTCGGTGGCGGAAGAGGCGGCTTATCGCCGTGGCATGACGATGATTACGCCCGCTGTTCAGTGGCGTGAGGGGCTGCCTTCCGGCAATGGAAAAATCGGTGCGTTGGTTTATGGGTCGGTAAATGAAGAGCGCGTGCTGTTTAATCACAATGAGCTCTGGTACGGCGGGGTGATTGACGATGTTCCGGATGTATCGGGCGAACTTGAGGTGGTCAGGGAACTGCTGCTGGAGGGGAAGTATCTTGAAGCAAATGGGCACTATACTAAAACGCTCAGGGAAAAGGGATTCAATGCGCGGAATGCGGCCTATCATCCGGCTTTTGATCTGCTGGTGACCAGCGATACAGAACGCATGTTCGAAGACTACAGCCGTACGCTTGATTTTGAAACCGGGGAGGTAAACGTCAAATGGAGAGACGGAGAGACCCGTTTTTCAAGACGGTTGTTTGTTTCCATACCGGATGATGTTTCGGTGATGTCCATTCGATCAGATCGTCCCGGTGCTGTGAGTGGACGGGTTACGCTCGATATCCATGATCTCAGAGATGCCATTCTGCAGAACGGAGAACGGTTCGATCCGGGGTTTACGTTCCGCACCGTGGTCGAGGATGATTTTGTCGAATTTCATGCGGACGGTTCCGATGGCGGCCAGTTCGGTGGCGTGGTGCGCGTGGTTGCCGATGGCGGCGAACTCGATGCGGATACAGCATCAATTCATTTTTCCAATGCGGATGAGGTGGTTCTGATCGTTGGATTTTTCGCCAATGAAGAGAGCGGGACGGCAGTGCCACGCTTGAAGAACCAACTTGCGGCACTCGATGGCGATTATGAAAAACTCTTCCGTCGGCACCAACCGCTTCATCGCGAAAAATTTAATTCGATGGGGTTGAATTTAAACGGAACGAACCAGCGCGATACCCCGAACGAGCTGTTGCTGCTGGACGCCTATCAGAATCCGGCGTCTCCCGAATTGATTGAACGGCTTTTTGACTATGGCCGTTATCTGCTGATCTCCAGCAGCCGATCGGGTGGGTATCCGGCGAATCTTCAGGGGATTTGGAACGGGGACTACCGTCCTCCGTGGAGTTCATTGTACGGGATTAATGAAAACCTGCAGATGACCTACTGGCAAGGGCTTCCCGGAAATATGAAAGAGTCCATGATGGCCTTCTATGACTATTTCGACAGTCATATGGACGAATTCCGCTATAACGCAAAACAGCTGTGGGGATGTGATGGCATCTATATCCCGCCCTTTATGTCGCCCGACTCCGGCATCATGCGCCATACGGCGCCGCATGTGGTCTATTGGACGGATGCGGCCGGTTGGCTGGCCTCGTTCTACTATGACTACTATCTGTTCACCGGCGATGAAGCGTTTCTGAGAAACAGGGCAATTCCCTTCATGATGGAAGTCGCGGCATTTTACGAAGATTTCATCGTTAAGGATGGGCAGGGTGAAAATATGTTCCTGCCGTCGCAGTCTCCCGAAAATCAACCGGTTGAAATGGTCGTGACCGATCCGGAAAGCGGCCGGCAAACTAAGATTAAAGTACAGATCAATTCCACGATTGCCGTTGCCATTGCCAAAGAAAATTTCAGTAACCTGATCAATGCGTGTGAAACACTGGGAATTGAGCAGGCGGGGGTTGAACGTTGGAAAAGGATGCTGGCCGACATGCCGGAATATCAGGTTAATGATGACGGGGCATTAAAAGAATGGATGCATCCGGATTTCAAGGATAACTATGAACACCGGCATCAGTCGCACCTTTACCCGTTGTTCCCGGGGCAGGAAATTACAGAGGAGACCAATGCGGAGTTGTTTGAAGCCTGTCGGATTGCTATCGAACAGCGTTTGGTGATTGGGTTGAAGTCGCAAACCGGTTGGTCGTTGGCCCATATGGCCAACGTCTATGCACGGTTGGGCGATGGCGAAAAGGCTCAGGAAGCATTGAATATACTGTCGCGAAGTTGTCTGGGGCAGAACCTGTTCACGTACCATAACGATTGGCGCAATATGGGGGTGACTATGCCGTTCACCTGGGGCAATTCGGCTCCATTTCAAATGGATGCCAATTTCGGCATTCCGGCGGCCATTATGGAAATGCTTTGCGGTTCAACGTCCGATATGCTGCGAATTCTGCCGGCCTTGCCGTCTGAATGGTCTACGGGTGCGTTTAATGACATGCTGACGCGCACAGGCGTCCGGACCTCCGCCAGCTGGGATATAGAGCAGAAAGAGATCGAACTCTCCCTCTATGCCGAGCGCGATACCGTTTTTGATCTGAAATTTCCGGCGGAAATTTCGGAGCTTAACTGCAATCGGCCTGAAGCGCTGAGTGCTTCGGAATATGGTACACGGTATCGCACCGTGAAACTCGCAAAGGGCGATCAAGTCCAATTGCAGATCAAACTCAGGTAGTTTGTTGCTGGATGGCGGTTGGAGCAACCTTTCTCGTCTCCTGCAAACGCAGGATATGCGGGCGGGTTAAATCAGATAGTCTGATTTTTGAATCTGGAAATTGAACGACAGGACCCCCTATGAAAAAGTTTTTATACTCCTTGCCCGTTATTACGTTGCTGGCCTCCATGGGCATGCAGAACAGCTGTGCGGCGAATGAAAAATCATCAATTGCGCAGGAGCGGATTGCAGATGCCTCCCGGCTGGATTGGTGGCTGGATGATAAGTTCGGCATGTTTATTCACTGGGGACCGTCCAGTATTGCCGGCGTGGAAATCAGCTGGGCGCGCGAAACCCATCCGTTCGATCATCCGGGCAAACTCGAAAAAATACCGGATGCGGAATACGACGCGCTCTATGAAAACTTTAATCCCGTGGATTTCGATGCCGATGCGCTGGTGTTGACCGCCAAAGAAGCCGGTATGAAATATATCGTATTCACCGCGAAGCATCATGATGGCTTTTGCAACTGGCCGACCGAACTCACCGACTACAATATTTCGAACACGCCCTATCAGCGCGATATCTGCAAAGAGCTGGCGGATGCGGTTCACCGGCATGGCCTGAAGCTGGGCTGGTACTATTCAACCCGCGACTGGACGCATCCCGACTATCTCGTGGGTGATAACGGGAAATACAACGATTTCTATCATGGCCAGATTCGCGAGCTGCTGACGAATTACGGAGAGGTCGATGTGCTGTGGTTCGATCATGTGGCAGGCAGATGGGATCAGTATCGATTTCAGGAGCTGTTTGATATGATCTATGAGCTGCAGCCCGATATTGTCATTAACAATCGGGGTGCCCGGTTTATTTTCAGGAACAAAGCCGGAACGCCCAGCCCGGAGCTTGCTGAACTGACCCAAGGCGACTACGAAACGCCGGAAGGAAAGATCGGGGTTTTCCGGAAAGATGCGCCGTGGGAAACCTGCATGCCGATGTCGCACGGGCCCGATGGCGGCGGATGGTCGTACCGTCCGGATGCAACTACTCAGAGTTTTGAGGAATGCACAACGATGCTGGCGGCCTGTGTTACCGGTTGCGGCAATATGCTGTTGAATGTCGGGCCGATGTCCAGCGGCGAGCTGCGCCCGGAAGAACTGGAAAACCTGAAGCAGTTTAAACCCTGGATCGAAACCTACGGTGAAAGTATTTACGGAACCGAAGGCGGCCCCTACATCAGCGGTCAATGGGGCGGATCCTGCACCAAAGACAATGTGATCTATCTGCACATTTTCCAATGGTCGGAAAATGAACTCACGCTTCCGGCTCTGCCGCGCGAGATCATTGACTGCGAAGAACTCGGCGGCGAACCGGTTGACTTTAAGCAAACCGCCGATGGCCTTGTGCTTAGCATCGACGGCGGGAAAGAACGCAGCCTGCACAGTGTGGTTAAACTGACGCTTGCGGAAGGCCCGGAGCTCGAGCTGATCGAAGTGGAAGGCGGTACTCCGAAAAAACAGCACGACACGCTCGTGAATCCAATGGCTGGAAAAAAGAAATAGCGCGCCTGCAGTTTTTCCAATCCTTGGAAACGCGGCTTTTGTTACATCGGATTCCTCGCTATAACCCGTCTTTACTTTTGACGAGCGAGGAAAATCCATGCAGCTGAAACCACCGACCATTCTGTTTTCAATCCTTTGTCTGTTTTTGGTTTCGCATGATGCGAAGAGTGCGGAAACGAAGAAAAGAGAATTTGTTCATCCGGGCATTCTGCACACCAAAGCCGACCTGCTGCATATGCGAAAGCAGGTTGCTGAAGGCAAACAACCCTGGCTGGATGGCTTTGAGGTGCTGAAAGCGCATCCTCAATCATCGAGTGCGTATGTGGTAAAGGGCGGATTCCCGGAAACCGGCCGTAAGCCCGGTGTTCGATCTTCTGAACACGAAAGCGATGCCAATGCGGCCTATCAGAATGCCATGATGTGGGTCATTACGGGCGACAAGGCCCACGCGGATAAGGCGATTGAAATTATAAATGCCTGGTCCGGGAAGCTGAAAAAGATCAGTGGGAAAGACGCCATTTTATCGGCGGGAATCTCCGGCGTGAAATTGGTCTCGGCGGCAGAAGTGCTGCGGTATACGAATTCGGGTTGGTCGCAAATGGATATACTTCGGGCGGAAAAAATGTTCACGGAGGTCTATTATCCGGTCTGCGAAAATATGGCCGATTTTGCGAACGGAAACTGGGCGCTCGCGGCATTGCAAACGGTGATGGCGATTGCGGTTTTTACCGATGATCAGGCCATGTTTGATCGGGCGGTTGATTGGTTTTACAACGGGCCCGATAACGCGCGGCTCACCCATTATGTGATTAATGAAGCCGGGCAGTGTCAGGAGAGCGGGCGGGATCAGCAGCATACCATGCTCGGGCTGGGCTACCTGTCCATCGTTGCGGAAATCGGTTGGGATCAGGGGGTTGATTTGTACAACGCGGAAAATAATCGGATTCTGGCCGGTTTCGAATATACCGCATCCCTATAATCTCGGAAATGAAGTGCCCTTTGAGGAAACGACAGACACGACCGGAAAGTACCATCATACCTCAATTTCATCGAAAGGGCGCGGCGACTTCAGCCGCCGTCCGATTTATGAAATGGTGTACAATCATTATAAAAATATCAAAGGCCTCGATTGTCCCTTCACGGAACAGGTCGTTCTTCAGACGCGCCCCGAAGGGCCCGGTTTTAAAGGCGATCATTTTGGATTTGGAACCGTTCTCTTTTGGCAGTAAGTGCTTTTTCTTATTCCGCGGAAAGCACCCATCCGGAGGTTTTGGTTCCGTCCAGCGGCAGATTGTAGGTGAGGCTGTAGGTCTCCGAAACCGGATCGTAGATCGTCTGCCAGAAATCGTTTCCATGTACGGATTGATCAAGCTTGATCCGATCATTTCCTTTGACCTGATAGAGTGCATACTCCGCTGACTCCAACCCTTCGATGCGAACGGGGACCATGCCGACTCCTCCGGTTATTTTCATTTGAATGTCGTCCGGACGGGTGGCTTCGAGGATCAGCGGATAGGTGTGCTTCACGGTTGCACCGGCGGTCTGAACCTCCAGATCATTTCCGATGGCTTCGCGATAGACGCTTTTCCAGGATCTGGAAAACTTCTTCAGATGGTTGCGGAAGGTTTCATTCGGGCCGTAGTAGTCGTCGGCCACACGGGGCAGTGTGATCCATTCCACCTCGAAGGTGATGCGATCGCCCGCGTTGAACTCCTTCACACCTTCGGGCGGGGTCAGGATCATATCCAGATTGATCCGGCCTTCTGATTCCACGCGAAAAACGGGAAATGAGATGGTCGGGTTGGTATGGGTTTTTCCGTCAATAACGGCTTCGTAGGATCGAATGATCAGTGCACGACTTCCCGTTCCCCAATCTCTTCCGTCTATTTTGGTTGCTCCGGGAAATGCGATCCACCATGGAGCGGCACCGGTGAGTTCCGTTTCCTTTTGGTAGACTTCGCCGGGCTTTAAACCACTGGGCACGTTGTGCTCTTTAATAAGGCCGTTCGCATTTCCATAGGCAATTTCCGGCGTGACCAGGTGAGACGTTTTCCCCATTTTGAAAAGCCAGCCGTTTTCGGCGGAAACGGATTGGGTGAAGGTGTATTCAAAGGTCTGGAAGGTGCGGGCATAATCATCGGTACGCAGCGTCTGAACGTTGGCTTTAAAATCAATTTCACGTTCGCTTCCGTAATAGCCGTCGTAGTGCACTTCGGTTAAACAAGGTCCCTGGGAGAGATAGGCCGTTTTAAGTTCAGTGAAATAGAGTTTCTGATTGCGGTCATCCTGCAGGTTGAGCCAGTCGCCGCCCCAGCCGCCATCGGTCCAGCTCCATTTTTTACCTTCGAGGCCGTTGCGGGTCATGAGCATGCGGACATCGGTGACGATGTTGTCGACACAGCTTGTGTCCATATCAAAGCAGATGGTTTCGCCCCAGCAGCCGATAGCCAGCTGATCCCAGCGTCCGTTGTTTCCGCGCGCTCCGTCGGAACCGTAACCCACCAGCGAAAGCTGGGAATGACTGGCGGAGGGGAGGGTGCCGTAGAATCCGTAAACAATGCGGAGTTTGTACTTCGAAACACCCTGCGTTGCGGGAATCGTGGTGTAGGCGCGCAGATAAGAACCCAGCCCTTCGTGATGCCAGTTTTTACTGAGCTGCACCGGGATACCGGTAGGCGTTCCGTCTTCGTGGCAGAGGATCGGGCAGAGTCCGGTGATATTGGCCGGACCGGAGAGGTCCAGCTGAAACGGAACATAGGTGCTGTTATCTTCATTGTTAATGACGATGTCAAATTCGTCATAGTCGCGGATGTCGGTATAGCCCGATTTCCAGCTGCGCTTCAGTTCCCGCTTGCCGATCTTTACAGCGTAGCAGGCATAGGCTTCGTCGAAGTCAGCAGGAAACGACTGATTCTGCGGAGCGGTGAACTGGATCGAAACTGCATCTTTTTTCAGGGGCAGATCCTTTAAATTGCAGTTGAGGGTCAGCTGTTTTTTTTCATCGGGTTTCCAATCATTGGAAACGGTGGTTTCCGTTTCCCAGTCGTTCAGCCGGATGGAGAGTTTCGTATTTTTCCACGAGGCGGACGTCGGAGTCAGTTCGAGCGTAAGCGTGATCGTATCCGGCCAGATGACCAGGTCCAGGATGCCGTCGCATTCCAGCTCCCGGCCGGAAGCATCTTTGAAAATAAGTCCCATCAAATCGAAATGCTGAACCAATTGTCCGGACTCCCACAGCCGGGCGTTCTGCAGCCGTTTCTGGTTTTTGCTCACACCGGCTTCGCAGGCAACGGCACGGTAGGGGGTTCCATCAACGACGGCTTCGATAATAAGATTTGCCGGTTCCAGCCGGTTGATTCTCTGGTTGCCGGTTTTAAGGGCTTCCATATATGAACTGTCATCGTTCAGCAGACTGAAGCGGGTCTTGGAAAAATCTGAAAGGTCGAAGGTTAATCCATAGTAGCCGGTTTCAAAACAGAGGATTTCAGGGGAGTCGTCATTTTTATTTTTACGCCACCCATTCAGCCAATAAGCATAGGAAAAATTTTTCCGATTCAACGGGAGTAAGGTTGGATCGGCCTGAGCGGATTCTTTTTCAGATTGTTCGGCAATCGGTTTTGGTGTTTCAGGAATGTCTTCAGGCTTCTTTTGAGATTCGGGAACCGGCTTTGGTGCCGGGGCAGGAGCCGCAGGTGCTGAAGTCTGTTTTTTTTCAGCATCGCAACCCACGAGCATAAACACGGAGGTAACGAGTAGAAGCGAAATGACATATAAGTGCAGTGTTTTTTTCATGTAGTGATCCAGGTTAGTGAAATCAGGTAGAAACCGATTTGATTCATTTGGAGAGCGTTTATACCGGATGTGCCCGTCTATGAGTATCCTCTAAATAAGGGAGGCGCGATGGCAGGCAGTAAGAAGCGTTAGCTGGCTCGGATCAGCAGCAATGCGTTTTAGGGGGTCGTTCATATACGGGATGGTATGTGTTTTTCTCTCTGATATATTTTCAGAATTAATAGCAGTCTCTCGGGAGAAAAAATGAGTTTGATGAGTGGTAGAACACAAATGGTTGTGATGATCCGAAGAATCTTCGCTGTGGCTGTTTGCGGCATGGCTGCAGTTGCTGACGCGAGCGAAGTCGACCGGCACTATTCCTTCATCTATTTTGAACAAGGTTATCCGACCCGCCTGCTCAAGTATCGGCGTTCGGAAGCGATGGCCGATAAAACGGCTCGGGCCAACCCCGATGTGGTGGTGCAGACCGGATTTTATACGTTACGGCTGGATTGTGACACGATGCAACTCTCTGGATTTGATGCCGTGGAGGGCTCGGACTATCTGACCGCTTTAAATCAGGATGTCACCGTGTTCAGCCCGGCAAAGCTGGTGATACGGATCGAGCAGAATGGGGTTGTCTATACGTGTGCGTCCGGCATTGTTCAGGATAAGGCCGACCAGCATGTCCGCTTGATCGAGAGCGGGCAGTATGTTCAGCGCTTCGACCACATCGGGTTGGTGTTCATTGATAAATTCGGGAAAGAATTGGATGGCCGTGGGCGGCTGGAGATCACAGCCTGGGCGGATCATGTGGCATTTCAACTCGATATGTCCGGCGTCGAAGGCGTTTCAAAATCAGGGATTCAGATCGTCTCCCCGGCGGGCAAGGTTCATCGTGCCGGTGGAGAGAGCGATATGGCCACGCTGGTGCTGGTTCCGCATGAGGATGAAGTCTTCCAACCCTTGGAAACATCGGTCTATATCAAGGACGCTATCGATTTGAGGAATAAGAAGAAACTCGATGTGGTGTTTGACGAAGACGAACAGGCACTTCGTTTTGATCTGCCAATGGAGCGCGTTCAGTTCCCGAAGGATTGGGGGCGTGTGGATGAATATGTGATTGAGGTCAAAAACCCGACGGGTGAAGCCGTATCGCTCCCGTTGATTTTCAATGAAATTAAACCGCAGGCGATTACCGGAACCAGTATGCTGCTGTGCGAAGATCCGGATGGCCGCCCAAGCGGAATCCCGGTTCAGATTTCTAAAAACTGGCACAATGATAAAGAGCATCGGGTGAAACACGACGGACCCTGGCTTCGCGGATATACCATGGTTCCATTGAAGGGCGGGGAGACCCGGCGGTTAAGATTGCGGGTGGTGACCGGATTCTGGGGCAACGTTCCGGCAGTTTCCTATTCCCATCTTAGTGTGATCGGTTATGGCGGAAACTGGAAGTGGGATGAAAGTGCGCTCGGTGCCTGGGGCGAATCGATGTGTTACGATCCTTCGCAGCATCTGGGCGCTGCATTTATCACCGATGTCCGTCCGTCGTTTACGCCGAGTAAACAAGGCAAGCCGTATAACTGGACGGAAAATGTGGGCGGAGGAGATTTTCTGGTTTATTTCGATAAGGACAATACCTATCGCTGGGTTAAAAAACTGAAAACCGCGTTTTACTGGACCGGACCCAATGTGACTGAAGTGCATTATTCGGGAATCACCGATGACGATGCGATCCGATTCAACTATCGCATCCGGTCTGTGCGTACCTTCGATTATCATCGCCGTTTCCATTCCTATTCCTATGAATTTCTGAAGGATGTTGAAACGCCGCAACGCCTCGTCTTTCATCAGTTAGCGGCCGATTATTATAACACCGTGACACTCGATGATTATTATGTGGGTGATGCAACGGGAATGAAAAAGGCGTTTCATCATGAACGGGGCCGCAGTGGATACGCGTCGGAAAAGATTCCTTTCAATGATTCCTGGCTGTTGTCTGACGATACCGGTTGTAATGACCGCAATGCCGCGATCGCCTATGGCCGACGTGCGCTGCTCAATATGAGTTCAACGCTGAACGGCGAACCGTTTCCGGTATATATTCACCCATTCAGTATGGGCCGCAGCGGAGATCGCGTGAATTTTGACCTGAGTGCAGATTCTGTCAGCCGGTCCTACAAAGCGGGCGATATCGTAGAGGGTGAGCTTGAGTTTATTCTTCCGGCAAAAACGGCGGCCGATTACTGGGGCGACGATCAGGAGTTTGCGGGGCGTTTAAAGGCCGCTGCTTCCAATCCTTGGAAAATGGCGGCCGATGAATTTACTCATAACATTCTGATGGAACCAACGGTGAGTGTGGGGCAAATGCTGAACACGTATCCGCTCGAAATCGAGGTTTTGGAAAAAAGCGAGATTCTTACTGACTTCACGATCCAAAGCGGGGGCATTGGGCACGTGCCGATCATTCTACGCAACGTGCCTGCAGGCAGTGCGCTTAAAGTGGAACGGTTTATTGACGGAAAATGGGCTGACCTCGAAGCGGTGGATCTGGAGCAGAACAGTTATTATCAAGGCATCCGCACTGCCGATGGGACGATGGACTGTCTTTTCAATATCAACCGCCCCTCTTCCAACCTGAATGAGAGCTGGCGAATACGGATTATTCAATCAGCGCAGTGATGGTGCCATCCCGCAATCACGGGATTGGGCTCTCCTGTTTTCATGCTAACGTAGTTAATGCATAAATGAGGTTTTTATTATGAATTCAAGATGGATGGCAAGTGTTGCACTGTTGTGCGTTGTACTGAATGGATATGCTGCAGATGAGCGACCTGAAAAACCGAATGTGATTTTGCTGCTGACCGATGATCTCGGCTGGCAGGATGTGAAGTGTTACGACATTGATGAGCCCTCGCCGATGGAAACGCCGAATATTGACGCGCTGGCGGAAAAAGGAGTGATGTTCTGGCAGGGCTATTCTCCCGCTCCAACCTGCGCGCCGAGCCGTTGCGCGATCATGAGCGGGAATCATCCCGCACGTGCCCAGAAAACACACGTCATCGGCGGCGGACCGCCGACGCCCTACAACAAAACAGCCCATCGCATGATGGCTCCGTGGTATAGCGGGCGCATGCCCGAAAATGAGCAGACCCTTGCGCTTACGTTAAAGCAGAACGGGTATGTAACCGGGCATTGCGGAAAATGGCATATGGCGATCAATCACAATGCGTTTCCTCAGCCGAAAGATCAGGGGTTCGATTGGTCGCAGCATAATCTCGGAATCACCCAGCGCATGCGCCCGAATCGTCTGACGGGCTTCTCAACAGATAAACCGGACGATCCGTATCAACTTGATGAAAACGGATTTTCGACGCATCAGAACAGCGAGGATGCATTGACGTTTGTTCGGGAAAACAAGGACAAGCCGTTTTTCCTGTATTACGCCACCTGGTTGGTACATTCCCCGATCCAAACCCGCAATGAACGACTGCTCGATAAATACTGTAAGAAGCTCGGCGTGGAGCGGCCCGAAAATCCGAACGAATGGAAGGGCGAGGGGCAGAACAACCCGTTTTACTGTGCCATGGTGGAAGAACTGGATTACTACGTGGGCAAACTTTTCCACTATCTGGAAACGACCGAAGATCCCCGCTGGCCGGGCCACATGTTGAGCGAAAACACCTATATCATATTCACTTCGGACAACGGTGGAATGGAGCAGCATCCCGGTGAAATAATCACCGATAATGCCCCGTTGGCCCGTGGAAAAATATCGGCCATGGAAGGCGGAACCCGCGTGCCGCTCATCATCGTCGGTCCCGAAATTGATGCCGGTGTACAGTCGGATGTGATGGTTAATGGTCTCGATTTTTATCCAACCATTCTTTCCTGGACGGGAACCCCCCGGCCGGAAGGTAAACATCTGGACGGGCTCGATCTTTCCACGCTGCTGGCAAAGGATCCAACCAATCCGACGTTGGTCAAAGAAGGCGACGGTTCGGTGCGCGATACGATGGTTTGGCATTTCCCGAACAGCATTGCGTTGGAAAGTACGATTCGTATCGGTGACTACAAACTGGTGCGGAACTATGATCATATTGGAAATCCGAACACCCCCGAACTTGAGTTGTTCCGTCTGTATGAAACCAGGAACGGGAAGCAGAAACGCGGAGATATTGAAGAAGCAAATAATCTGGCCGACGCCATGCCTGAAAAGACTCAGGAGATGAATCGGAAGCTCTCCGAGATACTGACGGAAATGAAGGCCAGTTATCCGTACTACAATCCGGCGTGTAAATTTAATCTGCCGGGTAAGGATTCGGTGTGTGAAGTTGTTTCCAATGTTCGGAAAGGCAGTACCGTTCAATTCCGTTATAAGGAAAACGGTGCAAAAGTAATTCGTGCTCAGCTGCTCTATACACTCAACGGCGGGCATCGCTATGAAGAGTGGTTTCGTCTTCCGGCTGAACTGATGGACGGAAATAAAGTACAGGCTCAACTCCCGGAAGGAACAACGCATTATGTCATCAATCTGATCGACGAAAACAACTTTCTCGTCAGCTACCCCGAAATGGTGGATATGATTGGATCGCGGAAAGAAGCGTATTCAGTTAAAGCGCTGTCGGTGAATGCCGATTGATCACCTTTCCGAGGTATAGAAGAAACTCCAATAATTCCGGCAAAGGTTGTGCGGTTATTCGAAGGCGTAACACGTTGATATATAGATGTATATTCCAACGTCTGGAAGATTCGGGTGTCGAAGTTCAGTAACAGGTTATGGGTTAACTTGGTAATCCCTCCATGTCTTGAATCTTTTCTGCGTTGGCGCACTGTTAAATCATATGTGGGAAAAAGTCAGGGTCTCCATATCGGGTAGACTGAGCCGGCTTTAAAACCCCTCGTGTTTCCCTGTTGCTACTAACGAGCGCGTTGAATTTAAAAATTGGAGTTCAAAATGAGAAGAGTGGATAAACGAGCAGCGGCTGGTTTGGTGTGGCTTGTGGTCTGCGGTGTTGCCGGTGCTGAAACCTGGGATGGCGGCGGAGCGGATAATGAATATTCAACTGCGTTGAACTGGAATAATGATGTGATTCCCACAAACAGCACCGGGGACATCAACGGAGCTTATACGGTCGAACGTTTTGCGGATATTAACGTTCTTCGGACGTTTGTGCAGGGCGGTGCAATACTGAATGTTACGGGTGGAACGCAAAACGACAGTGAGTCCGGCAATACGATCCGAAATTTCATAGGCTTTGGCAGCAAGGGCACGGTCAATCAATCGGGCGGCAGCTACAATATTGGCCATATCCTCATCGTGGGCGGAAGCAACAGTGCAGGTGATGGCACATACAATCTGAGCGGTGGCGACCTCGCCGTTTCCCGGGGCGGTAATTCGTTCATGGGAGTCAGCGGAGGATCCTCGATTGAAATCGGTGTTGGTGGCGGCACCGGGCTGTTCAACATTTCGGGTGGCTCGTTAACCACTCGAATCGGTGTGGGTATTGGTGCAACAGGAACATTTCGCGTGCAGGGCAGCGGTGCCGGCATCATTGGCATCGGGTCGAACGGTTCGCTGGACGGCGATTGGAATCAGAGTGCAGGCGGCACGCTCAGCGTGGGAATCGATGCGGGCGGCGTTACCAAGATTCTGATCGATGATTATCAAGACGATGGCGGTGCCTATGCGACCTTTGAGTCCGGTTCCCTGCTGGATGTCGATTTTTACTCCACAGGTTCCGGCAGCGGCACCTGGACGGTGCTGGAAGTGGAAGGAACAAATATTGTAGATAACGGACTGGCTTTTGCCCCCGGTGTGGATACAAGTGTCTGGTCGTTTGCCATTGATAATTCGGGACCCAACGGGTTATTGACGGTGACCTCGGTGGGTGAGTCCCAGAATCCAACACATGTTACGGTCAACAGCATTGCACAGTTGCAGCAGTATGCCGATGCTTCCAACATGACCGTTACCATGACGCCCGGAACCTATTGGCTCGAAGGACCGTCGATTCGTCCGGCGCCCTATGCAAATTATGCCGTTTTTCTGGACCTGAGCGGCGCAAACTCCACGTTTGATTTCACGGGGGTGCATATTAAAGTCGATACGCAGGAACTGGATGGATACGGCAGAGCCTATGGCCACGACAGCGGGGTGCAGGTGTTGCAGATCAGCGGCTATGGTGTGGAGGTTGACGGGCTAACGCTCACGATGGAAAAAGTTTCTTACGATGGAGTCGATCAGTATGGCAACCCCCGGGAATATTCGGCGGATTGGTCCTCGCAGCTGGTGCGGGTGATTGCATCGAACACAACGATTAAAAACTGCAATTTTACGACCGGTGGCTCGTATCCATACGGCTATGGCGATGCCTTCGGAAAAGGAAATCGCCCCAATACCGATGGCGTAACCGATGCCGCCTGGATTTCCCACAGCAAACAGAGCGGTTTTCTGATCACTGAAGGGGCCTCCAATGTAACGGTGGACAATGTGGTGTTGAACATGCGCAGTTTCGGGCATGGTTTTTTTATGCAGCAGGGCGCAGGTAATATTCTGTTTAAGGATTGCAAGGCGCTGGGCGACACGATGGCGGACAGTGATGATATTATTGCGCATCCTGAATATCAGGCGTGGGGCTTCGCGACCTATAAGGAGCCGATTCCCGCCGATATTCGAATTTCGAAACACGAAGATGCTTTCCGTACGTATGGAAATTCCGACTCGGCAAACAACGGATATCCGGCAGATATTTACAACGTGACGATCACCAATTGTGTTGCCGAGCGTATGCGGAATGCAACACCGGTTCATGCAACGGGCTACTGCCGGATCTATGACACCGAAGTCTACGATTGCGAAATGGGCCTGACGGCTAACAGTCTGGGAGAATCCACCATACTGAACTGCAAAGGAAATGCGCGCAACGGACCGTTGATCTATTTCCAGTATTCGGTCGTGCAACCCGCGATCTATGAAGTAGAACTAACGGGGGACACGCCGGGCCATGGTGTGAAGCCGATTGCATTGATCAGTGGTGCAGGAAACCGGATCACGCTTACCAGTTCGGCTGCACCGGGCGTCTATTCCAAAGAGGCCTATTTGAATGCATCCCAGAAATGGCGCGAATGGCGCCATCGTCCTGCCTACGATATCGACGAGCGGTATGCCGGAAACTATTCCGACTACACGACAGGAAATTTTATTACCAACCTGACTGATCAGATTCTGGTGTTTGGAGAAAATGCCACCGACAACATCGGCTGCGTCTCCACGGGCGGGGTAATCAATAAAGGAACCGGCAATGAATATACGGGTGAAACGCTGGTGTCCGGCGAGATCGTAGTTGAGGACACGTGGTCCTATCCGCCGAACTCAACGAATGTCAGCTGGGCGCAGTATGATTCCGGTGGAAATCTGATTTTGCCAACACCGCCCTATATTGTGTTCGATGGAATACAGGTTGTGGATGATGCGCTTTCGCTCGGCGGTTCTCCCGTTGGAGACGGCGGAACCACGGTGAGCAACGGCACGCTGGAAATTGCTCCGGGTTTTGCGCTTCACGGTGAAGAGGTGGTGCTCTTCGGTTCTGGAACAACGGGGCAGGGGGCGCTGTATTCTGACGGAAGTGTAAACAACCAGACCCGTCTGAACTCAAGCAGCGGTTCCATCACGCTTGCGGGCGATACATCGATTGGTGTTGGTGTTGCCGGCAATCAGCTGTTGGTGGGACCGATTGACGGAACAGGGAATCTGACAAAAGTCGGCGCAGGTCAGTTGGTCATGGAAGGCGGAGCCAACTCGTTCAGCGGATCGTTGATCATTGCGGAAGGCGGGATCGTCGCGCGGGCGAACAAGGTAAACAATGATTTGGTCATTGCTGCCGGTGCAGGCCTTTCGCAAAATGCAAGTCTGGCCCTCAATCAGGGAGCAGGCAACAGCACCCTGTTGGACGGTACACTGGATGTGAACAGCCGGGGGGACAGCACAGCTCTCAGCGTACATATCGGTTTGTTGACCGGCGGAGCCTCGGGGCTGATTACTTCGACTTCCTCCGCAGCAACACAAACGGTACATGTGAGCGGGGGTAGTTTTGACGGAATGGTGAATGGAGCGATTGCGCTTATGAAAAACGGAACAGGCACCACGTTCGCGCTTAACGGAAGCTGCTCGCATACAGCGGGAACCTTTGTGAATGCCGGGCGTCTCGGCGGGTCCGGAATGATTGCCGGCAACGTAGAGGTGGCGAGCGGGGCAGGCATTGCCCCGGGAAATCATGTGGGTACCTTGACCACCGGTTCCAATGTCTGGAATGAAAATGCGGCAATGGATATTGAGATTGATGCGATATCAAATGATCTGCTGGTGATAAACGGATCCTTAACGCTGAACGGGACATCCTTTCAGATCGCCGTTTCGGCTCCGGATATTGGATTTGATGCGGGAGTGGGGCAGTCCTGGAAAATCGTGGATGCCGACAGTGTTTCCGGATTTTCATCTGAAAAATTCAGTGTCGATGCAACTGCCTTTGCGGTGAACAATCCATTGGGTGGCGGCTCGTTTTCCGTATCTGAAACGGGCGGCGATCTTTATCTGGATTTCACACCCGTATTGTATACCGAACTTGAAACGTGGCGCTTCCGGAATTTCGGGACCTATTCCAATGCCGGTAATGCGGCGGACGGGGCGAATCCGGATGGCGATGCGCGCGATAATCTGCTGGAATACGGCACCGGCTCCGATCCCATGGTTTTCAACTCAAACGCGGTTTCGACCGTCGGGCAGAGCAATGATCACCTGACGTTGACCTTTAACCGCATCGAAGATCCGTCATTAACCTATTTCGTGAAGGCGGGAACAAACCTTGCTTCCAATGATTGGAATACCATCTGGATGAGTACCGGTGCGTCCAACACGGCCGGATCGGTTACGGTTGAAGATGATGAAACAATTTCCAACCATTGGAAACGCTTCCTGCAGCTGCACATCGGTTATTGATCGGTATGAATGGATGATGAACGCAGTGAGTTAACTGGGAAACTCACAAAGGCGGATGAAACAGGTGCATTCTAAATTCTTCGGTTTACCCTGTGGGGTAGTATGTCCTTATGGGGAGAATCTTATGAAGCTATCAATACTGCGAATCACCGTTGCGGCGGTTGTATTTCTGTCGCTGTTTGACGCTTCAGTTTCCGGGCAGACGGTGGTGAATTCATTTTCTCAGCTGAAGCCCTATCTGGATGATAATGATGTTCATATTGTGATGGCGCCGGGCACCTATCGGATTACACCTGCGGATTGCGGTTCCGCGGGATCCGGGCTGTTTCCTGAACCGCCCTTACTTAACTTTACGGGAACGAATACGTTGTTTGATTTCACCGGTGTTACGTTTGAAATCGAAACAGAGGTGTTTCAGTCCTTCGGCAATATTGATGTGAAAGAGGTTGCTGTTTTCGGAGCGAACCAGGTGCTGAAGAACCTGACGATGACGGACATCGGCAATGCACGTCCGCAACGAACCGCGCTCGGTCTTTTGCTGGATGGGGTCAGTAACCGGGTTGAAGGCTTTAATATGACCATCCGCGGTTCTCAGCCCTATGGATATGGCGATATTTTCGGGAAGGGGAGCGGCTATGTTATCAAACATTTCAAGCACTCGGCCATTCTGGTGCGCGGGGAGAATAACCATCTATTGAACTGCAAGGTTTTTCACCGGGCTTATGGCCACGGCATTTTCTGTCAGGGCTCACAAAACGCGATCATTGAAGGTTGCTATGTGGAGGGTGAAACGCGGACCTCAGACGATGTGCTGGCTGAGGCGGGATCCGGTTCTCCGGCGGACGGGGTTGATTTTCGAACCAATTGGGGCGAGGACGAAAACGGGGAGAATGGATATACGCTTCAGCCCGGCTGGATGTTCAGCTGTCAGGAGGATGGCATCCGGGCGTATAACAAAGGCCCCGGTTTGGATGGAGTGACCGAAATGAATACCACCGATATGCAGGTAATCGACTGTACGGTCAATAGGATGCGCTCCGGGGTGACGATCGGATTTTGCAACGATACGAAGTATGTCGAAAACTGCGTGGCGCTGGGGACTGAGGGCGGCTATTGGGTGGGAACCTATGGAGAAATTGTGAACAGTGCCGGCAATGCGCAGTATGGCCAATTGCTTGGAAATGCCTACCAGACAGACCGCGACAGTGTGGTTGACCTGACGGTATTGGATAACAAGGGCCGATACGGAAATGAAACCCTCGCTTATATGGGGGGGGCTCGCCATAACGTGACGTTCCGGAGCCGGGACAAAGCGTTTGATCCGAATCTGAAAATTATGTTGGCGGGCATTCGTGAAGGGATTCGAGAGTATGTTGTGAATCCGACCTACAATGATTTTTCCACAACCGACATCGATTTATACAACTACACCCGGCATCCGGTGGTGATGGCTGCGAAAAGCAGCGGTACGTCGGGGCAGACGGGCGGTACTGTTCTGAACGACGGATCCGGCAACAGCCTGACGCCGATCTCGGTCAGCACGGCTGGCGGATTCGGCGTTATTCAAACCATCGAGGCAGAGGATTTCAGCGCACAGAGCGGAACGTCCATCCAAACCCGGAATGATGGTGTTCGGTTTATCGGAGCCGGCAGTGATGGAAGCTGGATTTGCTTTGAAGATTTTTTCATGGGTTCGGGGCCTAATCGTTTTGAGGGCTGCGTGGCCGGAGGTGCGGTTGATGGAGAAATTGAACTGCGGCTCGACAGTGTCGGCGGCACGTTGATCGGAACCTGTTCGGTCGGATCGAACGCCGGACCGCATGCCTGGACGATGGAGACCATTACGCTCGATGAGCCGCGCGGCAAGCACGACCTCTATCTGGTGTTCAAGGGGACAGACGGCTCATTACCTGAGCTGGACCGTTTCCGGTTTTATGTCGACTTTCCGGGCCGGAAAACATCGAAGGGTTTGGTGGGACATTGGAAATTCGATGAAGGTTTCGGTACCATCGCCACGGATTCGTCCGGTTATGGGAATCACGGTGCCGTGGCAAATGCGGCATGGGTGAGCGGGGTGAAAAGCGGAGCGCTCGATTTCAACGGAAACGCATCGACCGTCTCCATTCCGACGAATGCGTTTGAATCTGTCGCGGAAGAAATCACCATTGCATTCTGGGCCTGCGGGGACGATGCCCAGCCTTTGGCTGATTCGTTATTTTATGCCGAGGCTGAAACCGGCCGGGCGCTGAACATTCATTTACCCTATGATAATTCAGAGGTCTATTGGGATGCCGGAGGAGTCGGCGGCTACGACCGGATTAACAAGACCGCATCAGCAGATGAGTTCAAGGGAAGCTGGAGTCATTGGGTTTTTACGAAAAATGCAAATACCGGAAATATGCGAATCTACCGGAACGGGGCGATGTGGCATGCGGCCCCCGGTTTGATGAAATCAATCCCCGGAATAACCGCCGCAGCAATCGGCAGCCAGATCGGAGGATCATTAAGCTATAACGGGATGATTGATGATGTGCGTTTATACGATATTGAGCTCATGGAGCATGAAGTCGCTGAACTCTATGATTCCTATTCGTATACCTATGCGGGTACGCCGTATAACTGGCTCGATAAGTATGGCCTTGTGACCGGCGGCGATTATGAAGCGGCAGACCTTCTGGATGAGGATGAGGACGCGCTGCCGAATGGATCTGAATATTGGGCGGGAACCAATCCGACGAATCCGGCTTCGTCTTTCCAGCTTACGGGCGTTGATACGCAGGGAAATCAACTTGCCTTTGATTGGTTTGCCGTTGCTGGAAAAAACTATGATGTATGGTTTAAAACAAATATGACAGAAGATGTATGGATGCTTAAGGAAAGCGATATTCCGGGCACAGACCCGTCCTGCATAAGCACGGTGCAGCTGGATAACGTGACAGGGTTTGTTCAGATTGAGGTGCAGAAATAGGGACTCATACGGTACGCCCAGGACGAAAATAAAATTTTACGAAGTGATTTAATCCAGAAAACATAAAAGGTTGAAAATGAATACAAACACTCCATTAAAACAAATCTCCATCTTTGCTGTCACGCTGCTGCTCGGTGCGGCGGTTGATGCCGGCCATCCGCAATTGTTGGTGACAGCGGACCAGCAGGAAATCATTGCTCAGAAAGTGGCTGACGTTCCGTGGGCCAATGCCGCATTCATTCAACTGACCGATAAAATTGATGCATATGTGGCCAAGACTCAGGCTGAGCCCGATTGGGCGGTATCGCGATTGGCGATGAACTGGGAAACGCATTATGAGCAGGCCATTACGAAAGGTTCGCGTACCATTGATGGCAAAGGGCGCGCCCCCGTCCCGACGCCGCGTTTTGCCGGTGCCCGCGACTGGAAAACTGATTATGTCCGCCAGACACCGATTGAAGCGCTTATCCCCTATAACGACAAAGGCGGGAAAATCAGGCTCATCAATATTAATACAGAGAAAGAGGAATGGGTTGATCCCGCCATAACCGGGCATGCCATTGAGCGCATCAATAACGAGATGCTGGCTCTCGCCGCGGATGCCTCCTTTCTCAATTGGGTTACCGGCGACAGGAAATACGCCGAATTTGCCGCGCCGATTTTATGGACGTTTATGAATGGCCTCTCCTATACCAAAGCACCGGTGATTCTGGATAAGGATGGCGGGCCCTCAAAGATCATCGGCACCACCTCCTACGAAGTTATTCATGACGGAATTCTGCACAGTATCGCGATCTCGTATGATTTTCTATACAACTACATTCAGGAAAATGATGAGATTGACGGTGCGGTTATCGAACAGGGCATTAAACGGATCACCGACCGAATCATCGAGGGCGGTGGACGCTCCGGAAACTGGAATCTGCACCAGGCCATGAAGATTGCGCATGGCGGTCTGGCACTTGAAGAAAACGCGGCGTATGACGATGGAAAAGGTCGGGAATATTATGTGGATATTGCACTTAACGCCGATCTGCCGAATCAATTGGGTGTGATCCATGTGATTGAAGAAGGCTATGATCCGGAATACGCGGTATGGCCCGAGGCCCCCGGATACGCCTTCGATACCACGGCAAATATCGTGACTATTGCATCGTTGCTATCCAACGATCCGGTCGGTCGCAAAGCGCTTGAAAATCCGGTTGTATCGAAAGCGGTTCTGGGCCAGCTGAAACAAATGTATCCCTCCGGTCACTCGCACGCGATGGGCGACACCAGTTATACGCGGGTGGACACCCGGGCACTGGAAATGATGCTCAGCTGGGCGATCAGCGAAGGGGATAGCGAAAATGCCAGTGCTTTTGCCGCAGCCTTGCAGGCGGAAATTGATGCCGGAAAATACGATCGCAACAATGCCACCAGTCTGCTTGCGCTTACCCGCTATGTGGATGAACTCCCGGAAGGCGATCCTGCCGCACTGCAAATTACACCAACGTATTTTGCGGAGCCGATCAATCTGGCTATGTTGCGAAATATGCCGGAAAACGGAGATGTTCGTTACGCGCTCGGCGCGGCTGTTTTCGGAACGAAGGGAGGGCACATGCATGCCAACGGTCTGTCGGTCGAACTCTATGGCGCAGGGTATGTGCTGGGATTCGATTCCGGTCGTGGCAGCAGCTATTGGCAGGCTGACCATGGTGAATATTACCGCCAGCCGCCGTCGCACAATACCGTCATTGTGAACGGCGATTCCAAGTATGCCTCGCATGGAAACGGGATGATTCAGATGAAGGTCGAAAAAGTCGAACCGGCATTTGATCAACCCGCAACGGATAATCGATTGACCTATCTCACCGCGGGTTTTAAGCATAAAAACCCGGCGGCAACGCAGCAGCGCACGCTTGCGCTCGTTCGGATTGATGATACGACCGCATTCTATTTCGACGTCTTCCGTTCCAAAACCGATAAGAAGGATTCGGATCAATATCATGACTGGTTCTACCATGCGATGGCCGACACGATGGAGGTGTCGAAGCTTAAACTGAAGAACAGTTCACAGCTCACCTCGAAACGTGGAAATCAGAAAGGCTATGATTACTTCTCGGAGGAAAAGTCCGCCGAGACAGAATCCTCCATTGAAGCCCGTTTCCCACTTCAAATCGAAGGAAACAACGTTGCAATGGATGTCTGGGTTGTGGGCGAAGAAGATCGTCGGGTGTTTTCGGTGATGGCACCGGCCAACCGTGGTGCCCGTCATTATGTCGACGAAAAATACTGGAATCGACTCCAGCCGACGATGGTGGTTCGGCAGGATGGTGAAGCGTGGGATCGGCCCTTCGTGGCGGTTTACGAACCTTCGATCCAAAGTGATGGGGTGAAAATCAAATCGGTTAAGGCAATTGCAGACGATACCTGGCTTGTCAGCGGAGAAGACTGGAGAGCCACGTTAAAACTGGATGGCGTTCAATTGTCGCTTGAAATTGAAAAATAATCCGGATGAATCATGAGATATACATACTTCATTAAAAGGGCTCTGTTTGCGGGTGCCGTTGCCTTGGGAACCTGTTTTGCCAAGGGCGCGGAAAAACCTAACGTTGTAATCGTGATGACGGATGATCAGGGCTATGGCGATTTCGGTTTTACCGGGAATGAGTTTGTTAAAACCCCGACGATTGATGCGCTGCGGGAGCAGGGTACCTTGCTGGATAATTTTCATGTGGATCCAACGTGTGCACCGACGCGCGCGGCATTAATGACCGGCCGCTATTCGGACCGGGTCGGAGTCTGGCACACCGTGCAGGGACGCAGTATGCTGCGCCGGCGCGAAGTGACGATGGCGGACGTTTTCAGTGCAAACGGATACGCTACCGGAATTTTCGGTAAGTGGCATTTGGGCGACTGTTATCCCTATCGTCCGGAAGATCGCGGTTTCCAGCATTCGGTTTATCATGCTGCCGGGGGTATCGGGCAGGCGCCGGACTATTGGGGTAATGATTATTTTGATGATACCTATATGGTAAACGGAAACCCGAAGCGCTTTGAGGGGTTCTGTACGGATATCTGGTTTGCAGAAGGACTTAAATTTATTGAAGCGAATAAAGACCGGCCGTTTTTTGCCTATATTGTTCCGAATGCGCCGCACGGCCCCTTTTATTGTCCGGAAGAATATTCCGATCCGTACGAGGGAAATCCGCATGTGACCTATCCGGAAGTGTACGGAATGATTGAAAATATCGATGACAACATGGCGTTGCTTGTGAAGGAGCTGGATGAGCTGGGACTTGCGGATAACACCATTCTGATTTTCATGACCGATAACGGTACCGGCGGTGGGTTAAAGCGGGATCGGGATGCCTGGGAGGATAATGGAAAAGGCTTCGATGGAAACATGCGGGGTAAGAAGGGATCCATTTATGAAGGCGGCCATCGTGTACCGTTCATTATTCGCTGGCCGGATGGAAAAATTGAAGCCGGTAAATCAGTGGAGGAACTGACGGCCCATATTGATATTCTTCCCACCCTGATTGATTTGTGCGGTTTGGAAATACCTGCGGTTGAATATGATGGAATGAGCCTGCGGGATCTGCTCTATCCCGCTTCCTGTCGCTGGAAAGAACGCACCCTGATTGTTGAAAATCAGCGTGTGGTTGATCCGATCAAATGGCGCTACTGCTCGGTGATGACGGAACAGTGGCGGTTGGTGAATGGAACGGAACTGTATGATCTTCGAAAGGACCATAAGCAGACAACGGATCTCGCAGCGGAATACCCGGAAGTGGTGGAGCGTCTGCGCGGGAATTACGAGAACTTCTGGAATGATGTTTCGCAGGAGCATGACCTCACCGGTTATATGGTGATTGGCTCGGATCAGTCGCCGATCGTCGGTCTCTGTTCGCATGACTGGCTGCTGGACATTTATCCGGCTTGGGACCAGAAGCATATTGTGAATGGCGATGTGGCCGTTGAAGCAAAGTGGGCCATTGAAGTGGAGCAGGACGGCCATTATGAAATTTCGCTGCGCCGCTGGCCGGTTGAAGTTGATAAAGGCATCAATGATGGAACCTGCGGAAAAGCCTTTAATTATGAACTGGCGAGACTGCGCATCGGCGATGTGGATGAAATCATGCCGATTCCGGATGGAGCCAAAGAGGTAACTTTTAAGGTTGCGCTGAAAAAAGGGATTACGGAGCTGTCACCGCTGTTCATTGGACCGGAAGGTTCGGCCACACCGTACTACGCTTACGTGACGCACCAGCCCAGGCCCGGTTGGCAAACACCGGAGGGTATGGGAATTCCGGTGTATGATCCGGATTTCGGGCGCCTGCCGCCTCAACTGAAAAAATAACACGGCCTTTTCTGGAATTGTTTATGGCAAATCAAGGTGGGTTTGATTTAACAATCCAGCTGCCCTTTTGATGAATAGGAGATACTCGAAATGAAGTTTTTATGCGGCGTCCTGACTGTCTGTTGTATGACCGCTCTGGCGGAGATGAGCGAGGATGGATTTGTCTCCATTTTCAATGGGGAAAATTTTGACGGTTGGTATTTGAAGATCCGAAGCGGTGATGAGGAACTCGCGAAAAAAGTCTACGCCATTGAGGAGGGGATGATTCATGTTTTCAACAACGAATTTCCGGATGAGTATAATCTGAACACCGGCTCCAATGATACGCATGGCCTTTTTTATACCGATAAATCATACACGAACTATGTACTGCGGTTTGAATATAAGTGGGGTGAGCGGAAAGCCAATAATTTCGGTAAGTGGCAATATGATGCCGGTGTTTATTATCATGTGACCGACGATCGGATCTGGCCTGTGGGAATTGAATATCAGATTCGCTATAATCATACCGGGGACCGCAACCACACCGGCGATTTAATCCGTCCGGCAGGAGCTGGATATGAGTGGTTTCAGGGCGAAGACGGCACTTATCTGCACCCAGATGAGGGCGGTGTTCCCGAAAAGAAAAAGGGTTGGCTTCATTTTGCATCGGCCACTACGAACTATCATGCATTGGATGACCAATGGAATGCGTGTGAGATTATTGTGATGGGGGATCAGTATGCCATTCATAAACTGAACGGGGATGTGGTGAACATGGCCTTCAACCTGAAACCCGCTGCAGGCATCTTCGGTTTTCAGTCGGAAACCGCCGAAATTTTTTACCGGAATATTCGGGTTAAGGAATTTATTGAACCCATCCCTGCTGAGCAATTCCTGAAATAATTCTGCAAACAGGAAACGGTCGTTTCCAATCATTGGAAACGCCGGAGTCCATCTGGGAAAAAACGATCTGCTTCCTACTTGGAAAACAGGCCCAGACGATGGGCTTTATTGATGGCGGAGGGGGCGTTGCGTACATCCAGCTTTTCATAGATATGGGCAACATGCGTATCAACGGTCGTGTAACTTATATTGAGTTGCTCTGCGATTTCCTTTTTCACGAAACCTTCGCCAAGCAGTGTCAGAATTTCCAATTCGCGAGGCGTGAGAATCGTATCAATTTCGCCTTGGGGAAGATTTGATTTGAGGGTGTCGAGAATGAAGCGCGCAACACCGGAATCGAGCGATGCCCCGCCGGCCATGATGCTTCGGATTCCGTCGGTAATCTGAGCCAGGGTAGATGATTTCAGGAGATAACCGGATGCGCCGCGGGAGATGGCTCGCAGCACATCCGCTTCTTCATCGGATTGAGTGAGAATCATTATTTTTGCATCGGGAAGGGCGGTGCGGAAGTAGGACAGCGAATCGAGGCCGTCCATTCCGGGAAGGCGCAGATCGAGCAAAACCAGATCGGGTACATTTCGGGTCGACATGTCCTGTAGGCTTCGCAAGGCGATTTCGGATGTGCCGAACTGGCTGATCAGTTCAATATCGTTTTCGTCTTCCAGAGCCAGATCGATCACATCCCGGTATTCGGGGTTATCTTCCACCAGCATCACTCGTATTTTATGTTTCATCTAAAGAGTCCAATTTTTTTCAGTTTCACATTCAGGATGATTCGTGTGCCGCCGTTTGTTGACTTTTCGGAGGTCACATTTCCGCCCAGCAAGTGTGCCCGCCGTTTGAGTGAGCCGGGCACTTCGCCATTCAGGCCATGCCCGTTATCGGTGATGGTCAGAAGGATTTTGTTGTTATTCGCCTTCAGATAGGTGGAGACCTTGGTGGCTCCTGAATGACGGATAATATTGATCAGACATTCCTTGTAGAACAGGAACAGGTCGATGCGTTTGCGAGCCTTGAGTGTCTGAAGTGCAGCTTCTCCTTCGAACGTAATGTCATGATCAAGATCGGCCATGATGCGGGCAGAACTTCGCTTCATATCTTCTACGAGATCTTCAAACAGCCCTTTGGCTTCCAACAGGTTGGTGCAGTAGCGGGCTGCGGCACCGGTTCGTTCGGTGAGTGCACGCATGCGAAGCAGGAGTCGGTCGAGCTTGTCCGGCGATGCTTTAGCGGCCTGAGCGAGATCGCCCAGCAGGCCGATGGCGTGAATGTTGGCACCGAGTTCATCATGCAGGTCAGCTGCAATATGTTCACGGGTACGGTGAATGGCGCGCTGCCGAATGATGCGGTCAACGAGAATGATAATAATGGTTGCAACAACGAGCAGAGCAAGGAGCCAGCTTACCAACCGAAGATTGGCTTTCTGGCGAACATACCGCAGCGTTAACTCTTCCTGAATAGAGGGCCGTTCAAATTCGAGTTCATGGCGGTAGGCCAATTGGTTCAGCCAGTCGCGGATGGGCAGAATGGTTCCAAACATATTGCGGCCGTCGGTGAGGCTGGATAAGGTCCGGTAGGGATTAACCGCTTCATAGTTCGTTTGAATTGTTTTTCCGAGTGCAACGTTCCGATCCTTGGAAAAGATCTCTATTTCCGCAAAACCGAACCGGAACGGCTGAGGACCGTATAGGGTGTTGGCCGAAGGCTCGGCCACATTAAACCGAATATACCGGCAGGAGGTTTCGGGGAAACCTATCATCATGATGGGCCCCATTTCATAGATCGTTTCCAGAGTCAGTTCCTTAAGAACGACAGCATCTGAAAAATCGGGCGAATTCGCTCCTTCAATCAACAGACGCTTGGGAATGCCTACATCGCCGGCAAAAGCCTGCGGCAGGGTATCGCTCTGATCAACAGCGTGAAGATGAATGCGGTTAATCGGCCGGGTTTCTTCCAGATCGAGAATGAAAGCCGGTTGGTCAGTGATATCGAGAGGGCTTAAATAGGCAATGCTTTGTTCCCCATCCGCTGCATTCATCAGGTAGGGCATGAAACCATCCACTGCAAAACGGGGATTCCAGCCGACTGCTCCCGCTCCTTCTTTGGAAGACGTGGAAATGGGTTTATGCAGGGCGACATTTTCTTCGCCGCTGAAGGCGAGGATTTCCGAAAGCTGGAAAACATAACGGTGGTCAAATGCGCGCGCGGTGAGTTTCTTTGCTTCCACACGTATCCACGATGCTGTGATTCCCTGACACGGAATGATGAACGGGGCAATGCGTGGCAGAATACCGCGGTCGCTGGTGTACTCAGCAATCACATTCCCGTCGGTGTTTTCCGCCGTTCCGGCAACGATACGGAAATGCTGTGGAAAGCCATCTGCCTGAAATCCGTTTTCCGCATCGCGCCGAATGGCCGGAACCAGAAGAATTTCATCGAGCGGGACCGCGGAACCGAAATCAATTTCAATCCATTCCAGGTGGTTCGGATCTTTATGGGATCGGGAACGGTGTCCGATGGCACCGATGCCGATGCCGAGACTGTAGTTCGCCAACTGGGATAGACGCTCATCGACCTCTTTGAGGCGATTTTCCAACTCAGTCGCGGAATATGTTTCAAGCGACGCTGCGAGGACCTGAACGGCTGGCAGGAGGAATACAAGAAGTGTCCTGATTTTATGCATGCTGATCGTTATACCTGTGAAACCAATGCCCGTCCATTCACCAATAATCTAAATGGTTCCGATGAGTGGAAAGATTATTTTATACAGCGGATTCCGTGCATCCTGTAAACACAGGATATGCAAATTTTCAAAGTGTGATATTGTGATTCATGAATCGGAGAAGGCCTTGGTCTTTTCTTTGCGTGTTCAATGAAAAACTGGAGGAAAGCGAATGAAAAAATGCAGGTGGTTATTGGTCTTTACCGGGCTTTTGACAATGGGGCTTCAAGCACAGGAGATCATTCTAAGCAATGATTTCGAAACAGGAATTTCCACCAATGTGACCAAGTATAGCGGCCGCTTCAAGGATGAGGATCTGGACGATGGCTGGTTTGCCAATCTTCCCAATATGGCGTCAGAATGGGAGGTGTCCGGCGGACAGCTTGAAAACAGCGCGACAAACACCGGTGGCTACCCGGCCTATCTTCCCGCAGAAGGCGGTGTTGTGCAGATGGTCTCGTATACGGCGGACACGAATAATGTTGTAGATCTGAGTGTCGATTACAATGTAGCTGCTGGCGACACGCTTTATGTACACCTTTGGGGCCTCGACGGAACCATTGTGGAAGATGGAGGGAATTTGGCGAACTTCCAGGCCGGCGCAGGTGCTCTATACGACAATACCGATACGGCCGCCGATGCGGTGGTGGCGTATGCCCTTAACAACGGTTTTAGCAAGCCGACCCTCGTTGCCAACAGCGGACAAGCTGTGGCGGGACTGACCGGCAGCGGAACCTATACCAACTCATTTAACGTGGCAGAACTCCAGATCGAAGGGATTGAAACAGCGGGCGACTTTGAATACTACCTGATTGCCTTCTGTAAAGCCGAAGACGGGCTGCCGGGGACCACGTCGGTCGATAATGTATTGCTTACAACCTCCTATATTGAACCGCCGCCTCCGGCCGAGTCGGGTATTATTGAAAATCCGGTATTTCCGGATCAGGATGTTATCGCGAGTCAGCTTGCAAATAATAATGATGCCGGCATCAACTATACGATCAACTCGTCTACCGCAATTGGTCAGAGTTTTTCCTTTGCAAGTGCGCAATCGCTGGGAGCGTTCTCGGTTCAGAAATCCGGGGATCTGAATGTTCCGTTCGATGGTACCAATGTGCTGACCCTGTGGATCGGCGAATACGATTCCACCACCGCTCCGGCGAGCCACACCGTGGGCGCTACGCTGTATACCAATTCATTCAATATTTCCGGAAACAGCTTTGCTGACGGCTTCTACTATACGTTCAATCTGTCGTCCAACATCACATTGGAAGCGGGCAGAGAATACGCCTTTGAGCTGACCTGGACTTCGGCGGATGAAACACACAGTTTCGGAATAAAACGTTATTACGACAATCCGACGGGCAGCGGTATTGATCAATATCCGGATGGTACCATCATTTATCAAACGGGAGTGGCCGGAGTGCTTCCGGCTGTATCGTTGATCAACGAACCTGATAACGATCTGGTATTTGCGTTGCACAGCTCGGAAGTTGATGTGTATCCGTTTGTAACTGTTGAGCCCTCTGAGATCTTAATGTTTTTCGATTCGGCTTCCGGCAGCCTGGTCACCGGTTCCGTTGATATGGTCTACAATTCGGCCACCAATATGGATATCACCATCACGGTTTCGGATGAAACGCAGCCCGGTTCTTTCAGTGTGCTGACCGCAACGCCGCAAACCCTGATCACACCTTATCCTGATGCCACGCCAATAGAAATTGCGTTCGATAACTCAGTGGCCTCCCTGGCACCCGGTTCGTCGGCCACCGGTCTGGTGACTATTGCCTGGAGTGAATCCGGCGGCGGAGAAAGTGGTTCGGTTGTTGTGCCGGTCAGTGCCACGGCAGCCTTTGCTGCAGATGCGAATAATACCTTTGTTCCCGGTGTCGGTGTCTGGGGCGATCCGGCCAACTGGAGTCTGGGCCGTGTTCCCGGTATGCTGGGAGCTGACCGGGGAATCGTTCAGAATGCAGGTCTGGTATGCAATGTGGAAACCAACTTTACAGGTCTGTTTCCCTATCGGGTTTGGGTGCGCACCGCCTCGGGAACTCCCAGTGTTGTCAACATTGGCGCTGATATGAAAGGTATGGCTGATATTTCTGTGGGGCAGGCTTCCTCTCAATACGGAATTGTGAACCAGACCGCCGGCACGGTGACTCCGGCAGCTTTGAATATCGGAGATCCTGCAGAAACTGCACCGAGCAATTCCTATTATAACCTAACCGGCGGAACGCTGGAGCTGGGTACTAAAGCACCCACGATCTACAGCACGGGTGTTCTGAATATTGACGGGGGTGCGGTTACCATCGATCAGGGGCCGGCCAACTTGGTTGTAAGCGGTGCCGGGGTGGTTAAACTTCAGTCGGGATCATTCAACTCAGTGGGCACCGCTGCGAATGATGTGCTAACCTTCAACACTTCGCTGGAAGTCAGTGGCGGTTCATTGACGTTGCTTGGGCAAAACAAGTTTGCCGGCGGTCTCACCGTAATCGGTGATGAGGCATCCATTTCCATTCACCGTTTTGGAACGCCCAATACGATGGGCGAAGTGGTGTTTGTGATGGGAGAAACCGGCGTTTCAACAATCGTTGGTCCCAGTTGGGCGACACTCTCATCCTACAACCTCACGGTTGATGGGGCGGACTATGTGGGCGGTTCCACCACGATCGATCTCGTTTCCGCGGGCAACTTGACCGCCGGTTTTGCGAGCGTCACCTTCACGAACTTTGCGGAAGGTATTACCACTTCCGTCACTCAGGATGAGGGGGATAATAATAAGGTTATTCTTACGATCACCGTTCCGGGTTATGCGGGGTGGATCGGCGGGTATGGATTGAGCGGAACCGATGCGGATTGGAATGTCGACTATGATGGCGACACCGAAAACAACTTCTATGAGTATGCATTCGG
>JARNMJ010000044.1 GCA_029432795.1 Pontiellaceae bacterium B12219
CACGGAACTGCTCACGATCGTGAGCAGTTCCGTGACGGGCATTGTGAACGAATTCAAGCGGATCGGTGTCGATAAGTTAAATGCGCTGAAACATTGACCCTCTTAAGCGGTTTTGGTCTTCTCGGCGAAATTCGAAAGGCATACATGTTAAATAACCAATCAAGAAGTATCGGCACCATGGCTTCAATCACCCCTGCGGTGAAGTTTTTGCTGATCATCAATATCAGTCTGTTTGTTTTGGAAAAGTTCTTTCGTATTCCATTCACGGAATGGTTCGCTCTTCCGGCTGACTGGTGGCGGACCTTCGATGTCGGACAGCTTTTCACGTATATGTTTGTGCATAGCACCGCCAGCTTTTCCCATATTCTGATGAATATGCTCGGGCTGTTTTTTATCGGCCCTGCGTTGGAACGGACGTTGGGTTCGTATCGCTTTTTCACCCTCTATTACCTGAGCGGTATTCTGGGCGGGCTGGGCTGGTCGCTGCTGGCAGTCCCCGGTCAATACTGCGTCGGCGCCTCGGGGGCGCTGATGGGGATTCTCGGTGCCTTTGCCGCATTTTATCCAAACGAAAAAGTCGCCCTTATTTTTCTGCCGATGTTTCCGATCAAGGCGTGGAAATTTATTCTGGGTATTATTATTTTTGAATTCATCCAGACCTTTGTGCATCCGATATTCGGCGGCATTGCCAATGCGGCCCATCTGATGGGCGGGATCGCCGGGTTCGGCTATGCGATGTCGATTAAGCATCCGCACTTAATCAAAGAGCTGAAAGCAAAACGTTCAGGCTTTGGAAAGGTGAAACCCTCGGCTCATACCGGCCCGAAAGCCGAAACGCTGTCGAAAGAAGAGATTGATCATATTCTCGATAAAATCGGTAGAGAAGGTATGGGCGCACTCACGCCCCGTGAACGGGAAATGCTTAAGCGTGCGACGCGCTAAACGTATGCGGTTCCGCCTGAAGGCGAAACTGCATACGTTCTTATTTTTTCTTCTCCAGCGCTTTGATTTGGTCGCGCAGAGTGGCGGCGCGTTCGAATTCCAGCTTTTCGGCGGCTTCCACCATTTCCTGCTGAAGTTGATGGATAATTTCGCCGACACTGTAATCGATACCCTCTTCTGCGACGGCCGCTTCCACGGTATCTTCCGCGGTTTCGTAGATGGTTTTCAGACTGTCCTGAATATCCTTTTTAATGGCCTGCGGGACGATGCCGTGCTCTTCGTTGTAGGCCCGCTGTTTTGTTCGGCGGTGATCGCATTTATCGAGCATGCGCTGCATGGAGTCGGTGATCTTTTCGGCATACATAATCACGAGACCGTCGATATGGCGGGCCGCACGGCCGGCGGTCTGAATGAGCGATGTTTCCGAGCGCAGGAAACCTTCTTTGTCGGCATCGAGAATCGCTACGAGTGAAACCTCCGGCAGATCCAGCCCTTCCCGCAGCAGGTTAATGCCGATCAGACAATCGACTTTTCCGCTGCGCAGTTCCCGCAACACTTCGACCCGTTCGAGGGCATCGATGTCCGAGTGCAGATAACTGACTTTGAGGCCGGTCTTTTCGAGATATTCGGTTAAATCTTCCGCCGTCCGTTTGGTGAGGGTGGTCACCAGCACGCGTTCATTGCGCTCGGCTCGAATGCGGATTTCCTCCATCAGATCGTCGATCTGATTTTTCAGCGGCCGAAGTTCGATCGGAGGATCGATGATGCCGGTCGGACGGATGATCTGCTCAACGGGCACGCCGCCGTGTTCTTTTTCGTAAGGACCGGGCGTGGCGGAAAGGAAAATGATTTCGTTGGTGACGTCCATAAACTCGTCAAAGTCCATCGGACGGTTATCGAGTGCGGAGGGCAGGCGGAATCCGTGGTCCACCAGCGTGCGTTTACGTGCCTGGTCGCCGTTATACATGGCGCGAACCTGGGAAAGCGTCACGTGGGATTCATCAATAATGGTCAGGAAGTCATCGGGGAAATAATCCAATAGGCATTCCGGGCGCATTCCGGCTTCGCGTCCGGCGAGGTGGCGCGAATAGTTTTCAATGCCGCCGCAGAAGCCGATTTCTTTGAGCATTTCCAGATCGTACTCCGTGCGCATCTTCACGCGTTGCGCTTCGATCAGTCGGTTTTCGCGTTCGAATACGCCAACCTGCATTTCCATTTCCTTCCGGATCGCAAAAAGTGCGGCATCAATTTTTGTCTGCGGCATCACAAAATGTTTGGCCGGAGAAATCATCATGTGTTCATAGGCTTCAAGGGTATCGCCCGTCAGCGGATCAACCTTTTTGATGGCGTCAATTTCATCGCCCCAGAATTCGAGGCGAATGCCGTAGTCTTTGGCGTAGGACGGAAAAATATCGAGGGTGTCGCCGCGTACACGAAAGCGGCCGGGGCCGGGTTCGTAGTCGTTGCGCTCGTACTGAATTTCAACCAGTTTTTTCAGAATGGCATCGCGGTTTGCGGCTTCTCCGACTTTGGCGCTGACGACCATCGCCTTATAATCTTCCGGCGAACCGAGTCCATAGATGCAGGAGATAGATGCGACAATGATGACGTCTTCGCGGTTGAGCAGCGCATCGGTGGCGGCCAGACGCAGGCGCTCAATCTCTTCGTTGATCGATGAATCCTTTTCAATGAAGGTATCGGTTTGGGGGATGTAGGCTTCCGGCTGGTAGTAGTCGTAATAGGAAACAAAGTATTCGACCGCATTGTTCGGGAAAAAGGATTTGAGCTCGGCATAGAGCTGGGCGGCCAGCGTTTTGTTGTGGGAGAGCACAAGGGTGGGGCGGCCGTGCCGGGCGATGGTGTTGGCAATGGTGAATGTTTTTCCGGAGCCGGTTACGCCTTCCAGAGTCTGGAACTTCCGATGTTTGGAAAGTCCTGAAACGAGCTTCTCAATCGCCTGCGGCTGGTCGCCGGTCGGCACAAAATTGGCCACAAGTTGGAATGTTTTGTCCATGGGAGAAGAATATACACGTTGTTGGTGAAGGAAAGCAAAACCAAGGGGATTCCGGGAGCTGGAGAATAGGCATTGAGTTCCAATCATTGGAACGGTATATCTCGAAGGTCAAATTCGCTTCGGCATCACGAATGAGGGAGAGCAGGTATGAAGTCTGTAACGGTGTTTTGTTTGGTGGGGTTAATCTGCGGGGCAGTCTCAGCGGTCCCTGTTTTTGAAGGAAAAGACGGTCTGGTTATCATCGAAGCTGAATCAACGGCTTCTTCCCGGGGCGACTGGGAGGAAAAGCAAACGATCGAAGGCTATACGGGAGATTGCCACTTCGAATTCACCGGGAACAAACCGGCAACCGGCCCGGCAAAAGATCCGTTGGAATTTCAGTTTACGGTGGATCAGGACGGCATTTACAGACTGCTGATCCGTTGTCACAAGCGTCTGGCTGGTGAGACCGGATAAATGCAATGACTGTTATGTCCGGTTGGATGGTGATTTTACAACGGGCGGGAATGCGCCGCAGCATATGCTGGAGACCGATACGAAACTGTATGGCGGAAGTGCAACGGGGTGGGGCTGGACAAGTAAGCTGGATCGGGACCACAAAAAATTCGAACCCCTGTATGCTCTGAAAGCCGGAGAAAAATATACCCTGGTGGTGTCCGGTCGGTCACAACGCTTCAATATGGACCGCATTGTCTGGCAGCATGAAAGTGTTTCGGATGACGATGCCAAAGATCCGAAACAGCCGGAAAGTAAATCAAAATAGGGGCTATTGGTTTCTTGGGTTCACCCAGACTTCGTCTTCGATGCCGGCCAGTTTTGAGGCATAGCGCGCGAGAACAAAGAGGGTGTCGGACAGGCGGTTGAAATAGGCCAGCAGAATCGGGTTTACCTCCGAAGTTTCACGCAGCGTCACCAGTCGGCGTTCCACTTTTCTTGAAGCGGCCCGGGCCACATGCAGGTGGGCGGCGGCTTTTCCGCCCGCTGGAAGAATAAAATGGGTCAGTGGTTTAAGTTGCTCTTCCACATCGTCGATCAGCTCTTCCATTTGCGTGATATTTTCGTCGGTGATATAAGGCAGGCGCCGATCCATGCTGACGTTAGTGACTTCCGAACCGGCAACAAGCAGCAGGCTTTGGAAATTTCGAAGAATAGTGTTGAGCTGTTCGTCTTGCACATAGGCGCGCGCAAGGCCGATAGCGGAATTACATTCATCAATGGAACCCTGTACTTTCATCTGTGGATCATTTTTCGGAACGCGTGTTCCGTCAAACCGTCCCGTTTCGCCTTTGTCTCCGGTTTTTGTAAAAATCTTGGGCATCATTTTCTCCTGTTGAAAGGGCGCAAGTTTAGTCGGCACGAGAGTGGGGTCAAACATCTATCTCACAGACTCGGTTTCTTTTTGAGTAAAGACTGGGAAAGGAGTTATGTATTTTATATATTTATTTTGGGTGTTTTATTTAATGGGACTTCGGGGGTGGAGCAGAATGAGTTTGAAGTGGGTTGTGTTGTGGGGCGCGTTGGCATGTTCATGCTTTGCCGAAAATTCGGTTGTGATTCAGGCGGGCGTACCGGAGAGCGCGGGGGATGAGGAGCGTGTGCGGCTCGGCATTCGTTACGAAAAGGGTGAACCGATATTTCGCTGGAACTATCCGAAGCATCTGGAAGACGAATTTCTTGGCTGTGCAACAGATGAAGAGCGAGCAGTTTTGGGCTCTGTTGAGTTATTGCGGCAGGCGCGCGAGGGGGATCAATCGAGCGAGTACGAGCTGGGTTACCTTCAGTTTTATGGCATGGGAATGCCCGTCGATCTTGCGGAAGCTGAGCGTTGTTTTCGGTTAGGGTGGAAAATAAACCGTCCGATAGGTTCGATGCGATTGGCGAGAGCATTAATTGACGGACAGCGAGTCGAACGTGATCCCGGGAAAGCGGCAGACCTGGTGCTCGGCGGGCTGGAGCACGGTTTTAAAGAAATGATTTGGACCGCGAATCTGGTGGCCCGCTATTACGCAGAGAAAATGGAACCGTCGGATCCTCAGCAGGCCATGGAAATTCTAACCGCTATTCTCGAACTGGATCCAAACGATGGATATGCATTGGTTTTGGCGATGAGCGTGAGTGAGGATCCGGCGTTTGAAGAGCGGGCGTGGGAAGCTGCGAATCGCGAACTGGAACTGTTGAAGGCGCGCACCGGAGAGGAAAAGGGCAGCTATCCCACATGCGCATATGAATTGGCGAGGGCATTGGTCTACGGTGATCCGAATGAAGTTGAAGTTGAACAAGCCCTGGAGTTGATTTTTCCCCTGTTGGAGGCGGGGTATGTGCAAGCAAATCCTCTTGCGAATCGTGCCGCGCGCTATTACGCCCGGGATTTGAATCCGCCTGATGAGCAGAAAGCCATGAGGATTCTGGATGCGGTCTTGGAGCTGAGTCCGGAGGATATGCGGACGTTGATTTTGGCGGCCGGTGTGAGCGGGGACCCCGCATTTAAAGAGCGGGCGTGGAAGGGCGTTCAACTTGAACTGGAACGGGAAGGAGCAAACGCGATAGCCGGAAAGAAGGTGTATCCAAGGTATGCCTATGCAATGGCATATCAGCTGATAGAGGATGGAAACCTTCAGGATATCCAACGGGCGGAGGAACTGGTCTTCTCCATGTTGGAGATGGATTATACGAGGGCGATGCCGCTTGCGCAGGGCATCGCGGAATTCTATGCCGAAAAGGCCGCTGCTCCTGATCCGCAGGAGGCTTTGCGGGTTTTAAATCGGGCTCTTGAGGTTGACCCGAATGCTGCTGATGTGTTGGTGGACTGCATACAGCTGAGTCAGAAGGCCGGGTTGCATGCGTTGGCGTGGGACTACGCCATGCGCGATTTGGCGCTGGCCCGCGAAAACGCACGTTCGAATAAAAAAGCCTATGCTCCGCAAGGTGCCAATTGGTTGGCATGGATGCTGATCCGGGGTGAGGATGAAGGATTTGATGCGGAAAAGATCAAGGCGCTTGTTCTTCCGTTGTTGGAGTTCGGGGGTGGAGATGCACTGCGGTCTGTGACTTCCGTTGCGCATCATCTTGCATGGAGGGAGGAACCACCTGATCCGGAGAAAGCAATGCAGATTTTAGAGGCGGTTGTTGCGGCCGACCCAGAGTATGCCCGAGGATGGCGAATCGGGGCGGTTATATGCGAAGAGCAGGGGAATTATGACCGGGCATGGGAATGGGCATCGCGTGTGCTGGAAATTGAGGATGATGAGGCCGATGGGGAGCGCCTTCGTGCTCAAATAGTCCGTGTACAGGTGGCTCAGGCAACGGGAAGAATTGACGATCTGGAACGGGCGGATCTTTTGGCGCCTTTTGTGTTGCTGACGGAGCTTATTCCGGATGTCTTTCTGGCGGGAGGAGGCATCGTGATTTTGCTGGGCTCGCTGATCGGATTGATTGCCATGGTTTTTGTGACGCGTCGCAGCGGGACTTCCGGACCGGGGATCTTCGTGGTGCTGTTTTGGATTGTTTTTCCTGCTATCGGCGCAGGAGTTTGGATTCAATTTCCGATGATTGGAATGATTGCAGAAGCGTGTCTGCTGCTGGCGCTTATTCTATCGCTCGCACCCGGGTTAAGGGTGGCCTATTTTCCGCTCCGGTCCATGCCGTCTGGCCGCACACTCGTGTCGGCCATTGGTGTGGTACTGGGCTGTTTCATTTTGATTGTTTTTGCTAATTTCGGATACGAAAAGCTGTATGTGTGGTTGACGGGCGAATCATTGGGGGTTCAATGGGTTGCACTGCATATGAAGTGCGATAATGCTTATGAAGCCGCAGCCATGTTTTTCATGGCGGCACTTTGCGCGCCCGTGATTGAAGAGATTACTTTTCGTGGCTTTTTGTTAGACTGGTTTCGTCGGCGGATGGCTTGGATTTGGGCCATTTTATGTGTATCGCTCATCTTCGCCCTTATTCATGGATGGACTGCGGCTTTGCCCATTTTTTTTGTTGGGCTCACGTCGGGATGGCTTCGGTTTCATTTCAAAAACCTCTGGCCGTCGGTCTTATTGCACATGCTGAATAATGGCATTGCCTTGATCGGGCTGTGGCTTATTCCGTAAAAATCGCTTTGCTTTTTATATGCTGAGTCCGTGAATGAATTTACGGAGGACCTGTTCGGGAACTTTTCGGTAATTACGGTGTCCGCTTTTTCGGAAGAAGGAACCGAGTTCGGCTTTGGTGACATTGAATTCAGCTTTTTGAAAAACAGCCAGTACGTCTTCTTCTTTCATTTCGAGGGCAATACGGAGCTTTTTAAGGATTTCATTGCTCGAAAGAAATTCGACCGGCTGGGGGGCTTTCCCGGAGGGGTGCGGGCCGCGTTTTTGAATGATCAGTCCATCCAGGAAACGACAGAGGTCGGAATCCTTGAGGGCAGCATATCCGGGTTCGTCTTCGCGCTTCAGCCAGGTTGAAACCTCTTCGTCTTTCGTTTCCCGTCCGGCGAGGGTGAACAGTTCCGCGGCCTGAGCATCATTAATATTCAGGGCATAGCGCAGGCGGCGAAGGGTATCGTTATTGGTCATTGCAAGTTCTCGAAGGATTGGTGGGTTGCGTTTGTGGAGTTCAGTTCGTGCTGGTTTATTTCTCAGCCATCCAATTATTTTTCATTCTCTTTTTTACGGCGTGCTTTTCGAATCAGTTTCATGGCCTTGAAGCTGATTAGTTTTTTATTGTCTTCATCCCAGAGGTGAATGAAAAGCGATTTCATGCTTTTTCGAACGCCCAACGGTTCGATGTGCTGCAGTTTCTGAATTTCATCGTGGCAGGGCTGCAGATTGTAATTCGGGATGGAGGGGTTGAGATGGTGGATGTGGTGTAAGCCGATATTGCCGCTGAACCATTGGGCGATTTTCGGCAGTTTATAATAGGAGCTGCCTTCCAGGGCGGCTTTCAATGAATCGCGGACATCGTTCCGTTCCCAATAAACCTCTTCGTATTGATGCTGCACATAGAAGAGCCAGACGCCGAGGGTGGCGGCAATAATGACAATCGGAATCTGAATGGCCAGATAGGTTTTATAACCGATGGTTGCTCCGCCCACGATCAGGAGAATCAGCAGGGCCAGGTTGGTAATATAAACGCTGAGCCGTCCTTTGTGCTCAATCTCTTTCTGAGAGAAACGGTGAAAAATAAGGAAAACATAGGAGGGGCCAATGCCGAACATGAAAAACGGATTGCGGAAAATACGATAGATGATGCGTTTGAGCTTTGGCGCCGAAATATATTCTTCAACAGTCAGCGTCCAGATATCGCCGACCCCGCGCTTATCCAGGTTTCCGGCGGTGGCATGATGCCGGATGTGGGCCTGCCCCCAGTCCCGGTAAGGGGTGTGAGTAAGAACCCCGGTACAGTACCCGACCAGGGTATTGGCCCATTTGGATTTAAAATAGGAGGAGTGACAGCAGTCGTGGAAAATAATGAAAATTCGCACGAGAAAGGGACCGGCGAGCAAAATGGCCAAAACACCGAACCAATTCGATAGATCGGTTTTAAACGAATAGATGGCCAGCGCCCAGAGCGCAAAGTAGGGGATCAGGGTGTTGCACATCTGCCAGGCGGCTTTACCCCGCTCGGGGGTCGTGAACTTTCGGATGATCTTGTTCAGGGTCTGTCTTGAAATAGGTTCAATCGTTTCGTTTTCTTTCATAATCTGAGTGCCTTACCGTTTTCGTGATTCGCAAACTGATAGGTTGGCAATCGCGTTATTCTTCAAACCCATTAAAATACTCCAAAAAAAAATCAGGTGCGAGTTTATAATAGGTATAATTTGGTCCGGTATTTTCAGCGTATGATTTTACCGGTTCCGGAGATCGGCTGAATGCGAATTAGTCGAGATTAGAGGTTTGAAAAAGCAGGCGCTTCCGCTTAACTGCGACGCGTATTTTATAACCCTACAACTGATGAAGAATACTCATGTTTGATAACTTATCTACAGCTTTACAGAAAACATTCAAGACCCTGCGCGGCTACGGACGGCTGACGGAGAAAAACGTGAAGGACTCGATGCGCGAAGTGCGCATGGCCCTGCTTGAAGCGGATGTAAACTTTAAGGTTGCGCGCGATTTTGTGAAAAAGGTGCAGGATTCCTGCATGGGCGATGAGGTGATGGGCAGCATCACACCGGGGCAGCTCGTTGTTAAAAAAGTGCAGGACCAGCTGGAGGAACTGCTCGGCGGCGCCCATAAAGAGTTTGAGCTGACCGGGCATCCGGCCTTTGTCATGATGATGGGACTGCACGGTTCCGGTAAAACGACCACCTCGGGAAAACTGGCGTTGCGCTGGAAGAAGTCGGGCCGCCGTGTGCTGCTGGTGGCCTGCGATATTCGCCGGCCGGCTGCTGTGGAGCAGCTGATGATTCTCGCAGGGCAGGTGGGGTGCGATGTCCTCGGGCCGGAACCGGGCGAAACGGTTCCAATGCTTGGAAAGCGCGCCGCAAAATATGCCCGGGACGAAAAGTTTGATGTGGTGATTTACGACACCGGCGGCCGTTTTCAGGTTGACGACGAGCTCGTGCAGGAGCTGAAAGAGTTCAGCGCGGAGACCGAGCCGAAGAATCGTGTGCTGGTGCTTGATGCGGCCATTGGTCAGGAATCTGTGAATGTGGCGGAAACCTTCCGCGATGCCGTGGGACTGACCGGTCTGATTCTGACCAAACTCGACGGCGACGCGCGCGGCGGTGCGGCCTTGTCGGTCCATGCCGTGACCGGTTGCCCGATTCTGATGACCGGTTCCGGTGAGAAGATGGAGGATCTGGAGCCCTTTTATCCGGACCGGATGGCATCGCGTATTTTAGGTATGGGTGATGTCGTCAGCTTTGTGGAAAAGGCTCAGGGGCTGGTGGACGAAGAGCAGGCGATGAAAATGCAGGAAAAGCTGATGAAAAATCAGATGGACCTGGAAGACTTTCTTTCGCAGATCCAGCAGATGAAAAAGCTGGGCCCCATGAGTAATATTTTCGATATGATGCCGGGCGATGCCATGAAAATGGATCAGAAGAAAAAGGACGCTATTGCAAAGGCTTCGGAACTCGAAATGAAGAAATTTGAGTCCATCATTCAGAGTATGACCATCTGGGAACGCAGGAATCCAAAGCAGATTGATCGGCCGCGTCGATTGCGAATTGCCGCCGGTTGCGGGCGCAAGCTTGCGGATGTCAACCAATTGCTGAAGCGGTTTGAGCAAATGGGAAAAATGGGCAAGCAGTTCAAAAAGATGGAAAAAAGGTTGCGGCACATGAAGAAGTTCACTACAAAGTAGCCCCTTTACCCCAAATAGCGGGATAATTTACGGAGAGAAAACACCATGGCAGTAAAAATTCGACTTCGCAGAATGGGCAGCAGAAACGCCGCATTCTATCGTGTAATTGTTCAAGACTCACGTTTTGCACCGACCGGCCGTTTCATTGAAACGCTGGGCTGGTATGATCCTAAGCAGGAAGGAAACAACTTCTCGCTGAATATCGACCGTGTTAACTATTGGCTCGATAACGGCGCACAGCCTTCTGAAACAGCACAGAGCCTGATCAAAAAGGCTGCAGCTCTTCCGGCTGAAAAATCAGTTTCCGGAGAAGTAAAGGAAGAAGAAGTTGCCGCAGTGGAAGCTGAAGAAGTTGCCGAAGAAGCAACCGAAGAAGCCTAAACAATGAAGCAGATTCTTGAATCCATTGCAAAATCTCTGGTTGATGCACCGAATGAAGTGCAGATTATCGAGGTGGATGGCGAAAAGACCATAATTTTTGAACTGCGTTGCAATGCGAAGGACGTAGGTAAAATTATCGGAAAGAGCGGCAAGACGGTTGGTGCCATGCGCACCATCCTGAATTCGATGGCCGCCAAGAATGGCCGCAAAGCCATGCTCGAAGTGGTCGACTAAGCGTTTCCAATCATTGGAAACATCGAAAAGAGCGGTTCTGCCGCTCTTTTTTATTGGAGTCATGAAAGGTGCTGAAATTGCGGAATGTGAACCGTTTTTTGTTTCAGTGTATTTCGTGGTTTGAACGATGAGTGATGTGCTTAAAATTGATGTAATCACCCTGTTCCCCGGAATGCTGACCGGCTTTCTGGAGGAGAGTATGATGAAGCGGGCTGCGAATGCCGGGCTCGTGGAATTTAACGTGGTTAACCCACGCGACTTTACAACCGATAAGCATAATACCACCGACGATCGTCCTTTTGGCGGAGGACCGGGCATGGTCATGAAGTGTGAGCCCTTGTTTGCCGCTATTGAATCCGTCCGGACCGCGGAAAGCCGGGTGATCCTGATGACGCCCTCGGGAAAAACCTTTAAGCAGGCGGAGGCCCGTCGGCTGGCGGATGATTATCATCATCTTATTTTTGTCTGTGGCCACTACGAAGGCATCGATGAGCGTGTGCGCGAAGCGCTGGTGGATGAGGAAATCTCCATTGGCGACTATGTGCTGACCAATGGCGTGTTATCGGCTGCTGTGGTGATTGATGCCGTTGCGCGGCTGCGACCCGGTGTGCTGGGAGGCGGTGCGGTGGCAACGGAAGATGAATCGTTTTCATCGGGACTGCTGGAATTCCCGCAATATACCCGCCCGCCGGAGTTCCGGGGAATGCAGGTGCCGGAAATTCTGTTTTCCGGAGATCATGGAAAGATTGCTGCCTGGCGCCATGAGCAGGCGTTAAAACGCACCAAAGAGCACCGGAGCGACTTGCTGGACGCTGAAGAGGATTAAATTCCGCTAATGGGCGAATCCGGGACCATCGATTTGTTCGCGTAAAAGAAAAACCCCGTCAGAAGGACGGGGCTTATCGCGAGGCAGAGGGCATCCGTTCGGGAGCCCTTTTCTGTTTCTGAATCCAGCAGTGGTTCTAGAATGAAACCATCAGGTCGAGCATCAGCGTGTTGAATTGCTGATCCATCTTGAGCGTGCGGACGGGAGTCCGTTTGGAATAGATGAAGGTCGCGCCGCAGGCCAGGTTCTTGGCAATATTATATTTCGCTTTCAGACTGCTGCCTTTCACGCCGGTTCCGCCATCAGCGAAGTCGGAATCGGTAAAGTAGGCCGGAGCGGCGTAGAGTCCGAGATCCCGGTAATTGTAGGAGGCCTGCCATTTTCCTTTTTTCGCATCGCCGAATTTAATCCCGATGCAGTAGCCGGTGTTTTCATTGCCGGTGGCGGTGTTGTTAACGTAGTTGCCATAGAACTTAAAGGGAATGGGGCCGACGTCCTTCACGGACAGCGTGGCGAAAGCTTCGGCAATGCTGTAGTCGACTGCATAGTTTCCGGGAAGTACCGGATCGGTGAACTGCTGGGAATTATCGTATCCGTAGAAGGAGCCGCCGATGGTCAGTTTGGTTTTTCCGATGGGCTGGATTACGCCCAATTGTCCCTGTCCGAGGTTCATATCGGTGGTGAGCGATTCTTCCTGCACCCGGAAATAGCCGAGGCTGCCGAAAATGCCGGTGTCGCCGGCTTTGCCGTCATAGGCATAGGCAATGCCTTCGGGGTTAACATCGCTGTCCCAGATCAGGTTGGAGGCATCAAACCAGGTCTGTTTCATTTTTCCGAACGTTGCCGTGCCGTATTTGGCATCAACCGGGGCGATTGCAAAGTAGGCGAGCGAGATCGACAGATCGAAGCCGTCGAAATTGTCTCCCAGCGTTACGTTGCCGCTGTTGGCTTTATTTCCGGTGCGGATGCCGACCCCTGCGGTGGTGAAATCGTTCACATCGGCATAGGCTCCGAGCCGAACGCGCAGGCGTTGTATATTTTTACTGGTCGAAAGATCCGCGCCGAATTCATCTTCGGCTTCAACATATTGAAAGCGATAGCGGACATCGCCCTTCATACGGACTTTGGAGGTCCAGCTGCTCAGTGAGGTTTTCCGGTTTTCTTCCAGAGCCTGTAGGCGTTTGAGAATATCTTCATTGGTGGTATTGGAAAGATCTTCCGGTGTTACAGTGGAAACGGCTGTCGGGGTATCCGATGTTTCGCCCATTGCGGCGCTGGATAGTGCAAGGCCTGCGATAATACTGTATGCAATTTGTTTTTTCATTTTCATCCTCCGTTTGCATTTTGTTAGGCGAACGGTTCTCTTCCTGCTGATCACCCTTTTTTTAGTCCAATTCAGGATTTCTGTCCTGTTTTATGTTTCCAATGTTTGGAAAGTGTTTCCGTTCCATTGGATCCCCTTCAAAATATGAGCATATGATTAGTGACGGAGTGTTAGGAAGATATTAGGGACGTGTTAGATCTCTATGGCAGAGCCACGGGGGATGTCGCTCAGGCTGGATGTTGGAGTCGTTTTTTCAGAGACCGGAACGACTGCATTATTTTTCGCCGGCGATCACTTCGGCAATATTCAGCGCATGGTCTTTCATGCGACGGTAATTGTTGAGCATATCGGTGAAAACCAGGCTGGTGAGCGGGGTGGTTTTGTTATCGGAGAGTCGCTGGAGATGCTGCCGGCGAAATTTTTTCATTAAACGGGTGACGATTTCGCTATCCGTTTGAGCCCGTCCGATGACATTTTTATTGTCGTTCAGTTCAGCTTTATTAATCATTTCAATATAGCTGGCCACATTGGAATGCAGCTCAATGAGTTCGATGCGGCCTTCATTTGAGAGGACGAGCTGGTTGGCCCGGAGTTTCACGTGGCCTTTCAGGACATTCACTAAATAGTCGCTGAGGCTTTCATATTCGTCCGCCATGCGCATTTCGCGCCGTGCTTCTTCCATCACATCATGTGGAATCTGCCCGGTCATCATTTCGCTGAGAAAGACGACAATCTCTTTCTGCACGTTATCCAGAATGGTTTCATAGTGAAATATTTTATGTTCCAGCTCGTCGAGCTGCTCATCGCTCGCAAGCACTTCGCCGAGCCAGTCACACATTTTTTCAACACATTCGGCCATGAATCTAATTTGTTTTTTCGACTGCACAATGCCCAGCGCCGGCGTGTCGAGCATGCGGATGTCGAAGTAGGACAGACGGTTTATTTCGTCGACCTTTTTATCGGGGACCAGTTTTTCAACCAGTCGGGCGAGCGGCTGAATCAGCGGCAGGAAAATGATGGTGTTGATCAGATTGAATCCCGTATGAACGAGGGCAATCTTTGCCGTGATATCATCCCAGTTCTCCTGTGTTTTGGCAAAGAACCCTTCGAGGTGGACAAAGATGGATTCGATTCCCTGAACATAGGAAAAAAAGAAGGGAATCAGCCAGAGGGTGCCGACCACATTAAAAATGATGTGGGCGTAAGCCGCGCGTTTTGCATTGGTGGAGCTGCCGATGGAGGCGAGAAAGGCGGTGATGGTGGTGCCGATGTTCAGGCCGAGAACGAGTGCGGCCGCGGTATCGAATCCGATGATGCCGCCCTGGGCGAGTACAATGGTTACACCGATAGTGGCTGAGGATGACTGTACAATCATGGTGGCCACGCAGCCAATGAAGGCACATTTCAGGACGCCCCATAACGAAGCGGCATCCATAACTGAAAAGAGTTGCGTGAGGTATTCCTTCACTTCCGGCGTCTTGAATGCACCGCCCATGGTCTGCAGACCGAAAAAGACCATGCCGACTCCCAGCAGGGTCATTGCCAGATAGCGTACACGGTCTTTTTTAGCAAAAAGGAAGAAAAAAGCAGCGACTCCAAGGACCGGAAGACCGAACTTTCCAATTTTAAGTGCAATGATCCAGGCGGTTACGGTGGTTCCGATATTGGCTCCGAGGATGACGCCGATCGCCTGAATAAGGGTCATAAATCCGCTGTTCACAAAGCCGATGACCATCACGGTGGTTACTGAGCTGGATTGAACGAGGGCGGTAATCAGTGTGCCGATGGTGCAGGCGGCAAACCGGTTGTCGGTTACGGCGCTGATCATTTTGCGCAGTTTGTTGCCGGCCACGGCCTGCATGCCTTCGGACATATATTTCATGCCCAGTAAAAAAATGCCCAGTCCCCCGACCACCTTGAAGAGAATGTCCTGAATTGCCTGCCACTCCATAGTGCTTCCCCATAAAAAATAGTGTGAGGGAACCTAACAAAATACACATTGTTTACTAACCAATAATGCTGTTGTTTATCGCCGGCATGTCTCGTTTAAAAGAAAAAGGCCCTTTTGTTACCAAAAGAACCTTTCATTGGGGGAATCAGATTTATCCCTATTTTTCGCCGGCGACAACCTCGGCAATATTCAGCGCATGGTCTTTCATGCGGCGGTAATAATTGAGGATATCGGTGAAGGCCAGGCTGAAGAAGGGGGATACTTCTTCATTCTGGAGGCGTTCCAGATGCTGGCGGCGGAACTCTTTCATCAGTGCTCCGATGGCCGCTCCTTCCGTTGTTGCCCAGGATAGCAGATCGGTCTTTTCGCCTTTTTTCACGTAGCCGTTCACTTTGTCGATGTATATGGCGACTCGCGTATGAAGCGCCAGCAGTTTTTCCCGCGCGGGGCCATCAATCGGGAGATTCATTTCCTCCAGTTTTTTGATGCCTTTGAGTACGTTGGCGGCATAGTCGCTCAGCGATTCATACTCGTCGGCGAGACGCATCTGAACGTGGGCCTTTTTCGTGATGTCATGAGGGACCTGCCCTGAAACCAGACTGCTGAGGAAGATGAAGATTTCTTTCTGGACGTTGTCGAGGATGTCTTCCCGGTGGAAAATTTTTCGCTGCAATTCAGCATCCTGCTTATCACTTTCGAGACAGATTTTAAGTTTATCCATCATGATGCTGACACTCTCGCCCATGAAATCGATCTGCTGCTGCGATTGGATAATGCTGAGGGAGGGCGTATTCAGCATACGGACATCGAGATAGGTCAGGTGTCCGATTTCCTTGGTATTTTTTTCCGGACAGATTTTGGTAACAAATCTTGCCAGCAGGCCGATGAACGGCAGGAAAATGAGCACGTTGGCGACGTTGAACGTGGTATGGGTCAGCGCGATGCCGGAGGTGATGATCTGCCCGAATTCTTTTTCATCCATGTCTTCGATGCCGATGTCCAGCGGATTGAATCCGGTTTTGGCAGCAATCAGGGACGAGAGGCCTTTGATGGCAACCGGGAACAGGGCAATGAACCAGATCGTCCCGATAACGTTGAAGAAAAAGTGGGCATAGGCCGCCCGTTTGGCATTGGTGGTTGTGCCGATGGAAGCGAGCAGGGCGGTGACGGTGGTTCCGATATTTTCTCCCATAACCAGTGCGGCGGCTGTCTGAAATTCAATTACACCGGTGGATGCCAGGCCGATGGTGATGCCCAGTGTAGCCGAGGAGGATTGCACAATCATGGTCAAGATCATGCCGACGAGGGCGCATTTTATGAGGCCGAGATAACTCGTGGCCTGAAATGCGTGAAACCAGGCGCTGAATTCTTCCATGGAGCGCAACGGCTTAAATCCGTTTTTCATCAGTTCAAGGCCGAAGAAGACCATGCCGATACCCATAATCGTCATGCCGATATAGCGCACGCGGTCATTTTTGGAGAACAGGAAGAAAAAGGACGCAATTCCAAGGATTGGAAGGCCCCATTTTCCAATATTCAATACCAGAATCCAGCCGGTGATGGTGGTGCCGATATTGGCACCGAGAATGACGCCGATGGCCTGCATCAGATTCATAATGGCCGAGTTGACGAAGCCGACGACCATCACGGTGGTTACTGAACTGGACTGTACCAGACAGGTAACCAGAATGCCCATAAGCACTCCCATGACCCGGTTGTTGGTGGCCACGCTGATGATCTTGCGCAGTCGTTCGCCGGAGACAGCCTGCAGGCCTTCCGACATATATTTCATGCCGAGCAGGAAAATCCCAAGCCCACCTGCAACGGTCAGCGCAATTTGCAGAAAACTAACTTCCATTATAATTTCTCCCGGTAGGATTACGTAATTTCGCGAGAACCTAACAGAAAGCCTGTGCTTTGCTAACCATTAAATGTTCGGGATTTGTTAGGCACCGGGATTGGCGCTAGCGGTCAGCGGAAGGGTGATGATGAATGTGCTGCCGATTCCGACGCGGCTTTCAACGCGGATGGAACCTTCATGCGCTGAAATAATATGTTTTACAATGGAAAGTCCGAGGCCTGTTCCGCCCAGTTTTCGGCTGCGGGCGGTATCGACTCGGTAAAAGCGTTCAAACAGGCGGTCCTGGTGTTTGTGCTCAATGCCAAAACCTTCATCCTTCACATAAATCACAATCTGATGGTGCTGTTTTTCTGCCAGAATAAGAATTTTTTTGTCGTTTTCGGAATATTTAACGGCGTTGATGATCAGATTGACCAGTGCCTGTTCAATGAGCGGGACATTAATTTCGAATTCCAGATCTTTCGGGCAGATTGAGCTGATTTGTATGTTCTTTTTGGCGGCCTGCAGCTGGCAGAGATAAATCGCCGTTTCAATTACCGGGGCCAGTGCAACTTTTTCAGAAAGAACACGGCCCTTTTTCTGCTCCAGTCGGGAAAGGATCAGCAGATCATCAATAATCGAATTCAGCCGCCCGGATTGTTGATTGATAATTTCCAGAAACCGGAGAATATCGGGTTCATGATTCCACTCATCGGAAAGCAGGGTTTCCACAAATCCTTTAATCGAGGTGATCGGCGTTTTGAGTTCGTGCGATACGTTGGCGACAAAATCAGAGCGAATGGTTTCCAGATGACGCAGATGGGTTATATCGCGCAGCACAATCAGCGCTCCGATGGATTGTTCTTCCGCATTCCAAAGCACGGTTCCTCTGGCCTGAATCTGTTTTTCGTCATCACTGCGCAGGCACATATCGCGCTGAAGAGGCTGTTGAGAACCGAGCACCGACTTGATGAATTCCTGCAAATTTGCAAAACGAACGACCTGCTGAACCAGTTGCGATTTGGCATCGGTATATTCAACTCCGAGAATTTCACCCGCCACGCGGTTCATGTGGATGACCCGTTCGCGTTTATCAATCGCGAGCACGCCTTCATCCAAAGAGGTGAGCACCGCATTCTGTTCGTTGCGTTGTTCGCTCAGGGAGGAAAGGGTTTGATTGAGCTGCTCCGACATGCTGTTCAGGGCTTCGGCCAGCTGGTCGAATTCCAGCGTCTGCTGGGCCGGGATGCGGTGGTGGAAGTCGCCTTCGGCAAACTGGCGAGCTGCAGAGCTCATGCCCAGCAGCGGAGTGGTGATTCGGCGAACCACATACACACACACGCCCATGGCGAGCAGTCCGGTCAGGATCGAAACAATAACGACCTGACGGGTCATTTTCCCGAGTTCGGAATTAATATCCGTCATCGGCAATGCGGCACGGACCGCACAGAGCGTTTCCTGTCGGTCGTTCTTCAGCGGAACCGCAATATACATCTGTTCCTTTCGGACCGTTCGACTGAAGCGGATGTCCATTCCGGATGAACCGTGAAGCGCCTGTTTAATTTCGGGGCGATTATCGTGCAATTCAATCGTATCGGGCTCTTTATTCGAGTCGCCGACCACTTTTCCGTCGGGAAGAATGACCGTAAAGCGGGTATTTGCTGTGGCCCCGATTTTTTTACAAAGCGCATCTATTTCGGAAAATTTTTCATCCGTAACCAGCGGGGCAACCTGTTCTGACAGAAGCAGGGCTCGGATGCTGATGTCTTTTTCCAGGGCCTGGAAATAGAGGTTGGACATCGAGTGGAATGTATAAAATGCCATCACCAGAATGGCTACGGCTGTCAGCAGCCAATACGAAGGAAGCAATAGCCAGAACAGGTGCTTTTTCTTCATTTTGAATGCTCCGAATGCACGGATTGCCGGATGACTGGAGGGTTGGAAACAGAGCTCATGCGGGCGGGGTTTCCCTTTCGGAAATTCATTAATCCCATAATCCGGCGATCCATTGCGCTTACTCTTCCTCTTTAAAGCGATAGCCGATGCCGCGCACCGTTTCAATAAACTGGCCGGCGTCGCCCAGTTTCTTGCGTAATCCGACAATCTGAACGTCCACCGAGCGGTCGGTTACCGGATAGTCCTCGCCATGAACGGCATCCACAATCTGGTACCGCGTGAAAACACGTCCCGGTTGCTGGGTCAACAGGTGCAGCACTTTAAATTCCGTGAAGGTCAGGGAAATGTTGCTGCCGTCGACTTCCACCTTGTGCCGGCCGACATCGATCGAAATATTATGCACACTGATCAGATCCTCATTTGCAAGCGGCTGGGAGGAAACAATCCGCCGCAAAGCGGCTTTCACCCGAGCCAGCAATACACGCGGGCTGAATGGTTTCGTAATATAATCATCAGCACCCAGCTCCAGACCGGTCACAATATCTGCTTCTTCGCAGAGTGCGGTCAGCATAATAATCGGGATTGACGCGGTTTTGGGATCGCCCTTCAGTTTTTTACAGACCTCAAGCCCGTCTGCACCCGGCAGCATAATATCCAGCAGAATGAGGTCCGGCAGATATTCACCGGCAAGTGTGATGGCCTCTTCTCCCGAATCGACCACCTTCACACGGTATTTTTTACGCTCCAGATTAAACTGCAACAGTTCCTGAATCGGCGCTTCATCCTCAACCACTAAAATCTTTATCTTTTCCATGCGTTCAATCTTCCGCATTTACCCAACGCTAACAATCTTTAAAATGTTAGAATACGGTTATCTGTTTGTTCGGTATGTGTTTGAGGCCGACGAGGGGGCTCTCTCGTGATAACCCATCCACCGTTGGCGGCCTGGTGAAACAGGAACGGCTTACGACAGGATTGCGGTCTCCTGCGGGTTATGTGTTATTCGCGCAATGCATGCAGGGTGAAGCCCAGCAGGCAGATGTCGTCGCCGAGTCTGGTGGTGCACGTATGCTCCCGCGCGGTTGCAATGAGAAGGGGCAGTAAGTCCTGCAGCGAAAGGCGGGTATTTTTCTCCAGCGTTTCCTGAAGCCGGAACGTACCGAACTCTTCGCCGGCTTCGTTCTCGGCTTCGCTGATCCCATCGGTGTAGAGCAGAATTTCATCGCCGGGGTGCAGCTGGGTTTCAAAAGTGGCGTATTCATATTCCGGTACAATGGCGAGTGCGGGGCCGGCATCGGGTTCTTCAATTTTCAGCAGTGAAGCGCGGCCTTGTCCGGGTTGAATTAAAAACGGGGCGGGGTGGCCGGCAATGGCTCCGGAGAGCATCCCGGTTTGCGTGTCTATGATGACGTAGCAGGCGGTGGTGAAAAGGAAGGCATCGCCGGTTTGGAGCAGCGGGTATAATTGCTGATTCATGGCGGTGAGAAATTCGCCGGCAGTGGCGGCCTGATGGGTCAGTTTTTCAGAAACCGCCCGTATGATTCCGGTAATGAGTGCAGCCCGTACCCCGTGTCCCATGGCATCGCAGATCAGCAGGCCGGCTTTGGTTTCGTCGACTTGCTGAACGGAACAGTAGTCGCCGCCGATCTCGCTATCGGGTTCGTAATGGTAGTGGAAATCGAGGCAGGCTTTTCCGGTGTTGGAAATAAAGGAGGGGTAGGATTGCGGCAGGAAGGTATTCTGCAGGCGGGCGGCCATGCGAAGGTCTTCGGCAATCTGTTCCTGAGTTTGCGTCAGCTGCTCATTGACTTTTCGCAGCCGTTCACTTGTTTCTTCGAGTTCAGCTTCTTTCGTTTTGAGTTCTGTGATGTCATGGCCGATTCCAATGCATCCGACAATGTGCCCCTCTTTATCGCGTAATGGAATCTTGGTGGTGGAGACCCATTTAATCAGGCCGTCGTTCCATTCCGCTTTTTCCTCTTTGCAGCGCATCGGTTCGCCGGTTTCATGAATTCGCTTTTCGTCCTGGGTTGCCATGGTGGCAAATTCTTCGGTGAACATATCGAAGTCGCATTTTCCGACGGCTTCCTGGGGATTGCGGAATCCATTCCATTCTGCACAGGCTTTATTGACCAGGATGAAGCGGGAATTCAGGTCTTTGAAAAAGATCTTATCGGTCATGTTATCCATGAGCTGTTGGAGTAGTTCAGAATTATTCGGAATCATGGCGGTCTCCTTATCCGGATGAATCGTGCGGAGATCATAATCCTGAAGTGTATGGGTAACAAGGAACTACAGCTCTATTCTTTCAGAGGGCCGGAAGAGGAATTTCGAATGATAAGCTGCCCTTTAAGTGTGATGCGCAGGGCGGAGCTGTCGGGAAAATGAATGCGGTTGAGCATGACGCGCACAGCGGCTTTGCCGATGTCTTTGCAAGGCTGTTTGTAACTCGTGAGCGGCACGCTGAGCAGCGAAGCATACTTCACGTCGTCAAAACCGCACACCTGAAGAGCGCGGGGAATATCGGCCCCGAGGTTGAGCAGGGCGCGGAGCAGCAGGGCGGCCATGGCATCGTTGGCGCAGATGACGCCATCGATATTGTTTTTCAGTACTTGCCGCGCGGTTTTTTCCGGCTGTTTGGTTGAAAAGTTTATGTCGAGTAATTCCCGGGCCATTCGCCCGTTGTGAACGAGGGCTTCCCGGGCGCCGATCCGGCGCAGCTGCACCGTCATGGCCGGGTTGGGGGCAGCCACGAAGGCAATGTTTCGACAGCCGTTGCTGAAAAGATGGCCGCCCATGGTATAGCCGGCTTCGATGTTGTCGATGCCGATCAAATCGTAGGGGGTTTGACGCGGCCAGGAATAGACATCGCGGTCGAGCAGGACCACTTCGATGCCTTGGGCACGGAGCCGTTTGATGATATTAAGGTTAAAATCCTGCTGGGCCGGAATATATTCAACGGGCGTGAAAAAGACGCCGTTGACCCTGGCATTGATAAACTGGTCGGCCAGCGAATCCGCGAGGGCTCTGGGGTTGCTTGCCAGGCTGAAGTCTGTCGGGCGGATGATGTACATTCCGGCTTCGCCGGCATTTTCTGTAATGCTGGCGCAGATCGGCTCGAAAATTTCAGTTTCATGCAGGCGGGGAATCAGCAGACCGACGCTAAGTGCGGATTTGCCCGGAGCCAGCACCTGGGTGCCGAAACCGGCGCGCCGCCGGATCATTTTTTCCTTGGTCAGCAAGCTCAGTGCTTTGGCGATGGTCGGGCGCGAAGCGTTGTAGGTTTTGCATAACTCGTTCTCCGTTGGCAGGAGGTCTCCGGCTTTGTAGGTCTGGTTTCGGATTAAAATCGTTAATTCGTCGTAAATCTGTAAGTACCTTGGTTTGGAATGCTTCATGAGTCAAATGTAAATCTAATGTTATTAAAATGTTAAGTTAAATGTAGCAAATAATTTTACAAAGTGGACGTTCGTGAGAACCTGTGAAAGTCAAATCAGGAAAAGGAATAACTCAATCAGGTGAGGAGAGTGCAATGAGCGATAAATTTACAGTGGTTGGAATCGGAGAGCTCCTTTGGGATGTTTTTTCGCACCATAAGCGTCCGGGCGGCGCACCTGCCAACTTCGCATGCCATACAAGCCGGCTTGGAGCGCAGGCCTATCCGGTGAGCTGTGTCGGGCCGGATGCACTGGGCCGCGAGCTTCGTGAGCAGATTCAGGAAATGGGCGTCAGTACCCGGTATATCATGGACGCTGCTCAGGCAACGGGGGTGGTGGATGTGGTCTTGAATGCGGGAAAACCGACCTATGAAATTCACGAGGATGTCGCGTGGGATCATATCCCGTTTACGGACGACCTCAATGCGCTGGCCGGCAAACTGGATGCGGTTTGCTTCGGATCGCTTTCGCAGCGTTCGGCGGAATCGCGCAAAACGATTCACCGGTTTTTGCGGAGTATGCCGGATCATGCGCTGAAGATTTTTGATGTGAATCTGCGGCAGTCGTATTTTTCCAGGGAGCTGATTGCGGCTTCGTTGGAGCTGGCCAGCATTCTGAAACTCAGCGATGAAGAGTTGCCGGTGCTGGCCGATTTTTTCGGCCTGACGGGAAATGCGGAAGAGCAGCTCAAGCAATTGATCAAGCAGTTCGATCTTAAGCTGATTGCCTATACCCGCGGTCCCGATGGCAGCCTGTTGGTTGGTGCCTACGAAATGGACGATACCGCCGGACTTCCGGGAAAAGCGACCGATTCGGTCGGAGCCGGCGATTCGTTCACCGCAGCGCTTTGTATGGGGCTGCTGAAGGGATGGCCGTTGAAAAAAGTGAATTTGTTTGCGAATGAAGTCGCCACATTTGTCTGCTCCCAGAAGGGGGCCACTCCGGTTCTTCCGGGACATTTGCTGGAGTATGGCGAAGTTAAAGAAACGGAGGAAGTGTCATGAAATCAAGATTCCAATCATTGGAAAATGTCAGTGCTGAACAATTACCGATCGCGAAACATAAACTGCATGGCTGGACTCATTTCATGGGGCTTTATGCCGGTGAGCATGTTGCGGCAACCGAATTTGTGATCGGGGCCACCTTCGTGGCGCTCGGGGCGAAAACCATGGATATTCTGCTCGGGTTGCTGATCGGGAATATTCTGGCCATTCTGAGCTGGACGCTCATCACGACGCCGATCGCGGTGGACACGCGGATGAGTCTGTACACCTACCTGCATAAGATTGCCGGCGACAATATGACCAAATTATATAATTGGGCAAACGTCATCATATTCACGGTGATATCGGCGGCCATGATCACGGTGTCGTCGACGGCGGTGCGCTTTTTATTCAAGATACCCGCCCAGCTGGCCTGGTATCCGACCAACCCGTGGTTTGTGCTCGTGGTGCTGGCCGTCGGGATTATTGTGGTCTTTGTCGCCATGTACGGCTTCAGTGCGGTCTCCGATTTTTCAGGCATTTGTGCCCCCTGGCTGTTTGTCATGTTTACCAGCGGAGCACTCGTGCTGCTGCCAGCCATTGCACAGGCGGTGCTGGGTAAAACCACCCTGTCCGGATTCGGCGATTTTCTGACCATCGGTAACGAGTCGATCTGGACCGGAGTGAATGCCGCAGGAGAACCGGGCATTGGATTGCTGGAAGTTATCGGTTTTGCGTGGGCGGCCAACACCATCACGCACTTCGGTCTCATTGATATGGCGCTGCTGCGTTATGCCAAAAAGAAAGTCTACGGACTGTGCACCAGCTCCGGCATGCTGTTCGGCCATTTTGTGGCATGGGTTGCTGCGGGAATCATGGGTGCCGGAACAGCGGTTCTGCTGAAAAAAAGTATTACCGATCTCGATCCGGGCGATGTGGCATATTATGCACTGGGCCTTTCCGGTTTCGTCATCGTGATCATTGCCGGTTGGACAACCGCCAATGCCAACCTCTACCGCGCCGGTCTCGCCGCGCAGGCTATTTTCCATAAACATTCCCGCAAGAAAACCACGCTGGCTGTCGGCATTGTAACCGTTATTGTGGCCTGCTTCCCGTTTGTATTCACCAAAATGCTTCCGATGCTGACCTATGCCGGACTGCTGGTGGTTCCGGTTGGTGCGATTGTTTTTGCCGAGCACGTGATTTTTCCAAAGATCGGATTTACCCGCTACTGGGCGAAATACCGGAAACTGACACACAGCACGCCGGCGATTACATCCTGGATTGCCGGACTCGTTTTCGGATTCGGATTGAATGCACTGAATGTGATGTCGTTCTACTACCTCTTCATTCCCACCTGGATCTTCACCATTATTCTCTACACGCTGATGGCGAAAAAATACGGTGCTGCTGAAAAATATCCGGAAGAGGAAGCCGCGGAAGAAGCCTTCAATAAAGAAGTAGATGCCTTCCATGCCGAGCAGGCGCTCACGGCACCTCAGGCGGTGAAAGACCGTTCCATGCTGTCGAAAGTGTTTCACATTATTTCGCGTACCAGCCTGGCCATCACCCTGATTCTCGCCTGTATCGTAATGTGGGGCAGTCCCGATATGGAAGCCTATGAAGTGAATCGCGATATATTCTATCGCTACGGATTCATCTGCACTGTCCTTTATTTCGTCTTCGCCTACTGGGTGATGCGCCGCCGGAAAGCCCTCATTGTGGTGCCGGAGTCCGAAAACGCCATGTCCTAAGTGAAATAAAATCGAAGGTCTGGCTTACAGACCTACGACCTTCAGACCTTCGATAAAAAATTAATCAGGAGTTTAATCATGAAAGAATCCGTTCTGTTGAAACAGGAAAACCTTCACCTTCTCGCAAATAAAATGGGGGTGCCGACCTACGACCGCAGCAAGGTCAAAGCAGGCATCGTGCACATCGGCGTCGGTGGCTTCCACCGTTCGCATGAAGCGTTTTACACCGATGCGCTTATGAATGAAACCGGTGTCCTCAACTGGGGCATCTGCGGCGTTGGACTGCGTGAAGCCGATCGTAAAATGCGCGATATTCTCAGCGACCAGGATTTTCTGTATGCGCTGATCGTCAAGCATCCCGATGGCAAGGTTGAAACCCGCGTCATCGGCTCCATCATCGACTTCATGCTCAGCGTCGAAGATCCCATCGCCGTCATCGACCGGATGGCGCATGAAGACACAAAAATTGTTTCGCTGACGATCACGGAAGGGGGCTACAACTTTAATCCCGCCACCGGTGAATTTAATTTCGATAATCCGGATGTGCAACACGACCTTGCAAATCCCGGCAATCCGACCCTCGTCTTCGGTTTCCTGACCGCCGCACTCAAAAAACGCCGTGCCGCCGGCCTTCCGCCGTTCACCGTGCAATCGTGCGATAATGTGCAACACAATGGGGATATGACCAAAAAAATGCTGCTGGCTTTTGCCGGTAAGCAGGATCCGGAACTGGCGGAGTGGATTGAAGCCAATGTCTGTTTCCCGAATGCGATGGTCGACCGCATTACCCCCTGTACCACACCAACGGATATTGAACTGCTCAGAACCGAGTTTGGCATTCGCGGTGCCTGGCCGGTGACCTGCGAACCTTTCTGTCAGTGGGTGATTGAAGACAACTTTTCGAACGGCCGCCCTGAATGGGAAAGCGTCGGCGCGCAGTTTGTGCCGGACGTTACGCCCTATGAAAAAATGAAAATCCGTCTGTTGAACGCCGGCCATTCTGTACTCGGTTTGCTCGGCTCGATTCACGGCCATGAAACCATCGATGGAGCCGTAAGCGATCCGCTGTTTGCTGAATACCTGCGTGCGTTCATGGATCTTGAAGCCACTCCGGTGCTCGACACCGTGGAAGGCATCAATCTCGAAGCTTATAAAGACAGTCTGATCGAGCGTTTCGGCAACCCGAATATCAAAGACAGCCTGTCCCGGATCTGTCTGGAAAGTTCGGCTAAACTGCCTAAGTTTCTGATCTCCACCATTCACGAAAATCTGGCTGCAGGAGGAAGCATAAAATACGCAACGCTCGTTATCGCCGCGTGGTGCCTCTACAGCGACAAAGGGTTGAGCCGCCACGGTGTTGAACTCGACATCGTTGATGAAATGAAAGACGAACTGCATGTTGCCGCCATGGGAACCGAAGACGACCCGCTTTCGTTCCTGCGGTTGGAAAGTATTTTCGGCGATCTGGCCGGCAACGAACGCTTCACTGCGCTCTATACGGAAATGGTCAAGGCCATCTACGAAAATCCCGACATCGCCAAACAGATGGAAAAAGTTCTGGCCGGCTAATTCGGATTAATTGCCGCAAAGATGCGCAGGATGCCGCCGCAGGCGGCTTCACGAAGAGAGTTTTTTTTGTGTTTTTTGCGCCTCTTTGTGGCCAGTTGCTTATTTTTTAAGGAGGAAATAATCATGAAAAAACAAATCATCACCACACTGTTATTCGCCGCCGGATTTGCACTGGCAGAAGAACAAACCGCCAATGTAACCGTTGAACAAGAGGGGGCGGTGGTTGCAGCCAATGTGGCGCCCGCCAAACCCTGGTATGAAGAGGATCGTCTGTTTCCCCGCTACGAAAGCATGGTTGATTCAGGAATTATGCCGTTCCTCTATTTTGATTCCATTTATGCCGCAAATGTGGACGGAGGCATAGAGACCGGCGATAATTTTACAGCGCAAACCTACGCCGGGGTGGATCTCGATCTGGAAAAACTGATTGGCTGGGATTCAACGATCATGAAAATTTCGATGGTCAACCGGCAGGGTAACGGCATTGCCGGGGATGTCGGCGGCATCTATGACCCCATGTGCATCAACGGTGGTCCCGAAGGCCAGGTGACCTGGCTTTACCAGTTTTGGCTCGAGAAAAAGTTTGGTGATGATTGGGCGGTTAAACTGGGCCGGACCTCCATGGATGAGGATTTTGCCAACGACGATCTCTACCGTTATTCGCTGAGCACGGCCATTAACGGGCCGATCCGTTCCATGATGCTGGAGAGTCCCCAGATCTTCTCCTTCCCGCTGGCGCTATGGGGCGGGCGTGTGAAATACAGCCCGAACGAGCGGCATCAGTTTCAGCTGGGGGCCTATCAGATCAACGATACTATCTGGAGCGATTACGTTCCGGGTACGGACTGGAGCATTAACAGCGGTGATGGTGTAACTTTTATGGCGCAATACGACTGGACGCCGGAAATGATGGAGCGCCCGTCCCGCCTTTATCTCGGAATCGCCGACTCCGTTTATGAATACACCGATTTCGACGGCGGCACCACCGACAACCTTTTCCGCCTTTACGGGCATTTCGATTTCGAAGTGATCGATCGATTGTCCCTGTTCTGTTTCGGTGCATATACCCCTCAGGATGAAACGGCCAAGGTTCCGCTGCAGATCAGCGGCGGTGCAAACTGGAAAGGGCTGATTCCCGGCCGGGAAGACGATCGGACCATGCTCTTTGCCACCTACGGTAAAATCTCCGATGCCTACGGACAATATGTAACCATGGGCGATGTGGATGCTGAAATGGTCTACGAGCTGGGGCATCGCGTTCAGATTATTCCGAGTTTCTACATCCAGCCGTCCGTTCAGTATATCGTGGATCCCGGCGGCGGAACGAATGGCGACATCGATAACGCGCTGGTTCTCGGCGCATGGATCGGCGCTTCGTTCTAAGACGTTCCAATGCCTGGTAAGAAATAAGGTATCCCGTAGAACGGTGCTCTGCGCCGTTTAGCCGCGCCAAATACGAAACGGCCGGGCTGAATAGTGGGTAAAGATCTCTAAGGTGTAGAGCGCGTTTACCTGAGGAACGAAGGAAACGTGGATACCGTCGTTCGGCCTCACCGCTTCCCTCATGCTTCGGGTAAGCGGTCCCCACACCTGCAACGCGGCAAAGATCCCTCATCTATATTTCTGGTGACAACCATTCTTATCCCCGCGCTTCCAGACATTGGAACTGAATTTGAGAGGACTCTAGATGACGGGCCGATTTTTAATGGGGCAGTGCCGTCTTCGTTTTGTCAGGATTTTGGCGTTGGTCAAGGACCCGGTACACAATCACAACATCAAGACTGATTTTGTAATATACAGCATAAGGGAAACGTTTGCTCAGCAGACGGTGATAATCGAAAATTTTACGGTGCTTTTCGGGGAATAACAGCAGCGAATCGATATCGGAGAACAGGGTATCGAAAAAGTATTCTCCCAGTTCTTCTCCCAGTTCTTCTCCCTGTTTTTCATAGAACAGTCGACCTGTGTGTAGATCCTCAATCGCAGAGGGAAGAATTTTTATTTTCATGCAAATCGGTTGCGTAACTGGTTTTTTGCCTCTTTCCAGTCAACAGGTTGTTCAAGGCCTTTTGAAACGCGCTCTTCAGTTTCTTTAAGGGCTTGTTCATGCCATGCTGGAGCGGAGACCTCGGTTTTAGAAAGGTTTTCCCAGATCGCTTCCATGAGCTCGAGTTTTTCTTCTTGGCTCAACTTTTCAATATCAGTTGTTTTCATGATGAATGGGATATAGCAGAGGTAAGGCCGAAATGCAAACGGCACAGAGATGTTTGAGGCTTCCAGGCATTGGAACTGAATTCGACAGGCCGAAGCATAATACCAATTACAAAAACATATAGGCATTTAGGGCAGTCGCTTCCGTTCAGCAGGGCAGGCGGGACAGAACTAAAAAGTGACAACTTTAAATCAGGACGTAAATGACAGATAAGGCAGAGAAATGCTTCGGTTTAATGAACGTTTATTTCCTGTAATGGTGAATGGGTGTGAGCTTCGAACACATCCAGCGATCTAAAAAATAGTTCACGGCATTTGGTATTCACGGTTTCGATGGGGAGTTGTTTAAAGCTTTCGGGATCGTTGGCCTGGATGACCCATTCTCGGTGTTGATACAAATTGGCCTGTCCGGGAGTGCAACTGTTAATGAGCATCAATACGCGTTTGTTTTGGGCCATGGCGAGGTGGATCATTCCGGTATCTCCTCCGATGATGAGAGAAGATAAATGCATCAGTCCGGCGGAAACCAGCAGGGGGGTGTTGCTGAATGCGGGAAAGCCTCTTTCGCGGGCCAACTCCAGATTCGGGGCATCATTCGGCCCGCCGCCGAACAGAACTTGAATACCCTGATCCCGCCAATATTCAGCGACGGCTATATAGTTCATAAAGGGCCAGTTTTTTCTTTCGTTGCTGGTGAAGGGCTGGATATACAAACTGGGCTTATCCGGGTTCATATTTGCTTTTTCGAACAACGCTTTCGCCCGGTTGATCGCATCTCCGGGAATGGAAAACTGATTTTCAGGTTCCGACATGCGGATCCCGCAGGTCCGCAATAATAAAAGGTCCCGTTCGATGGGATGAAGATTTGTATTCCGCGGAATGCTCCGGGTGTAGGCCCATTTCCGGCCCCGGCTGTAAATGGTGCTCCAGCGTTCCGCCGCTCCGGTAATCCAGGAAAACCAGGCCGTTTCTCCATAGCCCTGCAAATCAACCACCAATGAAAACTTTCCTGCACGGAGACGGTAAATGAGCCGGAATAATTCCGGCAGAGCCCGCAGGGGGCTTCTGATTGCGTCCTGGTCGAGCGTGAGTACTTCATCCACATCTCTGAAGCCTTCGAGCAGGGCGGAATTTGAGCTGCGGGTGAGGTAGGTGATACGGGCGTCGGGATAGTGTTCCCGCACCGCATGAACGGCTGGCAGGGTGAGAACGATATCCCCGATGGACCGCAGGCGAATGATTAAAATATTGGTACGCTTTTTCATGGTTTTACTCCCATTGGTTCCGCGTCAGATGATTGAACTGCCGTGGTCTTGTTTATGGCGGGAACGTAGTGCCGGGATATCCCGGGAGGCAATTTCAGGAACTTAACCATTTCGTCATGTTCGGTTGATTGCGCTGGTCAGGGTTGCGCAGGTATATACTATGCCTTTCGAGAGGGAGGCCGGTCCGTGGATATATTGCTGATAGAAGATGATCAAAAAATTGCCTTGTTTGTGCTCAAGGGGTTACGGCAGTCCGGCTACACCGTTGAGCATGCTCAACGCGGTGACGACGGGTTGCGGACCGCGCTCGCCGGCAACCATTCACTGCTGATTGTCGATCTCATGCTGCCCGGCCTGGATGGACTGCAGATTATTCAGCAGTTCAGAGACGCCCGGCGGAATACGCCGATTCTGATTCTGAGTGCTAAAAGTGATATTGAGGACCGTGTGCTGGGGTTGCGCGCCGGGGCTGATGATTATCTGGTGAAACCGTTTTCTTTTGCAGAACTGCTGGCCCGGGTTGAGGCCCGTTTGCGGCGTTACGATCAGCATCCGCCGGCGGAACTCTGTGTGGCCAATCTCCGGGTGGATATTCTGCGGAATAAGGTCTTTCGGGATGACGATGAAATTTTTCTCCAACCCCTGGAATACATGTTATTGGTTTATCTGATGCGGCAGGTGGACCGGGTGGTTTCAAAGGATACAATTCTGCAGCAGGTCTGGCAGTATAATGCGGGCTCGCAGACGAATGTGGTGGAGGCCCGGATTTGCCAACTGCGGGAAAAAATTGATCGGTCCTATGAACCGAAACTGATTCATACGATAAGGGGGGCGGGCTATGCGCTCACCATTAAAGACACATAAAAGCCGATCCTTTCGGTTTCGAATGGTGCGGTATAGTCTGGGACTCACCCTGGTGCTGCTTCTGGTTACGTTCGGAATCAGTTTATTCATGGTATATCAGCGGTTGCGATCGGATGCCTTGATTCAATTGGATCGGGCCATGGTGTTTTTAACGGAAAAGTATGTGGGAACCGCCCCGGAATACGAACCGCAGCAAATCCTGATGAGCCAGTGGCCTGAAGAGCTCCGGACTGCGTTCCATCAAAAATTTCCAACGGCAAAGATTGCTCTTATTGAAGCGGAAGGTCAGCACGATGGCCTGGGTTATGAAGTGATTGCATCCACCGGCCGGGAGCGGATGGAAATCCTTATCTCGGAAGGCGGCCAAATGTGGATCGCCCATTCGGAATCGATTGAGGAAATTTTCCAGGCGTTGGATGCTTCTCTCATCAATCCGTTTGGCGATGCCTCCGCATCGGGAATCAGTTTGCTGTTACTGGACCCGATGGGGAAAATAATAGGAGGTACAGCAGCGGACGCGATTCCCATGGACCGGGCAACGCTCCAGCAACACTTGACGGAAACAAATGCGGAGGTTCATTCGTCGGAATTTATGAAAAGTATTTTCATCGCCCGGAAAATGTACGATGGAAATTTGCTGTGTATCTCGGACGACTTTTCCGCCGGGGTGATGGAGCTTCGGCGCTGGGGCATCTTTTTGCTGAGTTTGCTGGTGGTCTTTCTGCCGTTCAGTCTGATGGCCGGTCTGCTTCTTTCGCGGCATGCGATGGAAGGGGTTAAACGGGTTGCTGAAGCGGCCCGCGTGTTCGATGCCGGGCATCTGCAGCAGCGTGTGCAGAGTCGCAGGGCGGGTTCCGAAGTGGAGGAACTGTGCCGCTCATTTAACGGAATGGCTTCGCGAATCGAAAAACTCGTGCGGGAACTGCGGGAGGTGACGGCCAATATCGCCCACGATATCCGCACTCCTATCACGCGCATACGCGGCCTGGTGGAAACCATGGACTGGAATGGAGCTTCCGAATCCGAGCGCGCTGAAATTTCCGGAATGGTGATTGCGGAATGCGATCAACTGACGCCGCTGGTGACTGATATTCTGGATATGGCCCGTGCAGAAACCGGCGTGATGGAACTGCATCGGGAGTCAATTGATTTAGGTGCCGAACTGGAAAAATCAATCGAGATATTTTCTGCATTTGCGATGGAGAAAAAAATCACCCTGCATCATGAATGTTCAGCGGAGTCGGTTTGGGTGGAGGCGGATCGAAGTAAGATGCAGCGGATAATCTCCAATCTGTTGGATAATGCCATTAAATACACCCCGCCGGGCGGGCGGATTGATATCCGTCTTTTTCACGATGAAAAACGGGTTGGTTTTGAAGTGGCGGACAACGGGGAGGGCATTCCGCCGTCAGAGCGGGAATCGGTTTTTGAACGTTTTAATCGGAGTGGAGACAGTCGAACCATTCCCGGCAATGGGCTGGGACTGAGTCTCGTCAAGGCCTTTGTTGAGTTACACGGAGGGGGCGTGGTGCTGAAACCGGTTGACCCGCACGGATGTGCTTTCAGCGTATGGATTCCTGTGGAAAAGCCTAAAGAAGGCTGGAATCTGAAGGATGTTTCGTGGCTCGGTCGAAAAGAGGCCGGCAGTTAATGGCATTGCTGATAGTGAAGAGGATATTTGACAGCGTTGGATGTCCCCCATAGATTCTATTGTTTTCAAGGAACCAGTATATGAGTGAATTTGCACAGATCCCCATGCAGTTTATCGGCCCGCTTAAGGTGTCCGGCGCAACCATCGAAGGCGACTACGAGGTGCCGCTGGCGACCTACGAAACACCGCTTTGGCCGTCGGTCAACCGCGGCGCCCGCGTTTCCATGAACTGCGAAGGCGGAATCAACTGCACGGTGATCGACGACCGCATGACGCGCTCGGTCCTTTTTGAAGCGCCCGATGCGACGGAAGCCTTCCAGGCTCTGGAAAAAATAAAGGCCGATTTTCCAATCCTTGGAAAGGTGGTGGAGGGGACCAGCCGTTTTGCGAAGCTGATCAATATCAATTCCCAGATTGCCGCCAACCTGCTGTTCATTCGGTTTGAATTCACGACGGGCGATGCCTCCGGCCACAATATGTGCACACAGGCCGCCGAAGCATTGATGAATCACATTCTTTCAATTCACCCGAACCTGAAATACGGCTCGATTTCCGGCAACTACTGCTCCGACAAAAAAGCCACGGCGGTCAACGGCATCCTCGGCCGCGGAAAATACGTCGTTGCGGAACTTACAATTCCTGAAAAAATCTGCCGGCGTTATCTGAAAACCACGCCGGAAAAAGTTGTGCAGCTCAACATCCGTAAAAATCTGATCGGCACCTTGCTGGCCGGCGGAGCGCGCAGTGCCAACGCGCACTTTGCCAATATGCTGCTCGGTTTCTACCTCGCCACCGGGCAGGACGCCGCCAACATTGTGGAAGGCTCGCAGGGATTCACCATTTGCGAGGAGCGGGAAGGGAACCTTTATTTTTCCGTCACCCTGCCGAATCTGATTATGGGCACGGTCGGCAACGGGAAGGGCCTCGATTTTGTGCTGGAAAATATGCAGCGCATGGGCCTGACCGAAAACCGCGAACCCGGCGAAAACGCCAAACGCCTCGCCTGCCTCTGCGCCGCGCAGGTTCTCTGCGGCGAACTTTCGCTGCTCGCCGCCCAGACCAATCCCGGCGAGCTGATGGATGCCCACCGCCGCATTGAACGCGGGAAGAAGATCTGATGCCAGACCAGCTATAGGATATCGTATGAAAAAAGAAAACCCGTCTGCCCGATCTTCCGCTCCGACTAAGTTCGGCACATTCGGCGGGGTTTTTACTCCGAGTCTGCTGACGATTCTCGGCGTGATCATGTTTCTGCGCTATGCCACCGTTGTAGGTTACGCGGGGCTATGGGGCGCATTGGCCATTCTTGCGGCGGCCAAGCTCATTACGGTACTCACCGGGCTTTCGCTCTCGTCGGTTTCAACCAATATGCGGGTCAAGGGGGGCGGGGCATATTTCCTGATCAGCCGCAGCCTCGGTGCGGAGTTCGGCGGCGTGATTGCCATCTTTTTCTATGTGGCGCAGGCCGTGGCGGTCACGCTGTATGTGATCGGTTTTTCGGAAGCCCTCTTTTCCGCATTTCCCGATTTGGGTCTGTCGATGCGGGCGGTGGGCTCGCTGACCAATCTGGTCGTTTTTATCTGTGTCTACATCGGAGCCGGCTGGACGATCCGGCTGCAATACGGAATTCTGGCGGTGCTGCTGCTTTCGATCGTTTCCTTTGCGGTCGGGGCCTGGATGAACTTTTCGCCTGAAATGCTGCAGGCCAACCTCACGCCGCAATGGACCGGGGAATTTTCCTTCTTCACGGTATTTGCGCTGTTCTTCCCGGCCGTCACGGGCATCATGGCCGGGGTCAATATGTCCGGCGATCTGAAGAATCCGGCCCGCTCCATTCCGACCGGTACCTTTGCGTCGATTGGCGTTTCGGCGCTGATCTATGCCGGTGTCGCGGTGCTGCTCGCCGCCAGCTCTTCCCGCTCGGAACTGGTGGGCGATGGTTTTGTGATGAAGGACAAAGCGTGGTCCGGTGCTTTGATCTATGCGGGAGTTATCAGCGCCACCCTGTCGTCGGCGCTGGGCAGCATGATGGGAGCACCGCGTATTCTGCAGGCCTTTGCGCGGGATAATATTTTCAAAAAACTCAAGTGGTTCGCCCATGGCAGCGGGGCTTCCGGTGAGCCGCGGCGCGCTGTGATTTTGACCTTTCTGATTGCGCAGATCGGCATTCTGGCGGGCGATCTCAATACGATCGCGCCGATCATCACCATGTTTTTCCTGCTGACCTACGGCACGGTCAATCTGGCATGTTTTTATGAAGGCATTTCCCATAATCCGAGTTTCCGGCCGACTTTCCGCTTTAATCACTGGTCCGCCGCGCTGCTGGGGGCGATCGGCTGTCTGTGCATTATGTTTCTGATCAATGCGGTTTGGGCCGGCGTGGCCATTGTGTTGGCGGCAGGGCTTTACATGCTGATTAAGCGCGCAAAAATCATCGTGCAGTGGGGCGATCTTGACAGCGGTCTGGCCTACCAGCGCGCGCGAAAAGCGCTGCTCAAACTGGAGCAGGAACGCTATCATCCGAAAAACTGGCGGCCCTCTATTCTGGCGCTGTGCGGCGGGGCGTGGAACCGTATCCACCTCGCTGAATATGCCTGCTGGCTTTCTGCGAATCTGGGCATGGTTTCGCTGGGACAGATTATCGAAGGCGATCTCGATAATTATTTTGAGCGCCGTCGGATGGCTGAAGAACGCCTGCGCAAGTTTATCAAGGCGGAAGAGCTTCCGGCTTTTCCCGTGGTGGTGGTTGAAGACGATATCAATGCGGCGGTCAAAGCCCTGCTGCAGTGCCATGGGGTCGGTGGCCTGCGCCCCAATACCCTGTTGCTCGGATGGAGTGAGGATCCGGAGAATGCCCCGTTTTTCACAGAAGCCCTGCGGATTGCCCGCAAGATGCAGCGCAGTATCATTATTGTTTCCTGCGAGGAAGAGCGTGAGAAGGATTATGTGCCTGCCGGGGCGATCGATGTCTGGTGGGACGATCCCCAAGAGGGCTCGTTGATGCTGATGCTCGCGTATCTCATCAAGAAAAATCCGGAATGGCGCGACCGGCCGCTGCGCCTGCTGCGACCGATCGGTTTGCAGGACGATGTTGAAAGCGCCACAAAAAAAATGAAGCTCATCCTTTCCGTTGCGCGTATTGAGGCGGAGATTGTGATTCTTCCAACAGCTAATCCTTTGGCGGCCGTGCGGGAAGTCGCGGATGGTACGGGATTGCTGTTTGCCGGGTTCGATCCCGCCGAGGAGGAGTCCGACGGAGCGCTGCCCGCGTCATTGTGCAAGACCATTGATCTCCCTGGCGACGTCATCATGGTTTACAGTGCCGGCGATGTGGCACGGATTTCTTTCCTGAGTTTTTAAAATGGAGGGCCGGGCTTCCAGACGCTGGAACTTTCGTGTACAAATTTTTCCAACCTTTGGAAAAAACCGGAGAAGTGAACCGCATTGAACGCGGCACTTTTCCGTTGAGGCAAACAGATGATCCCTGATGTGAAATATAACGCGCAGAAGCGTGGCGATACCGGCATTGAATACATCGACCTGGATGCATTTTATAAACGCTTTCCTTTCAAGAATCATGATCCGTCGAAGCCGCACCGCGTGCATTTCAATAATCTGATCCTGATCACCAAAGGGACCGGAACCCATTTTGTGGATTTTCATGAATATCCGGTTAAACCCGGTTCCATTATTTATGTGAGCCGGAATCAGGTGCATGCGTTTGATTTCGATCGAAAACCGTTGGGGAAAATGTTGTTGATCACGCCCCGTTTCATCGATCAGCTGCGCACGGAAATCCGACTTCCCTTTTTTGCGCCGCATCATATTGATGCAACCGCTGTGCCGGTGTTTTCAATCCGGCAGCAACAGGCGCACAGCTGTGAGGTGCTGATGGACGAAATTCATTTGGCACTGGGATCGACTCAGGAATCAGCGCTGGTTCGGCTGCTGTTTGCCGCGTTGTCTTTCAAAACCTTCGGGGAGCGACCGGATGAACTTTCCCGAAAGTTTGATGAACATCGCATTCAGAATTTCAGGACATTTATTGAACGGGTTGAAGCCCATTTTACAGAAACCCGTGAAGCCGCGGCCTATGCCGAGATGATGCATACCACCTATAAAACCCTGAACGAACTCTGTAAATCGATTTGTGGTAAAACCGCCAAGCAGGTCATCGATTCGCATACGGTCCTCGAAGCCAAACGACGACTGGCAATTGAAGGAATTCGAGTGGAAGAGCTTTCCGCAGATCTGGGGTTTGATGAACCCACGAATTTCGTGAAGTATTTCAAAAAGCACGCATCGATCACCCCGGCAAAATTTAAGAAACAGTTTGCGGGTTAGTCGGGGTTTTCTGATCCTCGTTCGATATTTACCATTTTTCAGCCGATAGCTACCTAGAGCCTGTCCCAAAGTCTCCGATTTTATTTTCACCTCAAAATCAGGCCGGAGCTAAAAGTCGGATTTGTGCCGCTTGACGGCTTGTGCA
>JARNMJ010000045.1 GCA_029432795.1 Pontiellaceae bacterium B12219
AATTCCTGCCTCAACCGTTCCCGAAAACGCATCTGTCACCAGATTGGTTGAGCGCTGCACGGCATAGGTCGTTCCCGGTGCATTCGGCCACTCGAACGAAATCGAATCGGGATTCAGCGCCATCATACGTCGCCGTGATCAAATGCCAGCTACCATCGAGCGGGCAGGATCGGGTTCCAATCGCGGGATTACCATATGGCTCAAAACGCATAGTAGTTCCCCTGGAACGCAATACCCAACCATGATTAATTCTTTTGCCGGTTGAATTTTCTTCAGCTGATTTACCGCCGAGCTCATCAAAATCTCTCCAGAAATCATCTTCTGCTTTTATCCATATGGAGACCGTAAACGCAGCCCCGTCAAACGTAGAGAGATAACCGGCATCAGTCGTCTTACTGTTATTAATCAGCAGCACATCACCACCACCGGTAACAGGATCCTCAGAGATGGACTTAATCCGTAGCGAAAATCCCTTTTCACTGACCGTATCCGTCGAAAAACAGTCCGAATTCGCCGTTACAAACATCCCATCGTGGACCGGACCAGTCGTGCCGGAATTCTCAAATGTTTGGGAATCAAAAGCCCATTCCCCCACCAAGGCGGTTTGTGCCGTCATGCTTCCTAACATCGCGAAAACGAGTGCCCCTGTCATTCGCTTTTTCTTGCTCATCACGTACTCTCTTACCTCTCAAAAAGCTCTCTTATTTAACCGGTAAAACCTGCAAATTTAATCAAGATTTAATCCGGGAGAATTCCGACCCAACGTCAGCGTATTCATTACGTCACTTCAGAATCGTTTCCTGCAACAGCTGTAATGATGTTGTCAGGTTGCCAACACTCAAGTTCCCGCAATAAGCGCAGTTTCGGCACTCCACCGGAACAGTTTTATTGGATACCAGCCAGATGCCCCCCTTACTCAGTCAGGAAGGACATCTGATTGGCGTTAATATGATTTTACTCGACGATTACCCGGAAAAACTCCGCGTCCTGATTTTTAGGAGGAAGAACAACTGTTGTGGTCGGAGGAGTTCCAACCACATTGGAGAATGTGCCCCATCCACTCTCAATATTGAGATTCAGGTTGCTCTGAATACTGTAGAGGAAGGCTGCATCTGTTTCCCACGACAGCAAGTTTCCATCATAAACGAGCGTCGGCACCCCCGCCTCGCGTGTAACGGCTGTAAGTTGCACCTGCGCAACGCAGGCCCGGTAGACTGCATCTGTAATTTCAATAACCAATGTACCCCCTGAGGAGGTCATATTCGTAAAATTCACATAGCCGTTGCTAACCGTGCAATCCGAATAATTGGTGATGCCGCCAATTGTCCAATCGGTCGAGAAACTTTCTGCAAGGCCGGCATCATCGTCAGCCGCTCCCCCCACAATGTTATAACTCAACGTGTCATCTAATCCCGTGAACGTAAGCGTTATGCTATTGTTATCGGGGCCACTGTTCCAAAGAGCAATTCCATCCGCATAGACAGAAGCATCGGTGGTGTTACCACCGTTTCCTGCAACAAAGCTGCCTTGATTTCTCTGAGAATCACCATTCATTACTACGTCAAGACTAACGAGAGTTGTGCCTCCATCAGATAAACGTACCAAACCGGAAAGGCCAAGGTTCGGATAGATAATGTCATTGTAGTTCGGTACGGCCGAAGGGGTAGCACCGAAATCAATCGCGAGAGTATCTCCAGCCTGGATCGGATCACCAACGAGAGGCGGCTCGACCACAACTTCAACCTGAGCGGTATCCGTATTGCCACTTTCATCGGTCACGGTCAGCGTAGCAGTGTGAGTACCAACCATCGTATACGTGTTGGTAACAATCATTCCATACCCCGTATTTCCATCACCGAAATCCCACGAATAATCACTGATGTTTGTGCTGGACTCACTGAGTGATCCATCGAAAACAACATCGAACGGGATTAATCCGGTTTCCGGTGTCGCAGAGGCATAAGCAATCGCATAATCCAGCGTAACGGCACTGTAAAGATTGGAAATTTCGGTCGCAGACAGTTCGTTGTCATACACCCGGAAGTCATCCATCATCCCCTTAAAGAACATCTTCCCCCCCTCACTGCCAATATAGAATTTCGTGATGCTATCCAGACTTGCAGTAAGGTTTGTTCCCGCCACAACGACGGCACCGTCATGATAGATCGCCATATCTCCACTTGCGGCATTTTTTGTAAATGCCCAATGGTGCCATCTTCCATCAAAAAGGGATTCATCGTTTAGCTGAATCCGTTGCCGAACTGTACCGACATACCCTGCATCCCAATAGACTGTCGTATCGAAAGGCAAATGATTGTTGAGCTCGCGAATATTTGTCGCAGTATAAGCAGAAAACCCGTTTGCATTTTGATTAGCTACAACATCACGTGCGCACCAAAATGAAACCGTTATTTCGTCCGAAACAGTCGACATAACATCTCCGAAATTCCAAACCGTGCAGTCCGTTCCATTCAGTTCAAGCGCCCCCCCGATAACTCCGTTCGTCGTCCAAACCGGACTAATAACCGTTCCATCGTATAGGCCTGCAGCTGCAGAATTCGATGCCGTAGTTCCGCTCGTTTCATCAAACGCCCAATGTCCCACCAATGCGGCCTGCGTGGTTGTTCCGATCAATAGACCGGAAATAAGCATCATCATCCGCGAACTGACTTTATTCATATTTTTTATTTTCACTAGTACCTCCATTTATTTGCTCGTTGATCTCTAACAATCCAAGATCAGTACAAGGATCCCCCCAAACACAAACAGACATCCAATTCAGTCTGCGGAGGCATATCCCCTTGATACTTGATTTAAAATACAGAAAAACTGAGGGACCAGACTCCTTCAGCACCATACAGTTACTTGTACACACCTCGCGTCAGCACTGGGACAGCACGTCTGTTTTTTTTAATTAAACGTCCGCATCTCGATACCGTCCCCGTATTTCAGGCATATTTCCACTCCACCAGCATCTGCCCCCGTTGGGAGAAAAAGTTTTGACCGACATGATTTTGCTTAATCATCTCGAAAGAAAGGTGCGGCGGCGGTTGCACCCCCGAATCGACCGCCATCTTTGGATCCCGTTTTTTCCAGAATGTCTATCTTCTTGAAAACGAGAGCTGAAAAAAACTCTCCGATCGCACGGAGAGTTATTTTTTCTATCTCAATAGATGGATTAAATCATCAACCGGCGGCGGATAAAGAGTATGCCCCCACCAAAAGCAGCAACCAAACCGATGGTTGCAGGTTCAGGAATCGCCCGAATCTGAATCGCATTGATATTGGCATTTCCGCTCCCGAGATAATCAGCAAAAAAAGAAGCTTCACCCGTTGCATCCGCCGTAAAGGTACCAATGACATACGTGCCACCCGCACCACCAGCAGCGACGCTGCCATTACCGAGGGAAGTAAACTCGCCGGCCGTACCACCGTCCAAAACAAGAACATTGTTTCTGCCGGATCTCGTATCCGAAGAGAAAACCTGAACCTGATATTCCTGTCCATCGGTCAAATTACCCAGCGTAATGGTACCGCCGGCCGCCTTAAGCCATTGGGCAGAACCCAGCAACGAGCCGAAATCACCTGATAGATTACTAAAACCAGCATCTGCCCCGTTATCGATCGGATCAATCATCACATTTCCGTCATTGTTCAGATCGGCAATACCACCGCCTCCGGTACCATCGAACGCAACTGTGTTAACAGTAAAACTGTCGGTTGCTCCAAGGTTATAGGCATATTCCAACGCCCCGAGTGTACTGACATCAGTATCACCCGTCAGACCCGCAGTAGATTCCCAGTCCACAATAACAGCGGCCTGAGAAACCCCCGCCATCAACACGGCCATTCCGGTCACTCCTATGATCTTCTTTATTTTTTTCATCATATTCCCTTATTTTTCACTCGAATGGACCATCCAAACAAGTATGCCTTTACATACTCGTACACAGAGAAACTGCATATTGGGACATGACATTTTATTTTTTGTAAAAAAAGAGAAAGCGGTCGATAAAAAATGTAATCCGTTGCGCCTACATCAATTAGCTCTGATTTCATAGATGAAACGAATTAATAAAAAAGGAGATAATATCGACGATATCCGCGAACAGTTTTTTCTGACAAGCAATCTACCTTCTCCGAGCGAGATCAAACTCTGCCAGAGCACCTGATCAGCATACTCTTTCCTTGCATTTTTGAGTGGATTTGAAAAGCCAGTCGGCGGCGGTTATACGCAAAAAACCGGAACAGCTCTAAAAGGTATATTGGAAAAAATGTTGTTTGGTTGCCGGACTGCTCTTGGGCAATGTGGGTGTTCACGAGGAAACAATCGTTCGGTACGTCGAATACCAAAAACGGAAGAATTCAGACCAGCTCCGATTGGAGCTGAAAACAGGCGGAACGAAGTGGAACCATAGAACCCCGGGTATGCCCGGGGTATCCTATATTCATTCGTACTTTTGCAGTTTGTTTTTCCCTCTTAATTCTTGATCTTGGGAAATACCTGCACTTCTGCCAAACACAAACCATTCGTGCCCGAATTTAACTGAACCTTCACATACCGTCCCTTTGCCCCCCCCGCATTGAGCGTTGTCGGGAACTTAGCCTGTTTGGTCTGATGGCTGGACCAGACTTCATTCAGACGGTCATCTAACACGTAAACAGTATAGTCACTGAGCCTGCCTTTAGCACTGTCATCCGATCTGTTCCAGATGTTGATATCCCCGATCTCATAGCTCTCTTCAAGATCGACCTGCCACCATGCATTTTCTTCATTCCCCGTATGCGTCACAGATCCGTCGAAAAAAGCTCCTGCGGTATTCCCGTCAACGGCTTTACTTGCTGATGCTCTATGAGACGTCGAAGACTGTGTGGCCGGTTTTCCTTTAGCAACATTTGAATTGATCAGCTTTTTAGGTATCGGAATGCTGGTTGCCAGCACTTCAACCTCAGCAAGGCTTAGCGCATCTGTGCCAGTCAACTGAACTTTAACGATTCTGCCGACTTTGCCCCCCACATACACGGAGGTCGGACGTTCCGCAGGCGAGGTCTGATGGCGAGACCAGACTTCCGCCTGCTTCTCATCCAATATGGAAATCGTATAATCACTTAATTTTTCAGCGCCAGCAGCACCTGTCTGGTTCCAGATTTTGATTTCATCAACCAGAAAGTCTGTTCCCAGATCCACCTGCCACCATGCGTTCGACTCGCTACGCGTACACGTTACAGAAGCATCTTCCCGCTCACTGCTTGTGTTACCGTCAACGGCTCTTCCGGGCTCCGCATTAAAGTCCGTACTGGACTGCGTTGCCGTTGCATTCAAAGCCACATTGAAAGGAACGGGAGAAACCCCCTCCTCCGTTTGAACCACCTTTTTAATGGTTCCATCTTCATTATAGTATAAGTAATCCACACATACGGAACGTCTGTGGTTACGGCCACTCAGTGCTGCACTATGATAGAATATATACCAGCGTCCTTTGAACTTGACGATCGAATGGTGATTGGTAACACACCCCGGAACGGCATCCATCAGGATACCCTGATAGGTAAACGGCCCCATCGGAGAAGTACTCGTGCAATAGGCGATCGGGGCATGGGTGCCGGTGGCGTAGGATAAATAATAGATTCCATTTCTTTTATGCATCCACGGCCCCTCATAAAACTTGGGCAAGGTCACGTACTTTACGCCACTGTGACTCTTCATATCATCATTCAGTTTTACAATACGCAATGCATCCCGATGCCCGCCCCAGTATAGATATGCCTGTCCGTCATCATCAATAAAACAGGCCGGATCGATCTCATCTGTACCCTCAATATACGATCCCGAGTCTGTAAACGGACCGGAGGGAGAGCTGCTGGTTGCAACACCGATTCTGTTTTTATTATTCTTATCTCTCGCCGGATAGTAGTAATAGTAGGTCCCGTCTTTATACGCACAATCCGGTGCCCACAAATTCCCGCGACGGGCCCAACTGATATCGTCGGTATGCATAATCTGACCGTGGTCGGTCCAGTTGACCAAATCCGGTGAAGAAAATACATGATGCCCATTCATCGAACCATAGCTCGTTGCATCATCCTGATCATGCGATGGATAAATCCACATTTTGCCATCAGCCCAAACATGGGCCGAAGGATCTGCGGTATACATGTGGGTGATAATTGGGTTTCCACCCTTTTCCATGTCTATACCGCGCGTTTGCTGAACCATATTGATCGTTCCGTCGTCATTAAACGTGACTTCATCGAAACAAATGGAACGGTTGGTTGCTTTTCCGCCGGAAAGATCCGCACTGTGATAAAACAGGTACCACGTTCCTTTATACTCCACAATAGAACCATGCGTGGTATACGAACTCGTTTTCTCGAGAAAAACGCCTTTGCAATCCCAGGGTCCCATCGGATTTGAACTCATGGCATACCGCATCTGATGACCGTCTTTTGCATTATCCGGATACATCAGGTAATAAATTCCTTCCCGTTTGAAAACAAACGGTCCCTCGCGGTGGTCATCGAGCTCCTGCAAAACCCACTCGCCGTCAATCTCCATCATGTTCTTTTTGAGTTTGACCGCATAGCATTTTTTATTAACCACAGCATACAAATAGGCCTGTCCGTCATCATCGATGAACACACAAGGGTCGCAATAGGTCGTAGCGCCTTTCACAGTTCCCTTCACCTTGAAATCAGAAGCGGGCTTTGTGCTGGTTGCAATGCCGATTTCCCACTCGCCATCATCATTGGTATGGGGAAAATAAAAATAGTAGATTCCATCTTTATACACACAGTCCGGTGCCCACATAGACCCCGAAACCCCACTCCAGTCGACATCCCGCGAATGCAGAATTTCCCCATGGTCTTTCCAGTTGAGCATGTCGTCGGTGGAAAAGACATGATACCCATCCATGGACCGATAGCCTTTTCCTTTGATATCCGTCGACGGATAAACATACAGGCGGCCATCCTCCCATACATGGGCAGACGGATCGGCGGTGAACATATGTTTAATGAACGGATTCGTGGCTCGCTCTGCAGCGTGCAGATTTCCAACTAAACAAATAATACATACAACAAATAGTTTTCTCATTTTACAACCTTTAACTTATATCCTCAGCATTCATTAACATCTAAAAACAAACAATTTACTTCAAAGCGATTTATAAAAACTCTCCTTACATAAACAACTCACGAAAGACCGCGCTTACATACCGTTCAAAACCCGGAAACCAAACACCAGATCACGAATTCAGATATTCATGAGCAGGTAAACCGGGAATTAGGACACCATTAAGCAGAGAACCAAACCGATCATACCTCACTCGCCCGATTTCAACTTCATCATCGAGTTGATCAAAACTGGACAAAGACATTTGTCCTTATGTTTTTCCCCGCGAGCACTACCGCCCTCTTATCTTCCCCAAGAACCTCACAAACTACGAGGTATTAAGAAAATACGATCTTTAGCAACGCCCACTCGCAATGCCCTAAACCATTTCCAAGTTACCCATTGCCTTTGACCGCCCCCGGGAACTCCTTGCAACAGCACTCTCTGCCGCCATCCAAATTAACCTATGCCCAAAATCCTGATCTCATTGAACCAAGATCACACGATAGAAGCTCGCATTATTGGTCATTGGAGATGAGACCACCATTGGAGACGTTGCCAGAGCGGCAAGATCCGTCACGACCTGCCAGGAATTAGATGAAATCAGGTCGTCACTCGATTCAACCCGATAATGCTGCCCAACAGTCCCCGAAAAGCTCACCATCAAATTGCCGTTGGATACCGTCAACCCCGGCTCAAATACCGGAATATGCGGACCGCCAGATACCGTCGGGACGCCGAAAATATCGATTTCACGCCCCACCACAACTCCGCCGGCATTGGCATCTTCCGTAATGTAAAACACAATCGATTTGACGCCGGAAGCCATTACACCTCCGGAATCCTTGCGAAAAGAAACCGTCGTCCAATACGATGCAGGCGAATTCGGCGCCCAATGCTCCGGCCCGGCCAAAACCGCTCTTGAACCGTCAACAAAGATTACGATGATCTTATAGCCCTGATTCGCACGGCCACCGGAACCGGTCGTCCATCCAAAGTAGGAGTCAATGCCCGTTAGATCGTAGCCCAATGTATTGACGGAGGTATCGAACGTCACTGTGATCGTATTACCACTACCCATCGTCACTTCGCCTGAATCAGATGAATCGCCGACATCATTTCCAGCTGTTCCGTTGAACAGTTGCGCATGTTCATTAGCCACTTCATTTCCACCCGTGGCGGAACTGCTGAGATATTGAGTCTGCGCCAAATCGTTGGTACTGACACTGGGTGCCGAACTGGACCCGGAAGCCTCGTATACGATCCCCGGAAGAACAGGAAGCGATTCGGTACCCGTCGGAACTCCAAAAATATCAATTTCGCGGCCGATCACTACCCCTCCGGCATTCGCATCCTCCGTAAAATTAAACGTGACCGACTTAACTCCCGAGGCCATTACACCCCCGGAAACCTCTCTGAACGAAACCGTCGTCCAATACAACGCAGGCGAATTCGGAGCCCAATGATTCGGCTCGACCAATTTGGCACTGGAGCCGTCCACATAGGTCACAATAATCTCATACCCCTGATTCGAGCGTCCCCCGTTACCGGTCGACCATCCAAAGTAGGAATCAATTCCGGTGAGATCGTACCCATCAGCATTAACTGATGTATCCAGAGTCACCGTAAGCGTATTTCCGCTATCCAGCGTCACTTCACCGGGGTCGGATGAATCGCCGACAGTATCCCCGGGCGTGCCATTGAAGAGTTGTGCATGCTCCCCGCTATTGCCCAATTCATTTCTTCCCGTGGCGGAACTGCTGAGATATTGAGTCTGCGCCAAATCGTTGGTGCTAACGCTTGGAACCTCTGTTTCTTCGGATCCGGAGGCCGTATAAACAATATTAGAAAGAACGGGCAGGTCTGGCGGCTGATAGAGTTCGTCCTGCGTTTGCTCAACCAGATTGATCGTGCCGTCCTCATTAAAAGTGACGACATCGAAACAAATGGAACGATTCGTTTCCAACCCTCCGGAAAGGTCTGCGTTGTGATAAAACAGATACCATGTCCCTTTATACTCCACAATCGAACCATGCGAGGTATAGGAACTCGTCTTTTCCAAAATAACCCCTTTGCTTTCCCATGGACCCAGCGGACTGTCGCTCATGGCATACCGCATCTGATGACCACTGGTCGTACTATCCGGATAGATGCAGTAATAAATCCCTTCCCGTTTGAAAACAAAAGGACCTTCACGGTGCGCGTAAAGCTCTTCCTGCCGAACCATCTCACCGTCAATCTCCACCATATTCTCTTTAAGCCTGGCCGCATGGCATTGTTTGTCTACCACGGCATATAAATAGGCCTGTCCGTCATCATCGATGAACACACAAGGATCCGCATAGGTCGTACCGCCATTCACAAATCCCTGCACCGTGAAATCAGAAGCGGGATTCGTGCTGGTGGCGATACCAATTTCCCACACCCCATCATTATTGGTATGAGGAAAATAATAGTAGTAGATCCCATCTTTATACGCACAGTCCGGTGCCCACATGGACCCCGACACATCGCTCCAGTAGACATCCCGTGAATGCAGAATTTCTCCATGATCGGTCCAGTTGAGCATATCGTCAGTGGAAAAGACATGATACCCATCCATGGACCGATAGTTTGTTGATCCTTCAATATCCGTTGAAGGATAGACATACAGGCGGCCATCATCCCATACATGAGCGGACGGATCGGCGGTGAACATGTGTTTAATAAATGGATTCGTGGCTCGTTCTGCTGCATGCAGATTTCCAATGAAACAAATGACACATATAATAAACAGAACTCTCATTTCATTTCCTTTAGCTTCCGTAGCTTGAAATTATTTTTTCACCATTATAAACCGGTTGATCCTAAAAACTGCCGGCTTCAGGAACATCGTATTGTCATGACCGCTCAAAACCCAGCAGCCAGACTCCGGACGGTCTCTTCGAATACCTATACACAGGCAAACAGAGAGTTAGGACACCCAGGAAATAAAAAGGAATAAACCTCCCTCTTCAGCATAAAATTCCAGCCTCAGATACTCGCCAGAAAAAGGTAAGCATATCGGAACCGAAGCTTTACCAAACCAACCACATTTAAAACACATCTCGCCCAAATCATCGACGCGAATGGAGACAGGAAACTTTACGCGTAAACCACGCTAAAATTTACCTTTTAGAAATTCCCCCGATCAGAGTATCACACAGAAGCTGAGATTAACGCCGTCTTCGATCATGCGGGTCGGCCCCCAGAGAAAACAGAGCTCCATAATTTTTACGATCCGTATCCGATTTTCCTTATCCGAATCTTATTCCCCTATCCCCAACAGCTCAATCGCATAAGTTCCTTCCGGAATATTAAGACTGACACCATCAGGTTGCGAAAACTCAACAGGAACGTTGACCCCGTTCAGTTTAACGGATGAAATAGCCGGAGCATAAAAGGTCACATTGCTCCCTGATGAAATAATCTGACCGCTCATTCCTTTTCCTGCAGCTGCAACCGTCAGATATACAACAACCGGAGTGTCCGATTTAAAACCCGGTAGAATATTCCGCTCCGATTCAAATGCGGTACCCTTTACGAAATAAGAATCCAACTGCCCTGCAACTTTTCTATAAACGATATTTTCACCCTGAAAAGATTCCGTTTCATAATTTTCAACGGCTGTGCCCCTTGAAGTGAGCGCCACATCGACAACGTTTCCTTGATGTATACGGCAACCGGTATACGCACCGGACCCTATCCGGTTCATGCTGCCGATCTCGTGGTCCTGATCACCGGGAAAAAGCACGGTGAGAATATCCGCTTTATGATTACGGGTTGAATAGTTGTTATACAAATACTCCGCCCGGTAATGGCGGGGCCTCATCTGATTCACCATCTCTCTCTTTTCAACTGAGACAGGAGGCGTCCCAAGAAAAGTGGCCAGCTTTACGTTGTTCTCACTATATAGCACCGGCCCCTTGGCCCCTTCTTTCACCTTAAGTTCCGACAAGTAGTGCGTTTTATCTTCAACCGTTTCCACAATGGCCGTATTGGGGTGCCATACAATGTTAACCGTTGCACCGGAAGCATCGGTGGTTACATGGTCCATAGCAATATAATATCCGTTTGCACCCTCTGCAGCCTGTACAAAGATAACATCCCGGAAATGCTCCCCCTTTATGGCCGTTTTGCTGGACGCCCTGAAATATTCGATGCCCGTTCCGACCATCCCTTCCGTAATTCCATTGCCGCATTTACTCTGGTGTCTCTCCCCGTCAATCATTAATACATTTCCGGATTCGGAGTTATATTTAATGAAATCCCATGAGCTGGTGAGCCCCTCAGCGGAAGGGCTGTTATCCGGACCGGCATATCCGGAATTTCTTAAAATCCGCTCGCCATATCCTGACAGGCCAATCGAATTGGCTTCATATTGGGCATGCCAATCCACATCATTGGTCATCGACAAAACACTCAAATATAACGCATCTGTTGATGGCTCATTCCCAATGAGCGCAGCATAATTATCAAATAGTCTGCTGGGAGCCATTTCGGCGTCATTGATGTCGAATTCAATGGGGTTGTTTTCCGAAGCAGAACCCGCCATCATCACATAGGATAATAAATATCCCTGAAGCGTTGCGGTCTCCTGCGACAGCCCTGCCTGCTCTTTCAGCTTCCACATCGCATATCGGTAGGCTTTGTCGGAAAAACGGGCGGCTCTGGCGATCGTTGGCGTCGATAGTTCAGTGCCGTTTATCGCCCAGGGTATTCCGTTCCCGCGGGTATCGCCATAAAACATATTCGCTCCAAATGGAGCCGCCGCATACCCATACATAAATTCATGCAGATTACGCATTCCCGGATTGCTGAAATAGTCGTGATACCCCATGTATTCCATCAGATCGAAAACAGAGTTTTTAGCCCCGCGTCCGATGTGATTAAATCGTCCTATAACGTACCCGTTACCTGCAGGGGAATACCCATCCGGGAAAAAATGGATCGCTAAATCACGATCATATTGTTTTTTTGCGGCCGCGAAGTTGGCTTCATCATTCGCGTATTTGTACCACATCATTCGCATAGCAATGCCATGCGGTTTCCATTGCTTTGTAACCAGCCTGAATATTTTATCCTTAATATCGCTCTCATAACGCACAAGGTCAGCTTCTTCGAGCTCTGGATGAATTACATCCAGCGCCAAAAGTGCATGTAAAAGTTCATGGGATGGAACCGAAGAGGAGTCTGCCCCCGTACCAATGTTCATCGTTTGGATGCGGGTCTCGAACTTATTTTTAATCGCGGCTACATACCGGCTCTTATTTTCCGGATCCAGGATGTACGCCAATGCGTTGGCTCCCATAACATCTCTGGTTTCACCATCACCCTGGTTTGCTATCGCAATCGCACTTGCTTTCATCGCTCCAAACTGCTCTGAAGTATCAGCCAATTCCCGCCAGTATGGATAATCGGCGGTATCGATAATATTCCCCGAAAAACCGGAAAGCGGCATAAAAACAAGGCCGCCGATTATTGCTAAAACACATCTGTAATGACTATCTGTTATCTTCATCAAAGGGCCCTTCATCTCGAATAAACCTCCAGAACTTTTCGATAACCTGAATCCAGCCAGTCAGGCCGGATTTTTATTCACTCACTCGTTCTATTGGAAAACATCACTGCTGAAAAAAACTTCGCCTGCGTCATTAGAACGCAGGCATTATTTTTATAAATACATCTGTTAAGTACAAAATCTCATAATCATTCTAATGGGAGAATTCCATCGTCTCATTTGTTAACAGTACACATCCCGGCTGCCGATTGGGACACCTGTTGCAGTCCAACTCATGTTCAGATTCGCTTCATTCAACACCCTGCCATCGACGTGCAAAAAAAACACGGCACCTGGTCGCGGCACCGTGTTCAGCATTAAATTTATTTCCCGGCGCTTAACCGGGAAACAATCGCGCTTTATTTTCCCGAAACAAAATTAATCACCATTCCTTCAAACGGAACCCACTTCCGCAGTCTACCTTTGCATGGCGATGATTAACCCCGGCCGAAGCCCTTTATCCGTATGCTCTTTCGTCGCTAGCTGAACCACACGTCCGTCATAGTGATACTCGCCCTGCGTATAATAGGTATCGTTTGAATATTCATTCACATTATAACGGACAATGCGCACAACCACGAACGTCACATCCAGCGGAACCTCTCCCTCCATAACGGACTGCAGATAATCGGTTACATCCAGATAGTTCGGAGTAAATTCCGATGAATGAAAGGACACCGCCCCAACAAACTCGCCACAAAGCCCCAATCCCGTTCCAACACCACTGGTAAACCCGGCATAGTTGTCTTCAATATCCACCATATCACCGGTTCCATCCGTCGTCCCCATTGTGTTTTTATCCACATGGTACCGGCCCAATCCCGGCGCATCGGCCCATTCCATTCTGGAGCTTTCGCTCCAGTCCGCATTCTTCACGGCATAGACATGCAGAATCTCACGTTCAGATGAATCCGGCCCACGGTTTCGCCCCGAGAGCTTCAACAGTGCTTTTCCTATATTTCCTGTTTCATCCATACGAAAACGCACCAGGCTTACGCGCCGCTGTTCGGGGTCGGAATGGTGATTGGAAACATTCATCGTGGAGGAAGAACCATACAGCCGGGTCTCCTTCACCATCTTGGTGCCATCATCGGAAGGAGCAATCGAACGATAAGGCGAAAGCGATCCTGCCATGGGAACCTTAATCAAAAATGCGGTATAGTTCGGAGCATCAAATTTAATGCGTTTAAAGGTATTCACCCGCAGAATATCAGTCACCTGCCCGGTATTCTTCTCATCCACCCGATGCAGGCTTACCACCGTATCGGCCTCAACATCCAATGCACTCAGATCAATCGATACCGACACCTCGGTTTCAGAACAATTGGAACCGTAAATATAGTAGACCTTATTTTCCTCATCCACCGCAGCAACGGTACGGCGGCGATCGTCCGCACCCGAAGTCACCGAAACCGGAATCAGGGGTTTTCCGCCACGGAAATGACGGGCATACAGTTGATAGCAGGCTCCTCCCCGCGTGATACCGCCATAATTATACGGCGGCTTTTGGCTGACGTAACTCAGCTTATTCCCCAATCCAATCAAAGGAGCCCCGGATTGACGTGCTCCCAGCTTAAAAACAAATATTCCCCCGTCATCGCCTAATCCTGCGGGACCATGAACGGCAGAGGCTTCCAGAATCTGGGCCATGCTGATCCCAAATAACAAATCCTCTGTATCAAGACCTCTTCGGTCAAAATTTCCGCCTGTGCTCGTATTGTATTCCGTAATCACCAAAGGAATATCCGCACTGGGATCATTCTTTGCATTGGCAATATCGGCGCGTGCATTCAGAATAATTTTCTGTGAATCCGCAGCATTCTGCCCATAGCGATGAAAGTGATACGTCCCGTAATTTCTCGGGTTGTTCACATCATACCGACCATAGAGATCATACTTCACTTTATTCCAGGAAACACTGCCCCAACAGTGAATGTCCTGATCGGGATGCGTAAAGCGGTAATCCCAATACACCCCCGGACAGTTAGGCCCGCAAATATTCAGCGTTAAGTTCTTTTCAAAATGTGTATTCACATCTTCCATGGCCTTGCGCATCGCATCGGCGCAAACCAGCCAGTGGCTCTCCCATGGATCATACGTTATGTGAGCATGGGGTTCATTGCGAAAGGCATACATCGTCACATCATACTGCGAAGCGAAATGGTAGACCATCGTGTACCAGTATTTCCAATACGTAAACGTTTTCACCCAATCGCCCGTAATTGGGGTATCGCTGATAAATGTGGTATTGTTTATTAACGGTTTGATATTCCGCTCCGCTAAATGCTGCATATGTTCCGGCATCCCGTCTTTTTCGAACTCATCATAAAAATGAGCCCAATCGATGAAAAAATTGCCGGCTGTGGCCTGCCGTGCAGGATTCTGCCGAATAGCTTCAGTCGCGGCATCAAATGCAGCCGCCGACGTGATGCTACTGTCATCCGCCAAGGAAGAAAAAGAGGGTTTAAACCAGGTTCGATGTTCAGTAATGCCATACCAATTGAAATAATCATACCCGGTCTGAAGAGCAAGGTCACCGCTGGCTCCCATGATCTTCGGGATGCGATAGCCGTTCGGAGGCTCCAGAACTATTGAATATTCCTCCGGAGCAGAACCCGCCGAAGTTACCAACAAAGCGGCGATTCCTGCCACCCAACCTATCGTCTTCATCATTCACTCTCTATTTCAAAACTACACTACGCCTGCGTGCCACGAAGTTAGATATTCATAAACAGCGCACCGTAAAATTGGGACATATACATTTGTTTTTTTTGATTCAATTCTGCAGCAGCTGTAAAAAAATTAACGCACAGACCAGTCAAACCGAATACAATGTACATATTCGTTCAAGTAGCCCGGCATGACTTACTCTTCAATAATTTCGAGGTGGTCATTTGATTGAATTGCAAGCCGTAATTTTTCCACATCAAGCTGTCCGGATCGGACATAAACTTTTTTTAGCGTGGGAGTAATCAAAGTGTCATCAATAACTACCTTTTTACAATCACGGAGATCCAGCGTTTCAATTTGCAGCCCCTGAAGGTCTCCGAGATGTAACTGTTCACTTAAAACGGGCTTGAAAGATCGAAAAGGGAGAAAGCGCAATAAACATTCATTAGATCCCCATTCGCTCGAAATAACCAGTCGTATTTTTTGGTTGGAAGAAAGAATCAATGAAGATGCAACAGCATCATACTGCATTACCAGGTCATCATTCTTCTTATTAACATAGTCAAGCAATGCCTTCACGACAGGAGCATAGCCGGACTTATCAGACCGTGCCGCATGGTCATAGGCAACCACTCGCTCCATAAGAGCCGGATGACTTGAGTCGATAACCAGCGGATTGTAAAGAAACTCAGTTAATTGAAGAACGCTCGGCCGATGCTCCTCTGAGAAATTAAATGAAGAAAAGGCGTTAACAAACAAAAGATAATCAGCCACATCACTATCAAGCGTAACCGGATGATTAAGCGCTCCTTTAAAATCCAACATAATGCAATCCAATGAGAACCGCTGAAGCCGGGCACTTGCACAATTAGGATTTAACGCAAAAGCCGAATCCACCAACTTACGAACTTCTCGAACAGTTTCAACCGGCCGGATAAAAATACCCAGTTTTTTCAGATCGCTGGCCGATGTCGCCAGCTTGCGAGCCAACACCCACCGCTCGTTTTCCGAGCGATCCAATTCATCCTGGTAGAGGGTCGTCACATTCTCGGCCTGGGTGGCAAACTCAACAGCCCGCTCGCGCTCTAAAGCCGTTTTTTCCCGTTGCCGTTCTAAATTCTGGATAAAAAGGACGCTCATTGCAGAAAGGACGACAATGGCTAAAAACGTGATGGTCGTCGGAATTCGGTTGCGGGCCAGAAACAGACGTGCTTCACGGAAAAAACCAGGCTTTTCCGCCAGGGTCGAATAACCGCTCAGAAAATTAAAAATCTCATTCCGCAGCAACTTCACCGAATCATAACGATCCTCAGGCAATGGAGCCATCGCTTTCATAACCACCGCTTCAAGGGCCTCAGGAATCTGCTGTTCCGGATACTGCCGGCGAGGGGGCACGATCTCCCCCTTTCGAGTGGCCTCAATAATCTGCTGTTTGGTTCCGGTAAAAGGCGGATGTCCGGTCAGTATCAGGTGTAAAATACACCCCAATGCAAAAATATCCGTCCGGTAGTTTTTTTCTGCACCGGGAATCACCTGCTCCGGAGCCATAAAACCAAGACTGCCCTTAATTTCGCCTACCAGCGTCATATTATGAATGGGGTGAGAAGGCCCGGCCCACTCCTCATCCGCCTCGGTCTCGCCGATCCACTTCGCCAATCCCCAATCACATACCAGTACATCCCCGAATTCATCCGCCTGAATGTTTTCAGGTTTAAGGTCAAGATGAACAATTTCTTTGGAATGCGCATAAGCCACCGCATCACAGACCTTCATAAAGATTTCCAGCAACTCGTGCCGATCCTCCTGCTGATCCTGAATTCGATCCAGCAGGTTGGAATCCCCTTTCAGGTCCATCGTAAAAAAGGGAAGCCCTTTTTCGTCCACTCCGGCATCATGAACGGTGATGATATTCGGGTGATTCAGCGAAGCGGTCAGCCAGACTTCCTGCACAAAAAGATCATAAAAATCCGCGCCTCGATCCTCCCGCAAACAGGCCATGGCCACCCAGCGCTTCGTATGGTTGTTAAAGGCCTTATAAACGCTCTTAACCGACCCCTGTCCAAGCAGACAATGGTCAGTATAACGCACATCCACTCGAGAAAATTCAGTATACGAAGGGCATAATTCTTCAAGACCATCCTCATCAAGCGAACTCGCTTTCCGATAAATGTCTGCAAGCCGGAGGTCCAACTGAAAGGGCCCGGATGGTTTCACTCCGGCGGTTCCAACTCTTCAATGAGTGCACGAACTCCGCGATAGAGCCGTTTCTTAACCCGTTTGCGCAGCGTATACACCGAGGCCACACTCAACCCCGTCTGCTCCGCAATCTCCGCGGCGGAAAGTCCGTCCAGCCCCAGTTCAAACACTTTAATGGCCTGGCCCTTAAACACCTTACGAATGCGTTCCATGGCAATGTTCACAACATATGCTTCCCATTCCTGCTCGATCCGCTTTTCGATCTCAGAGGAATTTTCCATACGGCTGATGACATAGTCCTCGCCGAAAACCTGGATATGCTCCTCTTCACTCTTGTGCTTGCGGTAGTTCACCAAGGCGGCATTACGAATCACGACACTCAACCAGGTCCGAAAACGGGAGCGTGAACTGTCGTAGCGCGATATATTTTTCGTCAGCGACAGCAACACCTGCTGTGCGACATCCTCAACTTCATAATCGGCAACACCCATATTGTGCAGAATATAAAAAATGAACTTGCGATAGTGCTCAACGAACTCCTCCCACGCAGCTTCATCTTCCAAATCACAAGCCCGTTGAAGCAGTGTGTACCGGGTATTATTCAGCTTGTTCGTATTTTCATTCATAAGTACGTTAAAAAAGAAGAGATTATAGTTCAAAGCTGTAAATACATCAATCACACAAATCTAACCAGTATTGTCTATCATTTCCAGCCCGCACCTGCACCGATTGCTGCAGTATCGCAAGAAGGCATCACTGAAAGTTCCCCAAAAGGGGACGTCCATCAAACGGGCCATCCTCAGCGATATACTGCATATGTTCAATTCCCTTTCCCGATTGGATATAAAAGTCGTCAACATCGGTGTATTCTGAACGACGGCCACGCAGCTTTTCATCAGGCCAAGCCAACAGAAGGCCTCATTCGCAACAAAAACACCGCAAAGAGTTTATCCCCTCTTGCGGTGTTTTTTTTTTACTGAACCACCTCTAATTGATTTGTTCAGCCATCGCGACTACCTGCCCGCTAAAGCGAATGGATCCGCCTCAGCATTGGCAAACAACAGGCCTACACCACTCAAATACAGATCAGCCACGTCCTGATCATCCAGCGCAATATTATACAATTGCACCTCATCGATCATTCCATCGTACCTGTAACCTGAACCACCACCGAGTGTCGGAGTTGTGATCCCGGTCATTGTTTTAACCTTGCCCGTACCCGTATGCCACAGCACTCCGTTGAGGTAAATTTTCATCACGCCGGTGGTTGCATTTTTAGTGAAGACCCAATGATTCCAGTCGCCCATAAAGTCGGCTGCGGAAGCCTCTTTATTAATACGATCATATCCACTATCGCCTGCATCCCAATAGACGGCTGAGTTGCTCCAAGGCAGATGGATGTTCAGCACCCAGCTGCCCGCAGCATCTGTTGCATAGAATACGGAATCATTACGCGGCTGGGTCGTGTCGCCATAAACCCACATGGCGATGGTGATTTGATCACTGACATCGGCAAAAGCCGATGCCGGCAACGTAACGAGAGAACTCGACCCGTTAAAGTCCAGAGCCCCGCCATCCGTTCCAGTCGTCCATGTGCCGTCGGTAACTGCTCCGTCAAATCCATTTCCGGAACTGTCAGCCGCGGTTGTACCGGAGCCATCATCCAACTTCCAATACGCGATGAGATCTGTCGCTCCAGACCGTTGTATGAATTCAAGCCAGTTAATATTCCATCCACCGGCAGCCGCATGTAACCGAATGGTATGCGTACCTGCCGATAACGATACGGAAGTTGACAGCGTTGTCCAATTTTGCCATCCGCCTGTTGAATCAATACTGACGGTCGTTTGAGCCGTTCCATTCACCTGAAGCTGAACAGAACCTCCGCCATCCTTACTGGCAACACGATAGTTCAGCTCATACGTCCCTGCTGACGGCACAGTCACTACATAGTCCATCCAATCTCCGGCATCAATCCAGCCCACATTCTCACCGCCACCGGCATCGTCCGAGGTCTCCGTTTGAATACCACTCATATCCGTATAATCTTCTGCTTCAATAAACAGATACCCACTGACACCTCCGCCTGATGGGGATGCATTTATGGTGATTGAAACCGTAGCAGCAGCACTGTTCACCGATCCGTCATTCACCCGGAAGGTGAAACTGTCCGAACCGTTATAGCCTGCGTCAGGCGTATAGGTCAGATTAGGTGCAGTTCCGCTCAGGGATCCGTTAGCCGGCTGCGAAACAACCGCATACGACAGGCTGTCGCCATCCGCATCCGAACCGCTCAGGGTAATACCGGCAGAACGGTCTTCATCAACACTCACGCTCTGAGCATTCGCGACAGGAGCAATATTCACCTCATTGACCGTGATTGAAACCGTGGCGTCAGCACTGTTTACCGATCCGTCGTTCACCCGGAAGGTGAAACTGTCCGAACCGCTATAGTCGGCATCAGGTATGTAGGTCAAGTTAGGCGCAGTACCGCTCAAGCTGCCATTGGCGGGTTGCGAAACCACCGCATATGACAGGCTGTCGCCATCGGCATCCGAACCGCTCAGGGTAATGCTTACAGAACTGTCTTCATTGACACTTACGCTTGAACTATTGGCAACCGGCGCCGTGTTAACGATGATGCCATTCCCGTACAAATCAGCCACGGCCTGCGCATCCAGAGCTACGTTATACAGCTGAACATCATCAATCATACCGGCATACCTGTAACTGGCACCCCCGCCCAGCGAGGCTGCCGCGATGCCGGACATGGTTGCCGTGTTCCCCGCCCCCGAATGCCATAAGGTTCCGTTGAGATAGATCTTCATCTCACCGGACGTTGCGTTTTTGGTGACAACTGCTGATCCCTTAAGTCAGACCAGTGACTCTCCTCATAAAGACGGTTTTCTGAGACGCCCATATTGAAAAGCTGAACGAAAAGAAAGGGTAGTTCACCGCAGTTCCACTTTTGGCGCCAGTCCTGAACCAGAGCATTTTGGAGTACAGCATACTCCAGCGCCCGCTTTGTATTGCTTTCTCCCTGGCACCACAGAATTCCTTTGACGGGAAACCGGATGAGCGGATGAATCTGACCGTTATAATTTACGGAATAATGGGCGGCATACGCTTTCCGGTCTGGATTTTTCCAGTCTCGTTTCCGCACGCTGGAAAGATCCGGATCCTGTTGAATTCGATCAGCGCTGAGCCAGGTTTCAATTTCAGATCCGCCATGATAGGCCTGAAGCAATCCGAGCGGGATATCCGTTGACTCAATCACCTTCAATGCAAAGCAGTATGCCACCGCCGACACGTGCGAAGCAACTGTTGCAGAATCAACGACAATCCATGGCTCTGTCGAAGGATTCACTTTTTGCTGCGGTTCATTCTGCACATTATGTCGCGCCCGGAACGATCGGATCAGATCCGATTGATCAGCCCGCTCAATAATCTCGGCGGCTTCCAACAGATGCCCGACCTTTTTCTCCATGTTCGACTGCCCCGAAACCAGCCAGACATCACCGAACAGCACATTGGTCAGCACAACCGCACTCCCGGACGAATCCCCCGTTTCAAAGCTCAACGAGCAAGGGAACGTACACACCGTTTGCGCGGGTAACGATACCTCCCAGCATCCGTCCTCATCTGTCAGCGTTTCGGCAGGAAACAGGTTCCCTTCACGTTCCAATACGACATGCACTGTCTGATTCGGTTCCGCCCAACCCCATAGCCGCACGGGCCTATCGCGTTGAAGGACCATGTTGGAACTGATCACCTTTGGCAGCGCAAATCCCTGAATATCATTTCGCAATGCAGCAGTGGCATGCGAAACACTCAACAGCCCCGCAAGCACTATACCCAGCACTGAACCTTTACATTTTCTTTCGTTCATTTTTTCCTGAGCACACAACGCACCTTTTCATTCAACGCTTGTTGGCGGCAGTGGTTGTACGAATGGACAGTGCGTTTACCTGTACGGGCTTGGCATCCCCTTCATCTCCGGAAAAACGAGGCTCTCGAACCAAATAGAATCCCCAGGCTCCTTCCCGGTCTGAGACTGCGTTTATTGCCCGGGTAATATCAACCCGACTAACCTTGGACCCCGAGGATGCCTCCACGGTTCCTCCAAGAAAAACATCATATCCAAGACGGTTCAGCAGCACTTCCCCCAGATCCGGTTTCAGCAGGACTCCTTTGTTGACATACGGCAAGGCTTCCTCGGAATCTTCTGACACCTTGAAGCAATAGAGATGAAGAAAGACGTCCTGATCATTTGAATTCTCAGTTTCCACCTGCAAGAACACAGGACCATCTGATTCCAGAGCGGCCGTCTTTGCATAGACAAAGGTCGTGTTGCTTCCATACCCCACATTCAGTTCGAACCCGGAACAGAAACCACTGCTCGTTGCCATCCGAACGTTCTTCAGTTCGACCTCACGGTTTAAACGCATTCCCGGCAGCTCTCTGATCCGGATAACCCCATACCCCGGCATTTTCACCGAATAGGGTTCATTTTCAGTTTTCTCAATCAATTGAACAACGCCACCGTGTTCATTTTCGCTGACTTCATTGACAACAACAAGTCCTCCCGACTCATCCCCCGGCGAGGTAATGATTACATCAACAGATTCCTGATCATTCTTACCTGCCAATACAATCGTTCGCTCCCGGTTCACTTCTCCTGCAAGTGCATATATCTTTTGATCTGCCGTGATCGTCAGATCGCAAAGCGGAACTCTGTTTTTAAAGGAAGAAGCGAGAAGTTTGATCACTTCCGCGGCCTTTGTGGTGCCGCCGATATGATGATATGGATCCAGGTTGGAGGTGTAGTGTGTCCCGTTTTTCTTAATGCCCTCAGGTACCCCATTGAAAGCATTCTGCGTCATACGAAAATAAAATATTTCATCCAATCGGCCATCGGACATAACAAGACTGGTTTCCCCCAGACTCGTATAATCTTTAGGGCTATCCTGCGTGGCATCCGTTCCGGAATAGTTTCCTGCGGTAGCAACATTAAATTCAGTGGTCGTAATCGGGAATCCTTCGCCATCGGTTGCGTCTTTGATCTCTCCATCAAGCCAATCCAGATAAGCAGCGATCTTGTCGGCATTTCTGGAGTAAGCCTGAAATGCGTAGCGGGTGACGGAACTCCAATCGGGGTCCGTCTTACCATCCCATCTCTGGTGCATCAGCTCCAGAGTGCTCCGTCCCCACCCCGCAGTAAGATCGCGAGTATCCGACCGCCCAGAACGCCGGTTAAACACCTTGATACCTGCGGTTGCGGGTGCTGAAATTCCGGGTTTCAATCCCGGGAAATGATCTTCAAAGGCAGTTTGTGCAGCATCAGAACCCAGACTGGTCAACAAGATGTACTCGTTCAGAGTAATTGCATTCTGGTGCTTATGATCCGGCTCATTAAAAAGCTGAAAATAATCGATACCGTTTTCTCCCAGAATAAACGCAATGGCATAATAGCGCCGCCAATACTCCCAGGCCGCGCTCCAGGATACCGCGCCTCTTTCGTCAATAAACTCATGGGGTTTGGCACCATACGTTACACACGCCAGAACTTTTATCCCTTTTGCTCGGCTTTCTACAATTCGTTCAAATTCTCCATCCACATCATGCTGCCACATGGTTCGAAGCGTTGCAGGCGGAGTTTTCCGAAATGCTTCGATTGCAGTTGCCAACTCCTTCGCCGACGCGATCTCCTCCTGCGGAAGAGGAGCACTGTATTTGTTTTTTGAACGCATGCGCACACGCATACCATTCGCTTCCGAGTAATCAATAAAAGCGGAGACATTACTATCCTGGGGATTCAGGCTCCAATTGTAGCCGATGATCTCCGGAGAATACCGACCGTTTAAAGCTCCGACTTCCACGTTAATTGGAGCGGAAGCACATACATGGGTTAGCGCCGAACATGATATTAGCAGGGGAAAAATTTTCATTATTTTAATAGTTCCTTCTGAAAGAATGACCTTTCACTGTATTACTTAATACATGATCAGAACATTCTGATTCCGGCGAAAGGCGCACATTTATTACACAGTTTTTAACTTCAACCAAGTGTCAGACACTTCCGCTCATTTCTTTTTATCCCAGAGCTTGTAGATTTTCTTTTTACTGCCCATTTTTTCAGTTGTGGCATTGACCCCATCCAGATAGTCCACCAGCAGCTGGTGCAGTTGCTCTGTCTTTTCAGGCAGTTTTTCTGAAAGATCCTTCTTCTCGCCCAGATCATTGCTCAAATCAAACAGCTCGATCTTGTTTTCGTCCCATGTTTTAACGAGTTTATAGTCTCCCATACGGAGGGCGCTCACGGGCTCGCGCGTAACCGCTGTGTGAAAAACAAAAAAGTCATCATTGCGTTTAACCTCCTTTGACTCCCCCAGCAAAAGAGGTTTAAGACTGCCGCCGTCTAATTGATCGTGATGCAGTTTTTTACCCGCCAGATCGGTAATAGTCGGCAACAGATCCACCCCGGAGACAGGAATGCGGGAAACCGTGCCGGGCTGAATCCCCGGGCCGCTAATGGTAAAAGGGACACGAATCCCGCCCTCGTACAGCGAATGTTTACCATCCCGGAGAGGCTTGTTCTGATTTGGGGCTTTAATCTTACTCGGTGACACTCGCCCCCCGTTGTCGGACATAAAGATAATGTAGGTATTCTTCTCCAGTCCAAGCTCCTTAACCGTCTGCATCAGTTGCCCGATTCCATCATCCAGATCCTCGGTCATTGCAGCAAATTCGGGATCACGGTGAACATCGCCAACAGAACGCTGATTTACTTTTTCCAGCGTCTCCTGTTTATAAAAAATTTTCAAATGCACAGCGTAATGCGAAAGCTGAACATAAAACGGCTGGTCATCCTTTTCGCATTGCCGCATGAATTCTTCAGCCCGGCGGGTAACATGACCGATTAATTTCGGATCATCGCTTGCGGAAGGCATTTTACTGTTTTTCGCCCCCCCTTCACCGTTGTCTGTGTATCCGTCGCTGACATCATAGCCAAGCTGTTCCGGCGTAACGTTGTCAAAACGCATATCCCATTTTCCAAAGTGAGCCGCACGGTATTCAGGATCAATGGCTTTTAGCGCTTTCGGTATTGTCGGTTGCTTTTTGTAGTATTCGGTCCAGCCCGGCTGATCTTTTTGATAAATATGGCGCGCCGTATTTTGTCCAATCTGCAGACTTCGGCGAGTGGGGCAGCAGATCGGGCCTGGTGCATATCCCTGGGTGAAACGCATCCCGTTAGCAAAAAGGCGTTCCATATTCGGGGTTTGATAATAGTCACTTTTAGATCCCGGTTCTTCAGGATCCATCAATGCCGAACTTCCTGTCCAACTCTGGTCATCACTGAGGATGAAAATAAAATTGGGGCGATCAGCGCGCACAGTTATATTCGCCGCAATCAAAAAGACGGCAATCCATCCGGTCTTCCATTGAAGTATTTTCCTCATCTCATCCCTCTAAGTATACAATTCTCCCGCTCTGCTGTTCCGCGGGATTTTAGCCCGATAGGTATCGGCAATACGGCATCAGCGCAATCGGTTCCGTTTTGATCAAAGCGCAGAATACACGGAAGTGAACGCATGTCGTTTCTACCTCTTCCGTGCATTCTGCCTATTGCGTAGCGATCAGCGGTTCGATGGAGTCACAGCGATCGACTCAATCCGTGCGATATCACCGGCGATTAATTTTATTTCGATGGGGGTCTGCGCTGAAATAGTCTGGTTCAGAGTAAACACCCCATTCTTCATCCTGCTGAGAGACACATCCGTCTCCATATCTTCAGCACCTTCACGTATCGTAAGTTTGAAAACATCCGACTCGTCCATCTCCGCAACTTTCAGCTCGATGGAGGTAATATTGCTGTCAAAGGTAAACCCCCATGCCTCACCGACATCTATATTATTGTGATCTCCCTTACCGCTGGCAGATCGAATACCCACCGCGTTGAACCCGGCGTGGATATTGACCTTACCGCCCTTGGTGACGCCATCGACATCCACGATTTCGATGGTCGTCATCGTGATGCCATCAACGGTCATTGGGGCACCTGCCGGCACGTTGTCAAAGGGGGTTTTATTATTAAAGTCAAAAAGAACCTGCTCCCCCTCTGCGGCGCTAGTTTCTTCAAATCCTTTAAAGTGTGGCTGTGTGAGTGACGAACCCACCCCACGCAAGTCGATAGGCTTAATACCTAACTGCTCGGCTGGCGACCCCGCTTGAAAGCGGTAGATGCCCTCCAGAGCGGCTTCTTTATCAAACATTGGATCCGTGTAGATGAGCTTTATGTCATCCTGCCCCGGCGTGACCGGTTTCCCGGTGAACAAGTCGGTGCCCAGCGCGCTCTTAGGAACGTAAGGTGTGCTCGTATTCTCCGTGTAATAGATCGAATTTTCCATTTTTGGAAGATTCTCATAGAAGGGCCGGTCGGTTGCACGCTTGTCCGTCAAATAAAGCCCATTGCTCGACTTCGAAGAGGCCGGCGGCATGAAGATATTACCCACGGGATCGACTTGCTTGGTCCCACCGAGCCAGCCCGGCAAGGGACGTCCGCGCAGGAACGTCTCGGTGAAAACAAAGTTATTGGAGAGATCGGCCGGCCCCTTGAGCCCGAATCCCTGCTCCGATTCTCTGACCACATTATTTCTAATGATGGTGAAGCTCGGATTATCGTCTAATCGCACCGTACCTGCCGTACCATAATTCTGATGAAGGTAGTTATTCTCCACCACATTATTTTCACCCATGGCCGAGAAATAAATTGCGTTACCATCGTGCAGTTTCAGGAGCACATGGGAGATATCATTCATCGCAATAAGATTCTCCCGGGCGTGCAGGAGCGGCAAAAAGTGCGAAAGCTGAACCGGAGACTCAGACGCCAGCCCCTTTTTGATGTAAGGTTCACATTCTTCAAAACGAATCGTAGAGACCCACGCACGGCGGAACGGGATGCGCTTTACCAGATAAAACTCATCCGGACGACAGCCGCTCACCGCAATGCCGTTGTATGGAAGATCATGAATGGTATTGTGCGTAATTTTGTTGTTTCCACTTTGCGCCACAAAGATGGCCGGCGAATGCCAGAGAATCTCACCGACATGGTGAATGTAGTTATCGTGAACCACATTGTTTTTATTCTCATCTTTCGTTCCGGGGCCATAACCGCTGAGCACAATACCGCCACCACCCAGGTATTTCAGGTGATTGCTCACGATTTCAATTTGCTGACAATGCAGGTCAAGGCGGATGCCCGTGCCACTGCTTGATTTAAGGGTGGACCGCTTGACAGAGCACTCTTCTGCATGACGGAAACGAATCACTGCGTTGCCCTTATCATACATTTCCCAATCGTGCTGCAAGCCCTTATCGCCCTCCAGCATGGTATCCCGCTGCCCATGCATAAAGGTGAGGCCTTCGAAATGAATATGCTTCACGAAAGGTCCATCCTCTTCGCCTTCGACACGAATAAATTCCTGTAAGAAGGGAGCAATCACATTCATCGTTGCAATATCGGCCTTCGGCCACATATAGATGCGCCCTTCCGGAGTATTCACCACCCACTCGCCAGGTTCATCCAGGTAATCAATCGCATTTTCAACCCAGTAGCGAAGATGCGATCTATTGGGTTGATAGGTCGGATCAGCCGCCAGGCGGGCAATGCCCTTATCCATATCAATGCTCTCAATAGGAATAAAATTGGCCAGCCAGGGACGGTCTTTGAGTTTTACCTCAACATCATAGAGATTGGGCCAGTCGCGCAGATCCCCTTCCCGGAAATACACATCCCGATCAAAGGGCTCCACCGGCTCCCCTTCATACTCCAGCATGTTGACAATCTTTTTCCCCTGACGGTTGTAGTCATATCGCTTCTCAATATCCTGATAGTGGAATGAACCTGATATTGCGCGATGCAGCAGCTCTTCGCCATCATAGAGCGATCGTATATACCAATCATCGCTGACGCCCTGCGGAATGTCAGCCACCCACAGATTGCCCTTGGCCGCTTCAGTTACGCCCTCGGGATAGGTCGTAAGCTTCTTCCAGCCGCTCACCGGAATTCCACCTGTAAATACGGGCTCTTCCCCGGGATAAGCTTTATAAACAACCGGTGCATCTTTACTGCCGGAATCTTCCGGGCCGAAGACGACGGTCTCTCTGAGAGAATAGAGCCCCCCCCGGAACTGCACCTCAAACGATTCGTCAGGATTTGCGGCTTTCAACTTCCGGATCTTCAGGCGGGCGGCATCCAAGGTAGCAAAAGGCCCCTCATTCTGTTGGGGTTCCGCCATCCGTCCCGACCACTGGTCATTTCCTTCGGGCGACACATAAAGCGTCGTTTTTCCGGCCCAGGCCGCACCTTGCAAAAGTACCAACGAAACGAGAAGAGGTCCCATGCTTTGACGCCTTCCCAGCGAATCTTTCATCGTCATAACAGACGTCCTTCGTGCTGAAGTTTTTCTATGTTGTTTATTCATCCCTTCAATATCCTTTCTTATTAATTCACCCATAAAATTCCGAACTGCGATCATGATCGATGAGCTCAGATTCTATTAAATCTCTATTCAGCAATAATGCGATAGAATCCCGCTGATTCGTCCGGTATTTTAACCGTAATGCTGTTCGTTTGCGTCAATGCAGGAATCCCTGATTCAACCGTCGCCGAGAACGCATCTGTCACCAGATTGGTTGAGCATTGCACGGCATAGGTAGTCCCCGGTGCATTCGGCCACTCGAATGAAATCGAATCGGCTTCGAACTTCGCCATTGAAGCCGACTGATCCGATATTCCATAGAGTTCAAATTCCTCGACCGTCGGGTTGGATGTCGCCGACATAATTTGCAATCGGAACCTGGATCCGGATACCTCAGAAAACCACTCAATCTGATTATCATAAGGATTTTCGCCCTCAAAAACAGGTTCCCAACTTTCGTTGTCATACACCTGAATTTCATACGAGCGAATGCGATCCCTGGTTTCAACGATTCGAATGCCATTGATCGAAACAGTCGCGCCGAAATCCACCTCGATCCATGGGGTTAATTCGGTAGCCGCCCAGCGAGTAACAAGATCTCCATCGAACGCTTTACTGGCCGCGTAGGAGGAACTATGCACACTACTCGCGCTGGCCGTTTGATTCAGTGCGATATTGATTGGATCCATCGGAGTTGAGAACTCAAAATATCCATATGAAGCCGTTAGTTCAAACCAGTTCAAAAGTTGCAATTCTTCACCGGTTGCAGAAACCGTGAGGGTACTGGCTCCCGCCTGAAGCGAGATCATCTTATACACGCTGGTCCAGGTTGCCCCCCCGTCAATCACCCGATTAAGCGTGGTGAGCGGCGTACCATTCTGCGCCAGTTCCAGATTCACCAACCCGGAATCGGAGGCCACACGGAATTCCACTAAGTACGTCCCTGCAACCAGCACATTCACCTCGTAGGAGATTTCATCGCCTGTTGCATCAAAGACCACCATCTTCCCGCCACCGTCATCCGAGCTGGACAGCGCAACCACACCGATTGCATCGTCGTAAGACTCCGCCTGCACCATCGTTGTTGCTCCCGAAAATAAAGGAACTTCAGAAACGGTTATGTTCTGCACTCCAACCCCGGTATCCACGCCATTCGTCGGCGTGGTCATCATCAAGGTGAGTTCAGTTCCGGCCGGAACGAAACGGTATCCCAGTTCGTGAACATCACTCGGTTGCCCATCCGCCAGAATAATATCGTCGAACAATTCTGACGACAGAGTCATTTCCGCATCATTATTCTGGCTCCCGAGCTGAATCGTTTCTAAATAGACATCCTTATCAAACGCAAAGACCCAGCCTTCGTTCGGGTTAAAATTACGAAACTCTTGGTTGTAACCGCCGGGATTGCCGCTATCATCAACGGCCAGATAGGCGGTCGATCCAAACACATTCAATTTATGCCCTTCCCCCTCTGAAGCGCGGGTACCGTCCTGACCAATCACATCGATCGCCGTAAGTGTTATGCTATTCCCCGTCACTGTATTCGTTAACGTAGCGTTTGCACCAATCGCACCACCACCGGCACCTTTATCCCAAACGGAACCCTCAAGGAAATCGAACGTTACCTGAGTAACAGGGCCCATATACTCAAAGGCACCGATATCGGCTGCACCGTCATAGATCGGATTCCCTGCAATATCCGACTGTACCGTCCCCGAAATCAAAATCGCCGCATCAAACGCCGGAGATCCGGCTAGCAATTGATAACCGCGCAATGCCCCCATCGTCGTCAGGTTAATATCCGTTCCGGCCACTCCGGGCGACGTAAACAGCGGATCTCCAATAATTGGATTCGAATCCGACGAATGCGGAGTAATATTGTAGTAGAGATTGTTGTTAAACGTAGCGCCACTCAAATTACCCGTTCCGTATGAGGAATCATCCGCATCCTCAAAGTAGAAGATATTGTTTTCAAGCAGGGTATCATGCGGCTTTCGCCCCTGCACAAACACAGCGGCACTGTTCCCGGCACTCACATAATGCGTATTGTTGTAGATGTGGACGTCTTCAACATCCGTATTGCTGTCAAAGCCATAGAAATAGAAGCCCTGCTTCTCGTCCTGCGTCACATTGTAGCGAATGACTACATTGCGTTGCACTTTTTTCATAATAGCACAGAAATATTCATTATCATGGCTGTAGTTATATTGAATGGTTGTATCAACGCAGTTGTAATCCGCATCAAACCCGGCGCGGTCAGAATTGCTGCTGTCCGTGGAGCCTGCAACCGTGTTTCCATAGGCTTCATTGTACTGCATAATACAACCCACCGTATCGAAACAGAAAATAGCAGTCCCATGACTATAACGACCGCAGTTCGCCGCCACGTTGTACTCCACCATCGGATCTTGACTGTGGCGAACAATGATGCTGTTTCGGCCGGTGCGATTCACATAGTTTCCACCGATATAAACACCGGTCCACAGGTTTACCGCCGTATATCCAATGTCCTCCACAACGACATCCGCACAACTGGACTTATTGGCAATCCCTACCCCGCCGACATCTTCGATTCGATTATTGGTGATGCGCAGATCATCGATAATGGAACTGTTCAAACCCTCCATATAGACATGAATCCCTCCGCGATCTTTACCCTCCACTGCTGCATTCACATCATGAATATAATTATCATCAATATAAATGTGCTCATAGACCATGTTATCGGGACCACTCACGACAACAAGAATTCCAAATAAATAGCTGTCTGTATCCTCCGTTTTATTGATGATTTCTAACCCCGATACTTCCCAAAAGGCAATATCTCCTTCCAGGCGCACCCCCGCCTCATTCAATCCCTGGGCATCAATCAGAGGCCGATCTCCCGTTCCAAACGCACCAATGCGAATCGGAGCGGCTTCCGTCCCTTTTCCAGTCGGCGCCAGCATGCCGACAAACTGTTGTCCGCGTTCGAGCAAAATGGCATCGCCGGGCTGCAATACGGCATTTTTGACCGCGTCAAATTCGGACTGTGTACTTACGGTATATTCGGTTGAAAAACAGACCGCAGGCACTAAAGCCAGCAACAAAGCCAATGGCCTGAAGCGTGACCCACCCGTCATTCCGTTCGCGAAAATTTTATTTTTAACCATTTTACAAATCCTTTTTCCTTTGTGCGAATAAGATGCGCTCGACCGATGAAGATCGAGCTACAAGTACTTAAGAACCCCTCCGCAACAAATTGGGACAGGAGACGGGGCTAAAACATTCATTGCTCAACAGCCCTTTTCCTTTGAGATGCTCTTTTCCAACCCTTGGAAAAAGAAATTCCGGCTATTCCAACATCTGAGAATAACCGGAAAAATTTCCAAGGACTGGAAATACCTTAAGCAGAATAAGTTAACGGTTCGATATCGTCACAGCTATCGATTCTACCCGTGCGATGTCGCCTGCGGTTAATTTAATTTCGACCGGCGTCTGAGCAGCAATCGTCCGGTTCAGGGTATATACCCCGCCCTTCACCTTGCTGCTTGATATATCGGTTTCGATATCTTCCGCACCTTCTCGGATTGCGAGTTTGAATACATCAGACTCGTCCATCCCCGCAAAAGTCAGCTCAATAGAGCTGATATTCCGGTCAAAGGTAAATTCCCAGGCCTCACCGACATCAATACTGTTATGATCTCCCTTCCCGCTGGCGGAACGAATGCCGATCGCATTCACCCCTGCATGAATATTGACCTTGCTTCCTTTGGAGACCCCATCGATATCTACGATTCCTGTGGTCGCCATGGTGATGCCCTCAACGGTCATGGAACTGCCTACCGGCACGTTGTCAAAGGGTGTATTGTTATTAAAATCAAATACAACCCGTTCACCCTCTGCTGCGACAGCTTCGTCAAACCCGTTAAAACTTGGCTCTGTGAGCGATGACCCCACCTCGCGCAAGTCAATCGGCTGAATGCCTAACTGTTCAGCCGGCGAACCTTCTTTGAAACAATAGTTGCCTTCCCGCGCGGCTTCTTTGTCGAACATAGGGTCAATATACACCAGCTTTACGGCATCCTGCCCCAATGTAACCTGATCTCCGGTGAACAAATCACTGCCCAGCTCTGTCTTCGGGACGTAGGGCGTGCTTGTGTTCTCCGTAAAATAGATCGAATTTTCCATTTTGGGCAGATTCAGAAAGAAGGGTCTTTCCGTTGCGCGGCTATCCGTCAAATAGAGTCCGTTACTCGATTTCGAAGAAGCCGGCGGCATAAATATATTCCCGACCGGATACGCCTGTTTAGTGCCACCGAGCCACCCCGGCAAAGATCGGCCGCGCAGAAAGGTCTCGGTGAAAATAAAGTTATTGAAGACATCAGCAGGTCCCTTGAGACCGAGTCCCTGGTCCGATTCCTGGATCACATTGTTTTTGATGATCGTGAAGCTGGGATTGTCGTCCAATCGAATTGCACCTGCCGTGCCATAGTTTTGATGCAGATAGTTGCTTTCAACCACATTATTTTCCCCCATGGCCGAGAAATAAATCGCGTTACCGTCGTGCAGTTTCAGCAGTACACGCGAGATATCATTCATCGCAATTTTATTTTCACGGGCGTGGAGAAGCGGCAGAAAATGCTCGAGACGATTCTGATACTTAGACGCCAGTCCTTTTTTGATGTAGGGCTCACACTCTTCAAAACGAATGGAAGAGACCCAGGCACGCCGGAACGGAATCCGTTTCACGAGATAAAACTCGTGCGGACGGCAGCCACTCACCGCGATACCGTTATAGGGAAGATCATGAATTGTATTGTGGGTGATTTCGTTATTTCCACTTTGCGCGATGAAGATGGCCGGAGCATGCCACAGAAGCTCACCGACGTGGTGGATGTAGTTGTCGTGAATCACATTATATTTATTGACATCTTTTGTTCCGGGACCATAGCCACTGAGCACGATACCGCCTCCGCCCAGATATTTCAGGAGATTTCCGGAAACCTCAATCCGCTGACAATGCAGATCCAGGCGAATACCCGTGCCACTGCTTGATTTAATCGTGGATCCATGGATAGAGCAGTCTTCCGCAAAGCGGAAACGGATCACCGCATTGCCTTTGTCATACATTTCCCAGTCGTGCTGCAGGCCCTTGTCGCTCTCAAGAAGCGTATCCCGCAGCCCATGGGTGAACGTCAGGCCTTCAAAATGGAGGTGCGATACAAAAGGGCCGTCTTCCGTGCCTTCAACCCGGATGAATTCCTGAAGATAGGGAGCAACGATATTCATTGTACTGATTTCGTTTTCCGGCCAGATATAAAGACGGCCTTCGGCGCTGTTGAAGACCCATTCGCCCGGCTCATCCAGATAATCGATTGCGTTCTCAACCCAGAAGCGATTGTTCGGATTGATTGCCTGATACGTCGGATCAACCTCCAGATAGGCAATTTTCTTTTTGGTATCAACACGCTCCAGGGGGATGATATTGATCATCCAGGGACGATCCTTAAGCAGGAGCTCGATATCGGAAAGGTTGCTCCAATCCTTTATGTCATTATCCCTGTAATAAATCGTGCGATCGAACGGAGCAACGGGCTTACCTTCGTATTCCAACACGCTTGTTAACTTTTTGCCCTGTCGATTAGAGTCCTCTTCCTTTTCGACCTCGGCATATTTAAAGCCATCTGACCTTGAGCGCTGCAGCATGGTTTCGCCGTCGTAAAGCGACTTAATATTCCACTGCATTTTTTTCGCACCGGGAATTTCCGCTACCCACAACTGTCCCTTTGCTTCCGGAGCAACACCCGCCGGATCCTTGATGCACTTTTTCCAGTTACTGACTTCGATACCCCCCGTAAACACCGGGGTTTCTCCTGGAAAGGCTTTATAAACAATCGGAGCCTCTTTGCTGCCGGAATCTTCCGGGCCGAAAACCACGGTCTCTCTAAGCGAATAGAGTCCGCCACGAAGCTGCACCTCAAAAGATTCGCCAGGGTTTGCAGCTTTTAATTGGCGAACCTTCAGACGGGCGGCATCCAAAGAGGCCAGAGGGCCCTCATCCTGCTTGGGATCGGCCAATCGTCCCGACCACTGATCATTCCCCTCGGGCGACACATAAAGCGTCGTTTTTCCTGCCCAAACCGAACTTTGCAAAAGCACCATTGAAACGAGTGTGGTTCCAATGATTCGACTTCTCGCTCCAGCACCTATCGCCGAGATAGAGGACGTCGTTAAACTGGTTCTTTTACCTTGCTGCCTATTCATATACCTAAATCCTTTGTTAGAAAAATTCCGTTCGAAATGCCCGTTGAAAAATATAGCCCCGGCATCGCAATACGTTATTTACTTATTACCCTCCTAACAGAAAATTGGGACACACCTTCCTGAACTCTATTATGATTTCCCGTCAAATTAACCGGTCGCTTTTACAAATCATCCGCATTTCCACCTAAATCGGTATACTCTTTCAGGACGGCAGCATCGTGAACATGCCAATTTTTAAAGTTACGGACACGCTGCATATTGGATCCATAAAATTGGCTGTCCATAATCGCCACATACTGCCGCCAACACCCCACAGCTTTGCCCATCGCAATTTGAGCGGACGCCGTTTCACCTGCGGCAACATCCGTTGCCCCGCGAATCTTTTCAGCATAATAGAGGCTCAGATAAGCCTGCGCGGTAATGCTTTTCAAAACGACCGCCAGTTCAGGATTCTGATCTCCGGAAAGCGTAGAGAGCGTTTTCAGAGCCGCTTCGGCAGAAGATTGAATACTGTCAGCGACCTGATAGGTGGTCCGCCCGTTAATACATCTGTCGGCGGCGGTATCCGCAATACTGCACACCTCCGAACCGCCAGGCGGCTTTGCCTTAATAAAGGCCTCCAAGGTCACAAATCCTTTATCGCGCTCGCATAACTCCGGCCACCAATGAAAATCAAAACGAAGAGTTCCCTGAATCACCTCCGTTGCGAGCGGAAGCCCGCGCGACGCATTACGCCAGGCATCGAACAGGTCCGATGCAGATACCGAAGGATACCGGGCAGCCATTTCATCGATAAAAACCTGATCAGGTGTTTGCGGATTATAGGCCAGCCGTCCCCAAAGCATCTGGGTATACCAAAGCCGCTTGATTTCCAGTTCATCTTCAACAACCGGATTTTTGCTGACAAAGTCGCGCGTAGCCGTCCAACCATCCGAGCCGTAAAAGAAGCCCTGGATAAATCGGTCTTTATCGGGAAAACCCTGCAGATAGTCCCGCGCAAATTGAGGGTCGCCCCAGTGCAGAAAATAAAAATCATCCTGCCGCACTTCCAGCCAGGTCTTTTTATCGTTCTTCGCCAGATCCGCCGGAACATCTCCATGCATCGTGTAAATGAGCGTCGGTTTTAAACTTTGAGCCGTGATAGGTCGGAAGGCGCAAATCCAGCGGCAGATTATATTTCACGCCGCGATTAATATAGGGCTCTTCCTGCGAGTGGTACGTCCCGGCCAGCCCGTTAAAACGAATATTCTCGGCCAGCTGCAGCCCGCCATACATCAGTCCGTTGGCATCGCCGCCCAAGGCCCAGTAACACAACATCTCATTCGTCGTCGTTCGCAACGCATACGCCTGTTCGCCCAACCCGTCCGGGATCTGTCCGCCCTGCGCAAGCAACGCCTTTTTAACCGCATCATCACCGACCCGTGCCAATATAATTTTCGGATGCGGATACACTTCTGACAGCGAGGAAAGGCTTCTCAATTCCACGGTGCAGTTTCGATCCGCAAGGGCTTCCTGAATTTCGCTCGCCGCAAAGGAGGATTGCGGCAACGTTTGGTCAAAGAAAATGCCCACCACCTCCGAATGCGCAATCATTGAATTCGATAGAGCAACCAGTAAAACTCCGAATAACCACCGCCGACCCCGATTCCACTGATCCATGCCCTTACTCCATCGTTTTATGTTCAACTGGTTTGATCCGCACCGTCACCGTATCCAATAAAGCTCCGGACGGATCACGCCCACCAAGCTACCTTAATGCCCATTCGTTGTTATACATATTTTCAGGCGCCCATCCAAACCGTCCACAACTTTATCGGCGTGTCAGCGCACGGCCAGATGCATCCCGGAAGTCATTGAAAAATAAACACATGAAAACAACGGCGTTCTTTTCGACTCCAATTCTGCTGAAAACCAGCCGGCCAAACAGTCTATTCAGCGATGATCCGGTAGAATGAAGCAGGTTCTTCCGGTATTTCAATGGTGATGCTGTTCGTTTGCGTCAGTGCAGGAATTCCTGCCTCAACCGTTCCCGAAAACGCATCTGTCACCAGATTGGTTGAGCGCTGCACGGCATAGGTCGTTCCCGGTGCATTCGGCC